>CACYRK010000010.1 GCA_902776835.1 uncultured Bacteroidales bacterium
CGGCGGTGCTTCCGCATCGCTGCGTGCAAATTTAGTGATTTTCTATAAAAAATGACCCATCTTTCGCCTTCAAAAACTTTTTTAAATGAAATTGCCGTGCACCTGAGTGCATTTTTATCGCCCCTCATGGTGTGGGATTTCAATTTTTTTCGTAAATTTGTGGCATATAAGATTTAGCCATGCACATTGTTATCGCCGGAAACATAGGAAGCGGAAAATCCACACTCACTCGGCTGCTCGCCCAGCACTACGGCTGGACACCACAATATGAGTCGGTTGAGCACAACCCGTATCTCGAGGATTACTATCACGACATTCACCGATGGTCGTTCAACCTCGAGGTGTACTTCCTCAAGGAGCGCTTTCGCGACCTCATCGCCATTGGGCAGTCTCAGGGCACAATTATCCAGGACCGCTCGATATTTGAGGGCGTGTATGTGTTCATGGCCAACAACAAAGCCATGGGCAACCTCACCGACCGCGATTACAACACCTACATGGAACTCTTTGAGCAGATGCTCACCGTGGTGCGTTTGCCCGACCTCATGATTTACTTGCGCGCCTCGGTGGCACACCTGGTGGGCAACATACAGAAGCGCGGACGCGACTACGAGCAGGTGATGCAACTCGAATATCTCGAAAACCTGAACCGGCGCTACGAGGATTTCATCACCAACCAGTACAAGGGACGCGTGATGATTATCGACAAGGACAGCCTCGACTTTGAGCATCGGCCCGAGGACTTCCAACTCGTCACCGACCGCATCGACAGGCTGCTCTACGGCCTCTTCCCCGATGACTCCTCCTTAATACAACAATAAATTTTTACAATTATGCATATAGCAGTAGCAGGAAACATAGGTTGTGGCAAGACCACTCTCACTCGGATGCTCTCACAGCGTTACAGTTGGGAGCCTCGTTTCGAATCGGTGAGCGACAATCCGTATCTGGCCGACTTTTACGCCGATATGGAGCGATGGTCGTTTAACTTGCAGATTTACTTCTTGAACAAGCGATTCAAAGAGGTGGTCGAAATTTCAAAGAGCGACAAGGTGATTATCCAAGACCGCACAATATTTGAGGACGCACGCATCTTTGCTCCCAACCTACACGACCAGGGCATGATGAGCGACCGCGACTTCGCCAACTATCAGGACCTCTTCGACCTGATGATGTCGCTCGTCAAACTGCCCGACCTCATGATTTACATCCGGGCCAGCATCCCCACACTGGTGTCGCAAATCCAGAAGCGCGGACGCGAGTACGAGCAGTCGATGCGACTCGACTATCTCAAGGGTCTCGAGCAGCGTTACGAAAAATGGATTGCCGACTACAAAGGACCGCTGCTGGTGGTCGACGGCGACAACTGCAAGTTTGGCGACAATCCGGAGGACTTCGTGCAAGTGACCGACAAAATCGACGCTATGCTCTACGGCCTCTTCCCAATGATGTAAACTTCAATACCATGAAACGATTAATTCTATCGACAATGGCGCTACTGCTCGCCTTTGCACCTTTGGTGGCACAACTCCGGCCCGGCTACTTCGCGTTGGACGACAGCGACCTCAATGAGCGCATCGAGAGCGACTATCACCACCGCGAAGATTGGCGCGAGATATTACCTAAGAGTGATTTGCTAAGCGAAGAAAGTGCTCATTGGTTCGACGGGCTATACTACATCACAACGTTCTACGATGCCGACGAGGCTGAACTTAATTACATCAAGTTCAACATCTTCACCAAAGATAAAAAGCCCGAAAGGGCTACGTTCCCTGTCAAGAATCAACGCATAATCCTGCCCAGCGGCAATGATCACACACTGTCGATGGAACGGCTCGGCAACTATGTGATGCTTGTCGAACGCGACGCCAGCGGGGCCGTGGTCAATGCCAGCTATTCCATTACATCTAAGGAGTTGAACAACGGCCTGTTTTTGGCACCAATTCATTTTTTGCTGGGCGGCATCTACTCCATCGAGGGAAAGAAAGGACACCCGTTGTTCGGTCCCAAGATGTCACATTACAATGAACTCACCTATGAGAGCGACCCAGGAATTTACGCGCTGAAAGTCGATGTCGAGAAGCACGCCTTCTACGTGCTTTACGGCGGGGGCCGGGTGAGCAATGGCGACCCCAGCGACCCCAAGTGGGACAAGATGCCTGGCGGGGGCGGCGCTGGTGCAATAATGGGTCCCATGATATGGGAAGTCAAGCCGTGGGTGCAGGGGCTGGAGGTGACCGTAGTGCACGACGAGCCCTTTGTGTCACACAAGCCCAGCATACCCAACCACGCCTTGCTCAGCCGGCTGCACGGGCCGTACGAGCACGTGCCAGGCGTGTGGGCCGTGGCTTCGGTCATCCCAATCACGCCGCAATTGCTCAGCTTCATACCTACTGAGACCTTGGAGTTCATGCTCAATGAGATGCGGGCGCGACACGGAGAATGGTTCCCCGATCCTGATGTGCAGATGGTTTTCAACAGCCAACCGTGGTACAAAGCCACCTACGAGCCCGCAAAACTTACCGCCATCGAGGATTTCAACACCTCGGCCATCAAGGCCGAATTATCGCGCCGATAATCCCCTATTCAAAAATATAATTCGTTAACTGCGGTGGGCGGCAGTGCTGAGCAGGCGGTGCCCGATGCGGCAGTAGATGCACTTGCGGGCCTCGCAGTAGTTGCGTTTAAGTTGTATCAGGGCCTGCGTTACCAGTGCGCTGTCGCTCTTCAGCCCCGCCGTGGCAAATTGCGCCACTATGCTGTTTTGCTCGGGACGCAGCGACTCCAGCAGCGCAATGGCGCGGTCGTGAAGTTCGTAGTTGTCGGTGAGTTCACCACGAGCGTAAAACAGTGGTGCGACGGTGTTAATCAGCACGATGTCGATCGACCGCTGGCTCAGCGCGCTGGTGGCCTGCGGCGTGGCTTTACCAAAGGTGTAATGCGTGGACCAGTAGCCCGTGAGTTCAACAGCGAAGAGCGCACGCAGCGCTTTCTCGCCATCAGCCTCCATGATGTCCTGCATCAGGTTGAAGCCGCCGTGCACGTAGTGCGCCAGCAGGGCGATGCGGCGGTAAGGGAAATTCTGGGGCCGGATGCGGAACAACTTCCACGACTCGGCGTCCATGGGTCGCAGCGAGAATTTATTGGCCAAGAAAGCATATTCGCGGCACAGATGCTCATGGTAAGCGTCGCCGGCGCTCCGCGTGGGGTCGAGCAGTCCGGCCTGCCCCAGGAGCAAGGCCTCGACCTGCAGCAGCGAGTCGCTGTGCTTGTGCAGCAGCCGCAACGGGGTGCGGCGCGCCAGACGCTCCAGAGCATCGCTATTGATGCCGAAGCCCAACGTGCGGGCCAGCGTCACGTAGCACACGTCCTCCCAACTGCCGCTATACGCGTCAAGCAGGTCGTGAAGGCGCTGCACCTTGCCGTGAAGGCGCTCGAAGGCCAGCGCGTCGATCCACTCAGTAATCACCAGGTGGGGCACTTCCTTGAGTTGCGACGAGCAGGGCAACTCGGTGCGCGCGTTCACCAGGCTATCGTAACTCTCGCCGAAGCGCGGCGAGCACTGCAACACCAGTTGTGGGATGCGCTCGCCATTGCTGCGAAACACTGGCGCGTCGTCCTTGTCGACAACGTGCAGAATCACGCTGTCGTAACTCTTGTCGGTGTGGTGGCCATGACGCTGCCAGTCGCTGGCGCGCACGTGAATCTCCACGTTGCCCACCCACAGGTGCCCGTCAATCTCTACTTTGGCGTTGAAAAAGTCGGGGCCGGCATCGGTGTTGAGCAGGCCCGGGTCAATCACCCGCACCCGCTTCCCGTCGTTGGTGAGCATGTCGTCGCTGCGCCACAGCCGGTGTTGCCACACGTATTGCATGAGTTTTTCCATCGTCGCTTTCATGATGGGCATTGCAACCCATCCCATAACTGGGCGATGAAGTTAGTAAAAATTCTTCAATCGCGGGCAAAAACTTGCCAAAAATGCACCCTAAGAGGGGCAAAAATCAACTTTTTTTGCCTCAAAGAGCATTTTTTTTCAAAAAAATTTTGCCAATTCAAAAATCCGACCTACCTTTGCACTCGCAATTTTGCGAAAGGGTACCTTAGCTCAGTGGTAGAGCAGTGGACTGAAAATCCGCGTGTCCCTGGTTCGATCCCCGGAGGTACCACCTGGCACTCAGCACAACGCTGGGTGCCATTTTTTTTGTAACATAGCCACTGGCTCGCGTCATGATCGCCCGACACACCACCCCATTGTTAACACAATGGAAATCAGGTATTTCACTCTTTTCTCAACTCACAGCCAAAAAATAATCAGCTTTTTATTTCGCTCATTCAAAACTATTGCGTACCTTTGTCAGTTAGTTGGATAACTATGCAAACAACCATTTTATTAACCTATAAACACAACGAAATGAGGAAATTTCTAACTCTCTTTGCTTCGGTTCTGCTCGCTGCAAGTGCGTGGGCAGCAACCGTGACGATTGACTTCTCGCAGCAAGGCTATGCCAACGCTCAGGAAGTCACCACGCTCACAGTGAGTGGAGTTACTGTCACTTTTGACAAGGGCACCAACACCACCACTCCTAAGTATTACACAACGGGCACTGGTGTTCGCGTTTATGGCAGCAACACTATAACTGTATCTGCATCTGAAAATATCAATCAAATTGATTTCACGTTCTCAGGTTCCAGTTATAATTTTGCTCATGGCACTACCGGTAGTGCAACTGCTGATACTGGCACGTATACCGAGGATGGCGCTGCAGGCTCATGGACTGGCGGCGCAGGCACAGTAACAATTACTTTGCCCGGCGGAAGCGGTCATGCACGTCTGCAGAAGATGGTGGTTACCACTGGCGGATCGGCTGTGGTTACTACCGCTACTCCTACCTTCACTCCCGCCGCTGGCACTTACTACGCTCCCATCGAGGTGTCGCTGAAATGCGCCACTGCTGGTGCATCGATTTACTACACCACCAACGGCACCGCTCCCACGGCTTCGAGCACGCTCTACAGCGCTCCCATCGCCCTGAGCAGCAACACCACCATCAAGGCTATCGCTATCGCCAACAACGTCGAGAGCGAGGTGGCTACCGCTGAGTATGTGTTTGGCTCCGCAACTTCGGTTGCCAACATCGCAGCATTCCTTGCTGTCGAGGATAATACGCAGGTGGTGTTCACCAACCCCGTGACCGTGCTCAAGCAGAACGGCAAGAACATGTATGTACAAGACGCAACCGGTAACGCTTTGTTCTATGGCACCACCGGTAAGACTTACAAAGCAGGCGACGTGATTCCCGCTGGCTTCACTGGCACCAAGATGCCCTACAACGGTGAATACGAACTTGCTGTGGATGCAAACAGCAACTTCCAGGATGGCACCGCTGGCACCGCCGTTACACCTACCCAGATCACCGTTGCTCAGATGGGTCACAGCAACTTTGCACATCTAGTTGTCATCAACAACGCAACTCTGGGCTACACCGAGCAAAGCGACGGCTCTAAGAAAATGTCGACCATTACCGACGAGAGCGGTACGGGTTCTGCTCACAACGGCTTAGGCTTCAACGTGAGCGGCTTCGACTACACCAAGACTTACAACGTGACTGGTATCGTGGGCGCTTACAAGACCGCTTCGGCTGAGAACGTAACCTACCAAATCCTCCCCATCAGTGTTGAAGAGGTTGGTGGTGGCGGTACTACTGTCGAAGGTATCACAATCGCTGAGTTCCAGCAGACTGCCGACAACACTGCAGTGACCATCGGCAACGATGTTGTTGCTCTCGCTCAAAATGGCTCGCGCCTCTTTGTTAAGGACGACACGGGCTACATGCTTATCTTCGGCTCGGTTGGCGAGACCTACAACACTGGCGACGTGATTCCCGCTGGATTCAAGGGTACCAAGACCACCTACGACGGTGAGCCTGAGTTGAAGAGTGACAACAACATCCAGAAACTCGAAGGCTTCAATGCTGCCAAGGGCACCGTTACCGTGACCCCCGAGGATGTTGCTACTTCTTTCATCGCACACGAGAACTTCGGTCACTATGTAGTTATTAAGAATGTCACCATCGACAACGACAACAAGAAACTGACCGACGCCAACGGCAACACCTGCGCATTCTACAACAACATGGGTGCCACTATCCCCGCCGACCTCACTCAGAAGTACGACGTGTATGGCATCGTAGGTTCGTATGGCAAGACCAACACCGTCTATCAACTGCTCACCACCAACATCACTCTGGCTGGCGGTGGACAAGTGGAAGTTCCCAAGGTGGCCGACGTGAACGCTCTGTTTGAGCTGCCCGCCGAGACTACCGCCGAGATTACCAGCGACCTGATTGCCATCTATCAGAATGGTCAAAACCTGTATGTGAAGAACAACGACACCTTCACACTGGTTTATGGTCCGCTCGACAACACCTTCACCAACGGTGACGTTATCAAGAACGCACAGGCAAGTTGGAAGACTTACAACGGCGCTAAGCAACTCACCCCGGTTAGTGAGACATTCGTCGCCGACCACCACGGTGATGAGGTGCAACCCATTGAGACCGCTATCGAGGAGATCGGTCAAGACTGGGTACACACCTATGTCAAGTTGCTCGACTGCACCGTCACACTCGACTCGGTCAAGAACAATGTGGCTTACTACACTCTCAACGACGGCAGTGCCGAACTCGTTGCTTACAACCGCTTCGGCGTTGAGATTCCTGAGGCTGAACAGCTCGAGGGACACACCTTCAACATCACTGGCTTCGTATCGCTCTACAAGGGTCTGGTTCAGCTCTATCCCGTCGATGGTGAGTATGCCGACATGCCCGAGTACAAAGATGGCGATGTCAACGGCGACAACAACGTTGATGGTAACGACCTCAACACCCTTATCAACATCATTCTGGGTAAGGATAGCGCCGACAACTACGACGGACGCGCCAACGTTGATCACCAAGGTGGCGTAGATGGTAACGACCTGAATGCACTCATCAACATCCTGCTGGGAAAATAATGCATAACGCATAATGCACAATAACAACAGGCGGCGCGTCGCACGACGTGCCGCCATTGTTTTGTTCGGTATGCTGCGATGCCATCGCAGCCCCCATCAGCCCGGCACCCTAAATAAGCAAGCGAAAATTTTGTATTTCGCTCAACTTGCACTAATTTTTGATTAATTAGGCGGCGTCTCGGAAATAAAAATGTGCGAGCACATTTTGTATTTCGCTCAACTTGCACTAATTTTGCAGTTGAAATGACAAATCTCAGTCAAATACAAGCCGCACTGGGTCCCTATCTGGACCAAATGAACCGCCTTATCGCCGACACGCTGCACTGCGACACGCCGCTGATGAACAACATCGTGGCCAGTTACTTGCAGGTGAAAGGCAAGCAGTTAAGGCCCATAATGGCCATGCTCAGCGGACTATACTTCGGACAGGTCAACGACCGCGTGGTGGCCGCCGCAGCGGCTGTCGAGATGCTGCACAACGCATCGCTCATCCACGACGACGTCATCGACGAGGCGCAGCAGCGACGCGGACAAGACACCATCAATCACACCTGGAGCAACCACGTGGCCGTGCTCGTGGGCGACTACTTCGTAACCACAGCGCTGCGATGCGCCGTGATGGCCCGCGACAGCCGAATACTCGAAGAACTCGCCAAGATGGGCGGCAGCCTGTCGCTCGGCGAGATAGCACAGGTCGACAACGCACGCCGCCACAACGTCGACGAGGCAACCTATATGGGCATTATCGGGCGCAAAACAGCCGCGCTTTTCGAGAGTTGCGTAGCAGTGGGCGGACTGGCGCTCGACGCGCCGCTCGACCAAATAGAGACGCTGCGGCGCTTTGCGCAATTGTTGGGCATATGCTTCCAGATGAAGGACGACACCTTCGACTACTACCACGACGACGTGGTGGGCAAGCCCACCGGAAACGACCTGCGCGAGGGCAAGGTGACCCTGCCGCTCATCTATGCCATGCGGCAAACCAGCCACCCCGACCAGCCCGCAATGGCCCAACTGCTGCAACAAGCCACGCTCAGCACCGAGCAAATCGAGCAACTCGTTGACTTCGCCAAGCGAGCCGGCGGCATCGACTACACCTACGACACCATGAAGCGGCTGCAGCGCGAGGCCGATGACGTGCTCGACACGCTGCCACACAGCCAGGCCATTGACTGGATGCGCGACATCTTCAGTTACATCATCGCACGCGACCGCTAACCGCCCCACCCCACCACACAAAAAAAGCCCAACAGGACCAATAAGTCAAATAAGACCCATTGGCCCCATTTGACCCATTATTCCCCTGTTTTCGGCGCGAGTTGATTGTTGAGAAAAATGATGTCTGATAATCAGTGATTTACCTGAAAACATTTGCAAAATGGCGTGTCCCATGCTATCTTTGCATATGTTTTTGCGTAGAAGAAAGAATAAATCGGGCTCTGAAAGTGTTCAGGTAGTTGAGAGCAATCGTTCTGGATATAAGGTTGTTAAGTCGTTTGGCTCTTCTCGTGACGAGTCGGAACTTCGTTCGCTCGAGCGCAAGGCGCAACAGTGGATTGACGACCAGCGTGGACCGAAGTTGCCTTTTTCCTGGGAGACGGACGACATCATTACGGACTTCATGTCCACATTGGCCAACTCTCAAGTGAGGGTGTATGGCCCGGAGTTGGTTTACGGCTCGCTGTATGACCGGATAGGCTACAACGCCATCGATGACGAGATGTTCCGGCATCTGGTTGTGTGCCGTCTGTTCAATCCTGGCAGCAAGTTGAAAACCATCGACTACATGAGTCGCTATCTCCATGTGAACAAGTCGGTGGACAGTATATACCGGTTCATAGACCGCCTTTCTCCCGCCGAGGGCTGCGGAGTCAAGCATCAGGTAGAACAGATAAGCTATGCCCAGACGCTGAAGGTACTGGGCGGGAAAGTGGGTGTCGTGTTCTACGACATGACCACCCTGTACTTCGAGGCCGCCGACGAGGACGACCTGCGCCTGTGTGGCTTTTCCAAGGAAGGCCGGCACCGTAATCCCCAGATATTCCTCGGGCTTCTTGTGGCCATGGGCGGCAACCCGATAGGCTACGAGATATTCGAGGGCAACATCCACGAGAGCCGGACTCTGATTCCGATGGTGGAGTCGCTTGCGGGCAGGTTCGGTTTCGAGCGCCCAGTCATAATTGCCGACGCGGGGCTTCTGTCCAAGAAGAACCTTGAGGCTCTTGATGCGGCGGGATACCAATATATATTAGGAGCCCGTCCGAAGAACGATTCTGTCAAGGTCAAGAATAAAATCCTGTCGATGCATCTCGAAAGCGGCCAAGTGCGCTCATTCACGCGGGAGGACGGTCGGCGAGTGGTCGTGTCGATGAGTGACAAAAGGGCGCGCAAAGACGCCAAGAACCGCCGGGACGGGCTCAGGCGGCTGGAAAAGAAATTGGGTGCCGGCAAGCTGACCAAGAGCAACATCAACAACCGAGGCTACAACAAGTATCTGCACATGGAGGGAGAAATCAAGATCTCCATCGACTACGACAAGTTCAATGCTGACGCGGCATGGGACGGAATCAAGGCCTATATCACAAATTCGAAACTCTCCAAGCAGAAAATCATCACCAACTACCACAACCTCTGGTTCATCGAGCGGGCTTTCCGCATGAACAAAACCGACTTGCGCATACGCCCAATCTACCACCGCCTGCGCAACCGCATCGAGGGCCACATCTGCATCTGCTTCACCGCCTACACCATAATGCTCGAGCTTGAGCGAAGAATCAAGAAGGCCAACGCGCCATTCTCGCTCAACCGCGCAAGAGATTTGACCAAGAATATCTATTCCATCACCTACACTCTGCCCGAGACCAAGAAAGAGAAGACAACCGTGCTCAAAATGTCAAACGAGCAACAAATACTCGTGGAAATCGCTCAAGGCTGATTGGCGTGTCCCATTGCGGAAAACAGGAAAAAGCCCAACAGGACCAATAAGTCAAATAAGACCCATTGGCCCTATTTGACCCATTATTCCCATTGGACCCATTGATAGCCCGCAGCCTTAAACAGCGAGCAAAGCGAGCATTAAACAGCGAAGCGTTAAACAGCGAGCAACGCGAGCGTTAAACCGCGCAGCCCCGCTGCGCCTTACTCCGCCTTACTGCGCCTTAAACACCGTGCCCTTGTCGTAGATATACTCCTCGTAGAGGCCCTGCGAGCCGTAAGGCGTGAGCACGTGCTTGTTTTCGTCGATGATAAAGGGGTTGCGGCTCAAGGGCGTCATGCCGTCGATTTCGCCAACCAACTTAAACGAGTCGGTGTCAGCATCGCGAACCGTGTAGATGGCGCAATAGTTAGTCAGACTCTTGTCGCCCATAGCCACAATCACCTCGTCGCGGCCGTCGCCGTCGAGGTCGCAAGCGCTCAGTTGCACGTAATAGTCGGCAAAGTCAGCCGTGGTGCTGTCATTTTCGCTGTTATACTCCTCGAGCAGGCCGCCCAGCACAGGCTGCATCGGCGTGCCGTACTCGCCCTTGTAACCCATGATTTCCAGCATCGCCTGGTTGCCGATGCGTGCCGTCACGCGCTCCTCCTTGCCGTCACCGTCGAGGTCGCCCTTCAGCGTGATGCCCTTGCTGTCCAGGTCCTTCAGCGCGCTAATCACATAGAAGTCGGTGTGCGTGTTCACGATGTTGTCGTAGTCCTTCTTAGTCACCGGATAGTCGGCCGACGCGTTTTTCGTCGAGCCGCCCTCGCCACCCGAGCATGCAGCGAGCAGCCCAATCGCTGCCACAGCCACACATGCAAGGCAAAATATCGATTTTGTCGTCATAATGCTATAATGTTTAATATTTCTCGCAAAGGTAGTGCAAGTTGAGCGAAATACAAAATGTGCTCGCACATTTTTATTTCCGAAACGCCGCCTACCTTCGCCGCCATCCGGCAACGGTAGTGCAAGTTGAGCGAAATACAAAATGTGCTCGCACATTTTTATTTCCGAAACGCTAGAGAATTTAGACAATCTAGATAATCTAGATAATCTAGAGAATCTAGACAATCTAGAACTGCTAGCCACCCTCTCCTCGCCCGTTGGGCGAGCATCTGGGTAGCCCCCAGTGCCAACGGCTCTGGGGGAACCTTATATCAAAAAGGGCGGCACCCCGTGGTGGAGTGCCGCCCTCATAATTATCTTGCGGTTTAACGCATTACCTTAGCGGTGGACGTTGTGCCGTCGGTGTAGCGGGTCACGATGATGTTCATGCCCTCAAACGGCTTGTCGCTCACCACGCCAGTGATGCTCACATATTTCACGCTTGCAACCTCGCGCACGGCATTGCCGGTGAGGTCGCGCACCTCAGTCACGATTTGGTTTTCGTCGGCCGTAAGGTCAAGCGGGTAAACCACCTTGCCTGCATCGGCGGAGAAGGCACCCGGCTTGACGGTGCTCTCAGCGCGACGCGGAGCATTGTCCTGCTGAGCAACCTTGTTGAGCACAGCGGTGAACTGATAAGCTTGGTTCGGTTCCAAACTGGTAGTCAATGAAACTCCAGTGTTGTACTTTAAGTCAACAGTGAACGCACCTGCTATGCCGGCGCCATTGATTTCCTCACCAACCTTCTCAGGCATCACAAACTTCGAGCCATCCCACACAGCGTAGGTGATTGTAGCCACCTCCTGAACCTTAGGATTCATGAAGAAGAAGTAGCGATCGCCATATTCGGGTTCGCCATTCTCATACCCGTCGATTTCGCGAGCTCCCTGGCTGGTTTCCGTCAGGTTTAGGTTAGCATCGAGGAAGTTAGCGGCGCAATACACGTTAGGAATGTAGGTTTCACCATCTTCGCAATTCAAGCCCTCGGCAGCTTCGATGGTGTAGTTCACATTGTCAGTGTAAGTGCCTTGCAGCGTGGCAGCCTTGATATACTGTCCCTTAAAAGACGATATTCTGTCGTAGTCGCTGCTGTGGAGTTTGATCATCACCCAGTTGCTCTGATCCCAGTCACCTTTTTGGAACAGCACACCAGCATCTTGAGCAGTACTTAAGCTATCCTTAGCCACGAAACGCATGTAGTCGATTTGTTCGCCCTTAATCTCGGTGCGAGCAATCGACACATTGCCCTCGTCCTTAGCCCAAATCACATGCTCGGCATCGTTAGCGGCCACAATCAGCAGACGGTCAGCAACGGTGTACTGTTTGTTCTTCACACCCTCCTTCTCAATAGTAGCCAGCGGCGTAGCCTTCTTGTAGTAAAGGTAGACGGCACGTTCGTCGTCCTGAGTCTTGTAAGTGGTGAAGTAATGGTCACGGTTCCAATACTGCAGGTAGCGGTTGTCGCCACCGGCATAGTTGAAGCGGATGCGGGCCTTGTGCGACTGTTCACCCTCGTCATTGTCGATGGTTACCACAGCCACGCTGTTGCCCATTGCGTCCTCCTCAGCCTCGGTGAGCAGCGTGTTGCCATTGGCAGCAGCAGTCTCATCGACATAGAGGATACCATTAGATGCCAGTGTAGCACCATTGTGCGTGGTGAACAGGAAGTGCTTCTCACCGCCGGTGTCGCCTTCGTGAGTGAGCGGCGTGACGGTAAACACAGCCACGTCTTGATTGCCGTAGACCTTAGTCTTCATGTCTTCGTCGACAAACTTCACGCCCGTGGTACCGCGCGTGGTGGCTCCCTGAACGTTGCTCATCGCCTCATGGCCGGGCTGGTTGACAATCACGTAAACACCATTCTCGTTAATCTGGTTGACGTTGGTCACCAGGTCGTAAATGATGCCGTTGCTCTCAACGAAGGTGTAGGTCTGGCTGATGGCCTCAGCACTGTACATACCATGGTACTCAGAGATAGCACGCACCGTGGTAGTAGTGTGAATCTCGTCGAGATGCTCCTCCTTGTTCTCGGTGGTGTAATCGTAGCGGTTAGGATTGTTCTCGTCAGCCGGGTCGCTGCCATCAACAGTAAACCAGATGTTAACATCGCTCTGCACAACCGATGCGTCATCCAACTCGGGGTTGCGGGTAATCGTTACATCCACGGGATCGTCGGTAACGGCATACACACCGCCATCAGGCGTAATAAACGGCGTACTGATATGGGTGAAATTAACATTTGTAGTCACGTGAACACTCTCCATGCGATCGCTATACTCGGTCATTTTAGTAGTATAAGCCTCGATGGTTGTGGTAGTACTCACCGTGAACGGACCAGTATAAATAGCATAATCGTCCATTTCGCTGGTCTTGTACCAAATTACGGAACTATGCTCGTCATCTCCCTCTACAGCGTCGATGCTAAGCGTTACCTCTTGCGGCTCTACGTAAGTCTCACCTTCTTGCACGCCACTGATTTGTGGCTTGTACACCCACAGGATGTCAAGCGGCACAATCTGGAACGGTTGGTTGGCATACGTCGCATTATTAGCATCTGGGCCATAGAACGCTACGATACCATAGAAGTCGAAGGTTGCACCCTTGACTTGACGAGCATCAAAGAAGCTCTGATTATAGGTCTTGGCATTAGTGCCAAAGCCCGAGAACTTATAAAACACGTCGTAGTAGGTGAGTTTCTCGTTGTTTTGGTCGGTCATCACACCTTTATACTTATCGTCAACGGTGGAAAGTCCGCTAACGGTATTGTTGCGCAGGTGGATGTAGTGACCCCACAAGTTGTCGTCTGTGACACCGGTCTTATAACCACCACTAGAATTATAGTTGCTTGCATTCCACCCAGCCTTGACATCGGCATTGGTAACCGCTTCGGGAAGGATTGTAGTGTTTCCAACGTTGTTACTTGGCCACTGATAGATTGAGCCGGAACTAGTTCCCAGCTCGTTATGGAAGCCCCTGTCCCAAGTGTCGGTAGTACCTCGAATGGTTTTACCATCAAGCCAGTCGCCCATTTGGAACTTAGTGTAGCCGTTGTAAGCGGTATGGTTCTTAGCAAAGTAAACCAAGCCGTAACCGCTGTTGTCGCGCACATAGCAGAACTCAGGCGTTCTGCCGTTGTTCTGGTAGGTGCTCATATACACCACCTGCACGGGGTTCTCGAAATATTTCGTTACGCTTCCGTCATCGGCGTTCATCGCAGCCACATTCTGCCAGTAGCTGTCGCTGTGTGCCTCGATGGTGTACTCGGCGCTGCTGACCTCGCTGGCGGTGGTGCCAATGTAGGCCACGGCCTTGAACTTATAGGTTGTGCCGGCCTCGAGACCCTCGATGGGACCGCTGTAGAGCTGCACGCCAGTGCCGTTCATCACGGGGTCGGCGGGCTCGGTGCCGTCGGTGGTCATCGTGTAGTAGATGCGGGCACCGGGTGTTACGCTAAACATCTCCACGCTCTGCTCGCCGTAGTAGTAGGTACCACTCACGGGCGAGAAGACTACGGGCTGAATGTTGCGCGTGTAGGTAGCGCTGGTTGTCTCGCTGGTCACGCCGTTGACGGTCACGCGGGCAGTCACCGTTGCACTTTCACCCAATGCGTTGATAAACACGTCGAACACGCCATTGTAGGTAGTCCAAGTCTCACCGCCGTCAGTGCTGTATTCAACCTGACCATCGGCATATTCGGTGGTGATTGTCACACTCTGCTTCACATCCAAAACGCTCTTGCTCGACGGCGTAATCACCGGCGCATTAGGCGCAATGAAATGGAAAGTGGCATTAGCCTCGGAAACCTCCTCATCCTCGCCGGGCTCAAGCTCCTGGTTGGGCTCTTTAGCCTCGGCATAGACAGTCTTGGTGTCGTCAACATCGCCAGTGAGAGTGAAGTTTACGGGACCTGTGGCCCATTCACTCCATGTCCCATTCTCACCAACCTTGTAGCGCACCACAGCAGTCTCGGTGCTGGCATCGACAACAACATTCTGGCTGCCAATTACGTCGCCACCATCAGGCTGAATGCTCACGGTCGTGCCTAAATCAATGCGCTTGTAGAGCTTAACACCATCACCAGTATTATTTGTATAGCAGCGGAAGTGCTCAGCATTATATCTTATGTTATAATTATTGCAATTAAATGTTACACCTTGGCTACCATAAGTGATTGTCCAATCACCTGGTGCAGTTGCTGAAGTCTGAAGGGTTTTACTGGTTGGTTTCGCAACATATGTAGTTCCATCCTGCATTGTGAAAGTTCCTGTAGTTGAACCATTCGCCAGCTTAATAATCGAGACATTACTACCATCGGTAAGAGTTACAACATCATTGCTTAAATCGAATGCTGAAGATGGATCTTCATAATTCGGGGTAGAATTAGAATTCTTAGCCATAGCTGCAATGCCATTCACATCAAGAATCACATACTCTCCACCAGAAACGATTTGATTTTGTGCGGTAACGAGAGTAAACTGGTTTCCACCTGTCGACTTCTTAGTGCATACAACGGTAATTGTCACGTTATCATCGGGCATATAGAATGTATAGGTGCCGTCGCCATTGTTCGTTACCGGCTTCGTGCCATTCTCACCATAGGTGACAGTCACAGTTGACACCTCATAGCTATTGCTGCTCGGCGTGACCGTGAAAGTCACAGGCTGGTTATAGTTAGCTGTTTCTGGAGCGCTAATTGTACATTTAGTAGCATCAATTGTGATGGTGTAGTCAATCATACTGAAGTTAGCCACCACATTCGCATCAGCTGCTGGCATCGAGAAAGAGTAAACACCTTCAACCGCATCAAGAGTTGTGCCATTCAAAGTTACATCAGAAATTTGGTATCCCTTGTTGGTGGTTATTGTAAGAGTCACCGTTTCGTTGGCCAATGCGCTTGTTGGAGATGCGCTCACCGTACCGCCAGCAGTAGGATTAGCTATGCAAGTCACAGCATAATGCTTAACCACAGTGTAAGCAGCCTCGGTAGTCTTCTCGATATAGCCATAACTGGCCTTACCGGTAAGCGTAACATTGTTATTTAAGGTATAACCCTCGCTGGTAGTTGTCGTTCCATCGCTGATTGTCAGTGTTGCGCTCACACCTTCTTTGATGGCACTCAGCAACGACGTGAGGTTGCTACTCACGTTCACGACAGTACCCTGCTCTTGTTGACCACCAACTGGATTCAGCGTAACTGTTATGGTCTTTGGAGTGGCTGAAACGACACCTGTACCCCAATTGATGCTGATAGTGTACACGCCTGCGGGCAACCTAAATGCGTTAGGATCACTCTGATTTCCATCAGTCCAATTTCCAGTTTGGCCATCAAGGCTATAATTTTGCGATGTGGCACCGAAACGCTTGCCCATGTTTGCCCAGCTGCCATTTGTGCCACTAAGGCGCGTGGTGAAGCTGAAACGACCATAACCCAACGTTTCGCCTGTGGCGGTGCTAGTGCCGGCCACATACACGTCGGCGGTATAGGTGTTTGCATCGCTGTCAAATGTCATCGGCACACCCGCATTTCCGTCCCACTCATTGTCGTTGACTGTACCCAAAATGTACATGTCGCCTTGCTTAAACGTGGCGCTAATCGTAACGGCATAAGCAGGCATTTCAAACGTATAGTACGTGCCCCAGCCATTATGAGCACCATTAGTTTCTCCTTGTGTCAGTGCAACAGGTGCACCGCTGGCATCAACAGCCGAAACAGTATTAATTAAATATTCATCCCCTGGAACAACTTTAAATGTTACTGAGGTGCCCATTTGTGTTTTTGTTGTTCCTGTGGAAGTGTCGAATCCAGGATTGTTCGAAGGATTCACCCACACCTGGCCGGCACCATCGGGGGAAACGGTATAAGTAATTTCATTCCAAGCTAGCAAGAATGTGGCAGTAACAGTCACGCTGCTTGCAGGCATGGTGAATGTGGCATTATTACCATTAACGGTTGCTTGGAAAGCCGTGCCGCTCGCTGGAGTTACTGTCACGGTGCTTAACGCATAACCAGCATCAGGCGTGGCTGTAATAGTAATAGTTGCATCGGCATCTGCTGAAGAAGCATTTGCTTCGATTGAACCGTGCTCGAGATTATCAGCACATTCTATCGTGTAAGCCCCAGCAACCTCAACTTTTTTGTAGAAAGCTACATCAGTATTTGTAATATTGTCGTTAATTGTTGTATAGCATCGCCAATCTTGATTGTTGTAAACACCCAAATATCGACCTGTATTATTATGGTATAGGAAAAGGTTGTTAATACTAAAATCAGGGCTACTATTTGTATTACCTACTCTTACGCCATTATTACTGTTGGTGCAATAAAGGTGGTTTTCTGTATTTGGAACCGTAAAATTTAATACCGTTCCATCACTGCTTGTTGTCTTTGTTAGAGTCCATTTCAATGACGTAGCATCGCTAACAGTTGCAATGTTACCACTAAGTGACACAGAAACAGCGACTGGGGGATCCGCTGTTCCTTTGTTGTTTGACATGGCACGACGGCTGTTTTTGTCAATTATTAGAATCTCATCGCCAGTTGTAAGGTTGTCAAGCGATGTTTCAACCCATTCTTCACCACCTTCAACCTCTACAAACGTTGCACCAATATTCACATCACTTGCAGGCATGGTGAAGGTCGCAGTATTATCGTCAATCGTAACCGTGGGTGCAGCAACACCATCCAAGACGGGAGTAACTGTAACGGTTTCAAGTTGATATCCGTAATCCGGCGTAGCTGTAACCGTAATGGTTGTCCCTTGTGTAGCTGTTGCAGAACTCGCACTAATACTACCATGAGCGATATTATCGTTATCATATAACACACTGTAATATGTAGGCGACGTACCACCATCGGATAACGTAACTTGTATTTTAGCAATACGCCTATGCCCAGATGTGCCACCAATGGTAAATTTCACAGAAGATGCACTTCCTGTCCATGAACCAGAACTGTAAGTTCCTACATCTGTCGTAATTGCATTCGATCCATCACCAGTACCAAAAGTTAATTTGATTTTTGTGATAGTCTTGGTGGAGGATACCGTAAAGTAACTTCCTCCGTAGATTCGAATTGCTTTACCTGTTGTGAAGTACGCTGGTACATTGCTATTAGTTCCTTTATTAAAGTCAACGGAAAAATTCGTTCCAGTGTAGCTTGCAATCACCTGCTGATTAGAATAACCTTGGGAACTGAAATCTACAATTTCCTCCGTTTCTGCGGCCCAGCCTACTCCGTAGAATAGCAGGGCCATTGTTAGAAATGTTAGTAGTTTTTTCATACGCGTAATGTTTTTGTTAATTATGTGTTTTTCGTTTAGGTCGTTGTTTTGAATTATTCGTTCAATTTGTTTAATTTGTTGACCTTAAAACGTCCAATCCGTTGACCAGCAACAAATTATTCGTTCAATTTGTTGCCCCCTTAGCGGTGGGCGATGGCGTGGAGCGCGCGGCCCATATTGTCGGCGATGTCGCTGGCCATCACGCCGTACACGTCGTGTTCCTGCGCCGCCAGGTCACCGGCCAGGCCGTGGGCGTATACGCCGAGCACGACGGCCCAGTCGGGGGCGTAGCCCTGCGCGATGAGCGAGGCGATGACGCCGGTGAGCACGTCGCCGCTGCCCGCCGTGGCCATACCGGGGTTGCCGCTGCTGTTAATATACACCTTGCCGTCGGGGCGCACCGTCATCGTGTAGCGGCCCTTGAGCACGATGGTGATTTCGTGCAGTTTCGACACGTCGATGGCCTTCTTCAGGCGCTCCTCATCGGTCTGGTGGCTGCCAAACAGGCGGTCAAACTCCACGGCGTGCGGCGTGAGCACCGAGCCCTTGGGGATGCTGCGCAGCAGCAGCGGGCGCCGCGAGATGCAGTAGAGCGCGTCGGCGTCGAGCAGGCAGGGGCGGCGGAACGTCTTCAGGAACGTGTCGAGCGCGTCGAGCGTCTCGTCGCTGGTGCCCATGCCGGGGCCCAGAGCCACCACGCTGTAGTTATGGTGCAGGTCGATGGCCGTGGTGACAATCTCGCTGCGGTCGGGCTCGAAGATGGCCTCGGGCACCGCGGTCTGCATCACCTCGTAGCCGCAGCGCGGGGCGTGCACCGTCACCAGGCCCGCGCCCGAGCGCATAGCGCCACGCGTAGCCAGGACAGCAGCGCCCATCATGCCGTAACTGCCGGCCACGAGCAGGATGGTGCCATTGTCATACTTGTTGCAGAACGGGTCGCGGGCGCGCACCACGTCGTGCACGTCGTCGTGCTCAATCATGTAGAAGTCGGTGGGCATCTCGGCGATGGCCTCCGGGCTGTACTCCATGTCGAGCACCTTCACGTCGCCCAGGAATTTGGCGTTCTCCGAGAAGAAGAACGACAGGCGGCGGAACTGATAAGTGAGCGTGAGGTTGGCGCGGATGATATTGCGCGAGTCGGAACCCTGGTTCCACTCGCCAAACAGGCCCGACGGCATGTCGATCGACACCACGTAGGCCTCGCTATTGTTGATGTATTGCACCAGCGCGGTGTAGCCGCCCTTGAGCGGTGACTGCAGGCCCGAGCCGAAGAGGCCGTCGACCACCACGTCGCCGCGCCCCAACTCGGGCGGATTGAACGTGTTGGTGACCTCGATAAACTCCACGCCCTCGGTGCCCAGCAGGCGGTCGCGGTTGGTCGAGCAGTTGGCCGACAGGTGTGCCGACCGGATATTGAACAGATAGACCTCGGGGTGGTAGCCCTGCAGAGCCAGCAGGCGAGCCACGGCGAGAGCGTCGCCGCCATTGTCGCCCGGGCCGGCAAAAATCACAAAACGTTGCGAGGGGCGCCACCGCGACATGAGTTCAAAACTCACGCTCTCGGCTGCTCGCTCCATCATGTCGAGCATCGAGATATTTTCGCGGTCCAGCGTACGGTTGCCTATACGGCGAATGCCTTCGGTAGTAAAAATTTTCATCGTGTAGATTGTTGTGCAGTTAAGTTCCGCAAGTTATGACACTTGCTGCATTCTCGTGCGCGCGACGTTACGCGCACGCATGTGCGCACTCGAATACAACCTACAAAGTTACATCATATTTTCCGATTGAAACAACAAAAAAATCAAAAACTTGGAAAAATCAACAAATCTACTGATTTCGTTTGTCAATGCCACCAAGTTTCAGTAATTTTGCACCTTGTCAAATCCCTCTCTACAGAGGGGATGCCCCAAACGGAAGGGGGCGTGTGTCAAAGAGCAACTTCAGCATTGTGCATTATGCATAAAGCATTAAATAAAATATCGATGGGGAATGTAGTTTACGACGGGCTCACCTTTGAGCCTTTTATTACGAGAGAAAAAATTGCAGCGCGCGTCATCGAACTCGCGCAGGAACTGCGACGCGACATCAGCGATGACAACCCGCTGTTTGTGTGCGTGTTAAACGGCTCATTCATCTTTGCCGCTGACCTGTTCAGGGCCTGCGACTTCCCAGATGCTGAAATCACGTTTATCCGCCTCAAGTCCTACGAGGGCACCTCATCCACCGGACAGGTCAAGCAGGTGCTCGGCCTCAACGAGAACGTGGAGGGGCGCACCGTGGTTATCATTGAGGACATCGTCGACACCGGCGTCACCGCTGTCGAACTGCGCCGGCTCTTCGAGGATAACAACGCCAAGAGCGTGAAGATGGTCACCCTGCTCTTCAAGCCCTCCTCGCTCAAGTGTGGCAAGGAGCCAGAGTACGTGGGCTTTGCCATCCCGCCCGCATTCGTCCTGGGCTACGGCCTCGACATCGACGAGAAGGCGCGAGGACTGAGCGACATCTACGCCCTCAAGAAGGACTGAGCCAACAACTCATCCAAGAATCGCAAACATTATTAACCAACAGAATAAAAACACTTATTATCATGCTTAACATCGTCATTTTCGGCGCTCCCGGGTCGGGCAAAGGCACGCAGAGCGACAACCTGATTAAGACTTACGGCTTGTTTCACATCTCGACGGGCGACGTGCTCCGCGACAACATCAAGCGCGGCACCGAGTTAGGCGCCACCGCCAAGGCCTACATGGACAAGGGTCAACTCATCCCCGACGACCTGATGATCAGCATCTTGGCCGACGTGCTCGACGCCAACCGCGAGGCAGCGGCTCCCGGCGTAATCTTCGACGGCTTCCCACGCACCATCGCGCAGGCCGAGGCCCTCGACACCATGCTCGCCGAGCGAGGCACCGCCATCAGCACCGTCGTGGGCCTGGAAGTGCCCGAAGAGGAACTCATCGAGCGCATCTTGCTACGCGGCAAACTCACCGGACGCAGCGACGACAACATGGAGACCGTGAAAAGCCGCCTCGACGTATACCACAACCAGACCGCACCACTGCAAGAATACTACAAGGCCAAGGGCCTATACCAAGCCATCAACGGACTGGGCAAGATCGAGGAAATCTTCGCCGACATCCAGAAAGCAGTGGATAAGTTGCGCTAAAGTTAAAACCGCAGATTATGCTAATTGCTTTATTAGCGTAAAATATTAAAGGAGGGCCAAAAGGCCCTCCTTTAATATTACTCATTAAGCATTGTGCATTAACGGATTACCACCTTTACACCATTGTGGATGTAGATGCCGCTGGTGGGGTTAGCCACGGGCTGACCCATCAGGTTGTAGTAGCGGCCGTCGGTCACGGTGGCTGCCTTAACGTCGGTGATGCCCGAGTTCAGCGGAGCGAAATCAACGAGACCATACATCTCATTATCCACCTGGTGAACAATCACATCCTCGATTGCTTCCAGGTCGTTCTGGTCGTCAACGTTCCAGGTGTTGCCCCGGGCCGGCACATCGAAGGCGCTGTTGTTGTACAGGTCATAGAGCACGCCTTTGTTGCCGTTGTCCACAAAGACGTTGCCGCCCGGCTCATCCTCGGTACCCATATCCACGCTGATGGCGTTCTCGGGCACCATCCAATCGCCATCATCGGTCCTCTTGATACCAATCAGCGTGACGCCCCAGCAGTTACCCTCTACGTAGTTGTTGTGGATGCGAGCCACAGCGCCGCCAGTGTTTGCGGTGATGTTGATGCCGCTGCCACCATTGTTGGGATCAGCGATGTAGTGGTTGTCAATCGAAATATTGTCCTCAATCACCGAAGTGAACGGGCCTGTGCAGGCAATACCGAAAGAATTGTACTTCACCACATTGCCCTTGATATTAACCGTGCCGCTATAGGCAAGGCCCAGCAGGTTGGCAACCGAAATACCGCCAGCGCGGGTAGTGACTTCACGGCCAATAACCTCATTGTTGAGGATGTTGACGTCCTCGGTGCCACCCATACCCACGGTCATGTTGATGGCCGGAGTAAGACGGCCCTGAGTGCCATTCTTGTCCATCACGCAGCCTTCGATGGTGATGCCCACCGGGGTGTTGGCGCCGGAGGCCACACAAGCCATAAGACCATTGCTGAAGGTGCAATCCTTAATCAAATTGCCCTTGCTCATCGCGGTGAAGTTGATGTTTGCGTTGGCCAACTTGCCGTTGAAGTCCAGGAATTCGCAGTTTTTGGCCACAAAACTACCCTTCTCGAGCGAGCCACCGAAGCCAATGCCGATGTACTGGAAGGTGACATTAGTCAGAACTGCATCGCTCTCTTCGCCTATCAGGCGGATACCAATTGCGTTGCCCGCAGCCTCTTCGGTGGCCGAGAGCGTGGCTCCATTCTCCAGGTCGGCATCGAGTTTGCCATTCATCGTGATGCGAGCCTTTTCGCCAAACAGCACAGTTATGCCATCTTCAATCTTCAGCCCGTTGCCATCGGCAAGAGTAAGGTCGGTCTTCGACACCGTGATGCCGCCGTTATCCAGTTCCATAGACTCGGTAAGGTCGGCGTTAACGTTCACATAGAACACGCCGTCGGCGTAGGTCACACCCGAATTCTCGATATTCGACAAATCGGCGAAGGTGTAAACCTTGGCTTGCAGCCCCATTATGGCCACAGCCATCAAGCAAAAAGTAAAAATCTTTCTCATAAGCACATTATTTTAGAATAAACATAAATGATATAAATATTTCTCGGCCACAAAGATAAAACAAATTTACCACTTTAACCCAAATCGGTCATTAGAAATTATGACAGAACGGATTTTTTTGAGAGTATTGCTGATATTTAAATAGAAAGCATAGCGGGCTATGGCGAGATTTCAGTGGCGGCAAGACGCCAAAACAAAACTGTTATGGTATAATTAGGAATAAAGAAAATAACATAATACCGATCTGATGACCGATTTGGGTTTACCAATCCCCACCCTCCAAAAAGCACCCGATTTTGGCAAGCAATTTTGAAAATTCCCTGCCAAAAACGCAAAAAAAATTCGATTTTGGCAAGCAATAATTCTAATCCAACTCAAATCGGCAAACAACTGTTCCATAGTCACTTGCGACGACACCTGGTCGCAATACTTTCCGGGCAAAACGCCACAGCCCCTACAGAGGCTATCGTTGCTATTGAGGCTATCGTTGCTATTGATGTTATCGTTGCTATCGCAAAAAAGTGGCGCGTGGGATGGGAGGTCTCCCCCACCCCACGCGCTGTGGTTATGCCACACGTGGCGGCTGTGCGTGCCGCTGCGCTGCAGCGTCACTTGCTGTTGAACAATTCCTTGATACCGCCTATCGAGCCCAGCATGTTCGAAGCCTCGAAGGGCAGGAACACGGTCTTGGTCTCGGTGCCGCTCGACACTTGCTCGAGCATGGCGATATACTTCTGAGCCAGCAGATAGTTGGCCGGATTGGTGCTCTTACCCACAGCCTCGGTAATCTTGTCGATGGCGATAGCCTCGGCCTCGGCTTTGCGGATTCGGGCCGTTGCTTCACCGTCGGCGCGCAAAATCTCGGTCTGCTTGTCGGCCTCGGCCTGGTTGATGCGGGCCGTCTTCTGACCTTCCGACTGGAGGATGGCGGCAGCCTTCTGACCCTCGCTGGTGAGGATGGTAGCACGTTTGTTACGCTCGGCCTGCATCTGTTTCTCCATGGCCTGAAGCACGCTCTGCGGCGGCGTAATATCCTGCAACTCAACGCGGTTTACCTTGATACCCCACTTGTTGGTAGCATCGTCGAGCACGGCGCGCAACTTGCTGTTGATGGTGTCGCGCGAAGTGAGCGTCTCGTCGAGTTCAAGTTCACCGATGATGTTACGCAGTGTGGTCTGCGTAAGTTTCTCGATAGCGTTGGGCAAGTTGTTGATTTCGTACACTGCCTTGAACGGGTCAACGATTTGGAAGTAAAGCAACGCATTGATTTGCATCAGGATGTTATCCTTGGTAATCACGTTCTGCTTGTCGAAGTCATATACTTGCTCGCGCAGATCGATGTTATTGGTGTAATGATAGCGGCCATTGGTGAGCGCCACGATGGGTTTTGCGCGGTCCACAAAGGGGATAATCACGTTGATACCCGGCTTGAGGGTGGCGTGGTATTTTCCGAGTCGTTCCACAATTTTTGTCTCTGACTGCGGGATAATCACCAGGCTCTTCTTAACCAGGACGATTGCCAGCAGCACAATCACAATCAGTAATATTGCAGTGAAATCCATAATATTGAGTTTTTTATGTGAATAAAATGTTTTCTGTTTAAAGGTTGTGTCATTCGCGCTCCACCGTGATGATAATGCTGTCGCGACCCACCACCTTCACGTTGACGCCCTTCTCAATCGCGGTGCCATCGGCACTCTGCGCTTTCCAGTCGTCGCCGTCGATGGCCACGCGGCCAAAGCCGTCGGCCTCGATTGCCTGGCTCACACGCCCCACGCGCCCGATGAGGGCATCGGCATTGCTCACCTTTTCGCCCTTGCTGCGGTGCAGGTAGCGCAGGGCCACCGGACGCACAAAGAGCAGACACAGCACCGACACCACGGCGAACAGGATGATTTGCCCCGTGATGCTGGGCATGACCAGCGAAGCGATGCATGCCACAAAAGCACCAATCGAGAAGCACATGATGAAAAAGTCGCCCGAGAAGAGTTCAAGAATCAAACACACGATGCACACGATGGCCCAGAGTTGCCACATATGTGCTGCAAAGTAATCCAGTATCATAATATTGTGTATTGAATGTTGTAAAACTTACGTTGTTTATCTCTCACTGTGGTAAACTACCACTTTCGGCAGGTCGATTGCTACGACGTTCAAAATTACAAATTTTCTCTCACATTCCAACCATCATCAAGGGGATATTTTTCGCGGCAATGAAAAAGCCTGAAAAAAATTAACACTTCGTTGCAATGTGAAATTTTATGAATGAATCTTACAAATTTCGTGCCAATTTTCACAGTTTTTTCCACCAGCATCCCACGGCGGGCACGAATTTTCAATTCTCAGCGAGTTAATTTTGCGATAAAGCGCTGAAAGATAATTCAAAAAGGCATTTTCGACAATAAGCGCTTTTTTCATCTAAAAATTTCCAGAGCCCCTCAAGCAGCAACCGCCCCACCCTACACCGCCCAAAACAGCCAACACTCCACCACGCCGATGAGAACACCCCACCCCGCCCAGCAGCCAGCGCACCACCCTGCCACACCCAGCAGCCAGCACCCCACCCTGCCGCGCTGCCCACGATAGCGCCACAAGAGTTTCTAGGATCTCTAGAGTTTCTTGGCCCTCTAGAAAATCTGGTCTCATGTGCCGCGCGAAAAGTTTTCGGCCTTTTGTGTGCGCACCTCAAGATTATTGATTAACTTTGTGAGTTGTTTACACGTGAATCACACCATGACTAAGATTAATCTTTACAACCAGTCGGTCGACCTTCCGGACCTCGACGTGTCGGCGCTCACAGCGTGGGTGCAACATGTGGCAGCCACCTTCGGCAAGACGGTTGGCGAACTCACCTACGTGTTTTGCGACGACAACTACATCCTCGGCACCAACCGCCAGTATCTTGGCCACGACTATTACACCGACATCATCACCTTCGACTACAGCAACAGCAGACGCATTGCTGGCGACATGGTGATTTCGCTCGACACCGTGGCAAGCAATGCACAAGGACTTGGCGTGGACTATCGGCGCGAACTGCTGCGCGTGGTCATTCATGGCGTGCTGCACCTGTGCGGCGTGAACGACAAGGGGCCGGGCGAACGCGAGATTATGGAACAACATGAAGACGCGGCACTCGCCATGTGCCCGCCACAACTGATGCAGATATGAAAACCCACTACGACGTAATAGTAATAGGTGCCGGACATGCCGGCTGCGAAGCGGCACACGCGGCTGCCACGCTGGGATCGTCAACCCTGCTGATCACCATCGACATGAACAAGATTGCACAAATGAGTTGCAATCCGGCTGTCGGCGGCATCGCCAAGGGGCAGATAGTGCGCGAAATCGACGCATTGGGCGGCATGATGGGCATCGTGGCCGACCGCTCGGCAATACAGTTCCGCATGCTCAACCGCAGCAAGGGACCCGCGATGTGGAGTCCGCGCGCACAGAGCGACCGGCAGCGATTCATCGCCGAGTGGCGCGAAGTGCTCGAGAACACCGACAACCTGTACATGTGGCAAGACAACGTGGTCGAGTTGGTGGTGAACGACGGCGCAGTGAAGGGCGTGAAAACAGCCCTCGGCGTCACATTCACCGCCCAGGCCGTGATTCTCACCGCCGGCACATTCCTCAACGGAATGATGCACGTGGGGCGCACGCAGCAAGAGGGCGGACGTGTGGCCGAGCCGGCGGCTCACGGCATCACCGAGCAATTGGTGGCGATGGGCTTCGCCGCCGACCGCATGAAGACGGGCACGCCGCCACGGCTCGACGGACGCACCATCGACTACACCAAGGCCACGCGCCAGGACGGCGATGACGATTTCCACCATTTTTCATATATGCCTGGGGTGGGGCGCACATTGCGGCAACGCCCATGCTGGATCGTCTACACCAACGACGAAGTGCACCGCGTGCTGCACGACGCGCTACCCGAGTCGCCACTCTACAACGGACAAATCACGAGCATCGGGCCACGTTACTGTCCGAGCATCGAGACGAAAATCGTCACCTTTGCCGACAAGTCGAGCCACCAACTATTCATCGAGCCTGAGGGCGAGACCACCCACGAGGTTTACCTCAACGGCTTCTCGTCGTCGCTGCCCTGGCAGGTACAGGTCGAGGCATTGCAGCACATCCCGGCTTTCGAGCATGTGCATGTGCTGCGACCGGGTTATGCCATCGAATACGACTTCTTCGATCCCACCCAACTCACCCACACCCTCGAGACGAAACTGGTGCAAAACCTGTTTTTCGCCGGACAGGTCAACGGCACGACGGGCTACGAGGAGGCCGCCGGCCAAGGCCTCGTGGCCGGTGTGAACGCACACCGCAAAATCAACGGCCTGCCGCCGTTCACCCTGTCGCGCGACCAGGCTTACATAGGCGTGCTTATCGACGACCTGGTGACAAAGGGCGTCGACGAGCCGTACCGCATGTTTACCTCGCGGGCCGAGCACCGCATCTTGCTGCGGCAGGACGATGCCGACATGCGCCTCACGCAGTTGGGCCACGACATCGGGCTGGCCAGCGACGAGCGCCTGAATCACATGCTCGCCAAGAAAGGGCACATGCAGCGCCTGCGCGAGTTCATCGAGCAATATTCGGTAAAGCCCGCACAGGTCAACGAGCAACTCGATGGGGTGGGGCAGTCGCCGCTGCGACAAGGCTGCAAACTGCTCGAACTGGTGCTGCGCCCACAACTCGCCATTGCACAACTGGCGCAATGGCTGCCCGAACTCGCCGACGTCATCAACACCATCGACGCCACGCTGCGCGACGAGGTGGTGGAGGCCGTGGAAATCGGGCTGAAATATCAGGGCTACATCGAGCGCGAGCAACTCGTGGCCGACAAACTGGCACGCCTGGAGCAGGTGCGGCTGCGCGGACGTTTCAACTACGCCGATTTGCACCAACTCAGCACCGAGGCCCGGCAGAAACTCGAGCGCATCGACCCCGAAACGGTGGGGCAGGCCTCACGCATTCCGGGCATCTCACCCAGCGACATCAGTGTGCTGCTGTTGCTGCTGGGACGATAGGGCAGGGCGGCTGTTTCACGTGGAACAAACACCGCGCACCTGCATTGAACCTTAGGATAATAACACAACTTAAAATACAACAAAACCATCATGAACCAGAACGAAATTTTGAGAGTGAAAAACCTCGTGCGAAACATCCCCGACTTCCCCGTGCCGGGAATCCAGTTCAAAGACCTTACAACAGCCTTCAAAAACCCCACGGCGCTGCGAGTGCTTACCGACGCGCTAGTAGAACTGTACAAGGATAGGGGTGTGACCAAAGTCGTAGGCATCGAGTCGCGCGGCTTCATCGGCGGCTCAATGCTCGCCGTGAGTCTGGGCGCTGGATTCGTGCCCATCCGCAAGCCCGGCAAGTTGCCCGCCGAGACGCTCAGCCGCAGTTACGACAAAGAATACGGCACCGACACCATTGAGATCCACAGCGACGCCATCGAGCCTGGCGACGTGGTCGTGCTGCACGACGACCTGCTCGCCACAGGAGGCACTATGCGCGCCGCCTACGAGTTGGTGAAGAGCATGGGACCGCAGAAAATCTACATCAACTTCCTGTGCGAACTCGACGCGCTCAACGGACGCCAACTGCTGCCCAACGACGTGGAGGTGACATCGCTGTTCAGTTTCTGACAATCCCGCCTCGGCCATGATGAGCGACGAGTTGAAACTTAAGGTGAGCCTGCTGCCCGAAACACCGGGCGTCTACCGCTATCTCAACCAGGACGGCGAGATAATCTACGTGGGCAAGGCAAAGAACCTTAAGCGACGCGTAAGTTCATACTTCAACCGCGAGCACGCCGTGGCACGCACCCGCATGCTGGTGCGCAACATCCACGATCTGATCTACACCGTGGTCAACACCGAGGAGGAGGCGCTCGACCTGGAGAACTCGCTCATCAAGGAGTTCAAGCCGCGCTACAACGTGCTGCTCAAGGACGACAAGTCGTACCCCTGGATTTGCGTCACCCAGGAGATGTATCCGCGCGTGTTCCTCACCCGCGACGAGCGGCGCCGAGGCGCGAAATACTACGGGCCGTACCCCAAGGTGGAGCAGGCCAAAGCGCTCATCGATGTCATACGGCAGGTGTACCCGATAAGGACGTGCGGACACGCTGTTTCACGTGAAACAATCGAGGCGCAAAAACACCGGCTCTGTCTGCAATTTCACATCAAGCGATGCGAGGGCTGCTGCCGTGGGCTGGTAAGCCAAGAGGCCTATAACCAGCACATTAGCGAAATCAAGCAAATCCTCAACGGCGACTCAAAGCAGTTGCAGGACTTCCTGATGAATCAGATGCAGCAACTCGCCGAACAACTGAAATTCGAACAGGCCAACGAACTGAAGCGCAAATATCTGCTCATCGACAAACTGAGGGCGCGCTCGGTAATCGTCAGCCCAACGATTCACAACATCGACGTGTTTGCCATCCTGAGCGACGACGGCGCAGCATACGTCAACTATATGCACATGAGGGGTGGGGCAGTGGTACAGTCAATCACGCTGGAATTCAAAATCCAGGCTGGCGACGAGGTGACCGAGCCAGAACTTATGGCGCGCGCCATTCAGGAGATTCACACACGCTTCAGCGACACCTACCGCAACGACCGCGTGAAGGAGGCTATCGTCAACGTGATGCCCGACGTGGAGTTTGCGCAACTGGAGTGCATGGTGCCACAGCGTGGCGACAAGCGCCGCCTGCTCGACATATCGCTGAAAAACGCCGTGCAGTACCAGACCGAGAAACTCAAGCGCATGGAGAAACTCAACCCCGAGCAGCGCGCAACACGCACCCTCACCACCATGCAGCGCGATTTTCACCTCAACGTGCTGCCACGGCACATCGAGTGCTTCGACAACTCAAATATCTCGGGCACAAGCGCCGTGGCATCGTGCGTGGTGTTTCGCAACGCCAAGCCAGCCAAGAAGGAGTATCGCCACTTCAACATCAAGACGGTCACCGGACCCGACGACTACGCCTCGATGCGTGAGGTGGTGACGCGGCGCTACAGCCGCCTGGTGGCCGAGGGCGAGGAACTGCCTCAACTGCTGGTGGTCGACGGCGGAAAGGGACAACTGAACGCAGCCGTCGAGGCACTCACCGAACTGGGGCTGAACAACACCATCGCCACAATCGGCATTGCCAAGCGGCTGAACGAAATCTTCTTCCCAGGCGACCAGGTGCCGCTGTACATCGACAAGGCGAGCGAGTCGCTGAAAGTGGTGCAGCACCTGCGCGACGAAGCCCACCGCTTCGCCATCACTCACCACCGCAAGCAGCGCGGTCACAACCAGTTGCACTCGGCGCTCGACGACGTCGACGGCATCGGGCCGAAGAGCAAGCAGGCGTTGTTGCGACACTTCAAGAGCCTGAAGCGCATGCGCGAAGCGTCGCGCGAACAACTGGCCGAGGTGGTCGGCCCGGCACGCGCCGCCACGCTCTACGAGGCGCTACACAACATTGATAACACCGACAATTAATTGACAATCAAACGTTAAGATATGAAAATTGTTATACAACGAGTCAAGGAATCCTCAGTGACCATCGACGGCAACCTCCACAGCAGTATTGGCGGCGGACTGATGGTGCTCGTGGGCGTGGTGGTTGGCGACACTGAGCAAGACGCCGAGTGGCTTGCCGCAAAGACTGCAGCACTGCGCATCTTCGACGACGAGAACGGCGTGATGAACCGCAGCGTGGTCGACGTCGGCGGCCAGGTGCTCGCCGTGAGCCAGTTTACGCTCGCAGCAAGCACACGCAAGGGCAACCGCCCCAGTTACATCCATGCCGCGGGCCACGATGTTGCCATCCCGCTCTACGACCACTATTGCGAGCGTCTGTCGCAACTCATTGGCTCAGAGGTGCAAAAGGGCGTCTTTGGCGCCGACATGAAGGTTGCGCTAATCAACGACGGCCCGGTAACCATCATCATCGACTCAAAGCAATAAAAATGACAATAAACGAACTGCAACAGCGCGTCGACACATGGATAAACACCGTGGGCGTGCGATATTTCAACGAGTTGACCAACATGGCCATTCTCACCGAGGAAGTGGGCGAGGTGGCGCGCATCATGGCACGCCGCTACGGCGAGCAGAGCGAGAAGCCCAGCGACCGCGAGAAGGATTTGGGCGACGAATTGGCCGACGTGATTTGGGTCACGGTGTGTCTGGCAAATCAATGCGGCATCGACCTCGACGAGGCCCTCGAGCGCAATTTCGCCAAGAAAACGGGCCGCGACGCCAACCGTCACCGCTCAAACCCCAAGTTGCAATAACAGCACAAGTAACAACCGAAACAAACTCACAAACGATATTATGATTAAGGATTTCAATTTTTACGCACCCACACGCGTGGTGTTTGGACGTGAATCAGAGAAGAAAATAGGTCAACTCGTTGCCGCCAATGGCGGGCAGAAAGTGCTCATTCACTACGGCGGAGGCTCGGCAGAACGCTCAGGACTGCTCGACGTGGTGCGCCAGCAACTGCGCGAGGCCGGCATAGCGTTCTGCGAACTGGGCGGCGTGGTGCCCAACCCGCTGCTGTCGAAGGTGCGCGAAGGCATCGATCTGTGCCGGCGCGAGCAGGTGGACTTCATCCTGGCCGTGGGTGGCGGCAGCGTAATCGACTCCTCGAAAGCCATAGGCTACGGCGTGCCCTACGATGGCGATGTGTGGGACTTCTGGGCCGGAAAAGCGACACCAAAACAGTGCCTGCCCATCGGCGTGGTGCTCACCATACCGGCCGCCGGCAGCGAGATGTCGTCGAGTTGCGTCATCACCGCCGACGAGGGGCTGCTCAAGCGGGGCATCAACAGCGACCTGTGCCGCTGCCGTTTTGCCGTGATGAACCCCGAGCGCACCTACACACTGCCGCCGTATCAGACGGCAGCCGGTGCCACCGACATCATGATGCACACCATGGAGCGATATTTCTCGAAGTACGAGGACATGACACTTACCGACGCCATCAGCGAAGCACTGCTGCGCACCGTCAGAGATGCCGCATTGGTGGTGATGGACCATCCCGAGGACTACCGCAACCGCGCACAAATCATGTGGGCCGGCTCACTGGCACACAACGACCTCACCGAGTGCGGCACCGAGAAAGACTTTGCCACGCATCGCCTTGAGCACGAGTTGAGTGCGCTCTTCGGCGTGACGCATGGTGCCGGACTGGCCGCCATTTGGCCCTCGTGGGCGCGCTTTGTCATGGACAAGCACCTGAGTCGCTTTGTGCAATTTGCCGTCAACGTAATGGGCGTGCCCAACGACTTTGCCCACCCCGAAGCCACCGCCGAGCGGGGCATCCAGGCCATCGAGGCGTTCTATCGCCAGATAGGCATGCCCACCAGCATCCACGAATTGCTTGGACGCGACATCACCGACCAGGAAATCGACACCATGGTCGAGAAATGCTCACGCGGCGGCACCATCACCATTGGTGCCATGGAAGTGCTCGACCCACAAGCCATGCGCACCATCTACCACATGGCCCGCTAACGCACCCCCTGCAGCACCAGCCGCAACAGCAATAGCCGCAGCAACAACAATAGCAACTATAGCCTCTATAACCCCTATAGTTGCTATTGTTGCTATTGTACACTATTGCCATCACAAAAATCGCAAGAATAATGATTTTGCGCGTTTTTCTGCATTAAATTTGCGGATATGAGCCAAAAGAGTTATTTTTGTGGGTTAAAAGATACGCTGCAAGCAACTTGCCAATATGGATATTAAGAAACAACTAATCGAAGTGCTTAACGAGTATAGAAATCTTGGAATAGCCAAGCAAATTGACTACAACAAGTTTTATCTTTACTCTCTAATCACTCATTCCACAGCCATCGAAGGGTCAACTGTAACCGAGATAGAGAATCAACTGTTGTTTGATGAAGGCATATCGGCCAAGGGACGTTCTATCCAAGAGCAAATGATGAACATCGACCTTAAAAATGCCTATGAATACATAATTAGCACATCTGAATCGCATGTCGATTTCTCGATTGATTTTCTGAAAAACCTTTCAGCCATGGTTATGAAAAACACAGGCAGCACTTATAGCACACTACAAGGCACATTCGATTCATCAAAAGGCGACTTGCGGCTGGTAAATGTCACCGCTGGCGCTGGTGGTCGTTCATATCTTAATTACCAAAAAATTCCTTTGCGGCTCGAGGAATTCTGCCACTGGCTCAACAAGAGCCGTAAAGAGTTGTGCCAGTCGAATGACATCATTAGCCAATATCTTCTCAGTTTTGATGCACATTATTTTTTGGTGACTATTCACCCATGGGTCGACGGCAATGGTCGCATGTCGCGGTTGATTATGAACCAATTGCAGTTTGAATTTGGCCTTGTACCCACTAAAGTCCATAAGGAGGACAAAGTTGATTATATCCAAGCGCTTATTGAATCTAGGGAGCAAGACTCCACCGAGCCTTTCCGTCAGTTTATGCTTCAAGAGCACATCAAGAACATTGAACAAGAAATCGAGTGGTTCAAAAACTCGTTAGAAGGTGGACAGAAAACGAAAAAGGTGGACAGAAAAGGTGGACAGAAAACACGAGAGGCAATACTGAAACTTATCGGTGAAGACGACAAAATATCATCCACCGCCATGGCACAAAAACTGGGAATAAACCGCAGCGCCGTAAGCAAGCATCTAAAAGCATTGAAAGAAGCACAACTTATTCGACGTGAAGGCCCCGACAAGGGAGGCAAATGGATTGTTATCCACTAAATTCCACGAACCATTTGGGCCGACTTTCGATTGGTAGATAATTTGCAGCACATTAATGGTTTTAATTGATTTTGCGCGTTTTTCTGCGTTAAATTTGCGGATATGAGCCAAAAGAGTTATTTTTGTGGGTTAAATGCTAAATTGCTAAGCAGATGAGTGCGCGAATCAAAATAATGATAGCATGCTACGTGGCGTGCGTGCTGGCGGTGGCTGCCCAAGGGCAGTTTACCATCAGCGGGCATCCCGCTGTGCTTGATTCCTTGACACAAACTTATCTGTGCAGCGTGCCCGAGAGTGCTTTCGGACATGATTTCACCTCAATCATCAACTTCGACGACACCACCAGCATCGTTGAGGTCAACGGCAAAGGCGTTGCGAGGTCGGGCGACAAAGTAACGTTTGACTCGATTGCCGGCAATAGGCTTTATCCCGTGAAGTTTGCCTCCGACTCCGACACCATAACGCGGCACATCACATTCACTTATCTACCTATAGTAGAGTTAAATGGCTCGTATGCCAAGACTTACCGCAAGGGCGATATCGTATTCATCAAGCCCGACGGCAACGCACAAATCATGCACGCCAAAATCAAGTGGCGTGGCGCCACCACCAACACCGGCGACAAGCACAAGCGCAACTACCACATCAAGTTTATCGACGAGGCCGGCGAGAAGATGGACCGCCAACTCTTCGAGGGCATGCGCAGCGACAACAACTGGCTCCTCGATGCCGGGCAAACCGATTTGGCACGCATCCGCAACCACGTGGGCATGCAACTGTGGCAGGACTTCGCCACCAAGCCTTACTATGCCGACCTCGAGCCGCGTGTGCGCACCGGCGTAAGCAGTGAGATGGTGGAACTGTTTCTCAACGGCCAATACATGGGATTTTACTCGATGGGCGAGGCAATCGACCGAAAGCAACTGAGGCTGCGAAAATACGACGAAGCCACACTCGACGTCTACGGCCAACTGTGGAAAACCACAAAGTGGACCTCGCTGGTGTACATGAGCCAGGTGACCGAGGATTACCCGCCATTTAGCGACACCTGGAACGGCTACGAGGTGAAATATCCCGAACTCGACGACGTGGCGCCAACCGACTGGACCGTGATGCACGACGCCATCGACTTCGTGGCAAACAGCAGCAACGACGACTTTGTAGCGCACGTCGACGAATATTTCGACCTGCCCGTGCTGCGCGACTTCCAAGTTCTGATTCACACTCTGCTCGGTGTCGATAACTCAGGCAAAAACGTGTACTGGGCTTGCTACGACCGCACGGCGAGCACCATGCTTACCATCACGCCCTGGGACCTCGACGCGACGGTAGGGCAGTACTGGAACAACAGCAGCAATCCCAATCCCGCCGTGCTGCCCGAGCGCGAGTTTACCACGTCGCAGCGACTGTTTCGACGTCTCAACAGCCTCAATCCCAACGGCTACAAGATTGCGGTCATCAAGCGATACCACCAGTTGCGCCAGGACATCCTCAGCGAGGACAACCTGATAGCGCGATATGTGGGATGCATCGAGTATTTGCAGCGATGCGGAGCCACGGCACGCGAGGAGGCACGATGGAGCGGCGACACCGACATCCAGGGCGCAACGCTCGACTTTGAGCACGAAAAAGCGTATATTGCCGACTGGATTCACCGCCGACTGCTATATCTCGACGAAAACACATTCAAATATGAGCCGATTCTCGGCGACGTGAACAGCGACGGCACAGTCAACGGCATCGACCTGAACTTGCTCATCAACCAGGTGCTGGGCAAGGACGAACCCATCCCCGAGGCCGACCTGAACAGCGACGGCACAGTCAACGGCATCGACCTGAACTTGCTCATCAACATTCTACTTGGACTTGAATAACCTAATTATCACTTATATCATCAACGACATGAAACGATTTCTACTCCTTATCATAATGCCAATGTGGCTCCTGGCGGCACACAGCCAGTTGCGCATCAACGGCCTCACCGCGCTGCACGACAGCATAACCAACTTCTATCTGTGCAGCATCCCCGAGGACTATTTCGGCGCCAACTACGATGCCACGCTCGACTTTTCGGAACTCGGCTGGACCGACGTCAGCATCGACGGCACAGCAGTCAGCAACGGCGAGTACACCTTCCAACTCGTGGAGGGCGGCAAATACTACCTAGTTACCGCCACTTGCGGATGCGAGGTGATACACACGCGCATCGGCTTCACCTATCTGCCCCTGGTGTGGCTGCAGGGCGAGTTTGGCCATGAATATGTCCGCGGTCTGGTAACCCTGTGCATGCCGGGCGAAGTCTCCGCCGGACAGTGGCATGCCAAGGTGAAATGGCGCGGATGGTACACTAATTATGACTTCAAGCACAAGCGCAACTACCACATCAAGTTTGTCGATGCCAATGGCGAGAAGGTCGACCGCCGACTCTTTGGGCTTCGCAAGGACAATAGTTGGCTGCTCGACGCCGGACAAATCGACCTGGCGCGACTGCGCAACCGCACTGCAACTGAACTGTGGATGGACTTCAACGCGCGGCCTTACTGGGCCGACCGCGAGCCCGAGATGCTGCCTGGCGTGCGTGGCGAGGTGGTGGAGGTGTTTCTCAACGGCGAGTATCGGGGTGTTTTCGGCTTTACCGAGGCCCTCGACCGCAAACAACTGAAAATCAAGAAATTTGACGAGACAACAACACCTAAGACCATACACGGGCAACTCTGGAAAACCGACCGCTACAACGAAATCACGCGCATGACCGGCATCAACAACAACTGGAACAACAACAGCGCGCTATGGACTGGATATGAAATCAAGTATCCCGAAATCGAGGACGTGAAGCCCACCGACTGGAGCGTGCTGTACAACGCCATCGACTTCGTGGCTAACAGCAGCGACTACGAGTTTTGCAAGCATGTGGGCGAATACTTCGACCTGCCCATGATACGCGACTACATGGTGCTCGTTCAGACCCTCATGGCCGACGACAACAACGGCAAAAACATGGTGTGGGTGTGCTACGACCGCACCGAGGACAAGAAACTCACGCTCTTCCCCTGGGACCTCGACGTGACGCTGGGACAGTGCTGGAACAACGCCCACTACCACTATTCGGCGCAGGGATGGAACAAAGAGGTGTCGATGTCGCACCAATTGCTGCACCGGCTCAAAACCCTCAACCCGGGACACTTCTACGACGGCGTAATCCAGCGTTACCACGAACTGCGCTCAACCATCCTGTCGCAGGAGAGCCTCACCCAGCGATATGCCGAAAAGTATGAGTTGCTCATGAACAGCGGGGCAGGGCAGCGCGAATCGGCACGATGGACCAACGACTCCGACATCGGCGGATACGACCTGAATTTTCCCACCGAGTATAACTTCATCAAGAACTACATAGGCAAGCGACTCAACTACCTCGACCAGAACGTCTTCGTCTTCCGGCAGCCGCTCGTGGGCGACATCAACGGCGACTATATGGTCGACGCAGCCGACCTTAACGACGTGATCAACGCTATCCTGGGGCGCTACACCGGCAACCTGCAAGATGTCGACTACAACGGCGACGGCGTGGTCGATGTGCTTGACCTCAACACAATAATCAACGTGATTTTAGGCTCTAACAACCCATAGCAACACATTTAAACAACCAACCGAGATTATGATTAACGTTTTCCACATAGTGTCAAATAAGAAATGGAGCGGGCCCGAGGAGTATGCCTACGAATTGGCTTCGCGCTTGCGTCACGACAGCGACTTCTATGCCGAGATAGTGTGCAAAAAGAATGAGCCGGTGCTCACGCATTTCAGGCGCCTCGAAATTCCCATCTCCATCCTGCCCCTCAAGGGCGTTACCGACATCGACAGCCCCACGCGCTTCGCACGGCTGCTGAAAAAGGGCAAGAACATCGTGCACGTGCACACCTTCCACGACGCTTTCACCGCCGTGATGGCTCGCCGCATCAGCGAGAATCCCAACACGCGCGTGGTGATGACCGTGCACGGCATAACCAAGCCGAAGGCCAACTACCTCTACCGCAAACTTTACCGCTCGGTCGACAAGTTTATCTTCGTCTCGCAGATGGCCTACGACCACTGGATGTCGGCAGCGCGCAATTTTAACCCCGACGCAGCATGTGTGATTCGCGACAGCGTTATGGAGAACCCGCTGGCACAACCCGCGCCGCAGTTGCGCGAGATGCTCGACCTTCAGCCCAACCAGCGACTAATCATGTATCACGGGCGCCTGGCTCCAGAGAAGGGCATCGACATCGCTCTGCAAGCCGTCGCACAACTCGACCGCGACAAGTATCACTTCGCCATCATCGGCGACGGCAATCCAAAATATGTGGCGCAACTCAAAGGGTTCATCGTGGCCAACAAACTGGTGCGCAATGTCACACTGCTGGGCTTCCGCGAGAATATGTCGGACCTCATCGCACAATGCGATTTCGGTGTGCTGCCTTCGGTGGAGCCCGAGGCAATGGGACTGGCCAACCTGGAATATATGATGCAGGGAAAGGCGCATATCAGCACCAACAACGGCGCACAGCAAGAGTATGTGAAAAACGGGCACAACGCGCTTCTCGTCGAACCCGGCAACGCTTTCAGCCTGGCAGCGGCCATCAAGAGTCTCATCGACGACAGGGAGGCTTGCCAGCGACTGGGACAGCAAGCCCTCGACGACTTTAACCGCGAACTCAACTACGACATCTTCTACAACCGCATCACACAACTCTACCGCGACGTCCTCGGCTTCAAGCAACCCCAAGAATAACTACGAGGGTGTCATAATTCACAGATTTGTAGGGACGCGCCTTGGCGCGTCGTAGAGTCAAGGTCGTAAATACCAGAGGGTTACCACGGCGTGCCTGGCACTGTCTCTGCGTGTCAATGTGTATTGCGAGACAGAGTCTCGTAAAATGTGTATTGCGAGACAGAGTCTCGTAAAATGTGTATTGCGAGACAGAGTCTCGTAAGCCTAGCAGCCATGCTGCTGTCCTATATTTCCCTCACTCCACAGGATGGCGCTCGAAAGCCTCAATCTCGTCGCGCCAGCGCGCAGGAATGGGTGCAGGCACCAGCGAGTCGTCGGCGAGGTACACCATCACGCTCGAGCAGGTGCACTTAATCTGCCCGGTGTCACTGTTGATGAGTTGCTGAAACATGGTGAAACTCTTCGTGCCGATGTGGGTGATTTGCGTGAGCACCTGCAGCGGCTCGCCCCACACCGTCTGGTTCAGGAAGTCGCATTCCAGGTGGGCAATCATTGCCGGCGGATGACTCAGACTCATGGGCTCATGGTGCATCTGGTTGAAGTAGTCGACACGCCCCAGGTCGAACAGGCCCAGATATTTGGAGTTGTGCATGTGGCCGAGTGCGTCGATGTCGTCGAAGCGCATCTGCACCGTCGTGCGGCAATAAAAAGGTTGTGTGGCTATATAGCCGTGCTTGGGTTGCTCAATCATATTTTGATAAATCCTTAGTTGAAAACTATTTCCTTGATAACATCGCGCCCCAGCGCCTGGTTGATGCGAGCAATCAGCGTCGAGCGATGCATCATCAACTCATTGCGCAGCACAGCGCTGGCGATGGTCACCGTCATCACGCCATCACGCACGGTGCGGCGCACGGTATAGCGATTGATGCCGGGGCCCACAATCTCGGGCCACAGCGCAAGCGCTTGCTGCTGATCGAGTTCGCCATCGAGACGCTCCTGCTTGAGGAAGTCGTCAATCACCTCGCCCAGACGTTTTGGATAAGTGCGTTTCATAAGAGTGATGTCAGTGTGCCGGCACACAGGTGCCGTTTTCAACGATAAACATTGTGTGCTCGCCGGCCTGCCGCGCCATAATCTCGTCGAGGTGGGTGCGGTTGGTGTCGGTGATGAAGATTTGCCCGAATCGCTCGCTCGACACCACGTCGACGATGTGCTCAACACGACGTGCGTCGAGTTTGTCGAAGATGTCATCAAGCAGCAGTATCGGCGTGGTGGGCACATGGCGCCGCAAGAAGTCGTATTGTGCCAGCCTGAGAGCAATGGTGTAAGTCTTGCACTGGCCCTGCGAACCCGTGTTGCGCATCGGGTGGGTGCCCAGCGTTAGTTCGATATCGTCGCGATGTGGGCCACGGCTGGTGTAGCCGAGCACCAAGTCGCGCTCGCGCGTGGCGGCAAGCGCCTGCTCCATCGTGGCATCATTCAGATGACTCACATAGTTCAGCGCCACCGGCTCGGCATCGCCCGCCACGGCAGCGTAGTATTCCATGAATATCGGCGTGAAGTCGCGCGTCCACTTCTCGCGTGCGCTGTGTATCGTCGCCGCCGACTCGCACATCGCGTGCTCCACCGTCTCGTAGAGCAGCGCGTCGCGCATCTCGTTGCGCAGCATGCTGTTGCGCTGCTCGTGAGCCTTGGCGTAGCGAATCAGCGCCTCCATATATTGTGGGTTGCCCTGAGCAATGATCTGGTCCATAAAGCGGCGACGCTCCTCGCCATTGCCGCGAATCAGGTCCCAGTCGAGCGGCGACACCATCACCAGCGGCAGCAGCCCGATGTGCTGGCTCAACCGCTGATACTCCTTGCCGCCACGGCTCACCGACTTACGCTTGCCGGCCTGCAACGCCACGCGGATATCCTCCGTAGCCTCACGCCTGCTGTAAGTGCCGTGCAGCATCATGAACGACTCGCCATGGCGAATCACCTCGGCATCACGCTGACGCACAAAACTCTTACAGAAACTCAAGAAGTAGATGGCGTCGAGCACGTTGGTCTTGCCCATGCCGTTGTTGCCAATCAGGCAGTTCACGCCGTCGCTAAAAGTGAGCGACTGCTCGGCAATGTTCTTATAATTTGTAATATCAATGTGTTTCAGTCGCATCTTCCTAATTTTATTGCAAAATTAGTGCAAGTTGAGAGCAATACAAAATGAAACACGAAGTTTTTCATTTTGTATTGCCGAAACGTAGCCTAATTTCGCCGCTCCAGCGACTTCCCCACGAATCCCCTCCCTCACCCCCCAAAATGAATAAAATAGAACCGTCCCTTTTTGTTCATTTTTGATTTTACCATTTTTTTAAAATCCTATATCCCAGCATCATACCTCCAAAAGTGAATAAAAAGGAACCGTCCCCTTTTGTTCATTTTTGGCTTTTTTGGGGGAGGGGGGGAGGTGCGAGGGTGTATGGTAGGGCAAAATGCAAATCATCGAGCATTCGAATAATCGAACATTCGATGCGAAGCCTTTTGGCAGTGAAGTGGCGCAACAGCGTGCGGTAAGGCCTTGGGCTTCAGCCTAATGCCTGCGAATTGTGTGTTGGTTATAGTCCCCAGTGGAGTTTGTGGCGGAGGGTGGCGGCGAAGTTTTGGCCGGGCAGTTGGACGACGTGTGCGCTGAATGGCGCTTTTCGCACTGTCATGGTGGCTCCGATGGGCAGGGTGTAGGCCTCGCCGTCGAGACTGACGTGGAAATGTGTGGCTCGCGAGCGTGTGGCGATGGTCACGGCAGCGGTGTCGGGGACCACCATGGGTCGCATGGTGAGCGAGTGTGGCGACAGTGGCGAGATGGCCAGGCAAGGCGTCGACGGTGCGAGGATAGGCCCTCCGGCGCTCAGGTTGTAGGCCGTGCTGCCCGTGGGGGTGCAGATCACCAGTCCGTCGGCCTTGTAGGTGGTGAGCGGCTGGCTGTCGAGACTGGTTTCCATCTCGAGCATTGCTGTGCTGTCTTTTCGCAGGATTGCCACATCGTTGAGGGCGTAAGGGTGGTCGATGTCGACCACGTCGCAGTCGACCTGCAGCATGGTTCGCCTGTCGATAAGCACCTTGTCGTGCAGGAGCAGTTCGACAGCCTCGACGGCTTGCGCGATGTTGCAAGCGGTGAGGTAGCCCAGGTGACCGGTGTTGACACCCATGATGGGCAGTTCGCGCTTGCCCACCCACATGACGGTGGTGAGGAAGGTGCCATCGCCGCCCAGACTCAGTGCGGCATCGGCATCGACACCCTGTCGCGCGTCGAGGGCCGGCAAGGCTTTTCGGCCCGGCACCGACTGCCGGATGTATTGCTCAAAGTCCTGTTCCACCACCATCGGGATGTGGCGCGCCTCGAGAGCGTCGAGGAGGCCTACGATTTCGGGTAGATGCTCGTGTTGGCCGCCATTGCCAAAGATTGCGAGTTTTTTCATCTTAAAAAACCTTATTTTTCCTGCAAAAAAGGGCCTTCTGACCACTTTTTAAGGGTATTCATTTTTATATCTCAATAATTCCACCTATTTTTGCACAATGCAAAACAAGGCTTTCTCGCCTGTACGCCACGCATGGCGAGAACTATTGTGATGCAAATTTACAATAAAAAATGTAATTGTGCGTAATTGTAATAAACAAAAATACCAATGATGACACGACTTAGCGTTAACGTTAACAAAATAGCAACTTTGCGCAACGCCCGTGGCGGCAACGTGCCTTGCGTAGAAACCGTGGCAGTGGACTGCCAGCGTTGGGGTGCCGACGGCATCACAGTGCATCCGCGTCCCGACGAGCGCCACATCCGCCGCACCGACGTGTATGCCCTTCGCCCGCTGGTGACCACCGAGTTTAATATCGAGGGTTATCCGAGCGACGACTTTATGGCTCTCGTTCTCGACGTGAAACCCGAGCAGGTGACTCTGGTGCCCGATGCGCCTGGCGTGCTCACGTCGAATGCCGGTTGGGACGTGGCTTCCAACCTCGAGTTTCTCACCGACGTGGTGTCGCGGCTGCGTGCCGCGGGCATCCGTCCGAGCATCTTTGTGGGCACCGACCTCGACAACCTGCGGCTGGCAGCCCGCACGGGCACGGCTCGCGTGGAACTCTACACCGAGCCTTATGCTGCCGGGTACACTGCCGACCGCGAGAGCGCGGTGGCACCCTTTGTCGAGGCGGCCGAACTGGCACACGAGTTGGGCCTCGGCATCAATGCCGGGCACGACCTAGGCCTGCAGAACCTCACGTTCTTCCATGAGCGCGTGCCTCACCTGGCCGAGGTGTCGATAGGCCACCAACTCATCAGCGATGCCCTGTATTTGGGCCTCGAGGCTACTGTGAAGGCTTATAAGGCCTGCTTGAAATAAGAATAAATCATAACACAAAATAATAACATTACACATTACACAACACACTATGGCACTACTCAACACCATTCTGGCACAGACACCTGCTGTTGCCGACACGCTTGCCCAGCAGGCTGCCAACGCCATCGACACCATGACCCAGCAAGTTGCCGCCGTGACCGACACCCTCGCGCAGGCTGCAGCACCGGCTGCCACGGCCGCCGAGCCCGTCGTTAAAGAACTCTCGGTTTGGGAACTTACCCAAGCCGGAGGCTGGCTTATGATTCCGCTGGCATTATTGGCGATTGTAAGTATATACATCTTCTTTGAGCGATTCTTTGCCATCAACAAGGCATCGCGCGAGGATGCCGCATTTATGGAGAAGATTAAGAATTTCATCCATAATGGCGACATCGACGAGGCTAAGCAACTGTGCGAGAGCACCAACACACCGTATTCGCGCATGATTGGCAAGGGCGTGTCGCGCATCGGCCGCCCGATGAACGACGTGATGGTGGCCATCGAGAACGTGGGCAACATGGAGATTGCCAAACTTGAGAAAGGCTTCACTTGGCTCGCCACCACGGCCGCCGGAGCCCCCATGATTGGTTTCTTGGGAACGGTCACCGGTATGGTGCAAGCCTTCTTCCAACTGGCCAGCGCCGGTGTGCAGAGCAACGTCACCATTCTGGCTGGCGGCATCTACGAGGCTCTGATTACCACCGTCGCCGGTCTTATCGTGGGTATCGTTGCCCTGTTTGCCTACAACTACCTCAACTCACGCGTGAACAAGGTGATGAACAAACTTGAGGGCAAGACGATGGAGTTCATGGACCTGCTCAACGAGCCCGCCAAGTAATTCACTACTGCTCACCTCATAACTTGCATTGTTATGGCACTGAAGAGACAACACAACACCTTGTCGATGTTTAGCATGGCTTCGATGACCGACGTCATCTTCCTGCTGCTCATCTTCTTCATGGTCACCTCCACGTTTGTCTATCCGTCGGCACTGGAGGTCAACCTGCCCCAGGGCAGCCAGCAGACGCCGCTGAAGCCCACCACGCGCATCTACATCGACAAAGACTTGAATATGTATTCTACCCAGGCCGACAGCACGCAGCAGTCGCCGCTGACGCCGCTGCCCATGAATCAGTTGGCTGGGTTCCTGCAATCGCTCAAAGCGAGTAATCCACAAGAGTTTGTCGCCCTGTACGCCGACGAGGAGGTGCCTTATGGCACCATCGTCGAGGTCCTGGACAAGGGCTCGAAAGCGGGGCTGAAGATCGTGTTGGCCACCAAGCCGACGTCGCAGACCCCTAGCGCGACCGACTCGATTTAGCGCAAGTTTTTACCACCGGCCACTGCGTCGGCGACAGTAAACACTTACATCACAATGGATAAGAATAGAATAATATCTGCCCTGCTCACCGTGCTGCTCACCGCATTGGCAATCTTGCTGATGGTGAGTTGCCACCTGCGCTATCAGTACCCCCCCGAGGGCGTCGACCTGTCGCAACTCGAGCAGGACTCTATAATGTTTGGCGGCGAATACGTCATGCTGGGCAACCAACTTGACCCCAGCGAGAGCGACCAGATGGACACTGAGTCGCCCACCGACGCCGAGGTAGCCCCCGAGCCTAACGTCGAGGGCGACGACCTGGACGACGCTGGCGAGCCGGCGCACCAGGCCAAGCCGTTGGTGAGCGCCAAGGATCCGTCGCCAATGAAGGTTAAGGAGCAGCCCAAGACCGAAAAGCCCAAGAAGACCGGTCCGGCCACCGACACCAAGCCTGACCCGAAAAAGGAGCAGGTGAAACGCGGGCAGCAGACCAGCGACGCCGAGAAGCGCACGTCGAACGCCTTCGGCAAGTCGTCGGGCAGCGGATCGGGCAAACAGGGCAGCCCCAACGGCAACTCCACGCAGGGCGCGCTCAGCGGCAAGCCGGGCATTGGCGGCCTCGTGGGCTACACACTCGAGCACTGGGGACGCCCCCACAGTTACTGGACCGGCTCGGTAACGGTGCGCGTGCGCGTAAACGCGCGCGGGAAGGTCATCGAAGCCAAGGTGCACAGCGGCAAGGGTGAGGCATGGAGCCACAACGAGGTGCGACGCGCGTGCGAGCAGGAGTCGCTCAAGAGCGCCTTCTCGGTTCCGAAAAACACCACACAAGAGGGTGTTGGCTACATCACCTGGACGTTTATTTAGGAGGGTTGTTATATAGAATTCATCCTTAAGGTTTTTGCTCACTCCACAAGATTCACTCTATTATGAAACACAAAGAATCATCATCCTCGACCAATTGGCTGAAAGCAATAGCGCGCGGCTGGCGTGCGTGCAAAAACGGTTACAAGAGCCTGTATCGCGGCAAGCCGTGGTACATCAAGGTGCTCGTGGCACTGGCTACGATTATTGTGTCGTTTTTCCTGTATCTTGTGGCTGTCGACATCAATTTCCTATGGCTCTTCGGCAAGTCGCCGTCGACCGACCAAGTGATGCACCCAAAGACCAACCAGGCCAGTTACATCTACAGTGCCGACGGCAAGGAGTTGGGCAAATACTTCGATGAGAACCGCACCATCGTGGCCTACGACTCGATTAACCCCGAGTTTTTCAAGGTGCTCATCGACACCGAGGACGAGCGATTCTACAGCCATCACGGCATCGACTATGGCGGCCTGATAGCGGCAGTGAAAGACATGATATTGCACGGCAAGCCGCGTGGCGCAAGCACCATCACGCAGCAACTGGTGAAAAACATGTTCCGCACGCGCACCTACTACTCTACCGGCCTGCTGGGCTACATCCCAGGCGTGAAGATGCTCATCATGAAGAGCAAAGAGTGGATTCTGGCCACGAAAATCGAGATGTTCTACGACAAGTCGGAAATCCTGGAGATGTATGCCAATACGGTTGACTTCGGGTCGAACGCCTACGGCATCAAGACTGCAGCGCGCACCTATTTCGGCACCACGCCGCAAAAACTCAAGTTGCAAGAGAGTGCCGTGCTCGTGGGTCTACTGAAGGCCACCAGCACCTACAATCCGCGCCTGAACCCGAAAAACAGCCTGCAGCGCCGCAATGTGGTGCTCGACAACATGCGCGTGCGGGGCGACCTCACCCAGGCGCAATACGACTCGGTGTCGGCACTGCCCATCGAACTGAACTTCTCGATTGAGAGTGCCTACGACGGCGAGGCGCTGTACTTCCGCGAGGCGGTGAAAAACGAACTCGACGACTGGTGCCGCGCAACAAACCACGACCTGTTCCGCGACGGATTGAAAATCTACACTACCATCGACACGCGCATGCAGAAGCATGCCGAGCAGGCGGTTAGCAACCAGATGCGCAAGATTCAGGAAAACTTCAACCGCCACTGGGGCAACGATGAGTGCTGGATCGACGAGAATGGCGACGTAATTCCCAACTTCGTCGAGGAGAAGGCGCGCACCACCGAGGTGTATCGCGGCCTGCTGGCACGCTTCCCCAACGACTTGGACTCGGTGAACTATTACATGAACCTGCCGCATCAGGTGCATCTGTTCGACTACGAGAACGACAGCCTGTACATGGAGATGAGTTCGATGGACTCGATACGCTACATGCTCCACTTTATGCACACCGGATTCATCGCCATGGAGCCCCAGACGGGGCACGTCAAGGCATGGGTGGGCGATGTGGACTTCGACACGTGGAAATACGACAAGGTGAGCACCAAGCATCAGCCGGGCAGCACCTTCAAACTGTTTGTCTACTCTGCGGCGATGGAGCGCGGCATGGTGCCGTGTGACCGTCGGCGCGACCAATATTTCGACACGCTGGTGTTCAACGAGCGCACCCGCGAGATGGAACACTGGCATCCCACCAATGCCAACGGCCACTTCTCCTACAGCGACATGACGCTGCGCTCAGCATTTGCGCAGAGCGTCAACAGTATTGCGGTGCGCGTGGGCATCGATGTGGGCATCCCCGTGGTTGCCCAGACGGCCCGCGACATGGGCATCACCTCGCCGCTCGAGGAGACGCTTGCGCTGTCGCTTGGCGCCAGCGATGTGAGTCTGCTGGAGTTGGTCAACGCTTACGGCACTGTGGTGGCCGACGGACAATACCACGTGCCTGTGCTGGTGACGCACATCGTCGACCAGGACGGCAACGAGGTGTATCGCGCGCCCACCGACACCCGTCAGGCGCTGAGTTACCGCTCGGCCTACTTCATGCAGCAAATGCTGCTGGCCGGCGTAAACGATGCTGGCGGCACGAGCCAGTCGCTCAACAATTATGTGTCGGAGTGGCGCTACGGCGTGGACTTCGGCGGAAAGACCGGCACGAGCAACCGCCATGCCGACGCCTGGTTTGTGGGCGTGACGCCAAAACTGGTGTGTGGCGCCTGGGTGGGCGGTGAATACCGGCAAATCCACTTCCGCACCGGGGCGTTGGGGCAGGGCAACCGCACCGCGCTGCCCATCTGCGGCGAGTTCTTGAAGATGGTGTTCGACGACCCGGCGTTCAACCAGAAGTATGGCGGGCGTTTCGGCGAGCCGAAGCAGTATATCGACCCCAACATGTATCAGGGGTGCGTAGAGCCGTGGGAGCCCGACACGCTGTTCCTCAACGACTCAATCGACTTTGCTGACACAATACCTGACAGGGAGGAACCCGCGCCAGCACCTACCGAGCCGGCAGAGCCAGCACCCGAGCCCGAGCAGTAAACAACAGCATCTTTAATCTCTAATCTCCATCGGCTTTATGGAAACGAAGAAACTGATGCTCGTCGATGCTTATGCGATGATTTTCAGAGCATTCTATGCGATGTTCCGCAATCCGCGCATCACCACGACGGGCCTCGATGCCAGTGCGGTGTTTGGCTTTGTGAATACGCTGCAGGATTTGCTCAAACGCGAGCGACCCACGCACATGGCGGTGTGCTTCGACCCCGGTGGCAAGACGTTCCGCCACGAGGCATTCAAGGAATATAAAGCCAACCGCAGCGAGACTCCCGAGGGAATCCTTGTGGCGGTGCCTTACATCAAACGCATCCTCGAGGCTTATCACATCCCGGTCTATCAGGTCGAGGGCTACGAGGCCGACGACGTGATTGGCACGCTGGCGCATCGAGCACAGAACGAGGGCTTTTTCACCTACATGGTGACGGGCGACAAGGACTTCGGCCAGTTGGTCACGCCACAAGTGAAGATTTTCAACCCGTCGAAGGGCGAAATCCAGGGCGTTGAGGAGGTTAAAGAGAAATACGGCATCGAATCGCCGCTCCAGGTGATAGATATCATGGCGCTCATGGGCGACTCGGCCGACAACATCCCCGGATGCCCCGGCGTGGGCCCAAAAACGGCCGAGAAACTCATCCAGCAGTACCACAGCGTGGAGAACCTGCTCGAGCACACCGACGAGTTGAAAGGGGCCTTAAAACAGCGCATCATCGACAATGCGGAGCAAATCAAGTTCTCGAAATTCCTGGCCACTATCGTCACCGACGCGCCCATCGACCTCGACCTCGAGGACACGCGGCGGCGTGCGGCCGACATGGACGCCCTGCGCCAGGTGTTTGGCGAACTGGAGTTCCGCACTCTCACCACGCGCATCATCGACCATGGCGAGGCTAACATAGGCCTTGCCGACGCGCCAGCGTCCTCACCGGCGCCAGTGGCTCCGGCAGCCCCGGTTGCTGCACCCGCGGCTACGGCAGGTGGCCAGTTGTCGCTCTTCGACTTGAGCGAGCCGGAGGCACCCGCCGCGGCACCCGCCCAGCCGGCGTTTACCTGCGACCATAGCGGATACCGACTGATTACCGACTTCGATGCCGCCGCGGCCGAGGTGGCACAACTGCTCAAATCGAGCGAAATCGCCGTGGCGCTCATCAGCGAGGGCGAGGAGGCCATGCGCGCCACTTGGGTGGGCCTGGCGGCCTGCGCTCATGCGGGCAAGGCGGTGTATTTCCACTTCGATGCCATGGGGTGGATGCTGCAGGCCGTGGCGCCGCTCTTTGCCGGACAGGCACGCATCATAGCCAACGACGTGAAACGCATCATGGTGATGCTATACGCCGCAAAATTGCCCTTCACAGCGCCGTATTACGACACCAGCGTGGCACACTACCTGCTGCAGCCCGAGCGCGGACACAGCACGGCAGAGATCGCCATTGAACTGCTGGGCTACAGCGTTTCCACCGCAGAATCATATTTGGGTCCAAAAGGCCGCGGACAACTGAAATTGCACCAGGTGAGCCCGCAGCGGCTTACCACGGTGGCCGGTGAACTGGCCGACGTCACACTGGCGCTGCCTGCCGCGCTCGACGCCCGCATTGAGCAGGAGGGCATCACGCACCTGCTGCGCGACGTGGAGATGCCGCTCGTGGAGGTGCTGGCAAGCATGGAGATGGCCGGCGCGCGCATCGACGTGAAGGCGCTTAACGACTATTCCATCACGCTCACCGAGCAGATGAACACGCTGGAGCGCGAGTGCTGGGAACTGGCCGGATGCGAGTTTAACACGGCATCGCCGGCACAGGTGGGCGAGATTCTTTTCGACCGCCTGAAACTCGACGCAAAGGCCAAAAAGACTAAAACAGGGCAATATTCCACCACCGAGGACGTGCTGCTGAAACTGCGCGACCGCCACCCGCTCATCGACAAGATATTGGAACTTAGGGGAATACGCAAGCTGCTGTCGACCTACGTCAACGCCCTGCCGCAACTTATCAACCCCGCCACGGGGCGCATCCACACCACTTATAACCAAACGGTAACCGCCACCGGACGACTGTCGTCGACAAACCCCAACCTGCAGAACATCCCGGTGCGCAACGACGAGGGCCGCGAGATACGCCGCGCCTTCATCCCCGCCGACGGCAACGTGTTTTTCAGTGCCGACTATTCACAGATTGAGTTGCGCCTGGTGGCCGACCTGAGCAAGGATGCCACGATGCTCGAGGCTTTCGCCGAGGGCCAGGACATCCACGCCATCACAGCGGCAAAAATTTACCACGAGCCGCTGGAGAATGTCACTGCCGACCAGCGTCGCAAGGCGAAAACGGCCAATTTCGGGATTCTGTACGGCATATCGGCCTTCGGTCTTGCCGAGCGTCTGAATATCCCGCGGGCCGAGGCCAAGATGCTTATCGACGGCTATTTCGCCACCTTCCCGCAGGTGCGCGACTACATCGACCGCAGCGTGGCCCAGGCGCGCACGCAGGGCTATGTGACCACGCTGATGGGCCGCCGACGCATGCTGCCCGACATCAATTCGCGTAACGCCGTGGTGCGCGCCTTCAACGAGCGCAACGCGGTTAACGCGCCTATCCAGGGCACCGCGGCCGACGTGATAAAGGTAGCGATGATTGCCATACACCGACGCATGCAGCAGGCCGGCCTGCGCTCACGCATGATTCTGCAAGTGCACGACGAGTTGAACTTCGACGTGGTGCCGAGCGAACTGCCGCAGGTGCAGGACATCGTCATTACCGAGATGGAGAATGCCTACCACGGTGGCGTGCGCCTCACCGCCAGCCACGGCACCGCCACCAACTGGCTCGACGCCCACTAACCCCCCACCTAATAAGCAACATACCTGAGGAGCGTCTTGAAGAGGTCGCCCTGAAGATAGCGCCCTCAATGATTTCGCCCAAAGGGCGAACATCAGGGTAACCACGCAACGTCTTTTCATATCCAGGATGGGGTACATTTCGCCCAAAGGGCGAACATCTGGGTAGCCCCCAGTGCCGAAGGAACTGGGGGGATGCGGATGCGGGATAGGGCGTATATTTCGCCCAAAGGGCGAACATCTGGGTAGCCCCCAGTGCCGAAGGAACTGGGGGTGGGAGGAAACGCCCCCCATGCCGTCGCCGAAGGCGACCACCCACACCCCAAAAGAAATAAAAACAAACATTATGAGTTATACAAATCTGATTTATCACATCGTTTTCAGCACATATCGTCGTAAACCAACAATCGTTGAAGAACATGAACGTGAATTGTACGCTTATATCAATGGTTTCATTAATAATTTAGATGGCAAGTTGTATCGCGTTGGTGGTATGCCCGACCACCTTCACATTCTTGTTTCAATACCCCCTCAAATATCAGTGTCAGAATTTGTGCGACGAATAAAATTCTCCACCAACTCCTGGCTTAGAAGGAATCAATCTTTTCGTAATTTTGAAGGATGGGGCCAAGGTTATGCTGCATTCAGTTATTCAAAAGAAGAGATTCCCATAATTAGGCAATACATCATCGGGCAAAAAGAGCATCACAAAAACATTGCTTTTGAAAACGAATATAGGGATTTTATCACCAAGAATGGCGCTGAGATAGATGAGCGATATTTTTTGAAAGATTGATTTTATTGAGGTGTGGTCGCCGTTGGCGACGACCGGGGTGATGCCTTCCCTCCCCCCCCAGTTCCTCGGCTTCGCCTCGGCACTGGGGGCTACCAAAATGTTCGCCCTACGGGCGAAGACACCTTAATCTGCGGCACTTTGGCTTCGCCTCGGCACTGGGGGCTACCAAGATGTTCGCCCTACGGGCGAAGACACCTTAATCTGCGGCACTTTGGCTTCGCCTCGGCACTGGGGGCTACCAAAATGTTCGCCCTACGGGCGAAGACACCTTAATTTGCGGCATTTTGGCTTCGCCTCGGCACTGGGGGCGAAGAATGCAAATGCAAAAAAAACGCGCGGCCAATGTAAGCCGCGCGCTTTTTTGGTCTTACGCCTATTGTGTCTATAGAAACTATTAATGCTATAAATGCTATAAATGCTATAAATGCTATTAATGCTATTAATGCTATAAATGCTATAGAGGCTATAGAGGCTATAGAGGCGCTCTTAGGAAGTGTTACTTGATAACCTTAACGGTGACAACAGTGCCATCGGTGTAGCGTACGCTCTTAACGAATACGCCATCGGTGGGCTGGCTCACCTTGCGGCCTGCCATGTCGAAGTAGGTGGTCGAAGCCACTTGCTTGTTGGCGGTCAGGTCGTTGATGCCAGTGTTCTCAATGTCGAGCACGATGGTCTCGAGGTCGATGTCCTCTTCCTCGGTCGACATATCGAACTCGGTCGAAGCCTCGTCGTAAGCGACAACCACGTTGTAGTCGGTGTTGGCGGCGAGTTCAGCGGTGAACGAGCCATCAGCAGCGGTAACAGCGGTAACAGGCTCAGCCTCGGCGTGGCGCGGAGCGTCGTCCCTACCCAAGTTCACATCCGGAGTGAAGGTAACGGTAGCACCATCGAGAGGATTGCCATCCTGGTCAACTACGTAACCGCTTACCTCTACAGTCTCAACTGCACTCTCGGGCCAGTAAACGATGTTAGAAGCGTTTCGAACACCATCCACGGTGTAGTAAACCTGAATACCGATGCGCTCAGTGAACAGGGGCTCATAACCTTCGGCATTGGTGCGATACATGTACACAAAGTAGTCACGGAAGTCAACAGCATTGCTGAAGAGATCGTAATTAACCTCGGTGATGTCCTCGGTGAGGTCGTAGGTGTAATCCGCAGCGGGGAAGGTGAACAACTGATCATTGTCAATGAAGATGCTGTAACTCAAGAATTCTTTAGCAAGTTTGTTGCCATCAACGTCGGTGGAAGGCAGAGTGAAATAGAACTTGCTGAAGCCATTCTCATTACCGCAGTCATACCAATCGTCGGCCGTCGGGTCGGCGGGCACAGCAGGAACTGCTTCAACTACCTCGAATGTCACGCCGAACTCAAGAGTAGACATCGACAGGTCATCCGAATAATAGCCCATCATACCGGTAGCCACATAGTTCATGGGGAACTCGGCGTTCAAATCGCCCTGGGTGTTAAGCAGGGTGATCAACTTCTTGTCGTTATCAACCTGGAATTCGATGTTGTCAACATCGATTGCGCTATAGCCCAACAAGTAGTTGGGTTCACCAGTCTCCTCATCAACACCATCCTGCTCGACTGTAGTCTCACCCCAGCCAAGTTGGACACCGTAGCCATCCTCGTCGTCCCAAGAGAGATATTGGCCAATGGGAACAGAGATGATGCCGGTCGCCTCGTCGTAGGTACCCTCAACCCAAGATCCGTAACCGTCGTGATACCACAGGGGGTTCTGGATATACGCCTTGCCGTCCTCGGCGAAGACCACGCTCACCTTGCCGTCGAGTTCGCCATTCATAACGCCGAAGAAACTGTTTGCAATGTAACCACCATAGCGGTTGTAAATAATCAGGTCGCCCTCGGGCTGCTCGCTGATAATGGTGGGCAGGCTGCTTGGGTCAACCTCGGTGAAGACGGTGTTCTTTGCCACAAAGCCACCAAAACTATCATCATCGGTCCATTTGCAACTCAAGCCAGCAGCATAATAGGCTGCATAATCAGCATATTCTGCAGGCACCTCGGGCTGCTCCAGATCGTTAACCAACGAGATGGTCTTAGCATCGGGATCGATAATGTAAGTAACTGAGGTAACACCTTCTGCCTCATCAAAACCAACGAACAGGCCTTCTTCACCAGAAGCATTGGTGGCAGTATAGAGGTAGCTTGAGCCCCAAACAAGGACCACGTCGGCACTATAAGTCTCAGACCAATAAATCGACTGTCCCAGGGGCACGGTGATTTTGTTGTCTTCTATAGTACCCTCAACCCAGGCTGTGCCAAAATAAGCATTGGCACCAGACAAAATTTCCTTGAAATAAACCTTGTTGTCGGAACCGAAGACGATAGTGGTCGAGCCACTCTCGCTACCAGCCGTAATGCCGTTACTCGTTGCGTATACGCAATCGCCTGTGCGGCGGTAGGTCACAGCCTCGCCTTCGGGCTGCTCGCTGATGATGCGGGTAGCGCCTTCAAGAGCGTGAGCGCGCGGAGATTCCTTCACAAATTTGTGCTTGGTAGTAATCTCTTTCTTAACAACCATGCGATTGTTGTCGACACTGCGTACAACCTTAACGGGAGCACCTTGCACGCCAACAGCAACCACCAATGCAAAAAGAAGTACTGCTAATTTTTTCATAAAATGTGGTTATTGGTTAATAAAAAAACATTTAATTATAACTTTCTTTGTCAAAAGACAAAAAATTATTCCAAAATCATTGAAGATTGATGCAAAGTTATGAAAACATAAAAACGTTCACAACGAATTTGCTTTTTTTAACTATAATTTATTATAAAAATCCTTGATTTGGCTGAATGTTTGAAAATCCGAAACCAACTTATAACCTTTATGGCAACTATCGATTCTATTCTAAATATGGTGGATACAACTTTAATAATGGAAACTGCTGCCGCCCACGAATTCACGCAGCAGGCTTGTGCTGGGGATATCGGTCTCGTCGATAGAGTCGAAGTATGCCAGGAAACGCAGCAGGCGGTTAGCCTCGGCATATTCGGGCACATTGTTCGGCACCTGCCGCAACACGTTTTCGGCCTGCAACTTGATGACAGGGATTTCGAAGAGCAGCGAGGAATTGAATGTTGCGTCGGCATTTTCCTGGAAGGGGAAAATCCACTTCTCCTCGCCGCGGCGCACGCTGGCCCACCGCGAGATTGTGTCGCGGGCCGAGGCACCGCGATACTTGCTGTCGCGCACTATGCGTCGCAGCAGGCGAGTGTCGCTGGTGGGAATCCAGTTGTGGTCGTCGATGTTGAGCGTGGTGAGAGCCGACACGTAGAGGCGGAACTTCTGCTCCTCGGGGATGGGCTTGGTGAGTTCGGGATTGAGCCCGTGAATGCCCTCGATGAGCAGGATATTGTTGTCTTGGAGTTGCAGCGTGTTGCCACGATACTCGCGCTGACCGGTGGTGAAGTTGTAGGTGGGCATGGACACTTCTTTTCCGGCGAGCAGGTCGGTAAGGTCGTGGTTAAACTGCTCGAGGTCGAGCGCGTAGAGCGACTCATAGTCGTAGTCGCCGCTCTCGTCGCGGGGTGTGCGGTCGCGGTTCACGAAGTAGTTGTCGAGGTTGATGACCTTTGGCACTATGTAGTTGGTGACCAACTGGATGGCCAGGCGCTTGCTCGACGTGGTCTTGCCGCTCGACGACGGCCCGGCGATGAGCACCACGCGAGCACCGCCATGCTCGTAGCGCTGCGCAATGTCGCGGGCTATGGTGTCGAACATCTTGTTGTGCAGGGCCTCGGCAACGTTGATGAGCATTGGCGCCTGATGGTTGGCGATGGCCTTGTTGACGCCACCCACGTCGTCAATGCCGATGATGTCGTTGAACGTCACATAATCCTTGAAGGCCTGGAACATCTTGGGCCGGTGAGCAAAGGTGAGTTCGGGGTTCTCGCTGCTGTCGCGCGGAGCCATCAGCACCATGCCTCCGGCATAGGGCTGGAGATCCCAGTGCTTGAGATAGCCCGTGGAAGGCACGAGCGGCCCGTAGAACGAGTCGATGATGTCGTCGAGTTTGTAGTAGGTGGTGTAGAGTTGCGGCACCGTCTCCAGCAGCCGAACCTTGTCGTTAAGACCTTGCTCACGAAACATCTCAATCACGTCGACGGTGAGTCGCTCGCGACGCACAAAGGGCATGTCGGCCTCAATGATTTCGGCCATTCGGCGGTGCAGGTCAAAGACCATCTCGGGCGTCACATCCTCGGTGTCGTGCTTGATGATGCAGTAGTATCCACCGCTCATCGAGTGCTCAAAGCGCAGGCGCTTGCCAGGATACAGGTCGTTGAGGGCCTTGTACAGCACCATGCACAGCGACCACACGTACACCCTCTGCCCTGAGGGATGTCCAATCCCCACATACTCCACCTGCTTAGGATGGTAGATGGGGTAATTCAGGTCCTCGACTTTGTTGTTGACCAAAGCGCACAGCGGATTCACGTTGAGTCGCGAACGCAGCGTGCGCGCTACGTCGAGCAGTGTTTCACCGCCGGTGACATCGAAGTATTCTTGCGTGTTTTTGCAAAATATTTGCAGGTCGTTACGATTCATAGTTGCTGTAATGAGGTGAAATACTGAGTGCCGTGCGGGTTATGTACGCTCGGCACTCAGTGGTTAATGTTGTTAAATCAATAATTTTGTGCCATCAGTTGGAAGTAGGCCTGCGGGTGGTCGCACACTGGGCAGCGCTCGGGCGCCTTGGGACCCACGTGGATGTGTCCGCAGTTGCGGCACTGCCAAATTGCGTCGCCGTCGCGCGAGAACACCAGTGCGCCCTCGACGTTGGCGAGCAACTTGCGGTAGCGCTCCTCGTGGCCCTTCTCTACTGCGGCCACGCCTTCCATCTTGTCGGCGATGTCGTCGAAGCCCTCTTCGCGAGCGTCGATGGCCATCTGCTTGTACATGTCGGTCCACTCGAAGTTCTCGCCGTCGGCGGCGGCCTTAAGGTTCTCCACGGTGTCGCGGATGGCGCCGCCCTCGAGCAGTTTGAACCACATCTTGGCGTGCTCCTTCTCCTGGTTGGCCGTCTCCTCAAAGATGGCGGCTATCTGCTCATAGCCCTCTTTCTTGGCCTTGGAGGCAAAATAAGTGTATTTGTTGCGTGCCTGCGACTCGCCGGCAAAAGCAATCTGCAGATTCTTCTCGGTTTTTGTTCCTTTTAACGATTTCATGATGTTTTTAGTTGATTTATAAGTGTTTATCTGATAATTTTCATGCGTTAGATTTTTCCTCGTGCCGACTTTTGAGGATTCAGTTCGGCAATTACCGGGCGTCCGGCATCGTCTTCCAGGCTGCGCCGCATTTGCTCCTCGACGCTGTCGATGACGTTCACGATGTAGTCGCCCAGTTTCTCGGCCTCGCAAATCACGTCCATGTAGAACACACCGGCCGAGTAGGGATAGAGTTTCTCGTTGATGTTCTCGATGTTCTCGTCGCGGCACTTATTGCGGAACTCGTTGATTTGCTGCTCCTTGTTGTAACTGCGTGTAAGGTCGTCGACGGTGACGTTTTCAACGTCGCACAGCACGGCCAGCATGTTGCTCATGGCCTCGCTGAGATACTGGAACATGGTGTCGATTTGCTTGTAGTTGTATTCGGTGAAGTGCGCCTTGGCCTCGCTCTTGCGCTGCAGTGTGCGTGCCAGGTTGTTGCAACTGTCGCCGATACTCTCGAGTTCGCTGACGATATTGAGCATGGTCGTCACGCGCAACTTGGCCTCGTGGCTGAGGCGGCCGTCCATCACCTCGTTGAGAAACTTGGCAATCTCATACTCCATGTGGTCGCTCATCTCCTCGTATTTCTCGATGCGTGAGCGCATGTCGTTAAACGCGCCGCTGCCAGCCTTGGCATGGATGAGCGTTTTCACCATGCCTAGCATTTCCTCGGTCTTCTGTGCGAAGATGATAATTTCGCGCTGGGCAGCCAGGATGTTCAACTCCGAGTTGCTCACGAGGCCAGCCGAGATGAATTTGAGTTGGAACTCGTCCTCGCTGGTTTCGGTCTCACCCTTCACCATTTTGTCGACGGTCTTGGTAAGCAGGTTGAAGAACGGCAAGATGAGCAGCAGGCTCACTACATTGTAGAGCGTGTGGTAGATGGTGAGTCCCCACGACATCGACGCCACGAGCACCGGGGTCGACTGTCCGCCGGAGTGCACCGTGGTGTAGAGCAGGTTGGGGTCGTTCCATCCGAAAGGCAGAGCCGTTGTAATCCATGCCGTAGCCTTGACAAACAAGAAGAACACCACAAACATCCACGCCGCGCTCACCAGGTTGTAGAGCAGGTGGCTCACAGCGGCTTTCTTGGCGGCAACGTTGGCGCGCAGCGACGCCAGCAGCGGCGTGATGGTGGTGCCCACGTTGCTACCCAGCACCATTGCGCAGGCCATGTCGTAAGGAATCCAGCCCTTGATGGCGAAAATCAGCACTATCGAGAATGTTGCGGCACTCGACTGAATCACCGCGGTGATGAGCACGCCCACGGCAAAGAAGATGAGCATCGACCAGAACCCCATCGAGGTGTACTGCTGCAGCGCCTGGAAGATGTCGGGGAACTTCGAGAGGTTGGGCACATTGGCGCTGATTGCCGCCAGTCCCATAAAGAGCACCACGAAACCGATGAGGAACTCGGCGATGTTCTTGTAGCGGCTTTTCTTGGCGAAGAGCAGCGGCACAGCGATGGCGAGCAGCGGCAGGGTGAACAGGCTGGTGTCGATCGAAAATCCAAAGAACGCCACAAGCCATGTGGTGAACGTCGAGCCCATGTTCGCACCGAGAATCACGGCGATTGACTCCGCCAAGGTCATCAGGCCGGCGTTGACAAAACTCACCACCATCAATGTCGAGGCGCTGGAACTCTGAATCAGTGCCGTAATCACCATACCGGTGAGCAGTCCCATGGCACGGTTTCGCGTCATGGTCGACAGGATGGAACGCAGTCGGTTACCGGCCGCCTTTTGCAGCCCCTCGCTCATGACCTTCATACCGTAGAGGAAGAGGCCCACGGCGCCGAGCAACTTCAAGAAATCTAAGAAACTATAACTCATCTATTTTAATTATTGTTTTTCAAGTGTTTAACAGCGCGTCACTTCTTCTTGTTGAAGTCGGGGTCGGCTTCCACGGTGGCGTCTTTGCCCTGCTTCAGTGCGTCGACGTAGCGACTGATGCGCTCCAACTCCTGCGGTATGCGAATGCGCTGTGGGCAATGTGGTACGCACTGTCCGCAGCCTATGCAGTGGTCGGCCTGACGCAGTTTGGGCACGCTGCGGTCGTAGCCCACCAAGAAAGCCCGACGCTCCTTGTAGTACTCCGGCGACTGTCGCTCGCGCGGCGCGTTGCCCTCGCTCAAGCACTTGTTGTAGTGCACAAAGATGGCGGGTATGTCGATGCCGTAAGGACACGGCATGCAGTACTTGCAGTCGTTGCACGGGATGGTGTTGTAACTCACCAGTTCGGCGGCCACACCCTCGAGAAACGCCATCTCATCCTGAGTGAGTGGCTTGAGCGGGCTGTAGGTGCACAGGTTTTCCTTGAGGTGCTCCATAAAGGTCATTCCGCTGAGCACGGTAAGCACCTTGGGGAAGGTGCCGGCATAGCGGAATGCCCACGACGCCACGCTGCTCTGCGGGTCGCGACTGAGCAACTTATTGGCCAGCGGGTCGGGCAACTTGGCCAGGCGGCCGCCAAGCAGCGGCTCCATAATCACGGCGGGGATGTCGCGCTTGACGAGTTCGCCGTAGAGGTACTCGGCATCGGTGTTGCTGTCGTTGATCTCGTTGGCCAACTTCCAGTCGAGGTAGTTAAGTTCGATTTGCACAAAGTCCCACTTGTACTTGTCGTGGTTGGCGAGCAGGTAGTCAAACACGGCGATGTCGCCATGATAACTGAAGCCCAGGTTGCGGATGACGCCTTTCTCGCGCTGCTCGAGCAGATAGTCGAGCAGGCCGTTGTCCTCGTAACGTGCGCGGTATTCGGCCATGGCATCCTCGCCGCCGCCGATGGCGTGCAGCAGCAGGTAGTCGACATAATCGACCTGCAACTCCTTGAGCGAGTTCTGGAACATCTCTACGCCCGCCTCGTGGCTCCACGTCTCGGGGTTGAAATTCGAGAGTTTTGTGGCGATGAAATATTCCTCGCGTTTGTGACGGCTGAGCGCTATGCCGGTGCAGTGCTCGCTGCGACCTTTGCAGTAGGCTGGCGAGGTATCGAAGTAGTTCACGCCGTGCTCGATGGCATAGTCGACCTGACGGTTTACCATGTCTTGGTCGATTTCGGCGTCGCCGGCCTCACGGGCGCTCATTTTCGCACCGATGGTGGGCAGGCGCATCATGCCGTAGCCCAGGAGCGACACCTTTTCGCCCGTCTTGGGGTTGACGCGGTAGGTCATCTTGCCGATGGGCGGCTCGTCGCTTTTTGCGGCGTCGGCGTCACCGCTGGCGCAACTCACTATTGCTGGAACCGACGCGGCTGCTGTGCCCAAGCCCAAGGCTTTCAGGAAGTTTCGCCGCGACAGCGAGTGTTTATCTTGTCGGTTGATATTCATGGCTGTGTGTGTTTAAATGGTTTTGTGTACCTCGTGTCCTTCGACGTAGATTGCCGTGAACGGCCGTGCCGGACACAGATTCTCGCAGGCGCCGCAGCCTATGCAGCGTGCGCGGTCCACAGCGGGCACCATCGGCGAGAGGTCGTCGTTGGGGTCGCTGGGCACCATCATGATGGCACCACTGGGGCAATGGCGTGCGCAGTTGCCGCACGACACGCCGTCGGTGAGCACTACGCAGTTTTCCTTGACCCACACGGCGTGTCCGATTTGCGTCGACACCTTCTCATCGAGCGTGATTGGCGTGATGGCGCCGGTGGGACACACCTCGCTGCAACGGTGGCACTCGGGCCGGCAGTATCCGCGCTCATAACTCATGGTGGGCTGCATCAGCGTGAGCAGGTTGCCGCTGGGCCGCAGCACATCGTTGGGGCATTGGGCCACACACAGTTGGCATGCGGTGCAATGGCGAGCCATGTTGCGGGCGCTCAGCGAGCCCGGGGGAGTAATGGGCGTGGCGCGCTTCACAACGGCCTTGTCCTCAATCACGGCGAGTCCGCCGTCAACCTTCTTTCCGGCCTGAGCCAGGGCGGCCTCGGCGGCCACGATGGCTCCGCCCACCATCACGGCGCGGCGGGCACTGTCGGCCCGAGGCTCGGGCGAGGGCTCGTCGGCCGGCGCGGCGGTTTTCGCCTTGCGGGCCGGGCCGTAGTGCAGCGAGTCAAACTTGCACTTGTCGAGGCAGTTGCCGCAAGCCACGCAGCGCGTGTAGTCGACGGTATGAGTCTTATAGTCGATGCAACTGGCTTTACAGTTGCGGGTGCACAGGCCACAGGCCTTGCACTTGTCGGCGTCGAAGCGCACCTTGAACCATGAGAACTTGGCCAGATAGCCAAGCACGGTGCCCACGGGGCAGATGGTGTTGCAATAGGTGCGTCCATGGCGCCATGCCAGCACAGCGATGATGACAAAGGTTGCCACGGCTATGCCGAATGTCGGCAGGCTCTTGAGCCACACGTCGCGGCCGTAGAAAGCGTAACTCTCGTAGTGTGCCGCGATGGCCGCCAGGCCGTTGTTGCACCAGATGTACAGCGGCTGCAACAGGTTGTTGACGATGCGGCCGTAACTGCTGTAAGGAGCCAGCAGAGCCATCAGCGAACCTAACCCGGCCACAATGGCGACAACCATGATGGCCAGCATGACGAGGCGCAGGATGGTTTTTGCGGGAGAGTAGGTGAAGCGGTTTTTCTTGCGACGGCCATGCGCCCAAGAAATCACGTCCTGCATCACACCCAGCGGGCATATCACCGAGCAATAGATGCGCCCAAACAGCAGCGTGAGCACCACCAGCGCAATCACCACCACGGCGTTCAGCGCGAGCAGTGCGGGCAGGAACTGTATTTTGGCGAGCCATCCGAGCCAGTGCTGCAGAGTGCCGGTGAAATCGAGCAGCAGCAGTGTTATCAGCGTGAAACAGAGCGCCGCCAGCGTTACACGAATCTTGCGTAGCATGATGAAAAATCCTTTAATTAGTTATGTCGTGAATAAGTTGGTGTAAAATTACACAAAAAAAGCAAAAAACACGACAGATATAAGTTTTTTTAAGAAAAAAGTTGAATTTAGCCGTATTTTGCGCCCGTGGCAACCACCAATTTTGGCACAAATGGGCGTTTGGTAATTTGTGGTAAGACTTGTGCAAAAACACCAAGTCGTAGTATATTTATCAACAATTATGCTAAATAAATGCTATTGTTACTAAAAATTGGTTAATTAATTTTGAAATTCAAATTTTATGGTATTAAATTTGCATTCTGTAAAGTCAACGCTTGGAATTTACACACTAACGCCGACTTTTTTGGATTGAAAATAGTGGGTTTTGCATTGATGATAATATTATTCAACGAATTGCGTCACTTTTCATTCATCCTCTTAAACGGTTATTTCGCGACATTTATAATATATTTTTACTCACCAACATAATTACTCGAGATGAAAGCATTAAGTAGACACATAACAATTGTGGTTATGATGGCTGTGGTCGCCCTGGCCGCCAAAGCCAACATTTATCAGAACGTGACCCACAAGTGCACTCACTTCGATTATTCAAACTACACCTATACTTATATTGAGAATGGTGTGGAGGATGATACGCAAGGCGAGGAGCGCACAGTCCTGCTCACTGAGCCGGCAACCACGACCGACCAGATGTGTGCACTCATTAGGAAAGTGTTTACCGACAAAACGATTCCTGGTATTCACTATGCCTATGACTACAACGGCACACAGTACCGCAAAATCATTTATAATTTCATCGGCCACCTGCTCACCAGCCAAACCGAGGGCCATCCCTGGCAGCGCCAGGCCGCAGGCTTGACTTTTGAGGACCCCGACCAGGACGGCATGACCATGATGCTGGTTGAACTCAAGCAGTCGTGGAACCGCTCGGCGTCTACCTCATCGGCCTGGGATGCCATCAACAAGGGTTTCGCGTCGATAAAGTTGGTGCCCAACTTTACCCGCGTCAACGACCCGGTGAACCCCGGCTACATCTTCTGCGTGGACGGTGCCGGATCACGTTTCTACTTCGTAAGCAAGGGCAAGCCGCGCAACAACTACACTCGCCCGCTTTACCGCCTGTTTGAGCAAATCAGCCCGGTGAACTCTTACACCAATCCCAATGGCGAACTGATTGACAGCCTGCGTGCTGGCCGCCCGTTCTACTGCCACCACGATTGCACCAACGTGCCTACGATGTCAACCGAAGTGAAAGTCAATGGAAAATCAACCTATGTTCCTCACTGGTTCCAGATTTCGAACCAGGGCGAGGCTTATGGCCTGCGCAATCTGGCCATCTTCATGCCCGACCGCCGATTTGAGCACCAACTCAACGACGACCGCGACGATAACAGCAGCGTGTCGAGCAGTTACTTCAACGACTACGGCAACTCGCAATTGGACGCGGACCAGCGCGACTACCCGATCATGCCCAAGGTGCTGCTCTATACCGCCTCGCTCACAGCCACGGCGACTCCCGAGCCCGTGGGCAGCGAGCACGAGGGCTACTTCCGCGTGGACCTGAACTGGAGCACCTCGTTTAACAAGGACAACATTGGCGTCGATGTGCCGCAGCATTTCTACGTCTATATCGTCGACGGCAACAACCGCTACCAATTGGTGAGCGTCGTCGACCAGCCCACCGAGGCTTACTCACACTCCTACTATGTGGAGCAGACCGTCGACGAGCAGACAATCAGTTACGTCATCACGGCACACCCCATCAACTTCGACAACGACGGCAACAAACTTTATAACGCCGACGGATCGCCTTACATCACCATGACGGCCGAGAGCCCGGTGCGCACCGTGCACATCCCCGGCCACACCCCGTTCTTTACTCAAATCAGCGAGTTCCGCAGCCGCTACGAGATTGGCGACCAAGTCAACGTCTACAAGAACAAACTCAGCATCAAGCCTGTGCAAGAGCACGACTACCTGGCAATTAAGAACGACGTGCTGCCTTACGACATCACCCGCACCGACGCCGAGGGCAACAAGGAGGTGATTGCAACACTGAAGTTTACGCAATCGGGCTCCACCGGCTATGACTACACCATCAACTACATCGCCGACTCTCAGAACACCGACCTGCTCTTCGACGACGAGCAACCCGTGACCAGCGGCAGTTGCACAAGTTATGCCGATGCTGACATCATGATTATCGACCGCTTCACAGCCTCGACCGAGAACAACGACCATAGCACCTCTTACACTTACAACCTCGAGAAGCACGACACGTATTACAGCAATACCATCAACGTGCCGGTGTACAAGACCGACTTCCAGGTTGACGGCGTGGGTTACACCCTCGACGAGGTTAACGGCGACGACGACCACGGCCTGAAGGCAACGCCTAACAACCAGGTGACCTTCCAGGCATTCTACGAGCCGGCTGCCAACCTGGTGGAGTACGACGTGATGCGCTTCGAGAACAATGCCACCAGCAATGCCAAGAAGATTTGCAAGGCCGAGAACTTCAACAACAGTGGTGAGTACCTGCTGTACGGCTTGAGCAGCGACGGCCGCCTGACCGACCGCATCGGCTCGGTGACCATCAACTCCGAGGGTGGCTCGATTACACTGCCCGACGTCAACGCCTCGCTCAACAAGCAAATCAGCACCTACGTGCCCGTGATTACCACCTTCTTCCACGGCGAGACCGACAAGCCGAACACTTACGGTGCCGACTTCAAGAAAGTTGAGTATCCCGAGGTGACCGTGAGGGCATACGGCGCACTGAAGAGCGCACCCTATGCCGGTGCCACAGGCCCGGTGATGAGTTATAGCGTAAACCTCGACATCACACCACAGGTGACCGACAACATCGACATGGTGTACTACTACCGCGTGTGGCGTGTGATGGACAACAACTCTACGCTCGATCCTGAAATCCTGCTCAACCGCGAGGAGAACCAGTCGGGCGAGAAGACGGTCGACGGCGTGACTGGCACTTGGTACAGCGATTATGACGCACTGAAGAAGATTTATCCCGGCGAACAGAAACAGACTATTGCTGACCACTTCCAGGACAACGTGTACGATGGCGAAAAGAGGATTTCTTACATTGTGCGCCTCTACGCCACCCCGGTTCCTGGCTCAAATAGCATGGCTCCCGATGCCAACATGGCTCCGCGCCGCATCACCTCCGATGGCCATGACTACTTTGTGGCCGAGAAGACCGTTACCGTGAGGTTTAACAACTCCACTCCCACTGGCGTCGATGGCGTGCTGAGCGAGTGCAATGTGGCAAGCGTAACCTATTATAACACGATGGGCGTGGCCAGCGACAAGCCGTTCACCGGCGTGAACATCGTGGTCACCACCTACGAAAACGGCATCTCCACCACCAAAAAAGTGATTATGTAACCACTCCCCGCAAGGGAAAGATATCAGGGGCGCGCCACAACGGCACGCCCCTGTTTTTCGTTGAACTCACGTTAGGTCAAAAGATGCCCTTGAGCAGGGTCATAATGTTGGAGTTCTTGTTTTTGCCCAGCAGGAGGTTCTCGATTTCAATCACTTCGTTGCTGGCTTCGAGGCGCTTGGCCAGAGGCAGCAGCGAGGTGAGCAACTGCTCGGCGCTGGCGCGACGGTTCACCAGGCGCATCAGCGCTTTGGCCAGACCGATCGACAACACCAGGTCGCGATAGCCGAGGCTCTCGTTGAGTTTCTTCTGGTAGCGCAGAGCCTTGGTGTAATATTTCACCGCGTTGCGCGAATTGCCCATCTCGAGCATGATGTCGCCCTCTTTCTTCAGCGTGTCGATGAGCATATTCATGGCGTTGCGCGTCTCGTTCTCGTCGCCGCTGAGCAACTGGTTGGTGTAGAGTTCGCTGGCCTTCTGATAATGTGTGAACACGTTCATCTGCTTGACGCGCGACTGGATGATGTCGGTCGACGCCTCAACGGCATAGAGCAGCATGGCCGAAAAGCGCGCCTCGTTGCGCTTAGCAAGGCGCTCGAGGATTTTCTGCGCTTTGGTGAGTTCTTTGGCCGCGCGGCTGTTGTCGCCGGTGGCGTGATGTATGCTTGCCAGGTTATAGAGTATCGACACCAGCAGGGCCATGAAATCCTCACTCTTCTTGCCGTGTATCGACGCAAGGAACTGCAGCGCGTTCTCGGCGCATCCCAGGGCCAGAGAGTACTGGCCGTCGGCGATAAACACCGTCATGCGCGCCAGCCACAGCCAGGCGCTGTACAGGGGCGGCTTGTCGTCCTCGCCATCGTCGTCGTACACCAGGTTGTCGATGAGTTGCGAGGCCTGCACGGTGCGGTTGTCGTTCAGCAAGTACATGGCATAGGTCATGTTCATGTCGAGCACGATGTCGCTGGCAAGGCCGGTCGAGGGTGGCAACGCTCCAGTTGCCGCCAACTGTGCCTGCGCGATGGTCATGTCGTTGTGCAGGTGTGGGAAGGATGTAGAGAGCAGCAGTGGTCTCATGGCTGTGGTGTGGTGGATGATTCTTGATGTTGAGCCAGGGCGTCGCGCAGGCGTGTTGCCGCGCGCGTGGCGTAGTCGGCGCTCACGCAGTTGTCGCTGCTGGCGACGCATTCCTGGGCACAGTCGACGGCGCAATCGAGCAACTGGCGCCACCCGTCGGTGTCGAGCGCAGCCAGGTTGTCACGCGTGATGTCGTGCAGGAGAAGGGCATACAGCAGCCCGGCGGTGAAGCCGGCTTGCCAGCCCAGGCGGTTGTGTGAGTCGGTCGACACAGTGCCGTGCGAGGCGCGCTGGGTGCCGCGATAAAGTTTTGGCGCCGCACTGTCGCTCAGATGCACATAGGCGTTTCCGCTGAAGTTGATATGGTGTACGAAAGCCTCCTCGACGGTCTCGTCGGGGAAGATTTCTTGCAGGTCGCGGTCGTGGGCAATGATTATCGAGGCCACCTCGAGATTCTCGAGCACATTAGGCATCACGCGGGTGATGCGGAAACTGATGCCATGCTGGAAGCCAGGCAGATACACCACTATCGCTCCGCGCTCCACGGCATAGTTCACCAAGTCCATGAGGCGCTCGCGCTGTGGCAGGTCGACCGAGTAGAGCGAGCCGAATAGCACGATGTCGTCATGATCGATGGTGGGCCACAGCACGTCGAAGCGGTCGTTGGGATAGTTGCCATAGTTCACGATGCTATCGCGCTGCCCGTTCTCCCCTTGGAAGATTGCCGCCAACGGCGTGGCACCGTCGGGATAGCGGTCGATGCTTCGCACATCCACGTTATGCGCTTTCAGGAAGTCGACAATTATGTCGCCCACGCAGTCGGTGCTGCACTCGCTCACCATGCTTGTGGGGATGCCCATGGTGGCCAGCGAAGCCGCGGCGTTGGCAATGCGTCCGCCCACGAAAGCCTTCACGGGCTTTCCGTGATGAAATAGTGTGTCGAGAACCGACTCTCCTATGGCAATTATCTTTCTCATAGATGGTTATGAATTAATTTTGTGAGATGATTATTGGTAATCCTGATGGGTTCGTGCCATTGCGCCCAGGTATCCGCCATGATGACGCTTGGCATAGTCGGCGCGCGTGAATCCCGTGGCCAGCATGGTGTTCACCACCAGCACGTCGCCCATGACGGTCATCATCGTGGTGGACGTGGTGGGGGTGAGCCCCAGCGGACACACCTCGGGCGCGCCGCCAGTCCACAGGCACACGTTGGCCAACCGTGCCAACTGGCTGTCCTTGTTGCCCGTGATGACGATAATCTGCAACTCAGGATACAGGGCGTGTGCCAACTCTACCAGCGCCACGATTTCGTTGGTGCGCCCCGAGTTCGACAGCAGCAGCATCACATCGTCCTCTTGGAGGACACCCAAGTCGCCATGCTGGGCCTCGCTGGGGTGCAAAAACACCGCCGGAGTGCCCGTCGACGAGAATGTGGTGGCAATGTTGTCGGCAATCTGGCCACACTTGCCCATGCCTGATGTCACCAACTTACCATGCCCGTTATGAACGTGCGACACGATTAGGTCGACGGCACGCTCGTAGTCGTCGGTAATGGGAATTTGCTGAACGGCACGACTTTCGGCCTCCAGTATCTCGCGCATTTTCTCTTTAATGTCTTGCATGGTTAGTGACAACATTTTTTCAATCTGCAAAGTTACTACTTTCTCACGAAAAATTAAAACCCACCCCACAATTTATTTCCAACCCAACCAGCCCGTCAGACCCGTCCGACCCGTCAGACCTGTCCGACTCGTCCGACTGGACTCGCCCGACAACACTCAGGAAATCATTTGTGCGGTAGTATAAAACCAGAGTCCCAGGGCCGGGGGGCGCTGGGACTCGGTGTGTGTGGGGTTATCTTGTGGTGGGGATTATTTCACCACGAGGAATTTTGCTACTATTGAGTTGCTGCTGCCGTCTTCGCTCGACGAGGCCACGACGTAGTAGACGCCGGTGGCTACGCGGTCGCCGCCCTCGTTGCAGCAGTCCCAGGTGGCCATGCCACCGATAGAGCGCAACTGCTTAACGACGTTGCCGCCCGAGTCGGTGATTTTCAGCAGCGAGTTGTCCATCAGGCCGCTGATGGTCAGCAGGCCGGTGAAGTCGGGACGCACCGGGTTGGGGTAGACGATCACGTTGTCGAAGTTGGGCTCGGCAGGCGTGGTGTCACTGAAGTATTCCAGCACGCCCTCGCTGGTGACGATGAACACCGAGTTGGTGCTGGTGTTGCAGCACACGTTGTAAATCAGGTTCGACGGCAGGTAACTGTTGTCGGTGGTAAACTCCTTGATTACCTGCGAGCCGTCGGCGCTGACCAGGAACAGGCCGGCGTTGGTGCCAATCCACTTGCGGTTGGCTCCGTCGGGCTCAACGCAGGTCACATAGATACCGTCCAGCAGATAGTCGGCCAGGCCGGTGCCATCGTTGCGCGGCACCTTGATGTGGTTCACGCGGAAGTTTTCGTTGAAGACCTGCGTGGGATCAAACGAGATGATACCGCTGCCCAGACCTACCCAAATCAGGCCCGTGTTGTCGCTCGAGATGCTGTTGATGAAGTTCCACGTCACCGCCTTGTCGTCCTGGTCGAGGAAACTGAGGAAGGTGCGCGAGCGCGGGTTCAGGTTGGAGATGTTGCCGCCGTCGTCCCAGATGACGATGGGGCGCTGGTAGTCGCCAGCGCAGAACACCTTGATGTCGGTGCCCTTACTGATGGCGAAGTTAGCGCGAAAGAAGGTGTTTTGTTTGATGTTGGGCACGGTGGGGATTATCCAGTTGCTCTTCGACGGGGTGGCCATGATTTTGTCCTTCGGCAGAACAAACACCTGGTTAACGTCGGAACTTGCCGAGCGCACGCACCACAGGTTGCCCTGGCTGTCGAAGCGGTCGGCACCCATATATTTCGTGATGGGGCTGTTGCTGCTGTTGTGCACCGCCTTGATTTCGCCGTTGAGCACCTGCACCATGCCGTTAGAACGCGTGCTGAAGAAGTAAGAGTTCTCGTTGATGGGGTCGATACAGAGCCAGCGGTTACCGTTGCTGGTTGCTGACGACGAGGCGGGCACGTTGGCCGGCGTGACGTCGGTCCAGCGGGTGCCGTCGTAAGCGAAGATTTCGGTCTTCGCGCCAACATCGTTGATGGTGGGCAGGATGGCATTGTTGGCCGTCGACGACAGGTACATCAGGTTGGACTTCGGGTCGAAATTGAGCCAGAAGGCCGTGGTGGTGATGCCGATGCCGTCGGGGTTGTAGTAGTTGGTGTCGCCAGCGCGGTGCAGGCCATTGGCGCCCAGGGCCCACAGTTCGTCGTGCTTGGTGTAAATCTCGTTGCCGCCAGTCACCTGCGTGGCGTTGCCGCCATTGGCGTCGAGCGTGTAGTAGAAGCCGCTTGCGGCACAGTTGGCGATGAAGCCATCGGGCGTCTTCAGGATGTTGTTAGGCGTGGCGGCGGCGATGGTCGTGAGCGTGAACACCGGCTTGCCCGAGGCGTCGAGCGTGAAGTCGAGCACGCCAAAGAGGTTTTTCGCGCCAACCAGAGCGCGCGTGGCGTTCACGGGCAGGAAGGTGGCGTTGGCCAACGCAATCGAGTTGCCCGACGCGTCCTTGGCAGCCACGTACGACGAGATGCGCTCGGTGAACGCCGTGGCCGACGCGTAGTACAACTTGCTGCCGTAGTTCATCACTATCCAGTCGCCCACTTGGGCCATCGACTGTATCTTGGTGTTGAAGATGCGCGACTCCCGCACCTCGAGTTTCGTGTCGTCGAGGACTACGTAGCCAAAGTCGGTGGCGACAAACATCTTGCCGTCGGCAAAGGTGATGTCGTTGATGGCCTTGGTAGTTGTCATCACGGCATCGCTGATTTCTGGCATGTTCACCACCTTGCCATCGGCCTTGATGATGTCGATGTTCGAATTCAGGTAAGCCACCACAAGATATTGCTTGTCGTAGTTGTAGAATATCTTTGTGATGGTGACATCCGACAAGTAGTTGCGCTTGTTCAGGTTGAGGTTTTCCTGCGTTGCCTTGTCGAGGCAGAACAGGCTGCCGCTCACCAGATAGTAGATTTTGTCGCCGGTGTCGATGCAATTTTCAAACTTTGTCGGGACATACGTGGGGTGAATGCGCCAGTCGCCCACGCCCGTCTGTGCCAGCATTGCCAGCGGCAATAATAGCGTAAACAGTGTCAAGAGTTTCTTCATCATATCGATAGTGTGTTTCTAATATGCAGTCTTATTGTAAATTCTAAACGAGCGAGTTGCGGCCAAAATTGTGTGCGTGCCGTTTTTTTTCACGCTCGGACGTCACATCTTCAGTTCGCACTGTGCGCGGTTGTCGTTCAGGTGGTTGAAGCGCACGGTGCCCCAGTGCTCGGTGATGGCGCTGTCGTAGCGCACGTAGTAGCGGCGGTTGCGCAGCGAGGTGAGCACGGCTTGTCCGCGATGGTCAATCATCACGTTGCCGGGCGAGCGCACGCCGCGTTTCTCCACCACGTTCACCTTGTCGTCGACGACGGTGACCACCAGGTGGGCCGTTTCGCCGGGCCGCATCGGCAAGCCGGTGCGCGTGAGCAACACGGTGCCGTCGGGCTGACTTTGCAGCGTGAGCATCGGTATGCCCGTGGTGCCCTCCTCGGCGGTGAGCACCAGTTCCACGATGTCGCTCGTGGCCGGGCCTGGCTCGCGATGCCCCACAATGAGTCCCAGCAGTGCAAACGCCACAAATAGCGCTATCACATAAAACTCAATCGAATGAACGTCGAACATCGCCTTGCAAATTTTTTATATTATCACATCCTTAAGGATCTCAAAGGCCTTAAAGACCTTAATGCATTGTGCATTAATTTATCTCAGCACGCCGATGCGGGTCACCTCGGCGGCATTGTCGAGGTCGCCCGTGGTGGTGGCCAGCACGCGGTAGGTGCCGGTGGGCACGCGGTTGCCCTGCGCGTCACAGCAGTCCCAAGTGGCCGTGCTGCCACGCGAGGTGAGTTCGGCCACCACAGCGCCGTCGCGGTCGACGATGCGCAGCGTGCTGCCGTCCATCAGGCCACTGATGGTCACTAGGCCGGTGAAGTCGGGCAGCACCGGGTTGGGGTAGGCGAGCACATTGTCGTAGTTGGCGTAGCCACTCGAGGCGGCATGCTCGACAAGTTGCGCCACACCGTTGCTCGTGGTCACGAAGGTGGAGCCGGTGTTGCCGGCCACACACACTTGGTAGACCACAGCCGACGGGATGTTGCTGTTGCCAGGCATCCAGTTGTTGATCACCTCGGTGCCGTCGGCGTTGGCGAGCCACAGACCGTTGGCGTTGGTGGCAATCCAAGCGCGGCCCTCGCTGTCAAACGCGATGTCGTTCACAGTCATGCCGTTGACCAAGTATTCGCCCGAGGCTTTCACCACGGGGCGGGTAAACACGTAACGGTCGCCCACGGCGCCCAGCGGGTCTTCGGCAATCACCACGCCGTCGGGCGTGCCAATCCAGATGCGGCCCTGCGGGTCGGTGGACACGCAGTGTATTTGGTCAAACTTCAGCAATTTGCCGTTTTGGTCCACAAAACTGTTGTAGGCATGGTAGCGGCCGGCGGGCTGCTCCAGCGTGCCGTCGTTGTGGAAGAAAATCACCTTCGTGCCATACCAGCAGCCGCTGAATGCTATCACATCGTCCTTGCCGATGGTCATCACGGCCTTCTTGTAACCGGCCACAAAGCCCTCGGGGATATTGAACGACGTCCAACTGTCCATGCTGGGCGGCGTGCGCAGCAGCGCCTGGTCGGCCGTGGTGGCAATCAGTTGCTTGCCGTCTTGCGAGCGGCATTGGTACATCCACAGGTTGCCCTGACTGTCAAACACTTGGCAGGTGCGGCGGTTGGTGAGCGGCGAGTTGGCGGCGCTGAAGGTGTACAGCAGCGTGTCGTTCATGATTTTGCGGGTAAATCCGGCGCCTGTGGGCAGGAAGTAACTGTTTGAGTCGTTCATCAGGAACGTTATCCCGTAGGCCCTGCCCGACGTCAGGCCGTAAGGCGTGGCGTTGGTCCAGCCGGTGCCGTCGAAGGTGTAAATCTCGGGCTTGGGCTGCGAGATGTCCTGGGTGCCCAGGGTGGGCGTGGTCGACAGGTAGAGTTTGTTCTGCGCCCAGTTCCACGACATGTGGTAGGGCAGCACGCCAGCGAAGCCCAGCGTGCCCTCCACGCGGTAATAGGTGCTGTTGCCCTTCACGTGCACGCCGTTGATGCCCACGGCCCACATCGTGCCGTCGCCATTGGGGTTGCAAGCGAAAATCTCGGCGTCGTTGCCCGTGATGGCGGTGTAGGTGGCGCCGTCGGCACTGATGTTATAGTGGCTCTTCGCCTCAGGGAAGTTGGCCAGCAAGCCCGTGGGGCTGGCCTGGATGCGGAAGCCGCGCAAGCCGTTGACAAACACCGTGCCGGTCTTCGTGATTACCGTGCCCTGCGAGGCAGTGATGATGCCTTCCTCGTCGGGGGCCGACAGCGTGATGGTGCTCAGCGTGCTCGTGGTCTTGATTTTACCGCCCGAGGCAGCGTTCTGGGCCTGTGTGGTGAGGACAAACTTTGTGTCGTCGAGCGGGGTGATGACACCACCGGCAGCGGCGATTTCCAGAGGCTTGAAACTGTTCAGGTGGTCGTGATAGTCCGACGTGTCGACGTACAGCCCGTCGTCAAAGACGGCCACGCGCACGTCGCCCACCGGGGCCACCGATGCAAACGCCTTCTCAAACATGTGCTCCTCGATGGCCTGCATGCGGTCCACGTCCAGCACCAGGTAGCCGTAGTTGGTCGCCACATAGGCCAGGTTGTCGACGAAGGTCACGTCGTTGACCACCTTCGACCACGAGATGATGGCGTCGTTGATAGCGCTGTAGTTCCTGATGGTGCCGTCTCTGTAGAGGAAGTCCATGTTGGAGTTGTCGTACACCAGCAGGATGAAGTCCTTCTCGGCGTTGAAATACATGTGCGTAATCGTCTGGTCGGTGAGCAGGTTGTTCTTGTCGAGTTTCACAATGTCGTGCGACTGCTTGTCAAACTGGTATAGCGCTCCGTTGTCGAGGTAGTACACCTTGTCGCCCAGGTCGGCAATGTTTTGGAACTCATTGTCGAGATACACTTGGTGCAAGGTCCACTGCCCCTCGGCCCATGCGCACATCGGCAGCAGGGCCAAGATTATGAGTTGTAAGTAGCGTTTCATTGTAAGGGTGCTATTTAGTTATAATATCTTTCTACGTATAACGTCGCCGACGGCAATTTTATTGCTCAGCGACAGCATTTTGCGCTGTCTCGACCCACTGCTTCACCTGGTCGGCCGTAGGATTGGCGTAGCCCAGTTTGTACTTCTTGTTGATCTCAAGCAGGTCTTGGAACAACTTGCCGGGGCGCTCGAGGGCCGCCAGGGCCTCGACGGTGGGCAGGCCGGCCTTCTGGATGGGCGCCACCCACTCCTCGGGGATGCCCAGCGCGGTGTAGGCCTCGGCCTTGTCGCGGTGCACGACCTTCTCGGGGCGCATCTGCGGGAACAGAATCACGTCCTGGATGTAACTGTTGCCCGTCATGAGCATCGTCAGGCGGTCGATGCCAATGCCGATGCCGCTGGTCGGCGGCATGCCATATTGCAGGGCGCGCAGGAAGTCTTGGTCGATAATCATCGCCTCGTCGTCGCCCTTGTCGGCCAGGCGCATCTGCTCCTGGAAGCGCTCCTCCTGGTCGATGGGGTCGTTGAGTTCGCTATAGGCGTTGGCAACCTCCTTGCCGTTGACCATCAACTCGAAGCGCTCGGTCAAGCCGGGCTTGCTGCGGTGCATCTTGGTAAGCGGCGACATCTCCACGGGATAGTCGATGATAAACGTGGGCTGGACAAACGTGCCCTCGCAGAACTCGCCGAAAATCTCGTCGATGAGTTTGCCCTTGCCCATCGTGTCGTCGATCTCCAGGCCCAACTTGTGGCACACCTCGCGAATCTGCGCCTCGTCCATGCCGGTAAGGTTATAGCCGGTCTTCTCTTCGATGGCGTCGAGGATGGGCAGGCGGCGGTAAGGCGCCTTGAAACTGATGGTCTTGCCGTCAATCTCGGTCTCGGGCTTGCCATTGACGGCGATGCAGATGGTCTCGAGCAACTTCTCGGTGAACGACATCATCCAGTTGTAGTCCTTGTACTGCACATAGAGTTCCATGCAGGTGAACTCGGGGTTGTGGTTGCGGTCCATGCCCTCGTTGCGGAAGTTCTTGCCAATCTCGTACACGCCCTCAAAGCCGCCCACAATCAGGCGCTTGAGGTAGAGTTCGGTGGCGATGCGCATATACATCTGGGTGTTCAGCGCGTTGAAGTGGGTGATAAACGGGCGTGCCGTGGCGCCGCCGGCAATGATTTGCAGCGTGGGCGTCTCCACCTCGGTGTATCCGGCGTCGTCGAGCACCTGGCGCATGGTCTTGATGACCTTGGCGCGCTTGAGGAAGGTGTCGCGCACGCCGTCGTTGACCACCAGGTCGACGTAGCGCTGGCGGTAGCGCAGTTCGGGGTCGTCAAAGGCGTCGTAGGTCACGCCGTCCTTCACCTTGACCACCGGCAGGGGGCGCAGCGACTTGCTGAGCAACTTCAGCGACTGCGCGTGCACGCTGATCTCGCCGGTCTGCGTGCGGAACACATATCCAGTGATGCCCACAAAGTCGCCCATGTCGAGCAACTTCTTGAACACCACGTTGTACAGGTCCTTGTTCTCGCCGGGGCACAGGTCATCGCGGCTGATGTACACCTGGATGCGGCCCTTGGAGTCCTGAAGTTCCATAAACGAGGCCTTGCCCATGATGCGGCGGCTCATGATGCGGCCCGCCACGCGCACCGAGCGGGGCTCGGCATCGTCGCGGAATTGCTCGCGGATGTCGTCACTATATGCGTCGACGACAAACTCGTCGGCGGGGTAAGGGTCGATGCCCATTTCACGCAGTTGCGCCAGACTGTTGCGGCGCACGATTTCTTGTTCGCTGAGGTCTAAAATATTCATATCGTGTCGTTATGTATTATCGAATAAATGAAACTAACCGACAAAGTTACAAATAAGTGAGCGGTGGGCAAAGAAAAAAACATTTTTTTTCATTTGCCAACCCGAACGAGCGTAACTTCGACCGAAGGTCAACGTTACAAATAAGTGAGCGGTGGGCAAAGAAAAAAACATTTTTTTTCATTTGCCAACCCGAACGAGCGTAACTTCGACCGAAGGTCAACGTTACAAAAAAGCAACGACTTAGCGAAGCAATTTCACAGAATTAACGCATTTTCCCCTTTTTCAACCGCGAATTTCGCGAATAGTTACGCTAATAGTGGCTTTATTAAATGCGAATTAATGCGAATTAAACAAATTACACAAAGCAATTCGCGAAATTAGCGTTGAAGAAATTACCATTCGTGAAATTCGCGTTAAAGGAGCAATCAGCCAATCAGATTAATCCGTAGTTAATAAATCATTCGTGGAATTAGTGGTTTGAAAATTCGTGGAATTCGCGTTAAAGGAGCGGCCAATCAGGGCAATCTGTAGTTAATGAATAAATAGGGGCGAACGGTGTCGTTCGCCCCTATTGGTTATGGTAGGGTGTGGGGGTTATTTGACAATCTTCACGGTCTTGGTTGTGCCGTCGTTGTACTTAATCACCACGATGTTCACGCCGTCGAACGGCTGGTCGCTGACCATACCGGAGACGTTGACGTAGCGTACGCTGGCCACGTTGTCGCTGTTCAGGTCGGCAACGCCGGTGAAACTGTTGCGAGTCACATTCAGGGCGAGGAACTTGTAGGGTCGGGGCTCACCCTTAGCGGCTGCCTTAGCCGGTGTGTCGAGTTGCGACTCGCGCAACTCCAGGGTGAAGTTACCGGCCTCGCCGATGCGGAACTTGCAATCGCTTTCGGCAACCAGGTTGAGGAAGTATTCCTCTTGCATCATCTCCTCCTCAATCAGGAAGTAGGTCTGGTCGTCGGTCTCGGGTTGAGCGCCGATCCATACCCAGTCGCCGTCCTCCTGAGTGAGCAGCATGAACTCGCCATTGTCCTCGAGGTCGATGTTTGCCTCGTTGTCGACAAACAGAATCGGATCCTCGGTATCCCAGTTGTTGAACGTACCGCTCACGTAGAACTTCGGCGCCTCGACCTTAACCACGACGAGTTCCTTCTTGGCCGGTGTGGTCGTCTGGTTGTCGTCGGTAGGAATCGAGAAGACACACATTTTGTTGCCGGTGGCCACCAAGTTACCAGCGTAGTCGAAGTTCATTTGGTATACAGCGTTACCCAAGTAAGTAGATGACTGGAACGAGTACTTCGGGGTCAGGATGGGTGTGTAACCATCCATCTCCATGTCGAAGAACTGGAAGTAGCCCGAGCCATCGTTGATGACTAAGACAGTATTGTCGCGATTTACGGCAAATCCTGCGCGATCCGAACCATTGAGGTAATCGCTGAAGGGTGCATTGCCCGAGTTAAAGGTGACATTGCCCTCCGGGTCGACGAACATGAGTGACGGTACACCTGCGGCATTGTTGCCTGCGCTGCGGTACTGCGACACCCAGCAGCTGCCATCGGGATAACCCCATACGTTGCCGTTGGTGTTAAGCTGCCAACCGCCGATGTCGTAATAGGCATTTTGAGCCTGGTTCCAGTAAGATGCGATGGTACCATCCTCGTTACCGATGTTGTACACGCTAATACCATTGCCGAAATCCTCATTGTAAACAAACAGCTTAGTCTCGGCGCCCGTGCCAGCAACGTATACGCCTGGCGTAGAGCTGCACACTGGAACGCCGTCGGCGTTGGTCAGCAGACCGTCAGAATTGCGATCCAGCAGTGAGCCGTCCTCGTTGGCAAAGAATGGATAGAGCACGGGGTCATCGTTTGCGGGGTTATAGATGAATACGCCTGACGTCGGGTCGCCCCAGTCGGGCACATAAACCTTACCCTCGGAGTCGATGCCCAAGCGGTAATTGGATCGGAAGAGCAAGCCGTCGGTGCGTGTTCCAATCACTTGGCCGTTTACTCGCTCATATTCAGGATTATAAATCCATAATCCATTGCCAGCGTCGTAGTTGGCAATGCGGTTGCCGACATATATGCGGCCGAAGAAGTCGCTCTCCGGGCTGTTGTCAACGGTGTTGAACAGTTGGCCAGAGTAAGTGACATCGGGGGTGTTGACCAGGGTGATGTT
>CACYRK010000011.1 GCA_902776835.1 uncultured Bacteroidales bacterium
CAATATCGCTCGCAGTAATTCCTCTGTTTTCATAATGCAAAGCTACACTATATTCGTGAACTTGACAAGACTCACCAACCGGAAATATCCGCTGACCCCCATTTAGGGCATAAATGCCCTAAATGAATAGCATGCACGACGGCGCGTGTGATGCAAAAAATGGAGGCCGGCGATGGTGGTGTGACAGTTTTTTTGTAATTTCGCCACCTGAAAGCGCTGTGTGCGCCACTTTGCGGCACGCACGGCTAAAGATAAATAGTTAATACACTGAACAATGAACAAATATCTCTCATTATTGCTTGCGGCATTTCTGGTGATGATTTTGGCCGCGTGCACCGAAAACAAGTTTAAGGTAGCCGGCACGGTAAGTGGTGCCAGCGACACGACGCAGATTCTGCTGGAGTCGTCGTACAGCGGCATGTGGTACGTCATCGACTCGACACGCGTCGACGCGTCGGGCAATTTCAGTTTTGCCGAGGATGCCCCCGAGTTTCCGAGCGTGTATCGCCTTCGCTTGGGCGACCGCGTGATTTGCTTCCCGATCGACAGCATCGACAACCTCACCATCAGCACCACGCTGAAGGGCTTCGACACCGACTATACGCTGAAGGGCACCCAGGCCGCCGAGCAGGTTATGCAAATCGACAAGGAGGCCATCAAATATGCCGCCCTGCCGCGCACCTCGCCGGAGTTTGTGGCGTGGAAGCGCAAGGTGAGCGAGCGCATCGTTGCCGACCCGAGCGGCATCGTGGCTTACTACACCATCAGCAAGTACATTGGCAACCAGCCGCTATATGACCCGGTCGACGACAACGACCTGCGCATCATCGGCGCCGTGGCCAACGCCTTTAACACCTTCCGGCCCAACGACCCGCGCACACGCTACCTGGTGGAGGTGCTGCTTGCCGGACAGCAACGTCGCCGCTCGGCCAACGCTGTTGCCGACACCGTGTATGCCGACGTGGCATCGATTATCGACATCAAGTTGCAAGACAACACCGGCAAGGAGCAAGTCCTGTCGCAGGTGACCCAGCAGCACAACGTGGTGATTCTCAACTTTACCATGTACCAGGGACAGTTCTCGCCCATGTTCAACAAGATGCTCAACGACCTGTACACACAATATCACAGCCGCGGCATGGAGATATACCAGGTGTCGCTCGACGAGAATGCCGCCGATTGGCGCCAGGCCGCCCAGCCGCTGCCGTGGATTACCGTGTACGACGGCATGGGGCAAAACTCGGCCAACGTAGGGGCCTACCAAGTGAATGGCGTTCCCACCACATTTATCATCAAGAATGGGGAAATTGTGGAGCGCATCGAGGACGGCACGCAACTCAAGGCTGCCGTTGCCCGTCAGTTTTGACGATGCCAGCCCGGGCAATGCTCGGGTGGAAAATCATATAGAACACACCCTCAAGCATATATCGCACGGCGTGCCAATAAGGTACGCCGTGTGCTTTATGCAACTGGCGTGCGATAGTGAAAGGGCGCACGAGCATCGATCGGCGGTATCCGCCAGCATAGAGAAACGCCCCTCGCCCACGCAGCACAGCGGGTTCTCCGGCACGGCTGCTCTGTGTGGTGGCATGGTCGTGGCGCACCACGGTGATGGGAAAAAACCGCACGTCCATGCCCAACTGCAGCGCGTTGTGCACCAGCAGTTCCTCCTCGCCGCAACGAAATAGCGGCGCTCCCAGCCCGAAGTGCTCGTTGAACTGTAGCCTGCCCTGTATGGAGGTGCGTCGTATTGCCAACTCGAACGATGTCACATAGTAGCCGCGCGGCGAGTCGCCGAGCGGGAAACTGTGGTCGGGATACTGCTTGGGCTGCGCCTCGCTCTGCATCATGAATGCGGCAATGTCGACCTGCGGATGGCTCTCGAAGGTGTCGATAATCGCCTGCAGCCACTCGGCCTTGTAGCGGCAGTCGTCGTCGACGATAAGCAGCACATCGGCTGTGGCATGGCGCAGGCAGTTGTTGCGATTACGGCTCAAGCCCCGCCCGTCCATGTGCAGCACCTGCACGTCGTCGCGCTCCAGCGCCGCGGGCAGCGCACGCCGGGCACCGTCGGTATGCTGCCACGACACCAGATAACTGATGCCCGCGCTGGCTGGAAGCAGCAACTGGGCAACACTGTCGATGCCGCCGTCGAGGGTGGATATGAGCAGTTGCAGTGTCATGACTCAAAAAGTTTTTTCCAAAAATCAAGATATCGCTGTGCCACCACGGGTGCCGCGTTGTGCTTCTCGACAAAGGCCCTGCTGGCGCGCGACAACTCAGGCAACTTGTCGCGGTGGTTGATGAGCCACTCCAACTGGCTGTCGATGCTGCCCTCGGTGGTGGGGTCGACGTTGAAAATCGGCTTATTCGCCTTCTCGCCAATGAGTTCGTAATACTCGGGTTCGGCTCCCGACACCGCCACCAGGCCTTGCGCCATGGCCAGCAGCGCGTTGGTTGCCGGCGTGTAACTGTAGAGTTGGTCGAGAATCACGTGCGACGAGCGCATGCGCTGGGTGTACTCGGCATACGGCACATTCTCCACCACCTCCATCTCACACAGGTGCGGATATCGCTCGTGGATGCGCTTGAGTGCCGCCAGCAGCAGGTCGGTGCCCTTGATCACGTTGCGGTCGCGCTGGATGCCTATGAAGAATCTCACACGCTCAGGCGCCTCGTCGAGCGGCCGCAATGTTAGCGCCGCGGTGTCGATAGGGATGCCGGCGTAGGCCAAAGGCACGCCGGAGCAGTGCTGCTTGTAGGCCGCATAATACTCCCACAGACAGGCCACCACGCCATCGATATGGTCGAGCACATAACTCTGGTAGTCGTGCATGATGGGCAACTTCCAGTTGTCCTGATGCTGGGCGATGTATTCGCTCGAGCCGACGTAGGGGCTGGGCTGACTGCCAATGCGGTAGTCGCTATAGCGATAAGTCACGCCGTCGTGGCACGCCGTATAGTAAGTGAAGTCGGTGTTTAATGCCGAGAGCACAACCTTGCCGTTGTGACGGCGAAGATAGTCGAGCACAAGTCGCATCCGCTCGGGCTTAAGTTGCAAGAAGATGGGCCCGGCCAGTTGCACGACGTCGAACCCTCGCATTTGCGGCAGCGCAGCCATAATGCGAGCCACGTATCGCACGGCGCCCCAGCGGCCCGCCTCGCGGTGCAGGTCGATGTCGCGCCCGGTGTTCATCCAGTTCGAGCCGTGACTGGCCACCACAGCAGTGTGTCCTTGACGTCGCAGTTCTTGCGCCAGGCTGTTGTGCATGTTGCTTGCGTCGCCAGCAAAGAGTATCTTCATATTGTAATCTGTGCCCCCTAAAAGGCGGTAACAACGCGCAAAGTTACCGCTTTTTTTGTCTATAATCAAAAAAAAACCTACCTTTGTAATCGCAACAAATAATATCGATGAAGGTAAGTATCGTCATACCAGTGTATAACCGCGCCACGGTGGTTGGCCGCACGCTTGACAGCGTGCTTGCGCAGACCCACCGCCCCCTGCAACTGGTGCTCGTGGACAACTGCAGCGACGACAACACGCTGCAGGTGCTCGACGACTTCAAGCGCGCCCATGCCGCCGCCGACTTTGAGGTGCTGGTCGTGCAGGAGGCTCGCCACACAGCCGGTGCGGCTCGCAACCGCGGCCTGGAGCATGCCACGGCCGACTGGGTGATGTTTTTCGACAGCGACGACGTGATGAAGCCCCGCCTGGTGGAGCGCTACGTGAGCCGCATCGAGCGCGAGGGCGGCGAGGTCGACATGGTTGCTGCCCGCGGCCGCCTGGTCCTGCCCGACGGCGCCAGCCGCGAATTGCCGTTTTACCGCCGCGACATCTTTGCGCGCCACATCCTGCATGGCATCATTGCCACGCAGCGCTACATCGTACGCCGCGACTTTGTCAACGCTGCCGACGCCTGGAACATCGAGTTGCCCGGGTGGAACGACTGGGAGATGGGCATGCGCCTGCTGCTGGCACGGCCCCGGCTGGCGTTCCTCACCTGCCGGCCGCTCATCGAGGTGAACCATAGTGGCGACGACTCGATCACGGGCACCGAGTTTCACTCGCGCGCCGGGCAGTGGGAGCGCGTGATCGACATCGTAGAGAACGAGGTGCGCTGCTCCATGCTGAAGGGGCGCGAACGCTATTACCGGTTGCTCGACTACCGGCGCCTCGTGCTCGCCGCACACTACGAGCGCGAGGGCCATCCCGAGTTGGCCAAGCCGCTGTGCCGCGCCGCCTACGCCTCGCTTGCGCAGAGTTACGACAACTCGAGGCGATGGCGATGGTTCGTGGCACCGACAGTGCGCCGCCTCTTTGCCCGCATCGTGGCCGGCAAGCGCGGCAGTGCCCAGGTGGCTCGACTGATATTTTAAGGTTAAGGAGGAATTTTGCAACAATAAAGAATTTACGAATATGGAAATGATTTATTGCGGCCGATGTGGCCAGGAATTGCCAAAAGAAGCCAAGTTTTGCAAGAAGTGCGGCGCGCCAGTGCCACAGAACAACGCCCTGCCGACGCCTGTGTCGCAGGAGACTGTAATCCAGGGCAATCAGGTGGTCCCCGTGCACGAGGTGGTTGTTAATCCTGACGACAAAAGCAAGAAACTAAAAACGGGGCTCATCGCTTTTCTCGCCACGCTGCTGGTGATAGGTTTGGCGTTTCTGGGCTACACCACCTACCGCGACAAGCAGGAGCGCGACCTATGGGCCACGTTGCAGAATTCGCACGACCTGACGGCAATCCAAGCCTTTGTCAACGGCTATCCTGACGGCCAGTTCATCACCGAGGCACAGTCGCGCCTGGCCTACGTCACCGAGGAGGCCCAGCAGTGGAACTCTATCAGCACCACCACCGACAGTGTGCTGCTAATCAACTTTACGACAAAATATACCGAGGGAAATTACCACGACCTCGCCTCCAAGGCGCTGGACGACCTTCGTGCCAACGCCTACGCCCAGTTGCACGACCCCGCCTATCTGGAATCGCTGATGAACCAGATGGCCAGTGCCCACAAGAGCGGCGATACCAAAGGCCTGATTAGCCGCTTTGGCTCAGACCGCCTCAAGAACACGTATAACAAGTATGCCAAGGGCTACAAGAAACGCAACGAATATGGTTACGACGAATATTATGGGCTGTACCTGCTTGAGGTGATTTTCTCCGACGGCTACATGACCATCAAGGGCAACTCGGTGACCGACCTCACCGACAATACCGGCACATTGCACTTCACCACCTACTATAATGGTCCTGAAGGTGTGGAACGATACGGTACAGCGACATTTAATATCATCCTTGAGCGCAACCAATGGCGTATCGACGACATCAAGATGAGCGACTACAAAAGTTCGTTCATGAGCAATCCGCAAAACTACATGGGATTCTTGCCTTGATGGCTTGGCACAATTTTTGCACCATTGCTTCGTTGTATATATAAATCACACAAATAGTTAGACTATGAAAAAGATACTGATGGCAGCCTTAGGAGTTGCATTGATATTGACCACGAGTTGCACCACGAGCAACCAGTTTTATGGCACCATGACCGGCGCCTCGGTTGGCGGCCTGTTTGGTTCGGCCATTGGCGGCATTACTGGCGGTCCTCGCGGCCATGATGCTGGCACGATAATCGGCATGGCCGTTGGCGGAGCCATTGGCGCAGCAGCCACAGCCCCCAAGACGAGCGCCGAGAAGCGCTCGAGCGACTATGGCGAATACAGCGAATACGGCTACGACGGCTATTACAGCCCTTACGCCGATCTGGAAATCAGCAATCTGCGCCTGGTGGAGAGCACGCGCGACAACTGCATCAACGCCGGCGAGCACGCCAAGTTGGTGTTTGAAATCCGCAATACGGGCCGCGACTACATCTACGACATAGCCCCGGTGATTACCGTCGAGGGCACTAAGCAAATCTACTTGTCGCCCACGGCCATTGTGAGCGAACTTGCCCCGGGGCGCGCCGTGCGCTACACCTCGGAGGTGGTAGCCACGAGCAAACTCAAGAGCGGCACGGCACGTTTTGCCATCGGCTTCAGCGACGGTGACCGTCTGTACACCGCCAGCACCTTCGACCTGGCCACGCGCGGCCGCTAACGCCCATAGGGTAAGAGCCAACACAAGAAACACCGCAGGGCCTGGCCCCACGGTGTTTCTTGTGTTTTCAGGCAAACCGGGCGAAAAAATTATTGTTGTCCGATAAATATTTTTTAAACACTCACAATTCACTGAATGTCAAGCAAAAACATCAAGTTTATAAATAATGGGCTTGCTTTGTAGACCTTTTGGGCTGGCCAGGGTTTAGGAACGCGCCATGGAGGCAATGTTTCCAGACAATATGTAGGGACGCGCCATGGCGCGTAGTGGAGCAAAATGAGGGTTAAATGTGTTCATATTCATGTTATTATTTTGATTGATATCGTTTTCGAACTACACGCCATGGCGCGTCCCTACATCTAAATCGTGCGTTCTTAGCCCCGTTAGGGGTGACAGAACCAATTGAGTCTACATCTGCCACCCCTGGTTTTTATCGGACACCAATAGAAAAAAATGATAGCCTTCACACTTACAGAAGGTTGTGATACACAATCTTATGTGTTTTATGTATTGCACTGATTATTAGTGCTTTTGAGGGGTAATTTTTATGGTGGATTATGTGCCATAAGCATGACTTGGTTGACTCAAGATTTAATTGTTGCTAGGTCGGACAGGTCGGACAGGTCGGACAGGTCGGACGGGGCGGACAGGGCGGACAGGTCGGGGTGATTGGGTGTGGGCAAAACATGATTTGTTTAGGGAAGGCTAATGGCTGATTCGGGTTAAACCCAAATCGGTCATTAGATCGGTATTATGTTATTTTCTTTATTCCTAATTATATCATAACAGTTTTGTTTTGGCGTCTTGCCGCCACTGAAATCTCGCCATAGCCCGCTATGCCTTCGATTTCACTAACAGCAATACTCTCAAAACAAATTCTAGTGAATAATTATTGCTAACTTTGCACTCTTGGTAGAGTGCGAAGCACTCATCAAGGGAAATTTTTATAATGACTATTGATATTCACTTAATTATAAAGGAGTAAAACATTATGTTCGACAAGTCAATTCTTGAGAAAAAGTACGGTATTACTGGTACTACCGAGGTCCTCTACAACCCCAGTTACGAAGTGCTGTTTGAAGAGGAAACCAAGCCGGGCCTGGAAGGCTACGACGTGGGTGTGCTTACCGAACTCGACGCCATCAATGTGATGACCGGTGAGTTCACGGGACGTTCGCCTAAGGACAAATTCATCGTTGATGACGAGACCTCACACAACACCGTGTGGTGGACAAGCGAGGGATATAAGAACGACAACAAGCGCGCAAGTGTTGAGACTTGGAAAGCCGTGAAGAAAATCGCCCAAAAGGAACTCTGCAACAAGAAACTCTATGTGGTGGACGGCTTCTGCGGCGCCAACAAGGACACCCGCATGAAGGTGCGCTTCATCATGGAGGTTGCTTGGCAGGCACACTTCGTGACCAACATGTTCATTCGCCCCACCAGCCAGGAAGAACTCGACCAAGAGCCCGACTTCGTGGTGTACAACGCCAGCAAGGCAAAAGTTGAGAACTTCAAGGAACTGGGCCTGAACAGCGACACCGCTGTGGTGTTCAACGTCACCAGCCGTGAGCAAGTAATCATCAACACCTGGTACGGCGGCGAGATGAAGAAGGGTCTGTTCTCGATGATGAACTACTACCTGCCGCTGAAGGGTATCGCAGCCATGCACTGCAGTGCCAACACCGACATGAACGGCGAGAACACCGCCATCTTCTTCGGCCTGTCGGGAACCGGCAAGACCACCCTGTCGACCGACCCCAAGCGCCTGCTCATTGGCGACGACGAGCACGGCTGGGACGACAATGGCGTGTTTAACTTCGAGGGCGGCTGCTACGCCAAGGTTATCAACCTCGACAAGGACGCTGAGCCCGACATCTACAACGCTATCAAGCGCAACGCACTGCTCGAGAACGTCACCGTTGACGAGAACGGCAAGATCGACTTCGCCGACAAGACCGTTACCGAAAACACCCGCGTGTCGTATCCTATCGACCACATCAAGAACATCGTGCGCCCCATCAGCCACGCTCCCGCTGCCAAGCAGGTGATTTTCTTGAGTGCCGATGCATTCGGCGTGCTGCCTCCCGTGTCGATTCTCGACAGCGAGCAGACCAAGTACTACTTCCTGAGCGGCTTCACCGCCAAACTCGCTGGTACCGAGCGCGGCATCACCGAGCCCACTCCCACCTTCAGCGCTTGCTTCGGCCAGGCCTTCCTCGAGTTGCATCCCACCAAGTATGCCGAGGAACTGGTTAAGCGCATGAAGCAGAGCGGCGCCAAGGCTTATCTGGTGAACACCGGCTGGAACGGCACAGGCAAGCGCATCTCGATTCGCGACACCCGCGGCATTATCGACGCTATCCTCGACCACAGCATCGACCAGGCGCCCACCAAGAAGATTCCGTTCTTCAACTTTGTGGTTCCCACCGAACTCAAGGGCGTGGACACCGGCATCCTTGACCCGCGCGACACCTACGCCGATCCCGCACAGTGGGAGGAGAAGGCCAAAGACCTGGCTTCGCGCTTCATCAAGAACTTTGTGAAGTACGAGGACAACGAGGCAGGCAAGGCTCTGGTAGCCGCCGGTCCGCAACTCTAATGAGCAAACCGCATTAAGCCCCACAGCAGGGCAATCAAAAACCACGCGCTGGCCACCGACGGCCTTCGCGTGGTTTTTTATTATCGTTGTCGGAAAGGTGTACGAGGGGAATCGTGATGGCCAAAAACAATTATGGATGTGACTGGTCAATCGTTGGTGGGTGTGGCTGCCTCTCCGGCTTTTTCTTTGGCTTCGTCGGCATTTTCTTGCTCCTTGCGCTTGCGCTCTTGTTGCTCAATAGCCATCTGATGGATTTTGGTTAAATTGAATCCATATTGTTCTTAAAGTCGATTTACTAAAATGTAAAATTATCAGTTGAGGAGGATGCTGGACATGTCATGTCCGTCGACGAAGCGCGAGAGGTCGACGTAGGCATCGATGCCAGGGATGATACCCTCGTCGCTGAATTGCCACAGGGTGACCTTGCCCTCCCAGTTGATGCTTGGCTGCTGCGATGAGTAGCGCGCGATGTACAGGGGGAACTTGTTGAAGCGCGGCGCCAGATTTTCGTTGTAGAACTCCATGGTGGAGTAAATCATGGGGGTGCGGCCATAGTGTTCCTCGAGCAGGCGCGCCAGCAGAGCCACCGAGTCGTTGAGTTGCTGGCGTGACCACGAGCCGCGCGTCTCCACATCGATCATGGGGATAAGGTCCTGACTGGTGAGCACGGCAGTGCGTGTGAAGTTGTGGAATTGCTCGTTGATCGACGATGTGGTCTTCAGGTAGTGGTAACTGCCCACGGGCACTCCGGCCTGATGCGCCATGGTCACGTTGTAGGCATAGTGCGGCGACTGGTAGGTCGCGCCCTCGGTAGCCTTGATATAGATGAAGTGAATGTTTTTGTCGGCCGCCACGAGTTTCCAGTCGATGTGCCTCTGGTGACTCGAGATGTCGATGCCATGATAAGGCGCGTCGGCGTCGATGACGGTGTTGGTCGAGGTGTCGTACTCAGCGTCGTGGTTTCGACAGGAGGCACATGCCAGCAGCACAGCGGCCACTATTGCGGCCTGCTTCCAGTTGAAAACATTGCTAATAAATGCTGGTGTGTGCATGATGCGTCAGTCGTTGTCGGCCGAACTTTTGTTGGTACGCTCCGTGTTAGAGTTGTTTTTTTGCTGCTGGCTCTGTTGCCGTTGGTTTTGGCGTTGCTGCTGCTGGCGTGCTCGCTGGCTTTGCCGGCGTTGTTGCTGCTTCGACGGCTGCGCCTGCTGTTTCTTGGCCCGCTCCTCAAGTTCTTTTTGCTTCTTTTCGGCGGCGGCTTTCTCGGCTTCGGCGGCGGCTTTCTCGGCTTCGGCCTTACGCACCTCCTCCTCGGCTTTCAGTCGCTCCTCTTCTTGGGCGCGTTTTTGCGCCTCGGCGGCCCGCCTTTCGGCCTCGAGGGCTTTCTTCTCGGCCTCAGCAGCGCGTTTCTCGGCCTCGTGCTGCTCTTTTTCTAACTTCGCCTTCTCTTCGGCGGCACGCTTTTCGGCCTCGCGTCTTGCCTTCTCTTCGGCGGCGCGCTGCTCTTTTTCACGCTTTGCTTTCTCTTGCTCGGCGGCGTGCTTGCGTTTCTTCTCTTGTTCGGCGGCTTGCTTGCGCTGCTTTTCCTCCTCTTCCTTTCGCAGTTTTTCGGCGCGCTCCTTGGCCTTCCGCTCCTTCTCGACCTTCTTCTTGTCCTCTTTCTCTTGATGTTTCGAAGGTTTCGGGGCCGCCTTGGCCTCTTTCTCGGTCTTCTCTTTTTTCTCGGTTGCCTCGTGGTGGCGCGATGAGCGCGAGTGGTTGTCCTTGATGAGGATGCTGTGCAGGCTGGTGCCCTTGTTGAAGCAACTCAGGTCGACCGGCGTGCTGATGCCCTCAACGCGCCCTTTCTCGCTGAATTGCCACAGCGTCCACGACGCGCCGTTGATCACGGGCGGCGTGTTGGCATAGCGGGCGATAAACAGCGGATAGTCGTTGAAGGCGCGTCCCAAGATATTGTTATAGAAGTATGCACCGGTGTAAACCATTGGCTTGCAGCCGTAATGCTTCTCAATCAGGTCGGCAAAGACCTTCAGCGAGTCACGGATTTGCTGGTTGGTCCATCCGTTATGCACCTCGATGTCGATGAGCGGCAGCAGGTCCTGCTCGCTCTTTTTCACCACGCTCTTGAAGTTCTCGAATTGGTCATGAACCGACGAGCCGGTGCGCATAAAGTGGTAACTGCCCACCTTGATGCCGTGTTTTCGGGCTTGCTCCAGATAGGAGCGGTAACGCTTTGACTTGTAGGTAACGCCCTCGGTAGCCTTGATGTAGACATACTTGATGCGCTTGTTGCGTGCTATCGCCTCCCAGTCGACATCCTTCTGGTAATCGCTTATGTCAAGGCCGTCGTAGGCGATGTCGGGGGTGGCATCGTCGGCGACAGCGACAAGCCCTGTGCCCATCAGTAGGCACAGCAGCAAAGTGAATATGACGAAATTACGCATGCGAGAATGACCGTGACTAAATGCCAAATCAAAGCAAAAATCACGCAAAATTACAAAATTAATCGATACGCGCCCCTAAAAACGCCAAAATATTGCTCCCAAACGTGCTATAGCATCTATAGAGACTATTGATTCTGGGGCGGTTACTTCACCAGGCGGTTGAGGCCTGGGATGCGGGCGAGGATGCGAGTGAACATGCCACCCATGTGCTCGCGCTTGATGATAACACCGGCGAAGAGAAGCATCAGCACGGTGCGATAAGTCACAGCGAGCCAATTGTTGTCGATTTTCACCACAAGCATCATGGTGGTGAGCACGGCAGTCAGCAGCACATAAATGGCAAGGTCACGCATCGGGTAAGGGATGGGGAGGTAATGCTGGCCCACGAAATAACTCAGCACCATCGCCGTGCCATAGCCCGCCACGCCAGCCCAGGCGCACGCCATGTAGCCGTACGAGGGCACGAAGATTATATTGATGGCTATCAGCGCTGCGCATCCCACACCTGAGAGGATGGCGCCCCAGATGGTGCGGTCTTTGAGTTTGTACCAAAACGAGAGGTTGAAGTACACACCCATCATAATCTCTGCGGCCATGACGATGGGCACCACACGCAGGCCCTCCCAATAGTCGGGAGCGATGATATACTTCAGCACATCGATCCATGCCATCACGGCCAAGAATGCCAACAAGGTGAAAATCAAGAAATATTTCATGCCTTTTGCGAGCACCTCGGGGCTGTTTTTGTCGCTGCTTTCCGAAAACACAAACGGCTCGTAGGCATATCGGAACGCTTGCGTAATCATTGCCATTATCATCGCAATCTTTACCGCCGCGCCGTAGATGCCCAACTGAGTGCGAGCATCGTCGCCGGGGTAAATACGCGGGAAAGCCATCTTGTCGAACGTCTGGTTAAGAATGCCGGCAACGCCCAGCAGCACCAAGGGCCATGCATATCGCAGCATCTCGCGGCACAACTTGGCGTCGAAGCGCCATGTGCACTGCTTCAATTCGGCCCATAGCAGCAGTGTGGTCACCAGCGTACAGAACAAGTTGATGTAGAACACATAACCCACGTCGAGGGTGAAATTGTCGTCGTAAATACCCAAGAAGTTGAATTTCATCGCCGGGAACGCGACGAGATACAGCAGGTTGAGCAGGACGTTCATTCCGATGTTCAGCAACTTGATGCCGGCAAACTTCAGAGGCCGTTTCTGATAACGCAAGTAGGCGAACGGGATGCACTGGAAGGCGTCGAAAGCCACGCAAATCGCCATCGAGCCCACCCACCAGGGGTGGTCGGGATAAGTCATCACCGAGGCGATGGGATTAAGGAACATCACCACCAGCAGGATGAACAGCGACGTCACCGTGCCCACCATGATCAGCGAGGTGGAATAGACGCTGCTTGGGTTTTTGTCTTTTCGCGAGATGAAGCGGAACAGCGTCGTTTCCATGCCGAATGTAAGCAGCACGATTATCAACGCCGTGTAGGCATAGATGTTGGTCACCACGCCATATTCGCCGCCCGAAGCGGCAAACTTTGCCGTCTGCAGCGGCACCAGCAAATAGTTGATGAAACGCCCGGCAATGCTACTTAAGCCGTAGATTACGGAGTCTTTGGCAAGCGATTTAAAGTCAGCCATAAAACAAGTTATTTCAAATACACTGTGTTATCGACCACACCGGCTTCGCGCATAGCCTGGCGTCGCTCGGTGCAGGTGCCGCAGGTGCCGCAGTGATACTCACCGCCCTTGTAGCACGAGTAAGTCTCGGCATAGTTAAGCCCTAACTTTGCCCCATGGCGCACAATATCGGTCTTGCTGATATTGGTGTAAGGGGCAAACACGGCAATGTGCTCGTAGGTGCCGGCTTGCATGGCCGCGCTCATAGCATCGACAAACGGCGCGGTGCAGTCGGGGTAAATGGCATGGTCGCCGGCATGGTTGGCAATCATCACACGCTTCAGTCCGTGGCTCTCGGCAATGCCACAGGCCACCGCCAGCATGATGCCGTTGCGGAACGGCACGACGGTGCTTTTCATGTTCTCGTCGTTGTAATTGCCGTCGGGGATTGCCTCGGCACTATCGAGCAACGCGCTCTTGAAGTAACGGTGCATAAAGTCGAGACGCACAATGATGTGCTTGATGCCCAAGCGCTGACAATGGGTGATGGCGCACTGGCGCTCGCGGCCGTTCTGCGTGCTGCCATAGTCGAAGGTGATTGCCAGGGCAATCTCGTCTTTGTACTCATAGAGCATGGTCGTAGAGTCCATGCCACCCGAAATAATTATTACTGCATCGCGTGCCATAATCGATAATGTTATTAGTTAGGCGAAGTTGGCCAGAAGGCGTGCGCGCACCATGTCCTGGTGGTCGTCGTCGCCATAGTTTGCAAAAGGAATGATACTGATGCCCCCACGGGGATTGAAGTTGCCCACCACCTCGATGTAGCGCGGATCCATGAGCGCCACCAAGTCCTTGAGGATGATGTTCACACAATCCTCGTGAAAGTCGCCATGGTTGCGGAAACTGAACAGGTATAGTTTCAGGCTCTTGCTCTCGACCATGCGCTGCCGGGGGATGTAGCGGATGACGATGTGGCCGAAGTCGGGCTGTCCCGTCTTTGGGCACAGCGAGGTGAACTCCGGGCAGTCGAGAGTCACGATGTAATCGCGCTCGGGGTGCTTGTTGTCGAACGTCTCAAGCACCTCGGGCGTGTAGCCAAAATCATATTTTGTGCCCTGGTTGCCCAGGAGCGACAGTTGTTCTAATTCTTTTTCGTCGCGTGGCATATCTTTTTAATTTAATGCTTAATGAGTAATCTGTAATCTTTTATCTGTTATCTGTTATCTGGCAAATTTTATTTGCCGAGCAGGATGTTGATGAGGGCGTTGATGTCGCTGCCATCGACATCACCCTGGCCGTCAACGTTGGCGCGGCCGTCGTAGTTAGCGGCATTGTCCTTACCCAAGATGATGTTGATGAGGATGTTAAGGTCGGTACCCTCAACCGAGCCGTTGCCGTCCACGTCGCCCTGCAGTGCCGATGGCACACTGAATTTCGCCAGGCCGTTGCCCACCTCCATCAGGATGTAGCCAGGATGACCTACCGGGGTGAGGAAAGGAACGTAGGTTGCCCACTCGTCGGTTGAGTAGCACCACTTCAGGTGGTAGCGGCCGTCGGCCAAGTTGGTGGCCGGCCTGTAAGACAAACCATCCCTCCAATAGTAAGAGGTAATCACGTAATCGTCCCTGTCGGTAAAGTCGCTATATGAACTGAAGCCTTTGATGCTCGTCTCGCTCTCATCGTAAACCACGGTAACCACATACATCTTATCCCAATACTTGTAACTGGACATGCGATGGCGAATGTTGAGTTTCGCTACGTCGCCCAGCGTCACCTGCTCGCTGCCGGGCATAGGCTCGAAGACGGTGCAATAGCCCACCAGCGGTGCCATGCGGCCACTGCCGGTGTTGGGTTGGATGCCCATTACGCAGTTCTGCATAAAGTTGTACTGACGGCCTGTGCTACCGGCACCCTGCGTGACGGGTTCAAGAGCCGTCGAGGCATAGTGGCCGTCGGCATTGCCGCCCCAGCCCCAATTCACATGGAACAGGCCGTTGTTGTCGTAGCCGTCGAAGACAAAGGCATGGCCGCCAGTAACCTCGTCGGGCTGACCTGAATAGTAGATGGGGCGATGCTTGTCGAGTTCGGCGCGCAGCATGGCGTCCCAAGTCGATGATTTATAGAAGTTGCGGTAGAAAATTTGCATCTCGCCGTCGTAGTCGAAGTGGTCATAGAGGGCCAGCACCACGCGCTGCGATGGCGCGCTGCTGCCGTCGGAACCATAATTCATGTGCAAGGCATGACCCACATCGCGCATCAGCGTGCCCACGGCGATAGCCTGCTCAACCGAATAGTTAACGTGGGCATAAGTGTCGAGCATATTGTTCCACTCATAAGTGGTGTTGAAAGTGCACGAAAGTGTGGAATTGTTGTTCTTGCCCCACTCGTAGGTCTCACTGCCGCTTCCCATGTCAGGATAGTTGTAGTACTTCATGATTTGTGCCACAGCGGTTGCCACACATCCCGTGTAAGTATCGTCGCCATTAAGCGTTGGGCACATCACGTTGTAAGGCACATTCTGGTTCCACGTGGTGGCCAGCAGTGGCGACACGCTGTTAGCCAAGCGCGGCGGCTGGTAGGCCCACTCGGGATGGCTGCGAAGCAGCAACAGTTGCTCTTGGTATTGCTCGAGCCACCACTGCGCGTTGGCTGGCAGGTCGTCCATATCGAGGTTGCCATGGTCGCTATAAGCGAGCACCGGAGTGCACGCGTCGTCGCCCGAGACGACCACGAAGCCGTTGCCGCCATGACGGTTAAAGACGTAGAAGTCGACGCAATTGTCGGCCTTGCTGACAACGGTTTTGCTCAGCGCCAACGGGCCGGCTACGGCGTTTTGGGCGCGATGTGCCGGTTGTGACATAAAATCGCTCGCAATGGCCAAAGCGCGGTCAGGGCCGACGGGGCCTGCCCACACCGCCAAAGCCACCACAAGCAGCATTGCAGTGGTTATGATTCTAGTTTTCATGCTGTTTTGTATTATTAGTTGTGATTAAAATCTATTGTTTAACACGTATAAATGCAAAATTACCACTTTTTTCGGCAAGCATGGCGCTGAATCGCCAAGGTTACGAATTTTTAACTATTCAACAAGGCTTCATCGCACTGCCTGGGCGGGGAAATGGCATGGTTCTTGCGAGAATTAGATTTATTGTGTACTTTTGTGCCCTATTCAATTGAAACGACTACGATGAAACGATTCTTTATAGCACTTGTGTGGCTCGCCGCGGCGCTCGGCTCGGGGGCCACGACCATCGAAAACGACTACTTCGCCCTCACCACGCCCGACGACAGTTGGGCAGTGAGCGACGACGGTGGCGCCCTGCGCAAGGTTGGCGGGCGTGCGATGATTTCGCGCAGCGACGCTGCCGGCGCAGCCATCGACCTGGCGCGCATCGACTACCTAGAGATGGCGTTCACGCCGCAGTCCTACCTGACAACCCAGATTGTGGAGCGCCGCGACCTCTTCGCACAAGCCGCCACGACGATGGGCACCGTGGGCGACACGACGCTGCTGGGCTTGCCGGCCAAGTGTGTGCACTTCGACAAGGAGGCGCACGGCTACACCTACCGCTGCACAGCCATCGCGCTGAATGCCGGCTACGGCACACTGCTCACCATCCAGGCCCACCGCGACGGCAAGCCGCGCGTCATCGGCCGCGTGGTCAGCGCCTTGCAACTTAAGTGCGACACCACGCAATTGCGCACCACGGCAAGCATAGTGGAGGTCTTGGCGCCGCGCCTGCGCCAGAAGACGCTGCCCATCAACAGCAACGACGCCCTGGGCGGCGTGGCTATGCCCGACGCGCAGACGCTTGAACTCACCGTGATTGTGCCTTACATCACCCGCGACGTGGTGGATGTGCCGCGCTTTGTGCAGGTCAAGCGCGACGAGTGGATGCGCTCGCACGCAAAGGACCAACTCTTCACCTTGCTCGAGGCCACGGCGATGGCCGAAAAGAAAAACCTGCGCTACGTCTACGTTGACGACAAGCGCCACGAGATAGGCACACTGCTGATTATGCCTGAGGAATATGAGTGATAATTCGGCCCGGATTATCACTCATATTCCAGATTAGAGATTATAGATTAGAGATTATAGATTTTTTCCTTGATAGAATATTGATATGGTGAAAGTTAACGATATAGTGAGGTTTCTCAATGATGTGGGTGGCGGCCGCGTGTCGCGCATCGACGGCAAAACGGTATACGTCGAGGACAGCGACGGCTTTGAGCGCCCGGCACTTGCCTCGCAAGTGGTGGTCGTGGGCCAGGCTGGCACTAAAGCCGAGGCCTATGAGCGGCCTTTCGACATCAAGAGCAAACTCGTGGTGCCCGACAAGCCGGCACCCAAGCCAGCAGCGAAACCCGCACCGGTGTTTGAGACCACCGAGGGCGAAAAACTCAACATTGTGCTGGCCTACGAGCCGCGCGAAGTCAAGCACCTGAACACCACCACGTTCTGCCCTATTCTGGTGAACGACAGTAACTACTACCTGAGTTTCGCCTACATGACGCGTGGCGACGACACCGACTGGACGACGCGGCATCACGCCGTGGTGGAGCCGAACATGCAAGTCGAACTCGACGAGTTTGGCCACGACGACCTGAACCTGATGACGCACATCGCTCTGCAATACATCGCCTTCAAGCAGGACCGTCACTTCAAACTGAAGAATCCCGCCCTGGTTGAGCGCCGTCTCGACGTGACGAAGTTTCACAAACTGCACTGCTTTCACGAGACCGAATACTTCGACACACCAGTGCTGAGCATCGACATCACCCGCAACGACCTGCCTGCGCAGCCCATGATCATCGACAGCAGCGCCCTGGAACGCGCCATGAAGGAAAAACGCCGCAGCGAGCGCCAGGGCAAACCAGTGGCGCACAACACCCCCAAGCCGAAGAATGAGATTGTGGTGCAAGACCTGCACATCAGCGAGTTGCTCGACAATCTCAACGGCCTGTCGCACAGCGATATGCTCAACTACCAACTCGACAAGTTCAACGAGGTGATGCAAGACCACATGGGCACACCGGGCCAGCGCATCGTCTTTATCCACGGCAAGGGCGAGGGCGTGCTGCGCAAGGCCATTCTCGATGAACTCAAGCGCCATTACCCGGCTTGCGAGGTGCAGGACGCCAGTTTTAAGGAATACGGCTTCGGTGCCACCCAAGTCACCATCCACCGCCCCAAATAACCATTTTCAGGCACTACAGCCCTTAATCTTGGATTTTTTGTTGTACTTTTGCAGCAACATTATGGGTCAACGATTTTTCATATATATTTTTTTGGCGGTGCTGCTGGCACTGCCGCTTGACGCTAAACAAAAGGTTAAGATTGAGCCGTCGCGCGCGTGGGGACTGACCGAGCCGTTGGGCCAGCACACCGAGGCCACCATCGACACGCTGTTTGAGGACTACCACCGCATCGCCGTGGGCAACATGGTGAGCCCGGCGTGGGCCACCACGGGCAACTATGGCGCGCCGGGGCAGGACCAGGTGTTCTTTAACCGCGCCGAGACGTCGCAGTTCTTCTTCGAGGACTGCTTGGCACCATGGCTTCACAACATCAGCGACCAGTTGTTTTACAACACCCGCATCCCCATGACGCTGCTTGGCCACACCACCGGCGGCGACAAGTACAGCAACCAGGACCGCACTAAGGCGCTGTTTTCGGGCAACGTCAACTCACGGCTTCAAGTGGGAGCCGGCATCGACTACATATACTCCAAGGGTTCGTACGACAACCAGGCCAACAAAAACTTCGCCTGGCAGGGCTTCGGCTCCTACATGGGCGACCGCTATGAGTTGCAGGCGTTTTTCAACCACTACAGTTACACCACCAAGGAGAGCGGCGGCATCACCGACGACCGCTTCATCACCGACCCCGCCGAGGTGCAGGGCGGCGTGACGCGCGTCGACAACAAGAGCATCCTTACCCTGCTGAACAGCGCGCAGAACTCGCTCAATGGCAGCCAGTTCTACATGAACCACCGCTACAAGGTGGGCTTTTACCGCTATCAGCGCGACTCAATAACCGACACCATCGTGTCGAAGACTTATGTGCCCGTGACCAGTTTTATCTGGACCATGGATTACAAAAACGTGCGGCACCACTACATCGACGAGGGCGGCTTGGAGGACTCGACCTTCTATGCCCACACCTATTTGAAGTTGGGCGGCACCGATGAGGGCACGCGCTATTGGCGTTTGCGCAACACCGTAGGTGTGGCCCTGCTCGAGGGCTTCAACCGCTGGGCCAAGGCTGGGCTGTCGATTTATGGCACTCACGAGGTGCGCCACTTTAAGCAGGTGGTCGACACCATCACCGGCAGCGGCATTGAACTGCCCGAGGGCTTAGAGGCGCTCACCACCAGCATTCCGGCCACCAAGACACAACACCTGGCATGGGTGGGCGGCGAACTCACCAAGCAACAAGGCGCCCTGCTGCGCTACCGCGCCACGGCACAGTTTGGCATCGTGGGCGACGCGGCGGGCGACATCGACATTTCTGGCGACCTGACGACGCGATTCAAATTGCTGGGCGACAGTGTGGCGCTGCGCGCCTACGGCTATATCCACAACCTTGAGGTGCCTTACCTGCTGCAAAACTTCGTTTCGAACCACTTCGCCTGGCAAAACAGTTTCTCGAAGCAGAAGCGTGTGAGACTGGGCGGCGAACTGAATGTGGCACGCACGGGCACCGGCCTCAACGTGGGCTATGAGACGCTTAAGGACTATGTGTACTTCGGCCCGGAAGCCCTGCCGCTGCAGCACGGCTCGCCGGTGCATGTGCTCAGTGCGACGCTTACGCAGAACTTCCACTTCAAGGCATTCCATTTCGACAATACCCTGGTGTACCAAACCACCAGCAACAGCGACGTGTTGCCACTGCCCAAACTGGCGGTGACCAGCGACTTGTATGTGAAATTCCTCATCGCGAAAGTGCTGCATGTGCAACTGGGTGTCGACGGCAACTGGTACAGCAAATACCACGCACCAAACTACGCGCCGGCAACCATGACGTTCTACCGCCAAGATGAGAGCAAGTGCGGCAACTTCCTGTGGATGAACGCCTACGCCAACTTCAAACTCAAGCGCGCACGATTCTTTGTCACCTACACCCACGCCAATGGCAAAATCTTCGGTGGTGACAACTACTTCGCCATCCCGCACTACCCCCTGAATCCGCGCCGCTTCCAGATAGGCGTCAGCGTCGACTTCGCCAACTAACAGATTGATTTTCAAGCGAAAATAGCCAAGTAAAAATTTGGCTAAAAATAGGAGCATTCGTGTCGCCTAAAAAACTCGAGCATTCGAACATTCGAGATGTTTTTGGGGGGCGTGAGTTTATTCGGTGTATTGGTAGTCGAGGATGTCGGGGTTGAAGGTTACCTGGCGGTTGGCGAAAATTTGGTTCATGGCCCCCGATTCAATGAGTTCTTTGGTGTTTCCCACGATCATGCGCCGGTCGTGGGTGATGAGCCACAGTTCGTCGGCCAGCAGCAATGCTTGCGACACGTCGTGGCTGGAGAGGAGCACTGCCTTGTCGCGCTCGCGCGTGAGTTGGTGCAGCAGGTGCATGGTCTCGATGCGGCTTGCCACGTCGAGGAACGCCGTGGGCTCGTCGAGCACGATTACCGGCGTAGCCTGCGCCAAAGCCCTCGCTATCATCGCTTTCTGCCGCTCGCCATCGCTGAGTTCGGCCACATAACTTTGTGCCTTGTGTGCGATGCCCACGTCGTCGATGGCCTGCTTCACGGCCTCGTGGTCGCTCTCGCTAAGTCGACCCAGAAAGCCTGTGTGCGGCTGCCGTCCCAAGGCCACCAGTTCGTAGAGTGTCAAAGCCCCGGCCTGTATGCGGTCGGTCGACACCAATCCGATGAGCCGCGCACGCTGCAGTTGCGGGATATCGGCCAGCGAGCGCCCGTCGAGCATGATGGTGCCCGACAGCGGCGGGGCGGCGCACGTGAGGGCACGAAGCAGCGTCGACTTGCCAGCACCATTGGCACCGAGAAGCACCACCAGCCGTCCGCGTTGCAAACTCAGGTTAAGGTCGCGCAAGATTGCGATGTCGTTGCCACCCTGACGATAGCCTACGGTCAAATCTTGTGTTTCAAGGATTGCAGCCATATCAGTTGAAATAATTGATTCGAACTCTATTAACAATAATGTAAATAATGATGGGCACGCCTATTACGGGCGTGATGGCATTGATGGGAATCAGTCCCTTGCCACCCGTCACGCTCACGAGGGTGCACAGCAGCGCCACGTCGGCCCCGGCCAGTATGGTGGTGGGCAGCAATCGGCTGTGATTGCTCGTTCCGGTCATGAATCGCGCCACATGAGGCACCACGAGTCCCAGGAAGCCGATGGGCCCGCAGAATGCGGTCACTACGGCGGTGAGCACACCGGTGATGAGCAGCAAGATGTTGCGCGTGCGGTGGGTGTTCACGCCCAAGTTCTCGGCATAGCGGGTGCCCAGCAGCAAGGCATTCAGCGGCTTCACCATGAGGCACGACGCCGCCAGGGCTGCCACGATTACCGCCACATACACCGGCAACTGGTCGACGCCCACGCCCTGGAAGTTTCCGAAGCCCCACGTCACGTAGCGGTGGATGCCCTCCTCGTTGGCCGCCGAACTGAGCAACTGTATCACGCTCGAGGTGAGATAACTCACCAAGATGCCGATAATCAGCAGCATGGTGCTGCTTCGCACCACCGTCGAGAAGGCGATGAGCAGCGCCAGCACGGCACCGGCACCCAGCAGTGCGCCCACGAGGGTGGCTATGTAACTCCCGGCACCACCGCCAAGCACGCCGCCCAATGTGCCGCCAAGCGCCAGCATGACGATGGCCACGCCCAGTCCGGCACCGGCCGACACGCCGAGTATCGACGGCCCGGCGAGCGGGTTGTTGAAGGTGGTCTGCAACAACAGTCCGGCCACGGCAAGCGCGGCACCGGCCAGTGCGGCAGTGGCCACCATGGGCAGTCGTGACTGCAGGATGATGATTTCCCACGCCCGGTTGCTGTGGCCACGACCCAGCACGATGTCGGCCACGGCATCGGCGGGGATGTCGACCGACCCCATGACAACACAAGCCACCGCCAGGCCAATCATGATGACAATCAACACTACGGTAGTGATGGTGAAGCGCAAGGCGTGTCGTTGTTGTTTCATCAGTTGAGCAAACGTTTATAATACACTGTGTTGGCCTGTTGGTTGCCAGTCACGTCGCTGAAGATGTTATAGTAGTCGAGCAACAGCCTGTCGGGGTGGAAGGGGAATTGCTCGAAGAGCCGCGTGGCATTGGTGTCGCACACATAGATTCGCTTGGTGGCATAGGCCTTGAACTGTTCGTTCAGCGCATTGGCGCCACGCACGTCGGCGAGCGAGTGGACGTAGAACGACTTGATGAGCCACACGTCGGCCTGCTGCGCCACGGCGAGCACCTGGTTGAAGTCGAGGTTCAGCGACCCCATGCTCTTGTCGTCGGCCCAGGGATGAATGCCGCCGGCATCCTGAATCAGGCGCGCCATGTAACTCTGTCCGCCAGGCACATTCCACACGCCGCTAATCACCATCTCGGTGAGCACCAGCGGCTTGTGCGGCAATTTGGCAGCCTGCTGGCAGATGCTGTCGTAGCGGGCGCACACCTGGTTGAAGATGCTGTCGGCCAGTGCGTCCTTGCCCATCAGTGCGCCATAGAACTTAATCCATTCGGCCCGTCCAAGCGGCGTGGTCTCCATATAGTCGGCACACTCGATGATGGGGATGTTGAGCGTGGTGATTTGTCCGTAAGACGCGTCCTGATAGGGCGACAGCAGTATTCCGTCGGGATTCATCTCGATGACTTTCTCGATCGTGGGCCCCATCGACGAGCCACAGTCGGCGATGTCGCCGCTGGCCACACGCTGTGTGATGTCGGGGTCGGTGAAGAACTGCGCGTCGCACACGCCACCCACCGATGCACCCATGCCCAATTCCTTCATCACGCTGGTATGCACGCTCGAGTAGACCAGCGCGTTTTTCAGCGGCGTGCGCACCAGTGTGCCCTCGGGCAGTTGCGCGGGCACTTCGGCGTCGCGCGGCACGAGCACATAGCGCTGCAGCGCGCCGTGATTGCTGTCCCATGGGTTGAGCACAGTCACGAGGGTGTAGCCCTCGCCACGCTCGATGGTGAGCAGTTTAGCCTGCGTGATGAGCGAGTCGGACGCCGTGCCCACATGGTCAACGGCTGCCTGCCGGCAACTTGCAAAGACAGTGACGACAAGCAGACTTAACGCCCACGATAAAATATGATGTTTCATGCTTTTACGATGTAAAATGTTGTACAACTTACAAAGTTAGCAATAATTATCGAGACTGCGGCCCGCCAAGGCACATTTTTTTGGAATTACTCGGCATGGCGCCGCAGGTTTGGCAATATTAGGCAAAATTACTAACTTTACGGCAAATTTCAATTTTACTTCACAACGATGATACTGTGGTTTAGTGGAACGGGCAACAGTCGCTGGGTTGCCGAAGAATTGGCCAAAAAGTTGGGCGACAGAGCATTGCCCCTGCTCGAAGGCGAGAAGACGCTGACCCCTGGCGAGGCGCTTGGATGGGTTTTCCCCACGCACTCCTGGGGCCCGCCGCCCGTGGTGGTGGACTGGGTGCGCAGTCACGACATCGAGGGCTGGAACGAGGACACCTACTGCTACATGGTGACCACGTGCGGCGACGATATCGGGCAGTGCGTGCAACTGTGGCGCGAGGCGCTGGGCCCGCGACAGTGCCAGGCGGCCTTCTCGGTGCAGATGCCAAACTCCTACGTGTGCCTGCCGGGCTTCGACGTCGACAGCAGCGAGGTGGAGGCCGCCAAATTAGCGGCTGCCCCGGCGCGCATCGACGCTGTGGCCCAAGCCATTGCGGCCCGCCAAGCCACGTGCGACGTGGTGACCGGGCGATGGACGTGGCTCAAGAGCCGCGTGGTGAGGCCCTGGTTTGCCAAGCACGGCGTTGACGACAGCCGCTTTGTGGTCGACGAGAACGCCTGCACACACTGCGGTGTGTGCGTGCGCTCGTGCCCGATGCACAACATCACGCTCGACGACCGCCAGATGCCGTGTTGGCACGGCAATTGCGCCATGTGCCTGGGATGCCTGCACCGCTGCCCGGCGCGCGCCATCGACAACGGCAAAGCCACGCGAAGCAAAGGTCGATACCACCATCCATAAAAATCAGATGCCATGAACGTCAACCCCCAGCCATTGCGCAACACCAACAAGTTGCCTGTACTCAAGCAGCAAGACGCGGCGACACAGGCCTTGGCAACCGAGGTGCTCAGCCAGTTGCCCTACGACCCCAACGAGGAGCAGATGCTGCTCATTGTCGCCGTGGCCCACTTTGTGCTGCATTGCGACGACCGCTCGGTGTTTGTACTCAGCGGATATGCCGGCACGGGCAAGACATCGCTCATGGGCGCCATGGTGCGTGCGCTGTCGCAAGCGGGCCGCAAGACGGTGCTGATGGCTCCCACGGGGCGCGCGGCGCACATCTTCAGCGAGTATGCCGGCCACACGGCATCGACGATTCACCGCAAGATTTACCGGCAGCACAGTTACGGCAGCGACATCTACGGCCTTGCCGAGAACAAGCATGCCGACACGCTCTTTATCGTCGACGAGGCGTCGATGATTTCCAACTCGGGCGGCGACGGCCTGGCGAGTTTCGGCACGGGTCGCCTGCTCGACGACCTTATCACCTACGTGTACAGTGGCACTGGTTGCCGCCTGCTGCTCATGGGCGACGCGGCGCAGTTGCCTCCTGTGGGCAGTTTGGAAAGCCCGGCGCTGAGCGTGAGCGTGTTGCAAAACTACGGGCTGACGGCCTACGAGATGGTGCTGCGGCAAATCGCACGGCAACAGTTGCAAAGCGGCATCCTTCACAACGCCACCCTGCTGCGCAACATGATGGAGCGCGAAAACATCGACACGCCACAACTTGAGTTGTCGCCATTCGACGACATCGACAACGTGTCGAGCGAGTGGTTGCTCGAGTGCATCAGCGACTGCTACGACCGCGACGGCCTGGCGCAAACCATAGTGATTACGCGCAGCAATCGCCGCGCGACGATGTTCAACCAGGGAATACGCAACCGCATCCTCTATCGCGAGGACGAGTTGGTGAGCGACGACATGCTGCTGGTGGCCCGCAACAACTACTACTGGGCGCGCGAGTGCGACGAATTGGACTTTATCGCCAACGGCGACGTGCTGCGCGTGCAGCGAGTGCGCGGCGAGATTGAGCACCGCTACGGCCTACGCTTCGCCACGGCCACCGTCGAGTTGCCCGACCACGGCCTGGAACTGGACGTAAAAATCGTGCTCGACTGCCTCAGCAGCGACGGCCCGGCACTCACTGCCGAGCAGAGCGAGCGTCTGTTTCAGCAAGTGATGGACGAGTTGCCTGGCAACAAACGCGAGCGCTACCAGGCGCTGAAGCAGCACCCCTATTTCAATGCACTGCAGGTGAAATATGCCTATGCTGTGACGTGCCACAAGGCGCAGGGCGGACAGTGGCGCAATGTGCTCATCGACATGGGCGCCATAATGCCCGAGGCCACGCAGACCCTCGACTACTTGCGGTGGCTCTACACCGCCCTCACGCGCGCACGCGAGCGCGTGTACCTAATCAACTATTTTCCACCACAGGAATAACCGCCCCACCCTATTTATAATAGCAACTATTGCTGTCTTCTAAAAGTTGAAATTGGGTGAATTAGGCGTCCGCAATGCCGATAAACAAGCGTTGCGGATGTTTTTTTGAAAAAGTAAGCCCCCTCAGTCGAAAAGCAATGGTTCTCGGGGTGGCGGCTCGGCGATGAAAAGGGGACGGTCCTTTTTTCATCATTCTCATCACGCACGACGAGCCGTGGCGCGTCCCCACAGGCGGCTATCGATGCGCGCAAAAAACAAAACTGCAATATCCCTTGGACTTTTACCGGACAGTAATAAATTGCAACTATAGCATATAAAAAATCGCCCGCCATGATGGCGAGCGATTTTTGTTGTTGCAGAGTGCGTTGCGCGGCTGGCCGATTACTTGCCAGCGAGTGCGTTGGCGCGCTCAATGTATTTGTCGATGAAAATACGGTTCTGGTTCACGAAGTTGGGATACTCATCCTTAATCTTCTGATACATAGCAGCCTCTTCGGCATAGTTCTTCTTGGCGTGAAGCACTGTGGCCTTCTTCATCATGAAGGTGGGCGCATAGAGTTCGTTGTTGTTGGTCAGCGTGATGGCCTTGTCGAATGCTGCGAGCGCCTTGTCGAGTTGGTCGAGGTTGACGTAGCAGTCGCCGAGGAGCGATTGTGCTGCGGGACCCACGAGGTCGCCGTGAGGATCGTAGTTCTCAAGTTTGGCGGCAGCCTCTTTGTACTTGCCCTGACGATACAGGATGATAGCCGAACTGAGCGCTGCACGCTCGGCGGGCTTGTAGTTGTACTCTTTCTCTACCTTCTCGTAGGCGGCGAGTGCCGTGCTGTCGTTGCCACGCAGCAGCAACTCAATGTCGGCCTTACCGATGGCCTCTTTGGCCTTCTCGATACCCGGCTGACGGATGCCATAGATGTAACCTACTACCAGAAGAACAATCACTGCAGCGGCACCTGCCACCCAGTAGATGTATTTCTTGTTGCTCTCCAGCTTTTGTGCGGCTGTCGAGAGTGATTCGTTGACCTCTTCAAGTTTTGTGCGCGAAGTCAAGTTGTTTTGTTTCTTTGCCATTTGATATTTTTTGTTTGTTATTTTCAAAAAATTGCATTTCAGCCTGCAAAGGTAATACCATTTCTGCAAACGAGAAAACAATTATCGACAAAAAATAAAAAAAAGGAGGAAAACACCCCTTTTGAGGGCGCAACTTGGGCCATAACAGCCGCCATTTTCGGGCAAAAACCTCAAATCACATGACGGCGCAGCCAATCGTGGGCCGGTCAGACTTCGGTGGCAGGAGTAAGGCCGACCAAGTCCTTTATCACTTCGCTGCCAAGGATCAGTCCTGCGGCGGCGGGCACCCATGCGTTGCTTGGCGGCACACGCTGGGGCACCTCGCTGGGCCCAGCCTCGGCCTCGGCGCAGGCCGCCACCTCGTCGGGCAGCGGCTCGATGGGCTTTTCGGGGCTGTAGACGCACTTGAAGTGACGTATTCCCTCTCGACGCAAGCGCTTGCGAATGACTTTGGCCAGCGGGTCCATGATGGTCTTGGTGATGTCGGCCACGCGAAACTGTGTAGCGTCCATCTTGTAGGCGGCTCCCATTGAGCAGATTATGGGCACGCCCAGGCGCGTGCATCGCCTGATCAGTTCCATCTTGGCACTCACGGTGTCGATGCAGTCGACCACGTAGTCATATACGCTCAGGTCGATCTCGTCGGCATTGCTCACCAGGTAGAACATGCGCCACTTGGTGACCACACACTGCGGGTTGATGGCCTGGATGCGCTCTTCGGCCACGTCGACTTTATAGCGTCCGACGTTGGTTGTCAGGGCGATAATCTGTCGGTTGATATTGCTTGGCGACACGCAGTCGTTGTCAATGACGTCGATGGCGCCCACGCCGCTTCGCGCGAGCACCTCCACGGCATATCCACCCACGCCGCCCACGCCGAACACCGCCACGCGGCTTGCTGCCAGCGTGTCCATGGCGGCTTGGCCAAGCATCATCTGAGTGCGTGAAAACTGGTTTTGCATAAGTGTCGATTCTTTTTCTGGTGACAAAATTAGTGCAAGGTGAGCGCAAATGCAAATTTATTTGCGATTTGCCGAGCCGCAGCCTAATTTCGCTGCTTTTTTGCAGCAACATTAGTGCAAGGTGAGCGCAAATGCAAATTTATTTGCGATTTGCCGAGCCGCAGCCTAATTTCGCTGCTTTTGCAGCAACATTAGTGCAAGGTGAGCGCAAATGCAAATTTATTTGCGATTGGGTGATTTTTGGGGCGAATGTTTGTTTTATTGGTTAAAAAAGCGTAACTTTGCAAACTTGCAGAAGTCTCGGGTCGTGGCGTGCAACGCGCGCCTGCCGAGGCCGGTAGGAGCAAGTAGACAAACGTTATTCACCCTGGCTGGGGCAGCGCCCTGGCCGTCAAAAACGATAACACTATGAGAGGACAAATGAAATTCGGCCTGAACATCCCCACCAAACTGGTGTTTGGTGCGGGAGAACTTAAGAACCTGTCGGCCATGACGTTGCCTGGCAAGCGGGCGCTCATCGTAATTTCGGCTGGCACATCGATGAAAAAACACGGTTATCTCGACATGCTCGTCGAGCAACTCGACAAGGCCGGTGTGGCTCACACCACCTTTGACAAAATATCACCCAACCCCACTCATGCGCACGTGATGCAAGGCTCGCAAGTGTGTCTTGACCATCAGTGCGATTTTGTTATTGGGCTGGGCGGCGGCAGTAGCATCGACACTGCCAAGGCTATTGCCATCACCGCCGCCATGGGCGGCGACTTCTGGGACTACGTGAGCGGCGGCACCGGCGGCGGCAAGCCCGTGGAACGCGCCCTGCCCATCGTTGCCATCCCCACCACGGCAGGCACGGGCACCGAGGTCGACCTGTGGGGCGTGGTCACCAACGAGACCACGCACGAAAAGATGGGCTTCGGCTCGCCACACATCTTCCCCACGCTGGCCATCGTCGACCCGGAACTGATGATGAGCGTTCCGCCACGCCTGACGGCCTATCAGGGCTTCGACGCCTTCTTCCACGCTGCCGAGGGCTACATCAGCCGCGCCCACACACCCATCAGCGACCTCTATGCCCTCGAGGCCATACGCCTGCTTTACAAATATCTGCCTGTTGCCGTCGCCGACCCCGCCAACCGCTGGGCACGCATCAAGGTGGCATGGGCAAGCACGCTGGCCGGCATGGTCGAGAGCACCAGTTGCTGCACCGGCGAGCACGCCATGGAGCACGCACTGAGCGCCCTCAAGCCCGAGTTGCCTCACGGCGCCGGACTGATTGCGCTGTCGGGGCACTATTTCAAAGCGTTTAAGAACGACTCGATGAAGCGCTACATGAAGATGGCCGAAAAGATGCGCCAAGTGAAGAGCGCACGTCCCAGCGACTTCCTCGACGCGCTGGAGGTGATGAAACGCGCCTGTGCCGTCGACGATGTGCGGCTGGCTGACTGGGGATTCACCGGAGCCGATGCCGAGGCGCTGGCCGACAACGCCATAGCCACCGGCAGCGCGATGCTCGACCTCGACCCGCGATTCCTCACCCGCGAGGAAATCATCCAAATCTACATCGACACCATCAACGCATAGCCCCCACTAACGCGCAAGTCACACACCAATAACCATAACGGCGTCCCAGACGAGCCTTTTTCGCTCCTCTGGGACGCCGCCTTCTCCAGGTGAAGTGTCATAATGGTGGTTAAACATAAAAGGGCGGTATCAACAATGTAGGGACGCGCCATGGCACGTCGTGCACAATCACAGGTTTTTACGACCTTTACTCCACGACGCGCCATGGCGCGTCCCTACAAATTTACATCGCTGTCCGGCAAAACCAATGTGCGAACCTTATTGAGGGTGATTTTGACACCCTTGTGGGGTAAAAAAAGCGATGCTCGCCAGGATGGTGGGCATCGCCTTTTTTACTATAGGATAATTAGGTTAACTAATCATCTTATTGTTACTTGACTAACTTCATGGTGTTCTTGCTGCCGTCGGGCATCTCAAGAACTACGATGTTAAAGCCATCGAATGGAGTAGCGCTTTCTACGCCCTGCAGGTTGTAGTAGCGTACGCTCTTAGCATTGACGAACTTGAGGTCGGAAACGCCAGTCAGTGTATTTCCATCAATGGTGAGTTTCATGTTCTCCAAGTCAACAGTAAGTTGATAGTAGCCCTCGGGAATCTTAAAGGCTTGACCATTATCGGCCGTCAACGATAATTCTTGACCGAACATGTCCTCGTTGACGACGAAGTCACCATTGCTCACAGCGCCAAAGCGATAAGGCGCAATACCGTCCCAATCCTCGGCACCGTCCATAAGTTTGGTGGTAAACGCAAAGAAGCCATAACCTTCGTCGTTGTCGGCCAACTTCACAGCCGGAGCGAATTCAGTGACAATTACATAAACGTCCTTGGTGTAGATCTTGCCGTCGGTGGTTTCCATCTCCACGCCTACGTTAGTTGCCCAATCGTTACTATTCACATTGCCAAGAATATAAACCGTTTCGAAGATTTCCTCTACGAGAGTGAGGGTGCCAAGCACCTCGTTGTTCTCGGGGTTGTATGTAACATTCAGTGTGTAGACACCCTTCTTATCGGCGTTAACCGCAACGTTGTCGACGGGATAATTGACATCCCAGCCGTGGTCTTGAACAACCTTGAACTCAACCGTGGTGTTTGCCTCGAGTTCAGTCTCCTCGCTTGTCCACTCATAGATGCCGTTGTCGTTCATCTGCATCTCAGGAGCAGCAACAGGATCCCAGTCGTTCTCCATGCCGAACAGAGCGGCGGGCTTACCGGTAACGGCGTAGGTGTGCTCAACAGGAACCTCCTTCTTGATGAGATTACCAAGCACCTCGTTGTTCTCGGGGTTATAGGTAACATTCAGTGTGTAGACACCATCCTCCTGGGCGATTATCGAAACGTTGTCGACGGGATAACTGACGTCCCAGCCGTGGTCTTGAACGACCTTGAACTCAACCGTGGTGTTTGCCTCGAGTTCAGTCTCCTCGCTTGTCCACTCATAGAGGCCGTCGTCGTTCATCTGCATCTCAGGAGCAGCAACAGGATCCCAGTCGTTCTCCATGCCGAACAGAGCAGCGGGCGCACCGGCAACAGCGTAGGTGTGCTCCTCAGGATTGGGAGCAGCGATGGTTTCCATATACATCTTCGGCAAGAACTTGTCATAGGCTACACTAAGATCAGAACTCCAACTTGAGGTGTAAGCGTAGTATGCGCATTCATTATCCTGGTTTTTACCATACCAATATACGCCCTTGTAGCCACCGTTCTCAACAACGTAGGTCTCAAATGCCAGATTTCCGCCATTGTAGATGAATGGCTCATTGAAATCAAACACCATTTCAGTTCCTGTTCCAGAAGGAACAATAGTTGCCACTACGGTCATTTCGGTGACTTGATTGGTGGGCAAAGATATCGCTGACTCGTGCTCGAAGGTGGTGTAGTCAACCTCCTTGACCGAGAGTTGGAGCGTTCCATTCGTAAGGCCAATGTTACCCGTCGCGAAGAACTTCACGCTTGAGATAGCACGGCCATTGAGATCGCTAAGCATCTCTTTTGGATAGATAAACTGTGTGGTCGTGCCCTGCGTGTCATAGTACAGGCCATACAATGGAACATGGCTGTTGGACTCGCTGCCATCACACAAAGTGATTTCACTACCAGCCTCTATAGCCTTTCCACTGATGTTAACCGTGAAGTTGCCTGCCTCGCCGCAGTCAATCGTCATAGTCCCAGAATAGAAGCCTTCGGCAGTAGGAGCGATTGTCACAGGAATATCAACGGCCTCATCGGTAGCCAGTTGAACAGGCTCGTAAGCCACGCTGAAAGGAGCCTCAGGGGCGGTCACAGCCGGCGTGAAACTGTTGAGACCACGATTCTTAACCGTAACATTGAGGGTTGTTTCCTCGCCAATGTTAACGGTGCCGAAGTTAAGATTCAGGGGAGAAACTTTAGCATCCCAGGCTTTGGCTTCATTGGTGTATTCCATCGTGATTTTTGGCACGAAACTCACAAAATAATGACTTGATGAGCCATAATGAGTTGCTGATGGGTTCACCCCTGCAGACTTTTTAACGCCATAAGCATTAAAGTTTGCATAACCATCTGATTTAGTAATGACTCTGACCTCTACGAGAAGGTTCGCTTCGCCGCTATAGTCAAACGGTTCGTCGAATTCAAAAGGCAGAGTTGTTTCGTTACCAACAATGGTATAAGTGCCACACACGGTAAATCCGTCGTAAGTAGTCGTGGTAGCAGGGATGGCATCATCGGCTATTTCCCTGAGCGAAAGTTGAAGAACGCAACCAGAATTATTACTGCTCATTGGATCAATATGGAACGCGATCTTACTGATTTGGCCACCAGCAACCTCCGCAAGGCTGTCGGCGTGATAAATCATGTAACCATGCGTTCCCTCGGTGTCACAATAGGTGCCTTTTACAGGCAGGTCCGTAGTCTTTTCGGTACCGTCAGCAATGACGAGTTCAGTGGCTGTTGCACCCACGAAGCAGGCAACAAAAGCCAACATCAAAATTAGTAGTTTTTTCTTCATGGTAGAAAATAGCATTATGACCCGTTGGCTGAATTAAGCGAGCGCACACTTGATTCTACCGAAAGGTCGGTTATTAATGGTGTTTGAAGATTGTGATACGGTAAAGGCGCTCACTTTACCGTTATTCCTTGCATGTGCGGCCTTGCGCCGTTGCGCACGCGGCGATTTGTACACAAGGCCTCCACCATCGCAAAATCACTAAATTTTGCAGTTTCTATAATATCCGCACAAAGATAATCTTTTTCCTCCAAACCGCAAAAAAATGGGAAATGTTTATTATTCGACTTAAAAAATAATTGTTCGCAAATGTAAGAGAGAAAAATGGCGGGGTTTTTAGGTCGCTATCGCTTTTTTTCGTAATTTTGCCACAAAATAGTGCCGACGCAGGTCGTTTTGTCTTGCGCCGGGCAAACTTGACGACGATGATAGAGGCAAAAAACATAGTAAAACGCTACGGCACGCTGGAGGTGCTGCGCGGTGTCGACCTGACGATTGAGCGCGGCGAGGTGGTCTCGATAGTGGGAGCCAGCGGCGCCGGCAAGACGACGCTGCTGCAAATCATTGGCACGCTCGACACGCCCAATGGCGGCACGGTGAGTTACGACGGCGTTGACGTGCTCGCCCTCAAGGGCAAGGAGTTGGCGCGTTTCCGCAACCGCAACATCGGCTTCGTGTTTCAGTTGCACCAGTTGTTGCCCGAGTTCACCACGCTGGAGAATGTCGCAATACCGGCACTGATAGGCGGCGCGTCGCGCGACGAGGCTTATGGCCGTGCTCGCGAGATCCTCGAATATTTAGGCTTAGGCGACCGCCTGACGCACAAGCCGGCGCAACTCAGTGGCGGCGAGCGACAGCGCACCGCCGTGGCCCGCGCACTGGTCAACAAGCCTCAAGTGGTGCTCGCCGACGAGCCCAGCGGCAGCCTCGACACGCACAATAAGCAAGAACTGCACCGCCTGTTCTTTCAGTTGCGCGACGAGATGCAGCAGACGTTTGTCATCGTTACACACGACGAGCAGTTGGCCGCGCAAGCCGACCGCACCCTGCGCATGCAGGACGGACTCATTGTTTAACGCACGAGGTGATTTTCTGTGAAACGACTGTTACATATTGCACTGCTGGTGCTGGGGGCAACGATGCTCCTTGCCAGTTGCGACGATGAGGAGCAGATTGCCGACTCGCTCACCCATTACCGCTACGATATCGTCACCTACATGGGCAGCGATGCCGCCGGCAATGCTCGCTTTGAACTTGTTGGGCGCGACGACAGCGCCAGCGTGATGCTCACCGCTCGCTACACCATGGCCAGCACGGTGCAGCCTTGGCAACGCGTGCTGCTGCGCTACGACTGGGCGGATGCGCGCAGCGGCGGCGCCGAGCGGGCCGTCGAGGTGTACGGCTGCACGAGCATCCTCAGCGACTCGCTGCGTTACACGGCACAGCCGCTGGAGCATTATCTGGTCGACATTGAGCCGCTGAAGATGCGGTCGATATGGCGCACCGGCGAGTTCATCAACCTGCACTGCCAGTTGCCATACACCGGCAAGAGCCGCCACTTCTACCTGCTGCTCGACAGCACCACCTGGCGCCACGACACCGTGCATTGCCACCTGGTGCACCGCATCTACACCGACACCACCTACCACTGGCGCGACGCCTACGCGTCGTTCAACGTGGGAAACATCTGGAAACTGCCGTCGTGCCGCACGTTGCGCCTCCACATCACCGAGGACCGCAACGCCGACGCCATCTATGATTTCAACAAATAAACAATAACATTTAAACACATCACAACGATGGAAAACAACAAAAACAAAACAAATAAGGAGATTCAAATCGAAGTTCCCAACGACGAGATGCAGGGTCGTTACGCCAATCTGGCCGTGATCACCCACAGCCCCAACGACTTTTTCCTGGACATGATTTTGCTGGCTCCCAACACGCCGAAGGCCCGCGTGCAGTCGCGCATCATCATGACCCCCGAGAACGCCAAGCAACTGCTCATCGCCCTGAACGAGAACATCCGCAAATATGAGGCCACCTTCGGACAAATCACTCCGCGCACGCCGGGCAACGGCAACGGTCCCATCAACTTCCCCATTCCCCAAGGCCAAGCATAACACACGATTATGGACAATCCATTATTCATCTATAACACCCTCACGCGCCGCAAGGAGCGCTTCGTGCCCCTGAACGAGGGCCGCGTGGGCATGTACGTGTGCGGTCCCACCGTCTACGGCGACCCGCACCTGGGCCACGCTCGCCCATCAATCACGTTCGACGTGCTGTTCCGATACCTCAAGCACTTGGGCTACAAGGTGCGCTATGTGCGCAACATCACCGATGTGGGCCATCTGGAGCACGATGCCGACGAGGGCGAGGACAAGATTGCAAAGAAAGCCCGCGTCGAGCAACTCGAGCCCATGGAGGTGGCGCAATACTATACCAACCGCTACCACAGCGCCATGGAGGCCCTGAACGTGCTGCCACCCAGCATCGAGCCGCACGCCACCGGACACATCATCGAGCAGGAAGAACTGGTGAAGGAAATCCTCGCCAACGGCTACGCCTACGAGAGCAACGGCAGCGTGTACTTCGACATCGAGAAGTATAACCGCGACCACCACTACGGCGTGCTCAGCGGCCGCAACCTCGACGAGGTGATGAACGCCAGCCGCGAACTCGACGGCGTTGGCGAGAAGCACAACCAGGCCGACTTCGCCCTGTGGAAGAAGGCACAGCCCGAGCACATCATGCGCTGGCCCTCGCCATGGAGCGACGGCTTCCCCGGCTGGCACTGCGAGTGCACCGCCATGGGACGCAAATATCTGGGCAGCCACTTCGACATCCACGGCGGTGGCATGGACCTGGTGTTCCCGCACCACGAGTGCGAGATCGCGCAGGCCGTAGCCAGCCAGGGCGACGAGATGGTGCACTACTGGATGCACAACAACATGATTACCATCAACGGCAAGAAGATGGGCAAGTCGCTGGGCAACTTCATCACGCTGGAGCAATTCTTCACCGGCGACCACGAGTTGCTAAGCCAAGCCTACACGGCAATGACGATACGCTTCTTTATTCTTCAGGCACACTATCGCGGCACCGTCGACTTCTCGAACGACGCCCTGCAAGCCGCCGAAAAGGCCTACGAGCGCATCATCGACGGCTGGCACCGCCTGCAGGAACTCAAGCCGGCCGACAAGAGCACCGTCGACGTGGCCGACTACGCCACACGGTGTGCCGAGGCGATGAACGACGACCTGAACACGCCCATGGTGATTGCCACGCTCTTCGACGCTTGCCGGCTCATCAACCAGGTGAACGACGGCACAGCCAGCATCACCCAGGAGCAGATCGACGAACTAAAGCAGGTGTTCACCACCTATCTCTTCGATGTGCTGGGCGTACGCGATGACTCGGTGGGCGGCGGAAACGTCGACCTGGAGCCTTATCGCAAAGCCGTGGACTTGCTGCTGGAAATCCGCAAAAACGCCAAGGCCGCCAAGGACTGGGCCACCAGCGACCTGATTCGCAACAAGTTGGCCGAGGCAGGCTTTGACGTGAAAGACACCAAAGATGGCTTTGAGTGGAAAGTAAAATGAACATTGGCACCGGCGTCACGTCACCATTGGGCGAAAACCCTTTGGTGACGGTCGTCATGCCCGTGTTTAACGTAGCGCCATACTTCGAGCGGTGCATCGGCAGCGTCGTTGGCCAGACTTATAGCAACCTTCAGATTGTTCTGGTGGATGACGGCAGCGACGACGGCAGCAGCGACTTGTGCGACGAGTGGGCGAGCCGCGACAGCCGCATCGAGGTCACGCACCTGCCGCAAAACATGGGGCAGGCTCATGCACGCAATGTCGCGTTGCGTGCGGCACGCGGCGAACTGTATGCCTTTGTCGACAGCGACGACTACGTGGTGCCGCACTTCATCGCCACACTGCTGCAAGTGCTGCGCAACACCGATGCCGATATCGCCGAGTGCGCCTGGAAGGAGACGCAAGCCAGCCAATTCACACCGCCCACACCGGCACAAGCCGGCCGGCCGCCACGGGTGACAGTGTTCAGCGGCGACGAGGCAATCATCGACTCGTTCTACCAGCGCACGCTCACCTGCTCACTGTGTCGCCGCCTCTATCGCGCGCACGTGCTCGCCGGTTACAAGTTTCACGAGGGTAAGATATTTGAGGATCTTGCCGCCGAATATCCCACGTTGTCGGCTTGCCGGCGCGTGGCATATGTCGACGGCACCTTATATTATTATTTGCATCACACCACAAGCACCATGGGAGCCTTCACCAGCAAGCGCACCGTGGTTATCGATGTGCTTGAGCAACTCGAGCACGATGTCGCGTCGCAACACCCGTCGCACTTGGGCGCTGTGCGGTCGCGCTTGCTGAGTGCCTACTTCAATATTTTGATGCTGTGCCCCGGCAGCGGCGAGTATCGCGCCATCGTCGAGCGCTGCTGGCAGGGCATCTGTCGTCTGCGATGGGGTTGCCTGTGCGACTCAAATGTGCGCGTCAAAAACAAGGCCGCAATCCTTGCCAGCGTGTTTGGGTGCAGAATTTTCCGCATAATCAGCACAGGAAAACGTGTTTAATTGGCTAATTTTAAAACACAAATCTAATATTTGGACAAATTTGGGTAAAAAAATGCGTTTTTCCTTGAAAAATATTTTGCCAATTCAAAAACTTATTGTACCTTTGCATTGTCAAAACATCCGTTTTGACTACCATGGACATTTGGGTTTAGTTAAAAGTTTTAGGCTTCAGAAACACTGAAAAACAGTGAGAATAGGCTAGATGTGAATCTCGCCTATTTTTTTGTGTTATTTTGAACCGCCCCGCCCCGTGCCACACCATCCCCAGCAACCCCTCCGCCCTCAGCCCGAATCGGCCCCATGTGGGCATGCCCGACGGCGCATACATCTCGCCGTGGGTGATGATGTTTGTCCCCACCGATGTGCCCCAGAACTTTCAAGGACGCCTCGACATGCCACCACACGTCGTGGTTGTGAACCTTTGATGACACCGACATCACCACCAGCACGCCACAGAATCCCACAGCAACCTCTTAGCGGAGCAACCCGGCACATCACGCGCCACACTGCATCGCCGAAAAGCACTGAAAATAAATATTGCTGTCCGGGCAAACATTCTCAGCAAGGCCACAACATGTTCATCCTAAACTATCGTGAGTTCGGCATAAGAAAATGCATACTTAGCGCATGTAAATGGCTGAGGTACAGTTCCTCCCCTAACTTAGGGGAGGTGGCCCGAAGGGCCGGAGGAGTGTGTGATAACACACTGGTTGGCAATTGTTTGTTGTTGACACACGCTCCCGCCCTTCGGGCACCCCCTCTAACCCAGAGGGAAACTTACTAACTCATTGATTATGTGGTAATTTTATACCAAACTCACGTTAAACCATCGCCGTGCAGCAAAAGCCAATAAGATTATTTCAGTTTGTATTTGGCATGCGACGGAGACCCGTCAAGGTCATATTCGGTTTAAGGTGACCTCAAAACTGATTTTCCCAACAAATGCGTCCATTTTGACCATCAAAAGTGTGGTCAAAGGGACAGTCCCTTTGACCACACCTAATTATTACCATAAACTATATTTAACAAATAGGCATGAACACGCCCAAGATTACCCTGTCCAACCTCAATACTGATAACAGACTAATATATAAACGATTTATACAAATACAACCTCAAATAAATAAATTAACTCATTTTATATCTTAAAACGTTTTTGTGAATTAGATATAATATTAGTGTGGTCAAAGGGACTGTCCCTTTGACCACACTTTGGCTAAAAAGGGAAGTATTTTTTGTGTTGGCGGCGGCGCTGGCTTAGAGGTCGCGATTGACGTGGCTGGAAGAACGTGCATGGAGCGAATAGGGGGTAACTTAGATATTATGTTCGCAACCGGAAAACGCTCATTAGGGTGGACTTTGATTTCGCCTCATTTGTTTTTTGTCACACCGTCGTAGTGGAGCAGACTGACACATCGTCTCAGTGGAGCAGCAGGACACATCGTCGCAGCGGTGCAGCACGGCACACCGTCACAGCGGTGCAGCAGGACACACCGTCGCAGCGGAGCAGACCGACACCCACCGTCGCAGCGGTGCAGCAGGACACATCGTGCGCCACACTGCATCGCTGAAAATGCCGAAAGTCGAAAAAAAACGAACAAAATTCGAGATTATTTCTATGTTTTAAAAATTATTTATTACCTTTGTGTTTTGAATTGATATTGTTTATTAATCGTAATATCACAATACTATGAAACGGCTACTTGCAACAATGGCGATGACACTGATTCTGTGTTTGGGCATCAGTGCTCAAGACAACGATAAAAATGCGATTTTCACCAAGCCGAAGTTCAGCGGATTTGCAATGGCCACATATCAGGCCACCTTCCAGGATTCCGGCAACAGCAACTCGTTTGATTTAAGGCTAATAAGGGCATCTTTTGAAGGTCGCATTCTCAACGATTTCTATTATAAGATTCAGGGGCAACTCAATGGCAACCAGACCACGCTTGGCAGCAGTCCGCGCCTGGTCGACTACTTTATGGAGTGGCAAAAACTGGATTATCTCAAGGTGCGCCTCGGGCAATTCAAGCGGCCGTTCACCTTCGAGAATCCGATGAATCCCATCGACCAGGGCTTCATGTCGTATTCGCAACCCGTGTCGAAGTTGGCGGGATTCAGCGACCGCTGTGGCGAGCATGCCTGCAATGGTCGCGACATCGGCCTGCAGTTGCAGGGCGACCTGCTGAAAAACTCTGCCGGCCGCTACCTGCTGCACTACCAGGTGGGCGTTTTCAATGGCCAGGGCGTCAACATGAAGGACGTCGATGAGAAGAAAGACATCATTGGCGGCGTATGGGTGATGCCCATCGCCGGGCTGCGCATTGGCGCTTTCGGCTGGGAAGGGTCGTACGCCCGCAAGAGTGGCGGCGAGATTGTCAGCCTCAACAAGCATCGCTACGCCCTCAGTGGTGAATACAAGAAGGGCGACCTGCAGTTGCGAGCCGAGTACGTCCACTCGACCGGCCTGGGCTTCGCCACCACTTATCAGAAGTCGGAGAACGCCAGCGATGTGACCATCAAGACCTACAGCAAAGACGGCGTGCCGGTGGCCAACGACAAGGCCGACGCCTTCTACGCCCTTGCCATCGTGCCGGTGGTGGCCGACAAACTGATGGCCAAGGCCCGCTACGACATCTACCGCCCAACGGCAAGTTCGGTGGCGGCAAAGACCAACTATGAGATAGGATTTAACTATCGTTTCTGCAAATACTTGGAGGTGCAGTCAGAGTACGTGCTCACCAACGACCGCTCGCTCGACAAGCACAACTACAGCAGTGTGTTTTTGCAGGTAAGCATCCGTTACTAATAAACAAATAAATACCTTCTAACCATGTCACTACTAATGATTTTACAACTCTGCATCGTACTTGCAGCGTTGTGGCTGGGCTCAAAATACGGGAGTTTGGCACTGGGAGCAATATCAGGCATCGGACTTGCGATTCTGGTGTTTGGTTTTGGAATGAAACCGGGCAGTCCGCCCACCGACGTTATCTACATCATCATTGCCGCGGTAACTTGCGCCGGCATCTTGCAGGCGTCGGGCGGCATGGACTGGTTGATTCAGTTGGCCGAGAAACTGCTGCGCAAACACCCGGCGCGTATCACCTTCCTGGCTCCGCTGTGCACGTTCTTCCTGACTGTGCTTGTGGGAACCGGACACGTGGTTTACACGCTGATGCCCATCATCTGCGACATTGCGATAAGGAAGGGCATCAGGCCTGAGCGCCCCTGCGGAATCGCCAGCATTGCTTCGCAGATTGGTATCACCTGCTCGCCCATCGCGGCTGCCGTGGTGGCCTTCATTACCATCTCAGGCGCGAATGGTTACACAATCAGCATCCCGCAAGTGCTCATGGTTACCTTCCCCGCGTGCCTGCTGGGTATTTTCATGGCTTCGGTGGCTTCGTACAAGCGTGGCAAAGACCTGGACAAGGATCCAGAGTTCCAGAAGAAGATTGCCGACCCTGAGCAGCGCGAGTTCATCTATGGCAGTTCTGCCACCACGCTCGACAAGAAGATTGCTCCCGAGAGCAAGCGTGCGGTGCTTATCTTCCTGATTGCCCTGGTGGTGATTGTGCTCTTTGCAATCTTCCAGGAACTGCTACCGGCCTACAATGCTGTAAAAGCGATAAAAAATGCGCACGATGTCGCAGTGGTAGGATCGTCAACCGCTATCACAGCCGAGCAACTCGCCAAGGCGGGCTTTGCCTACAATGGTGTTACAGAGGTGGTTTCGGCGCCTCTGAAAATGAACGTCGTTATCCAGATTGTAATGATTACGGCAGCGGCATTGATGATAATATTCTGCAAGGTGTCGCCCAAGAAGGCCGTCGCAGGCCCGGTGTGGCAAAGCGGTATGGTCGCCGTGGTGGCTATTTACGGCATCGCCTGGCTCGCCGACACCTATTTCGCCAATTATCTGTCGGAGATACAGAGCATGCTTGCCGGCATGGTTGAGAACTATCCGTGGTCAATCGCCTTCGCATTCTTCATCGTTTCGGTGCTGGTCAACTCGCAGGGAGCCGTGGTTGTGGCCATGGTGCCGCTGGCCTATAAACTGGGTATCGACGGATGGATTTTGCTGGGCGTGCTCCCGTCGGTTTACGGCTATTTCTTCATCCCCAACTATCCCTCAGACATCGCCACGGTGAACTTCGACCGCACAGGCACCACAGTGATTGGCAAATACCTGCTGAACCACTCATTTATGATGCCTGGCCTCATACACACAGCGGTAGCCAGTGTGACTGGCTACCTACTCGCTTATTTCTTCCACACGATGGGTGTAATATAACCCTGTGTGAGTGAATTATCAGAACTGGTTCTCGATGATGTCGGTGAGCACATCGCGCATCTCGAGACCAGCGGCGCGCACCTGCTGCGGAATAAAACTGGTGGCCGTCATGCCCGGTGTGGTGTTGACCTCCAGCATATTGATGCGGTCGGTGCCGTCGTCGTTCTTGGTGACGATGAAGTCGATGCGGATGATGCCGTTGCAGTGCAGGATGTCGTAGATGCGCGACGTCTCGGCCTGCAGGGCCGCCGTGAGTTCGGGCGAGATGCGCGCGGGGGTGATCTCCTCCACCTCGCCGTTGTACTTGGCATTATAGTCGAAAAACTCGTTGTGCGTCACCACCTCGGTGATGGGGAACACCACACTCTTGTTGCGAGTCTTGTAGCAACCCACGGTCACCTCGGTGCCGTCGAGATAATGCTCAATCATCACCTGGTTGAACTGCTTGAAAGCGTTCTCGATGGCCGGGGCCAACTGGCTCTTGTCCTTGACCTTGGTGACGCCGAAACTCGAGCCGTCGTCGGTGGGCTTGACGAAGCACGGAATGCCCAACTGCGCCTCGATGTCGTCCTCGGTAATCGAGCGGTCGACGTCCTTGAGAAGCAAGATGCTGTCGGGCACCGTCACGTTGAACGAGCGCAGGTAGTTGTTGAGCATGTATTTGTTGAAGGTCAGCGACTCAACCAGCACGCCGCACGTTGAGTAAGGCATGCCGATGAGGTCGAAGTAGCCTTGCAAGATGCCATTCTCGCCCGGAGTGCCGTGGATGGTGATATAGGCGTAGTCGAAGGTAGTCTTCACGCCATTGTGGGTAAACGAGAAGTCGTTCTTGTCGATTTGCGCCTGCTCGTCGTCGCCAATTTTCACGTGCCAGTCCTGGCCACGCATCACCACTATGTTGACATTATAACGCTCGCGGTCGAACCATGAGTAGAGCCCTTGGGCCGAGCGCAGCGACACCTCGTGTTCCATCGAGTCGCCACCGCACACAATTGCTATGTTTCTCTTTTTGCTTTCCATTAATAATCGATTATTGAAATATCGTGCAAAATTACACAAACTCTGCGACATTCCCCCTCAAAACCCCATTTTTTTTGCACCCCCCCCCCGTAAGAGAGGCGTCATAAGAGCCGTCACTTTGATTATCGAACCATCGATTGCTCGAACACTCGAACGCTCGAGTTTAAATAGACATGATACATTATCCAAGGATTTCGTAGCGAATGCCGCCCAACTGGCCACACACGTAGGCCGTAGGCTGGCGGTCATGCTGGCGCAAGTCGTCGAGATATAGCGGCTCCTTCGGCAAATCAAAGGGGCGTTATTGGTTGCGGAGGAGTTTGATGAGGTCGGCGACGCCTTCGGTGGCTTTCTTGGGGATGACGTGCACCCAACTGGGCACGCTGGCGGGGTTGGGGTCGATGTAGTAGACCTCGGTGCCTCGGCGCGCGTATTGCAGCAGTGCCGCGGCGGGATAAACCACCAGCGAGGTGCCGATGACCACCAGTATGTCGGCTTGCTGAACCAGGCCTACCGCGGGCTCAAACTCGGGCACGCTCTCGCCGAAGAACACGATGTGCGGGCGCACGGGGTCGCCGTAGGGGTCGCGGGTGTCGACGGTGGTCGTCAACCCCTTGTCGGTGAGTTGGTCGCAAGGCAGTTGGTAGATGCGCTCGGGGTGGCGCATTGAGCGCACCTTCATCAGTTCGCCGTGCAGGTGCAGCACATGCTTGCTGCCGGCTCGCTCGTGCAGGTCGTCGACGTTCTGTGTGATAATGCGCACGTCGAAGTCTTTCTCCAGGTCCACCAGGCCCAGGTGTGCGGCATTGGGATGGACAGTATCCTGCATCTTCTTGCGCATATTGCTGTAAAACTCGTGAATCAGCGGCGGGTTAGCGGCAAAGCCCTCGGCACTGGCCACTTCCATCACGGGATAGGTGTCCCACAGGCCTCCCGCATCGCGATAGGTCATCATTCCACTCTCGGCACTTATGCCGGCTCCACTCGATACAACTAATTTTTTCATGACGATTATTTTTTTAAACCGTACAAAAGTAGGAATAATTTTGCAATTTTCCAATAGGTGAATACACTTTTTCAATGGAGTTTTTGCTGCAAAGTTACGAATCTCCCGCAGGTCTCGCCATGTCACCCACACTGTCTCGCAGATTACACAGATAATAATTAGTTTAATTTGTTTAATTCGTTGATTGATAACAAACTACGAATTTATCTGATATGATGTTTTACGCCCCAAGGTCATTGATGCTTGCTTTTATATGATATTAAACACGAATGCCCATGAATTATCCATTAATTAATTTTGATTCAATATATTGCACATCAAAAATTTAATGGATAATTTGTGGATAATTCATATTTATGTTTACCACCTACATAGCCAATAATTCATGTTTTGCAACATTCAAGGACCGTCAGCAGATGTTTCAAAATTGCCGCTGGAACTCTGTGTGTTGGGGGCAAAGAGGGTCGTAATAGGGACGCAAGGAGGGTATATTAGCATTTTTTTAATAAAAAAGTGCCGTTGTGATTGTGAAAAGCATTAACTTTGCACGAAATTTGCAAGTGAAAATGCTAAACATTTGATAATGGACAAATTAAGTTATGCATTAGGCTTGAGTATGGGCCAGAATTTTCGTGGCTCGGGTATTCAGGACCTTAATATTGAAGATTTTGCTGCCGGTCTGCGCGCTGTTTATTGTGGCGAGGAGAAGCAGATGGGCTACGACGAGGCAAAGCGTGTGGTAACCGAGTTTTTCACCAAACTCGAGCAGGCTGGTGCCGAGGATAACGCTCGCCTTGGCCGCGAGTTTTTGGAGAACAATGCCAAGCAAGAGGGCGTGCATGTCACTGCCAGCGGCTTGCAATACCAGGTTGTTAAGCCTGGCGACGGCCCCAAGCCGGGTCCGAAAGATGTGGTGATTGTTCACTACACTGGCCGCCTGATCGACGGCACGGTGTTCGACTCGTCGGTCGAGCGCGGTGAGCCTGCAGAGTTCGCTGTGGGCCAGGTGATTCCCGGTTGGGTCGAGGGTTTGCAGTTGATGAACGAGGGTGCCGCTTGGCGCCTGTTTATCCCCTCAGAGTTGGCCTATGGCAAGCATGGCGCGGGCCCGATCCAGCCCAATAGCACGCTCATCTTCGATGTGCAACTCATCAAAATCAAGGACAAAAAGTAAAACAGGAAACACACATATTTATATAATATTTTAGAAACTTATTATGAAGAAATTTTTCACAATGGCAATGGTTGCTGTCATGGGCCTCTCGCTCCTGAGTTGCAACCAAAAGGGTGGCAGCGCAACAAGTAATGTCAGCGCCGCCATGAAGGACTCGGTAAGCACTGCATTTGGCGACTTTGCCGGTAGCATTTTCAACTTCCAGAGCGCTCAAGACTCGACGCTCAACAAGGAGGCTTTCTTGCGTGGCATGAACGCTGTTCTCAACAGCGACACCGCAAAGAGTTATCAGGCTGGTATGCAGGTGGCTATGCAGATGATGCAGGAAATCGACCGCATGCAGAAGGAAGGCATCGGCTTCGACAAGGCCAAATTTATGCAGCACTTCAAGAAAGCCTTTATGGCCGACAGCGCTGTTTCTGAGATGGCTCTGCAGCAGATGCAGACCGAATACACTGGCCTGATGAGCCGCGCCGCTTCGGAGGCTAAGAAGAACGACCCCGAGGCTATCAAGCACAAGAAGGCCGGCGAGGCTTTCGTCAACAAGAAAGCCGCTGAGCCCGGTTACATCAAGACCAAGAGCGGCATCGTTTACAAGGTGATTGCTCCGGGTGCTGGCGAGAACTTCAAGGACGGCGACGCCATCATGACCAAGTACAAAGGCACACACATCGACGGCAAGGTGTTCGACGAGAGCAAAGATGCTGTGCCATTCAAGACCAACGGTGTGATCCCCGGCTTTGCCGAGGTGCTCAAGTTGATGAAGCCCGGCTCGAAGGTCGAGGTCATCATCCCCGGCGACCAGGCTTATGGCGACGAGGGTCAGCGTAACCCGATGACTGGCGAATACACCATCTATCCCAACGAGACGCTGGTGTTCGAACTCGAGACCGTGGGTCTGCAGAAGCCTGAGGATGCCAAGAAGCCTCAGACGCCCACTCGCTAAGGCACACACCGACGCGGCACTACCGATTCGGGTAGTGAGTGTATGATATTGCGCGTCAACGACTTTCAGAGTGTCAAAAACCACATTTTTATGGTTTTTGACACTTTTTTTTTGCAAAAAATATCATTTTTTCTTGGATTGCACGGAATTTTGTTATATATTTGCGCTTAAATTATATTTATCACTTTCAATCATAATGACGATGGAAAAAATCGACAATCTTGACCGCAAAATTTTGGAAATAATCATGCGCAACGCGCGCATCCCCTCGAAGGATGTAGCAGTGGCATGTGGCGTGTCGCGTGCGGCAATTCACCAGCGCATTCAGCGCATGGTAGATATGAAAGTAATCACCGGGTCGGGCTACCGCGTCAATCCCAAGGTGCTCGGCTATGCTACTTGCACCTACATCGGCATCAAGTTGGAACGCAGTTCGATGTACCGCAAGGTGGTGCCCGAACTTGAGAAAATCAACGAGGTGGTCGAGTGCCACTTCACCACGGGAAGTTACACCATCCTTATCAAACTATTCGCGCGTGACAACGAGCACCTGATGGAACTGCTCAACGACCGCATCCAGCACATCCCGGGCGTGACGGCCACCGAGACGCTCATCTCGCTCGAGCAGAGCATCAACCGCGAGGTGCCCATCCACTACCTCGACAATGGCAAGTGATAGACGAAATCAAACACCATCACCCAGTAACATATTTGCAACTTTGAGCAACAAATCAGAGGTACCAACTAATGTCGGCACCACTGATTGTATGTGGTAAGATCAACTGTAGTTCGATTGTTAGAACGTTTGTATTATTTTTTTGTTAGCTTTGATATAAATGGACCCTTTGCTTGGTGTGGTAACTTTTCTGCCGAATAAATCATATATTGCTTCATTTGATGAATCGGTTTTTACAGTTGATATGGAAGAATAGGGTATACCGAAGTCGCTGCTTGTGAAAATTACTTTACCGTCCTCAATGCAGGATGTCATGCTGCAATACTCATTGTCGTTTGCAATTCCAAGTCCACCATCAATTATCCATTTGTCTTTGTTTATACCAATTCCCTCCACAATGTAGTAGAGATAATCTTCGCCAGATGAATCCACACCAGAATCTATTAATAATCTTTTCCTTTGTGTTCCGTTAACACAGATAACATCTTCCGCTATGACATATCCTGCATCAACCTGGTCACCTATAGTCAAACTCATGTCTAGCAATAAGGTTTGTGAACCGTCCTCATTGATTCTCCACACTTTTCCATTCTCCTCACGAGCAATGGCTGTCGCAAGTTCCAAGCGGCTTCCTATCATAACAATCTCAATTTTTTTGCAGTTAATATCATTTACGATGGTATCACCGATTACCGTGACGCGGAATCGGCCGGTAGTGTCGTTGGGCTCGTTGGGCTCATTATGATAGCGATTAATTGTAGCAGCCTCCCATATCTTGCCATTTGATAGTATCGGCTTGTATGTCGTTTGAGCCATAGACGATATAAAACACAAAGTGATGAAAAAAAATGCTGTTTTAATGTGGCGGGTATTCATAATCATAATATTTAAATTTGTTGATAAATTTGAACTCTGTACCTCTCTCTATTGTTTGTTTAACATCTTTTGTTCTCGTGTTACAAAGATACTGATTTGTTTTGTGGATTCCAAACAAAATAACCAGAATTAACCGATATTAACACTTATTGTTGTTTCTTTTTGTTTCTGTTCTTTGTCCTATTGTCTTTAATCCGATTCGGTTTTAATCATATGCAATGGTTTTAGCAATTGGTCGTTGAGGAAAACATAGAAAAAGTGCAGAATTCTTTTGTTCTGCGCTCGACTTTTCGCGACTTTGCACCCAAGAAAAGGACGAAGTATTTGACATGCGAAACTAGCAGATGGAGACCGACTAGGACTTTAAGCGTACCTTGCGACCAATGCGCTTCGTCGTTTTTGCAGTCGTTTTTGCAGTAGACGATAATGATTGGCAACAACAATAATTATCTCATGACTTTTATGCCATGAGATTTTTTTTGTAACTTTGTAGCCGCAAATTATTTCCTCAGCTAAATGCTTAGCCGAGGGTTTTAAATGTTGAAATATTCATAATCATGAAACGTATTCTTCTTTTATTCGCTGCTATCGCATTTATATCGGTTGGCGCTTTTGCACAAGTGCAGACCCAGCCATTGCCTGTAATTGGCGATGTGACTGGCGAAGGAGACGTGGATGGTAGCGATATAAACACTCTGATTAACATCCTTTTAGGCAAGGATTCGCAGGACTACAATGGCCGCGACAATGTGGACGGCGAAGGTGGTGTGGATGGTAGCGACCTGAACTACCTCATCAACATCGTCTTGGGTAAAGTCAACCCCAATCAACCACAAACCGAGGTTATCGTTGCCAACGGCGTCGCTTTCACGATGGTGACTGTGGAGGGTGGCACCTACACCATGGGTGCCACGGCCGAGCAGGGCGACGATGGCGACACTGATGAGTTCCCGACCCACCAAGTGACATTGAGCGGCTTCACCATCGGTGAGACCGAGGTCACCCATGCATTGTGGGAGGCCGTGATGGGCAGTAATCACAGCCGATATAGCGGCGACCCGCAGCGTCCCGTCGACAGCGTCACCTGGGACGAATGCCAGGAGTTTATCACAAAACTTAATGAAGTAACCGGTCTTACGTTCCGCTTGCCCACTGAGGCCGAGTGGGAGTTTGCGGCTCGCGGAGGCAACAAGAGCAATGGCTTCAAGTACGCTGGCAGCAACACCATTGACGATGTCGCTTGGTATGAAGACAATAGCGGCACCTCAAGCCACGCAGTCGCCACAAAGGCCCCCAACGAGCTGGGCCTCTACGATATGAACGGCAACGTGTGGGAGTGGTGCTTGGACTGGTACGGCGATTACAGCAGTGACGCGCAGACCGACCCCACGGGTCCCGCTTCGGGCGAAGTCCGAGTGGTCCGTGGCGGCGGTTGGCCCGACAGCGCTTATTATTGTCGCGTGACGATTCGAGGAGGCCTCGACCCATCGGACGCGTTTAGCTGCTTCGGCCTGCGCCTCGCGCGTTAACACGCATCTGAATTTAATTGAGATTATGGATCAAGATTTTGACATACGCAACGAGCGGCTAAAAACCGACCAGGACTTTGAGCGCGCCTTGCGCCCCATGCGTTTCGACGACTTTGCCGGGCAGGATAAAATCATCGACAACCTGCGCGTGTTTGTCGCGGCGGCACGCATGCGCGGCGAGGCGCTGGACCACATCCTGTTCCACGGCCCTCCAGGCCTGGGCAAGACCACGCTAAGCAACATCATTGCCAACGAACTGGGGGTGGGCTTTAAGGTCACCTCGGGCCCGGTGCTCGACAAGCCCGGCGACCTGGCCGGCCTGCTAACCTCGCTCGACGAGAATGACGTGCTTTTCATCGACGAGATACACCGCCTGAGCCCCATCGTCGAGGAGTACCTCTACAGCGCTATGGAGGACTACCGCATCGACATCATGATTGACAAGGGCCCCGGCGCTCGCACCGTGCAACTCACGCTTGCGCCGTTCACCCTCATCGGTGCCACCACGCGCAGCGGCCTGCTGACGTCGCCGTTGCGTGCGCGCTTCGGCATAAACTGCCACCTGGAGTACTACGGCCACGAGGTGCTCGAGGGCATCGTCAAGCGGTCGGCAAGGCTGCTCGCTGTGCCCATCAGCGACGAGGCGGCCCTGGAGATTGCCATGCGCAGCCGTGGCACGCCACGCATCGCCAACTCGCTGCTGCGACGCGTGCGCGACTTCGCTCAGGTGAAAGGCTCCGGAAAAATCGACACCGCGATAGCAAAATACGCTCTCGAGGCACTGAATATCGACAAATACGGCCTCGACGAGATCGACAACAAAATCCTCACCACCATCATCGACAAGTTCGGCGGCGGCCCCGTGGGCATCACCACCATCGCCACAGCTATGAGCGAGGACCCCGGCACCGTCGAGGAGGTCTACGAGCCTTACTTGATTAAGGAGGGCTTCATCCAGCGCACCCCGCGCGGCCGCGAAGTGACACAACTGGCTTATGACCACCTGCGGCGCCACCGCCCCAACTCCCCCAGCTCGCTCTTCGACAATTAAAAACCCTCTCTCAACATGAATTATCCACTATTGATGTGGGTTGTCATATTGGCTATATGTAAGGTTAACATGAATTATCCACGAATTATCCATAAATTATTTATGTGTAATCCTTTGAATACTAAATAATTGATGGCTATATGTAAGGTTAACATGAATTATCCACGAATTATCCATAAATTTGTTTATGTGTAATTCTTTGAATATTAAATAATTGATGGTTAATTCGTGAGTATTCGTGTTGAACATCATATCAAAGCAGGCATCAAAGCATGCATCACAATGAGAAAATTGATGGTTAATTCGTGAGTATTCGTGTTGAGCGTCATATCAAAGCAGGCATCGCAAAAGAATATGGTTAATTCGTGAGTATTTGTGTTAACCGTCATATCAAGGCAAAGTTGCTTATCTTAGAAACTTTAAGAAAATAATTTCGGAATGTATTACGTAAAAAAAACTTTGGAGATTTCGTCGTGCCACCAACTCTATCTCGACTATGAGAGCAAGTGCGAGTCGCTGCACGGCCACAACTGGATGATTAACGTGTGCTGCCGCTCGCGTGAACTCGACAGCAACGGCATGGTGTGTGATTTCACCGCCATCAAGCGCATGATTCACGACCACATCGACCACAAAAACCTCAACGAGGTGTTGAAGTTCAACCCCACGGCCGAGAACATCGCACGCTGGATTGTGGACACCGTGCCCAATTGCTACCGTGCCGAGGTGTGGGAGAGCCGCGACAACATGGCGGCATATGAGAAAGATTGACATCTTTCAGATTATAGATTATAGATTATAGATTATAGATTTGTACGCCCTGCTAATCAAAGCCTTACCTAGCCATAACTCAGGAAAGGAAACAAGTAGCCGCCCCAACAAAATCTGTTATCTGTTATCTGTTATCTGTAATCTGTTATCTGTTATCTGTCATCTGTAATTATGTATAAGATCAACGAGATTTTCTACTCGCTTCAGGGCGAGGGCTTTCACACCGGCACGCCGAGCGTGTTTGTGCGCTTCAGTGGCTGCAACCTGCGTTGTGGCTTCTGCGACACGCACCACGAGCCGGGCACGGTGATGTCGCTGCCCGAAATCGTTGACGCCGTCGCGTCGCATCCCGTGGCGGCACTGGTGGTGCTCACGGGTGGCGAGCCCACGCTGTGGGCCGACGAGCCGCTGGTGCGCGCGCTGCAGATGACTGGCAAGCGCATCGCAATCGAGACCAACGGCACCCGCCCAGTGCTGCCAGGCATCGACTGGGTGACGCTGTCGCCAAAATCAGGGTTCCCCGGTGGCGACACGGTGCCGTGCGTGCTCACGCGTTGCGACGAACTCAAGGTGGTGTACCTCGGGCAAGACCTGAGCCAGTACGACACCATCGAGGCTCGCCACCGCTTTCTGCAGCCTTGCTATAGCGACAATCCCGCTGAGCGCGAGCAGCATTTGCGGGCTTGCATCGATGCGGTGATGAATAATCCTGGGTGGCGCCTGTCGTTGCAGACACACCGCACCCTTGGGTTGCGATAACAGTGAGAATGACGTTTTTTAACCATCGTTTCACTTTATTCTCGCTATTTTTGTGTAATTTTGCGACCCAAAAATCTCTTGAAAACACAAAAGAGTTATTATACGACATTTATGAAAAAGTTATTCACACTGATGGCTGCGGCATTGATTTGCTTTGCAGCAAGTGCCGTGCCCGCCAAGCCGGGTACACACACGTTCACCCAGAGCGACGGCTCCACAATTACGTTGAAGATGGTGGGTGATGAGTTTCATCACAGTTTCATGACCCTCGACAACCTCACTGTTGACCTCGACGAGAATGGCGACGTGTACTATCGCAACATTATGGGCCTCACCGCCGTGCGGGCTCATGACCCTGGACAGCGTAGCGCAGCCGAGGCAAGTTTTGTCGCCCAAAACGCTGCGTCGCTCACTTTGCAGGCGCTTATTCCCGCCAACGACAACCGTCGTCGCGCCAGCGCGAACGCCCGTCGCCGCACACAGGTGCCTCAGTTGGGCACTCCGCACATTCCCATCATCTTGGTGAATTATATCGACTACAAGTTTAAGAGCCAGAATCCTGTAGAGGTGTTCGAGACTCAGTTCAATTCTGGCGACAAGTCGTGTCTGGCCTATTTCACCGACCAGTCGCGCGGCATGTTCACCCCGCAATTCGACATCCTGGGCCCCGTGAACCTCTCCCACAACCGTTCGTACTACGGTGGCAATGTCGGTGGCAACGACAAGGGCGTGGGCTTGATGGTCAAGGAAGCCTGCGACAGTCTGCTTGCCCAAGGCGTTGACTTCTCGGTGTATAACAACGACACTGACGAATTTGTGGATGTGGTTGTTGTCCTTTATGCCGGAGTGGGCGAGGCACAGGCCTATGGCATAGTCCCCAATTCGGTGTGGCCCTGCCAATGGGAACTGAGCAATAGCGAGGTTGGCGAGGCACTTAGGGCCGGCGATGGACTCTGGATCGACAAGTTTGCCGTATTCAACGAGTTGTCGGGCTCGAGCGATGCCACCACGGTCATCGACGGTGTCGGCACCTTCTGCCACGAGTTCTCGCACTGCTTGGGTCTTCCCGACTATTACGACACTCGCTACGGAGGCCATTATGGCATGGGCAACTGGTCGCTGATGGACAGCGGCTGCTACAACGACGATGGCAACACCCCCTGCGGCTACAGCGCCTACGACCGCAACTTCATGGGTTGGTTAGACCTCATCACCCCCGAAGTTGATACGCAATATGACCTCGCACCGCTCAATACCGACGAGGGCACTGCAGTGAAAATCGTCAACGACGCCGACCCCAACGAGTACTACATCCTTGAGAACCGCCAAAAAACGGGTTGGGACCTCTACAATCCCGCCGCCGGCATGATGGTTAACCACATCACCTACTCACGGGCAGCATGGGATGGCAACTATGTCAACGACTACAATCCGCAGCGCATGACCATCATCCCGGCTGACAACACCCTGAATAGTTATAGCGAATCTGGCGACTTGTACCCCTACAACGGTCTCGACTCGCTTACCGACAATTCACGTCCGGCCGCAAAGGTCAACACCGGCTCATTGATGCACAAGCCTGTCACCGAAATCACCAAGGTGGGCGACCACATCACCTTCTACTTCATGAAGGCCTTCCTGCAGAAGGATACGCCTCAATTGACCGACACGACGCAAATCGACAGCACCTCGTTCATGGCACACTGGACTCCGGTGGAGAACGTGTTGAGTTACACCCTGCAACTCAACCGCGTGAAAGAGGGCGACGAACTCCATTATGTTGAGCACATCAAGGAGACCTTCCCTGCCGAGAAGTTCACCTCGCCGGGCTCAATCGACATCAGCGGCGAACTCGACAATTACATGGACAACGCTGGCTGGACCGGAAAGGCTCTGTTCCGCGACACAGAGGCAATTCGCATCGGTAAGTCGCAAGGCACCGGCTCGCTCGTGAGCCCGCAACTCGACATCGACGCCGACGTGGATGAAATCACCGTCGTTCTCGATGCACACGCTTACAACAACGACAACAATGTGGAACTCACCATATCGTGTGGCGAGAACACCCAGACGGTGTCAATCGCCAATTCCAACACGCAGCATTTCTCGGTCACACTCGATGTCGACCACGAGAACCCCGTTGTTACGTTTGCCACCACAACCAACCGCAAGCGCGCGGTTGTGAGCAGCATCCTGGTGTATTCGGGCGAGATGCCTGAGGTGCAAGGTGCACCGCGCCGTGCTATCGAAGAAACTGGCGACTCGCTGTCGCGCACCATCACCGGCATTACCGACACCTGCTACCTGGCAACCGACTTGGTTGCAAACGGCATGTACAAGGTGAAAGTGAAAGCCGTCTATACCGACGAGACCGAAAGCAACTGGAGCGACACGTGGTGGGTGCGCCTGCACAGCAATGGCGACACTCCGCAGCCCCAGCCACTGGCTGGCGATGTGAATCTGGATGGCAAAGTCGACGGCATGGATTTGAACATCTTGATCAACATCGTTTTAGGCATGGACCAGGCCGAGAATTACGACGGTCGTGCCAATGTCGACGGCGATGAACTGGGTCAAGTCAATGGCTCAGACATCAACACGCTGATCAACATACTCTTAGGCATAATCCCCACCGAGTAACATTCTCAACTACAATAACTAAGCGGCTCCCTGCCACCACTCACGGTGACAGGGAGCCGTCGCTATCCCCCACCCTCACTATTGTTGGGGGTGGAGGTTGTCGAGCAGGCGGTCGCGGCAGCGGCGGAATGCGGTGAACGTGTCGAAGATGTCGGCCAGGGCGAGTTCGGAGTTGTGCGACTGCGTCTCGTAGAGCGTCGCCGACCCGCCGGTGGCCACATTGCGGCCCTGCAGGGCACCGCTCACGCCACTCACCTCCTCCAGCATCTTGAGTTGCAACTGAATCATCTCATAGGCGCCGATATTGGTGCCGTTGTGGCTGATTTGCTCGGGGCGCGCGTCGCTCAGCGCCGGCGAGTAGGGCAAGATGCCGCTGGAGTTGCTCCAGATGCGGCGCACATCGCCCCATGTGAAGCCGTCGGGCAAGGCCGTCTCGGGATAAAGCAGCACGCCCTTGGCGCTCGATGCCATGATGTGGTCTACCAGCGTGACAAGGCGGTTGACAAACTTCTGCTGGTCGATGATGTCCTCCACCATCGAGTGGACCTCGCCGTCGGTGAGCGGATAAAACTTCACCGCGAATGGATGGCGGCCGTGAGCCCACGGCGAGTCGTACTCGCAGAGCAGGTCGCCCATGGGCGAGAACCATCGGCAGTGCCAGGTGCCCACGATGTCCCAGCGCATCTTTACGTCGGCGTCTTGCCGCAGTTTGCGCGCTGCCGCCAGAGGCACCACGGTGAGTTGTGCCGTGCGCCGGTTGTGGCACACCATCACCTCGCGGCTCTCGAGCGTCCACACCTCGATGGCTCGGCATTTGCCGGGCGCTGTGGCGTGCCAAAAGTTGGTGCCGCTCATCGTGTCGGCTCCCAGGCGCGTGGCCACTGCGGCGATGCGCTCGTCGAGTTGCTGGCTGTAGAGTCGCCGCACCCATGCCGCCTTGCGCGCCGAGCCGCCCGCCACACGCTGCATGAGTTGCGCCACGCTGAGTTCGTGCAACTGCCCCACAATGTCGCAGTCCCAGCCACGGCAGTCGCCGATGGCATTGATAAAGAAGCGGTTCACGTTCACATTGTCGACACGCGGCTTGCACTCCCCTACGCCCGCCTGCTCATCGACGCGCTGGATGCAGCAGCCCGAAATCAGGAACTCCTCCAGCGCGCGGCTGTCGAGTTCGTCGAGTTGGTTGTCACGCGCCACGTCGCTGGGCGACTCTTTGTCGATTACCTGCGAGCGATAGCGGCCCACCACGGTTTTCACCAGTTGGCGAATCAGGTTGTTGGTGATAGGTGCCGGTCCGTTCTCGCTGTAGCGTTGCCATTCGGTCACCTGTCGGCCTGATGCGTCGGTGGTGACATCGCTCCACTGGTCGCCATAGGTAAACCGCTTGTTGCGCAGCCGCGACTGGCGCAGCGCACTGCCGGCGCTCCACGCCTGATAGGCCGCGCCCAGGACAATTAGGTTTTCATTCAGGTTTTCCATGGTGATTTAAGATTTAGAGGTTGGAAATTCGCGCTGCACGTCGAAGCAGGGACAGGCCTTGTCGGCAAACTCGCTGTGGCCGTGCACCGTGGCACCCGGAAACTCAGCGAGCAATCGCGCGATAAGGTCGCGCAACGCTTGCTTCTGTGCTGGCGTGCGCGTGTCGGCCGGGCGGCCGGCGCTGTCCAGCCCGCCGATGTAGCACACGCCCACACTGTGCGCGTTGTGCCCCTTGCAGTGAGCCCCCACTTGCTCCAGCGGGCGGCCACGATGCACACTGCCGTCGAGGTAAATCACATAGTGGTAGCCGATGTCGCGCCATCCGCGCTCCTGCACATGGTAGCGGCGTATCGACTCCACCGTGACGTGTTGCCCGGCGCGCGTGGCGCTGCAGTGCACAATAATTTCATTAATAGTTCGCATAACAATCAGTTGTTTAGTGAGTTTGAATTTGTTGAGAAGTTTGGCCAAACGGCCAATTTTGCCGCAAAGTAACTAAAGCCAGCCGCACCGCGTCAACGTCAATCAATAACACCAAACGCATCGTGGCTCACTTGAGATGGGTGACTTGAGCGACTTTTTCACACAAATTGGGAGAATGTGCGATGGTAGTGTCAATAATAAGTAGTAACTTTGCACCTTGGATTAAAAACTACGAGAATGACGATTTTCGACACTTGCTTGCTGCTCATTTTGCTGGGCTCGCTGGTGGTGGGCTGGCGCAAGGGGCTCATCAAGCAAGCCGCTTCGCTGGTGAGTTGGGTATTGGGTATTGTGATTACCCTGTTCTTGCGCGAGCCGGTCACACAGTTGTATCTGGCCATCAATCCCGATGCCGCCAACTGGCCGCTGGCCGGAGTCACGGTGCAGACTGTGGCGCTTGCCGTCACCTTCCTGGTGATTACCCTCATCATCCGCGTTGTGGCCTACTTGCTGCGCAAGGCGGTGAAGGTGACCCACATGGGCTGCCTGGACCGTGCCAGCGGTGCCGCGCTGTTCGCGTTCAAGTACATTTTCATCTTGTCGATAGTGCTCAACCTGTTGTTTGCCCTGCGCCCCACCTCATCGACGTTCACGACCGAGCATGCGCTGAACAACAAGCCTTACGAGTTTACCCTCGACCTGATGCCGCGCCTGCTGGGGGCCGAGAAATTGCCCAGCGACTCGCTCAAGGTGCTCAAGCAGCAAGCGGCCCTCGAGCAGCAAAAAAATGAGTAAGTATGGAGAATAACGACAATAACATAATCAACCAGGCGGCCAACGAGGAGTATCGCTATGGCTTTGTGACCGACATCGACACCACGGTGATTCCCAAGGGACTCAACGAGGATGTGGTGCGCCGCATCTCGGCCCTGAAGGGCGAGCCGGAGTGGCTGCTGGAGTTCCGCCTGAAGGCTTACCGCCACTGGCTCACGCTCAAGGCCCCCACATGGGGTCATGTGAATGTGCCCGAAATCGACTTCCAGGACATCAGTTATTATGCCGCGCCCAAGCAGAAAAAGGCTGCCGAGGGCGGTGAAATCGACCCGGAACTGAAGCGCACCTTCGACAAACTTGGCATCCCCCTGGAGGAGCAACTGCGGCTCAGCGGCATGGCCGTCGACGCCGTGATGGACAGCGTGAGCGTGAAAACCACCTATCGCGAGAAACTCGCCGAACTCGGCGTGATATTCTGCTCGATGAGCGAGGCCGTGAAGGATTATCCCGACCTGGTGCGCAAGTATCTGGGCCGTGTGGTGCCGTATACCGACAATTTCTACGCCGCGCTCAACTCGGCAGTGTTCAGCGACGGCTCGTTCGTTTACATCCCCAAGGGTGTGCGTTGCCCCATGGAACTGAGCACCTATTTCCGCATCAATGCTGCGCAAACCGGCCAGTTTGAGCGCACGCTCATCGTGGCCGACGACGATGCCTACGTGTCGTACCTCGAAGGTTGCACAGCGCCCATGCGCGACGAGAACCAACTGCATGCCGCGATAGTCGAAATCATCGTTGAAGACCGCGCCGAGGTGAAATACAGCACCGTGCAAAACTGGTATCCCGGCGACAAGGACGGCAAGGGCGGCATCTACAACCTGGTCACCAAGCGCGCCCTATGCCGTGGCGACCACAGCAAGGTGTCGTGGACACAGGTGGAGACGGGCAGCGCAATCACGTGGAAATACCCCAGTTGTGTGCTCAAGGGCGACTACTCGGTGGGCGAATTCTACAGTGTGGCGCTCACCCGCAACTATCAGGAGGCCGACACGGGCACCAAGATGATACACCTGGGCAAGCATTCCAGCAGCACCATCGTGAGCAAGGGCATCAGCGCCGGCCACAGCCAGAACAGTTACCGCGGCCTGGTGCGCGTGGCCCCGCAGGCCACCGGATGCCGCAATTACACACAGTGCGACAGCCTCTTGCTGAGCGACACCAGCGGTGCGCACACCTTCCCAGTGATCGAGGTGGGCAACGACACCAGCGTGGTCGAGCACGAGGCCACCACCAGCAAAATCAACGAGGAGCAAATCTTCTACTGCAACCAGCGCGGCATCTCGACCGAGGACGCCGTGGGCCTCATCGTCAACGGCTACGCCAAGGAGGTGATGGCCAAGTTGCCCATGGAGTTTGCCGTCGAGGCGCAGAAACTGCTCAGCGTCTCGCTCGAGGGGTCAATAGGCTGACACACAACTTAAAACAAGAATTTGATAATCGTTTAACACCAAGATATAGATGTTACAAATTAAAGATCTTCATGCCTCGGTCGAAGGCAAAGAAATACTTAAAGGCATCGACCTCACAGTTCGCCCTGGCGAGGTACACGCCATCATGGGTCCCAACGGCAGCGGCAAGAGCACGCTCAGCGCCGTGCTTACGGGCAATCCGGCATTCACCGTCACTGGCGGCTCGGTGGATTTCTATGGCAAGGACTTGCTGGCCCTGTCGCCCGAAGACCGCGCCCACGAGGGCGTGTTCCTGAGTTTCCAATATCCGGTGGAGATTCCGGGTGTGTCGATGGTGAACTTCATGCGCGCCGCCATCAACGAGAAGCGCAAATACCTCGGCCAGGAGCCCATCAGCGCCAGCGACTTCCTGAAGTTGATGCGCGAGAAACGCGCCGTCGTTCAACTCGACAACAAACTCGCGTCGCGTGCCGTGAACGAGGGGTTCAGCGGAGGTGAGAAAAAGCGCAACGAGATTTTCCAGATGGCCATGCTCGAGCCTCGCCTGAGCATCCTCGACGAGACCGACAGTGGCCTCGACATCGACGCACTGCGCATCGTGGCCTCAGGCGTGAACGCCCTCAAGAGCAAGGACAACGCCACCATCGTCATCACCCACTATCAGCGACTGCTCGACTACATCAAGCCCGACTTTGTGCACGTGCTCTACAAGGGCCGCATCGTAATGAGCGCCGGACCCGAGTTGGCGCTGGAACTTGAGGAAAAGGGCTACGACTGGATTAAGGAGAAATGGGATTGAGCCATCACTCATGAGCAACAACATGAACGCATTACAACAATATATCGACCTATACACCGAGCACCGACAGGCTGTCGAGGCCAACTCGCCGGCGGCGCTTAACGCGCATCGCCCGGCAGCCCTCGCCGCGCTGGCCGACGCCCGGTTGCCGCGCAAGGGTCAGGACGACTATGAGGCCACCGACCTCGAGGCGGTCTTCGCGCCTGATTACGGCGTGAATCTTGGGCGTGTCGACTTCGACATCAACACCACCGAGGTGTTTCATTGCGACGTGCCCAACCTGAGCACCTGCCTCTACTTCAACTACAACGACATGTTCCACGCCAGCACCACGGTGCGTCCGCAAGCCGGAGGTGTGGTGGTGGAGTCGCTGCGACAGGCGGCGGTGAATCATCCCGATGTGCTGCAGAAGTATTATGCCACGGTGGCCGATGTCGCCGAGCCTACCGTAGCGCTGAACACCCTGCTGGCGCAGGACGGCGTGCTGGTATACGTGCCCGACGGCGTGACGGCGCCGCGTCCCATCCAACTGGTGAACATCATCAGCACCAACATGCCGCTGATGGCCGTGCGACGCGTGCTGGTGGTGATGGGCGAGAATGCCAAGGCCCAACTGCTGGTGTGCGACCACTCGCAGAGCGCCTCATCACAATGCCTCACCCTGCAAGTGGTGGAGGTCGTGGCCGGCGCCGGCTCGACACTCGACTATTACGACATGGAAGAGAGCAACGCCAGCACCCACCGCGTGAGCACCATCGCCGTGCGCCAGGAGCGCGACAGCAACGTGCTGGTCGACGGCATCACGCTGCTTAACGGCATGACGCGCAACAACTACATCGTGGATGTGGATGGCGAGCACGCCACCACGCAGTTGCTGGGCATGACCATCGCCAGCGGCAGCCAGCACGTCGACACACACACGCTGATACGGCACAACGCGCCGCGCTGCAACAGCAACGAGATGTTCAAGTATGTTCTCGGCGACACCGCCGTGGGAGCCTTCTCCGGAAAAATTCTGGTGAATCCCGACTGCCCGCGCGTAGAGGCCTATCAGGGCAACCGCAACATCTGCGCCAGCCCCGAGGCCAAGATGTACACCAAGCCCCAACTCGAGATTTACACCGACGACGTGAAGTGCTCGCATGGCACCACCATCGGCCAACTCGACGAGGACGCCATGTTCTACATGCAGGCCCGCGGCATCTCGCGCGAAACGGCACGCACGATGCTTATGCAGGCCTTCATGAGCGATGTGGTGGATGCCGTGCGACTCGACATCCTGCGCGACCGCCTGCACCACCTGGTGGAGAAGCGCTTCGCCGGTTCGCTCGCCACCTGCGCCGACTGTATCACGGCATGTAAACGCAAATAAATTGCAATGGACAACAACGTGTTAAACCTACAAAGCATTCGCGACGACTTCCCAATCTTGCAGCGCGAGATTGAGGGGCGCCCGCTCATCTACCTCGACAACGCCGCCACCAGCCAGACACCGCGCCAGGTGGTGGAGGCCATCGAGCAGATGTACTACAAATATAAAGCCAATGTGCACCGCGGTGTGCACACCCTGTCGCAGGAAGCCACCGACCATGTGGAACTCACGCGCGAGCGGGTGAGGCAATTCATCAACACGTCGTCGACACAAGAGGTGATTTTCACCCGCGGCACCACCGAGGGCATCAACCTGGTGGCCTCGTCGTTTGGCGACATGCTCGAGGGCGGCGATGAGGTGATTCTCACCGTCATGGAGCATCACAGCAACATCGTGCCTTGGCAACTCATCGGCCGCCGCAAGCGCATCCGCATCAATGTGGTGCCCATTACCGATGAGGGCGCGCTCGACCTCGACGCCTACGACGACATGTTCACCGACAACACGCGCTTTGTCGCCCTGGCACATGTGAGCAACGTGCTCGGCACCGTCAACCCGGTGAAGCAAATGATTCAAATTGCCCACCGCCACGGAGTGCCCGTGCTGATCGACGGCGCCCAGGCAGCGCCACATCTGCCCGTCGACGTGCAAGACCTCGACTGCGACTTCTACACCTTCTCCAGCCACAAGATGTATGGCCCCGTAGGGGTGGGTGTGCTTTACGGCAAGAAGCACTGGCTCGACATGATGGCCCCCTATCAAGGCGGCGGCGAGATGATTGGCAATGTGACGTTTGAGCGTACCACGTTTGCCGAACTGCCGTTTAAATTCGAGGCTGGCACGCCCGATTTTGTGGGCATCTCGGCCCTGGGCGCCGCCATCGACTATGTCACATCGCTTCAGTTGCCGCGCATTGCCGCCCATGAGGACGCGCTGCTGCAGGCTGCCACGCAAGGGCTGCTCGACATCGACGGCACACGCATCTTCGGCACAGTGCCCGGCAAGCAGGCCGTGCTGTCGTTCCTGGTGCGCGACATCAGCAGTTACGACATGGGCGTGCTGCTCGACAAGATGGGCGTGGCAGTGCGCACCGGTCACCATTGTGCACAGCCGCTCATGGCGCGATATGGCGTCAACGGCATGGTGCGCGCCTCGATGGCCGTCTACAACACGATTGACGAGGTCAACCGCTTTGTCGACGCCGTGCGGCGAGTCGCCTCAATGTTTTAATACGCTTCCCGCACAATTTTTTGGCGATTAAGTCGTTATAGATAAATAGAGAATATCAAAATAGAGAATATCAAAATAGAGAATATCAAAATAGACAATTTCTAAGTATAACAAAAAACAATTCGTATTATGTTGATTCAAAACATCCACGCCCGCGAAATTCTTGACTCGCGCGGCAACCCCACAGTAGAAGTTGAAGTAACCCTGACCAGCGGCATCGTGGGCCGTGCATCGGTGCCCAGCGGCGCCAGCACTGGCGAAAACGAGGCCCTGGAACTTCGTGATGGCGACAAGGGTCGCTATGGCGGCAAGGGTGTGCTCAAGGCTGTTGAGAACGTTAACGATAAGATTGCTCCCGAACTCATCGGTATGAGCGTGCTCGACCAGCGCGCTCTCGACAAGGCCATGATTGAACTCGACGGCACGAAGACCAAGAGCAACCTGGGTGCTAACGCCATCCTGGGTGTCTCGCTGGCAGCGGCTCACGCTGCAGCGGCCTACCTCGAGATTCCTCTGTATCGCTACATCGGTGGCGCAAACGCCTACGTGCTGCCCGTGCCAATGATGAACATCATCAACGGTGGCGCACACAGCGACGCTCCCATCGCATTCCAGGAGTTTATGATTCGTCCCGTGGGTGCCAAGACCGAGCGCGAGGCAATCCGCATGGGTGCTGAGGTGTTCCACGCACTGGCCAAGTTGCTCAAGAAGCGCGGCCTGAGCACCGCCGTGGGCGATGAGGGTGGTTTCGCTCCCGCTCTCGACGGCATCGACGACGCTCTCGACAGCATCGTACAAGCCATCAAGGACGCTGGCTACAAGCCCGGCGACGACGTGAAGATTGCTATGGACTGCGCCGCCAGCGAGTTTGCCTTTGTTGAGGACGGCAAGTACTTCTACGACTACACTCACCTGAAGAACGGCACGCCGAAGGATCCTAAGGGCAAAAAGTTCAACGTCGACGAGCAAATCGACTATCTGGAGCAACTCATCACCAAGTACCCCATCGACTCAATCGAGGACGGTCTCGACGAGAACGACTGGGACGGCTGGAAGAAACTCACCGACCGCATCGGCGACCGTTGCCAACTCGTGGGCGACGACCTGTTTGTCACCAACGTCGACTTCCTGCAGAAGGGTATCACCAGTGGCGCTGCCAACTCAATCCTGATCAAGGTTAACCAGATTGGCTCGCTCACCGAGACTCTCGACGCTATCGAGATGGCTCACCGCCACGGCTACACCACCGTGACCTCGCACCGCAGTGGTGAGACCGAGGACACCACCATCGCCGACATCGCTGTGGCTACCAACAGCGGCCAAATCAAGACTGGTTCGCTGAGCCGCACCGACCGCATGGCTAAGTACAACCAACTGATTCGCATCGAGGAAGAACTGGGCGACGCCGCAGTTTACGGTTACAAGAAACTGAAATAAGATTCCATCTTAACACACCATTACATCGACTGCAGGCGTGGAGCATTAAATGCCCCCCTGCAGTCGTTTTTTTAATCCGATTTGCGCACTGTCGCAAAACCTAACAATACCTACTAAATATCAGAGACTTATAAAAAATCTCCAATCTCTAATCAACGAAATACTATGGCTCCAATTTACAAACGTGTGTTGCTAAAACTCAGCGGTGAATCGCTCGCTGGCGGACAAGGGCATGGCATCGACCCGCAACGCGTCGACGACTACGCCCGCCAAATCAAGGAAATCGTGGATATGGGCGTGCAAGTGGGCATCGTGATTGGCGGCGGAAACATCTTCCGCGGTCTCGCTGGTGCCGCCCGTGGTGTCGACCGCGTGAAGGGCGACCAGATGGGCATGCTCGCCACCGTCATCAACTCGCTGGCACTCTCGTCGGGGCTCGACGCTGTAGGGCAGCCGTCGCAGGTGCTTACAGCAATCGGCATGGTGCCCATCGGCGAACAGTACACCAAGTGGCGCGCCATCGATGCCATGAAGCAGGGCAAGGTGGTGATTATGTCGTGCGGCACCGGCAACCCCTTCTTCACCACCGACACCGGCAGCGCCTTGCGAGGCATAGAGATTGAGGCCGACGTAATGCTCAAGGGCACGCGCGTCGACGGCATCTACACTGCCGACCCTGAGAAGGACCCCACGGCCACACGGTTCGACCGCATCAGTTACGACGAGATTTATCGCCGTGGCCTCAAGGTGATGGACATGACCGCCACCGTCATGTGCAAGGAGAACAACCTGCCCATTCACGTGTTTAACATGGATGTGGTGGGCAATCTGCGCAAGGTGATGATGGGCGAGCCCATCGGCACTGTCGTGTATCAGGACTGACGAGCGATTAGCAATCGACCATGCGGGTAACTTTTGTAATTCCACCGGTGTTGCAAGGCAAGCGGCCGGCCGAACGCACGGCCGGTTGCACCCATGTGGTCTATCTCGCACCAAACATCTACGAACTCACCGTGGCGGCCGTTGTCGAGCAAGACCCACGCAACCAGGTGCGCTACGTCGACTGCGTCTACGACAAGTATTCGCACCGACGCTTTGAGCGCTTCCTCGACGGCGACGACTCTGAGGTGTACTGCGTGTGGATGGTTAACCTCTCGCTGGTCAACGACTTGGAGGCCATCAGCATCATGCTCGCTCGGCGCCCCGATTGCAAAGTGCTGCTCTTGGGTCCGGCACCCACGCATTTCGCGCAGATGTGCCTCATCGACCAGCGCATAATTGTGGTGCGCGGCGAGCCCGAGGCCACCGTGCGCGAGTTGCTGCAATGCCTCAACGACGGCACACCCTGGCAGCAGTTGCAAGGCGTTTCGTGCCTTAACGATGCCGGCGAGGTCGTTGAAAACCCGCCCAGGCCGCTCATCAAGCAACTCGACGAACTGCCGTTCCCGGCACGCCACTTTATCAAGGACCGACGGTACTACAATCCCAAACTTCCCGCCGAGGGCTACACCACGGCGTTCACATCGCGAAACTGCCCCTATCAGTGCATCTACTGCGTGCCCAGTTCGCTCACTTTCGCACGCGAGATGGAGCACCGCCGCTACTTTGGCAGCAAGCCGCCAGTGGCAAAACGCAGTGTCGAGAGTGTCGACGCCGAGATGGCATCGCTCGCCGAAAGCGGCTACAAGGTGGTCGGTTTCATGGACGACAACTTCATCTGGGATGAGCAGCGCACACTGCAACTGTGCCAAGTCATGCGCAAGCACAACCTGCTGTGGGGATGCCAGGCCAGGGTTGACGCCATCACTGAGACCATTGCCGAGGCGCTGGCGCAAAGCGGATGCCGATACGTCGACCTGGGCGTGGAGTCGTTCGACGACTCGATACTCGAATATGTGAAAAAAGGCATCACCAGCGAGCAAATCTACACCGCCATCGACATCCTCAAGCGGCATGGCGTGCCCGTGAAGTTGAACATCCTCATCGGCTCATGCCCGCTCGAGACACCCGAGACCGTGCGCCACACCTTGCGTGAGGCCAAACGTTTACAGGTCGACCAGGTGATGTTCAACATTGTGTCGCCATTCCCCGGCACCAAGTATTACGAACTGTGCAAGAGCAACGGCTGGCTGAAAGGCGGCTACTACACGCCCACCGACGTGCAGCGCCACAGCATCGTCGACCTGCCGCACCTAAGCGCGCGGCAGATGGAGCGGGCACTGTTTCGCAACAACGTCAGTTATTTCCTCTCTTGGCAATTTGTGCGAAAGCAATGGCATAGATTCTCGTCGTGGCGCCAATTCAGCCACGCCTTGCGCGCACTGCGCATAAAACTTTTTGGATAACCCATGATTGAACTCTCGATAATAATATTGACCTTCAACCACTTGAGCGACACCGTGCGCTGCCTCGACTCGCTCAAGGAGATGCTCGACGCCGACGATGTCGAGGTGATTGTCGTCGACAATGCCTCTAACGACGGCACACCGCAAACCATCACTCGCCGTTATCCGAAAATTCGGCTTACCGTCAACGACCGCAACCGTGGCGTGGCGGCGGCGCGCAACCAGGGCATTGAGCAGGCGCAAGGCCAAAAAATACTTATCCTCGACAACGACACCATCGTCAACACCAAGGCCATTCGCGGCATGATGCAATATCTCGACGCCCACGACCAGGTGGGGCTGTGCTCCTGCCGCATGACCGACGCGCTGGGCTATGTGCAACCCAGTTTCCGGCCATTCCCCAGCCTAAAATCCAAAGTGTTGAGTTTCATGGGCTTGCGATTAGCAAAGACGCAGTTCTCGTTCGACGACGAGGGCGCTATCGAGCCCTTCTACGTCATTGGCGCTTGCCAGATGATTCGCCGCGAGGCACTCGAGCAGGTGGGCGCGCTCGACGAGGCAATTTTCTACGGACCCGAGGATGCCGACTTCTGCCTGCGGCTGCGACAGGCCGGCTGGCAAATCAAGTATCTTCCCCAATATTCAATCATTCACACCTATTACAGGCGCACCGCACGCCGGCCCTTCTCACGCCTGGGCCTCAAGCACATCCACGGCCTCCTGCACCTCTACCGCAAGCACCGCCGCCTCTCCTAATGCGTGAGAATATAGCATATAATTAGCGCGGTGGCGAAGGTTGTGGCGTAGAGGGCCATCCATGTCCAGAAGCGGCGGTTGCGCCACTCGGTGATCAGGGTGTAGGCGCCAATTATTGTCACCCAGGGCTCGAAGGGCAGCACGTAACGGCTCGGCGTGCCGCACGTCATGTAGGCGATGCCGGCGTAGCACAGTGCCGGGAACCACGACCACAGCATGAAGGCGCGGCCCGTGCGCCATGAGCGCGCCGCATAGTAGAACAGCAACACGCCGCCGAGCGCGTACCAGCCGAAGCGCTGGCGCAGGACAAAAATTGTGGGCGTGATGACAATGTCATTATCGGAGTTCGGCCATGGGAAGGGCAGTATCCATTGCGTGCCGATGGTGAGCGGCAACTTTAGCAGTTTCATCCACAAGGGGTTGTGGTAATAGTCTCCAATAATCTTGTTAAAGATGCCGTCGCGGGTGTAAAGCATCGCCATCTTCTCCGAGCCGACGACATTGCCAAGTTGCTGCTCCACAGTGTAATGCGCAGTCAGGGCCATACCCAGGTACCAGCACACCACGGTGATTACCAGCAGCGAGGCCATAAAGCGCCAGTTGCGGCGGGGCTCCACGAAGGCCAGCATGGCGATGCCGATAAACATGAAGTTGACGTATTTCGCCCGTACCCAAGCCATTACGAAGCAGCCTATGGTGAAGGCCAGCACGTCGAGCCAGCGGCTACGCTTCTCGCGGGCTACCACGCCGCTGAGTGCATAGGCCATCAGCATCATTGCGATGTACACCAGCGGCTCCTTGAGCAGCAGGGCGGCCTGCGCGATGTAATAGCCTAATGATGCCATGATGGCGATGGTTGTCGCCGCCACGGTGGCTGCCTGGGCGTCCACTCGGCCGTTCAGCACGCGGCAGGCGAGGCTTGCCGTGAGTGGGAAGGTGAGCAGCGTAAGCAGCAAGTTGGCGGTCATCGGCCAGGCGATGTTAAGCCCGAACAGTTTCCATAGGCACAGCATCATCACCGAGAAGCCGTAGAAGGTGATTTTCGGCTCAGGCACGCTGCCGTCGTAGTGGTGCAGGGCCCATTGATAATAGGATGCCGAGTCCGACGTGAGCAACGGCGCGTCGAGCGTGTGCCCTGAGAACACAGTGATATAGGCCATGTTTGACAGGGTGAGTGCACAAAGCCCTATCCCCACAGCGGTCATTAGCCACATCGAGGCATTGCTGCGCCACGCGGCATGGTCGTGAATGAGCCGTGGCACGACGTAGGCGATGGCCAGGGCCAGCGTGACTGGCGCGCCGTGGGCCAGGCCAAAGATGCGCACAGCGCACCACAGGAGGCACACTGCCGCCAGCGCTTCAACGCCCAGTCGGGCCAATTGCTGGTTGTTCAATGCCTTGTGCCTCATGTGTGATATGTTGTGATGATGTTAAACGCGGAAACCGATGATGCGGCGCACCTCGTTGATGGTGGCTTGCGCGCTGGCGCGTGCCACCTCGGCGCCCTCGCGGGCTATGCGGTCGAGCAGGTCGGTGTTGGCGCTGTAGTACTCGATTTGTTCGCGAATCGGTGCCACCACCTTGCACAGGTCGGCGGCAATCTGCTTCTTCAGGTCGCCATAGCGCAGTGTGCAGTCGTTCCACTTCTCATCGAAGTAGCGGTAGGTCTCGTCGTCGCTCACGATGCGCAGGAAGGTGAACAGGTTCTCAATCACCTCGGGGCGCGGGCTGTTAGGCGTCTTCGGGCCCTCGTCGGTGACGGCTTTCATCACCTTTTTGCTGATGGTCTTGTCGTCGTCGCGCAGATAGATGCAGTTGCCCTCGCTCTTGCCCATCTTGCCGCTGCCGTCCAAGCCCGGAATCTTGATAGCCTTGTCGCTGAAGTAGAAATTCTGCGGCTCAGGGAAGAACTCCACGCCGTAGATGTTGTTGAAGCGTCGTGCACACTTGCGTGCCATCTCCATGTTTTGCTCCTGATCCTTGCCCACGGGCACCTTGGCGGCACGGTGTTGCAGGATGTCGGCGGCCATCAGCGTCGGGTAGGTGAGCAGGCCGGCGTTCACGTTGTCGGGCTGCTTGCGCGCTTTCTCCTTGAACGTGGTAACGCGCTCCAACTCGCCAAGATACATGTTCATGTTCAGGTACAGATACAACTCAATGGTCTCGCGCACGTCGCTCTGCACATATATTGGGGCTTTCTTCGGGTCGATGCCACATGCCAGATATTCGGCCAGGATAGTGCGAGCACTCTGCTGGATATCACCCGGTTTTGGATGAGTGGTGAGTGAGTGCCAATCGGCGATAAAGAACATGCAGTCATAGTCGTCCTGCATTTTCACAAAACTCTTTACAGCGCCAAAATAGTTGCCTAAGTGCAAATTTCCTGTGGGGCGAATCCCGCTTACTACTTTCTCCATATTATCCTTCTAAAAATTAAAAACTTTGCAAAATTAGTGCAAGGCGAACACAAAAGCAAAATTTATTTTGATTTTGTTGAGCCGCAGCCTAATTTCGCCGCTTTAGCGGCAACAATAGTGCAAACCGAGTGAAATACAAAATGTGCTCGCACATTTTTATTACCGAGGTGCCGCCTAATTTATTCAACATTAGTGCAAGGCGAACACAAAAGCAAAATTTATTTTGATTTTGTTGAGCCACAGCCTAATTTCGCCGCTCCCTTAAAGTCATTAATCACAAAAAAGCGAGAGCCCCATGGAAGTGGAGCCCTCGCCATTAGTCTTGCATTGTGTATTATGCATTAACTCATTTACCGAGCAGATAGTTGATCATGGCGTTGATGTCGTTGCCATCGATAGTGCCGTCGTTGTTGACATCGCCGGTAGTCCACGTCTGCTTACCCAGCACGTGGTTGATGAGGCAGTTCAGGTCGTTACCGTCGACATAGCCGTCACCATTCACGTCCATCGAGGTAGTGAAGTGTGCAAACTCAAAGTTGTCGTAGAATGCACCCAGGCACGAGGTGGCCTCGGCTTGCACAGCGACGTAAATCTTCTGGCCAGCATACTCACTCAGGTCGTAACTCAGGTGCGACCACTGTCCGTCGTACAGTTCGGGAGTGAAGTCATCGCCAACGATGGTGAAACTGTTGCGGTCGGTGGCGCTGGTTGTGCTCACGAGCACGGTAACAGTGGGTGTCGACAGCGGGCTGATGCTGTTGGTGCTCTCCCAGTTGCGCATGTCGAAGTCAAACTTCGACTGTGACGTGGCCACCATGGGTGCGCTCACAATCCAGTCCTCGAAGGTGCCGTTGGTGTTGCAGCGAGTCATCAGCGACTGCTTGCCGTGAGGCTCTTCCATCGAGTTGTAGCACTGGTCGGCATTCAGCACGAAGAACGACAGAGCCATACCATTGTTGGGGAAGTCCCAGAAGTTGAGCGGCGACGTGGGCAGGCGGTCCACATCGATTACGGTGAAGCCCTCGGGACCTACGCCCGTGGCGTCGTGCTCGAAGCCGTAGTAGTAGGTGCCGCGAGGCAGGGCAATTGCGCTAACCGACAGGTAAGCCTTCTTGCCGTCGTCGAAGGTCACCTCCATCTCATCGTCAACAACCACCGAGTCCTTGCCAGCGGCGAGGTTGCCGGCGGCAAACGAGATGGTGAACTGCTTGCTGCCAGTCGGTTCCAGCGTGTCACCAGCCTTGAGGGTGGTGGTGAATGCATTGTTGGCAAAGTTGATGGCGGTCACCGTAGCGGCGCTGCTGCCCAGGTTGGTCATGGCAATCGAGGGAGAGGTCTCCACCTTGCCAGCGTTCACCTTGTAGGCATCCCAACTCTCCATGCTGAAACTTATTGCCGCGCCGGCTTCCTCGATCTTCACGTTGTCGAGCGCTGCGCCACGCGAGCGGTTGTAGTTGTGCGAGATATAGCGCCAGCGGAAGGCCACTGTCTTTCCGGCGTACGGCGTCAGGTCGAGCGTCTCGTAAGCCCAGTAGCGGATGGGCTCGCCATCAGCGTCGGTTCCTTCTTTATTGTCGCTGATAAGTTTCACTTGCTGCCACTGGCCATCCACAAAGATGTCCATCATGGCGGCATCAATGCCGTCGTCCACGGTGCTGTGGTTCACATGCACCTGGGTGTCGTCCTTAATCAGACTTGCGGGACGGTCGTTGCCCCACCAGAAACTCAGTTGCAGCGACTGGCCGGCCGGCAACTGCACGTCGGGCGTGGTAAGAACGGCCTCAACACCGGTCTCGTTGCTGTAAGCCATAGCGCTCTTCTTGCCGTCGAAGGGATTGTAGTTGCTGGCACTCCACTTGGTGAGTGTCGAACTCACGTTGAGCCAGCCCAGAGGAGCGAACAGGTCGCCGTCGAAGCCCTCAAACCAGGGGAATTCGCTCACCGTGTGGTCTTCCTGAGTGGTAAAACTCCACACAGGCACATCGGTAGCGGCACCCACCTCGTTATAGGGGATGACCCACCAATAATAGGTGGTGGCGTTGTTCACGCTCTCGAGCACATAACTGGTGACATTGCCCAGGTCGAGTTGGTTGATGACGTCGGCATTGTCGCTTGACGTGCCCACACACAGGCGGTAGCCGGTAGCAAATTGTGCCTCGGTCCACTCGAGTTTGATGTTCTTGTTGTAGATGTTGATTGCGCCATCAGCGGGCGAAATCACGTCGCCAGGCAGCGGAGCGCCATCAGCGCCGTACACGCCGGGCAGCAGCACGCGGTCGATGATAAACGACGATGCGGGATCCATGCCGTACTCGCTGTCGTAGTAACAAGCGGTGTTGGTGAATCGCAGCAGCACGGTGTCGCTGGCTACCGAGGTAAGGTCAACGGTGACATTGATGATGGTGTCGACCTTAGTATAGTCGGCTGTCCACAGTGTCACGTCCCAAGTCTGGCCGCCGTCGGTCGAAGCCTCGACAAGCAGGTCGTTGCTAGGCACTGCCTCCACGTCGTCGCTCACAAAGTGGGCGTAATAGGTAAACATCAGGTCGCGCGGGGTGTTGGGGTCACTCAGATCGAGGCGCGGCAGATAGATGTGGCTGTCCTCGATAAAGCCAGCGCCGTAGAGGCTGTAGTCGCCCTCGAGCGCATAATGGGTGGCGGTCCACTCATTCACCTCGTTTGCGCCGTTGTGCCAGCCAGCCGGCGGGAAGTGCGCACCCTCGAAGAGTTCCAGTTCATAGCCGTCGGGAACGGCTTGCTTGCTCGCTGTGGCATGCAGCGTCACATCGCCACCATTGGTGTGAATCACAATGTCGCCCTGCGTGGGGCTGGTGAGCGAGGCGAGGTAGTAAATCTGGAACTGAGCCGTCTCGTTGATGCCCAGATTGATGTTCTCGCTGTCGATGCTCACACCGAAGCCCGCCGGAGCGTCGACTCCAGTAACCTGAAGGCCTGCCAAGCCCACGTTTTTCAGCGTGAGGGCCTCGCTGTAGAGTTTCTCGCCGATGTAGGCGATGGGGAAGGTGTAACTGGGTTGCGACAGTTCGGCGATGGGGCCGGTGAGCGGCGTGTACTGCTTAATCAGGATGTTGTCGAGATACAGAATGTTGCCAATGCTCTTCTTCATGTTGAAGATAAAGGCCACCTTCACCGTCTTGTTACGCCAAGGCGTGAGGTCGAGTTTCGAGGTCTGCACGGCCCAGTTAGCCCAGATGTAGGTGCCATAAGGGTCGGCGGGCACGCCACTGTCGCGCACCTGCTGCTCGTTGGTGATGTCAAAAATCACGGTGGTGTCGCTTGGTGCGGCCATGTCGATCACGGCCACTTGCAGGGTGTACTCACCCTTGTTGAGCACGCTGGCGGCAGCGGCTTCCCAGTCGAAACTCAACTGGTAGGTGTTGTCGAGTTCCACAGCCGGGGTGAGCAGCACCTCCTTGCGCGGGCCAACGCCGTCGCGGCCTGCAGCGATGTAGGTGGGCGCGTTGCAATAAGCATAGCGATGCCCCGACATTGTACCACCGTTGGCCGTATAGCCAATGGTCCAGCGATAACCCACGGTGGCACCAGAGTAGGTGTTGACGCGCTCCCAACCACCAGGCAACGTCTCAGTGGCGCTGGTGCCGGGCACGTCCTCAAAGCCCTCATCAATAAGGGTCTGAGCCTGAGTGCTTGTCGCCAATGCAAGCATCAGCGACAGCGAAAAGAAAAGTAAACGTTTCATCATAGTATTAAAATATATGTTATAATGGTATTACTATTTTCGGTGACGGGCTGTCCCGTTACGATTCGGCAAATTTACCATTTTTTCTTCGTTTTTGTGCTTTTTTCGGGGCAAAATCATCTGCATCACCATCGATTTTTGTATTTTTTACTTATTTACACACTTTTGGTGTATGATATTGTGACACTATCAAGGTCACCTTTTACAAACTTGCAAGTAGTAAGAACTTATGAATTAATTTGCATTTGCGCTCGGTTTGCCGTAACTTTGCAACGTGGAATGTATATGTCCTAATTGCAACAAGCGCATGCATGTGAGCGACGAGGAAGTCGCCTTGCACGGTGGCAGCGTGGTGTGTCCGCAATGTCTTGCGGTTTACACCGTTGGCGATGTGGACGTTAGTCCCGATGCCGTGATTGCCAGCCGCACCGCCACGGCCACCGAGCCGGCAATCAGTTATGGCTACTGCTACAGTTGTGGCAAAAAGATTCCTGCGGGCATCAACTACTGCCCATTCTGCGGCAAGTCGCTCTCGCAAGAGGCCATCGCGGCAATGCAACAACAGCAAGTCGCGGCAAGCCAACCGGCGGCTACACAGGTTGCCGCCACAACGGCCACGGCGCAGCCCGCGGCCAATGGCGGCGACACCCAGCCCGACGACGCGGCAAAGGCCAGTGGCGACATCGACTGGAAGCCATTCCTACCCACCTACCACTTCAGCGTCGCCGACCGCCAAGCGCAGCGCGAGAAGCATCGCGCCAGCCGCACATTCACCTTCGTTGCGCTGGTAATCATCGTGGCACAACTCGCCCTGCTGGCATTCATCATACACAAGGCCATGCGCTACTTGCCACCACTGTTCGACACCACATTAACTAATTAATATATCATTACTTTATTCTTTAACTACACGACTTAATGGAAAATACAATCAACAAAAACCGATACTGCATGATAATGTGTGGCGGCGTGGGCAGCCGCTTTTGGCCTTACAGCCGCCAAGCATGGCCTAAGCAATTCATCGACTTCTTCGGCACCGGACGCAGCCTGCTGCAGATGGCCGTCGACCGCATGGAAGGCATTGTGCCCGTGGAGAACATCTTCATGCTCACCAACGAGCAATATGCTCAAATCATCAAGCAACAACTGCCGCAACTGCGCGACGAGCAAATCCTCCTCGAGCCTGCCCGCCGCAACACCGCACCGTGCATCGCCTGGGGCGCATACCACATCCAGGCCATCAACCCCGACGCAAAAATTATGGTCGCACCCAGCGACCACCTGGTGCTGAAAACCGACGAGTTCCGCACCGCCGTACTCAAGGCCTACCGCTTTATCGAACAAAACGACGCCCTGCTCACACTCGGCATCAAGCCCAACCGCCCCGAGACGGGCTACGGCTACATCCAGGTGGGTGAGCAACTTGGCGACGACTTCTCGGCCGTGAAAACCTTCACCGAGAAGCCCAATGAGGAACTGGCACGCGTGTTTCTCGAAAGCGGCGAGTTTTTCTGGAACTCAGGCATGTTTTTCTGGAGCGCACGCTGCATCATCGACGCCATGGCGCATTACGCCCCCGACATTGCCACACTGCTGCAAGGCGACGGCACCATCTACGGCACACCGGCCGAAATGCCATTCATCAACGAGCATTACCCCTCGTGCCCAAATATCTCGATCGACTTCGCTGTCATGGAGAAGGCGCCAAACGTCTATGTGGAGTGCGTCGACTTTGGATGGAGCGACCTCGGCACCTGGGGCTCACTGTATGAGAACTCGCCCAAGACACGCGACGGCAACGTGACGCAAAATTGCCGCTCGCTGCTCTTCAACAGCCACAATAACATCTTCGCCGTCAAGGGCGACAAACTCATCGTGGCTTCAGGACTCAACAACTACATCGTGGCCGACGTAGACGACGCCCTACTCATCGTCCCCCTCGACGAGGAGCAAAAAATCCGCAACTACGTCAACGAGGCCAAAACCATGTACGGCGACAAATACATCTAACCCTCGCCACCACGTATCCTTGCAGTGCAGCAGCACAGCCACCCCGCTACCAAGCGGTAGTTGACGGAGCAGATTTCTGCAATGTTATCAACTTTATCTTAATCCCGATTCGGGTTAAACCCAAATCGGTCATTAGAAATTATGTCAAAACAGAATTTGTTTTGAGAGTATTGCTGTTAGTGAAATCGAAAGCATAGCGGGCTATGGCGAGATTTCAGTGGCGGCAAGACGCCAAAACAAAACTGTTATGGTATAATTAGGAATAAAAAAACACAACTCCGTTCTAATGACAGATTTGGGTTAAAGCGATGGAAAGTGATTATAGGCGCATGGGAGCACATCCTGTCGGAAACAGGACATGCTCCCATGCTGTGTCATATGCCCAACGGCTGGGGCTATGGAGCCCTGGCGTGCGGGGGGCTAAGGGGTAATGAAAAGTGGAGGCGCGACTTATTCGGCCACGAACAGTTGATCGTCGACGACGATCTCGGTGGGCGAGATCCAGCCGAAATATTCGATAGAGGGATACTCCCCGAAGACATTCGACAAGCGGCTCTCACGACGCATCGTGCCACTTTCATCATCCTTGGAGAAGACGTTTCCGCCGTTGTCGATTACGAGGGTACGGTATTCATTTCCACCGATGTTTCCTGCCGAAATCACCTGCTGCCCGTTGTACCAATAGATGGTGGTTGGGCTCTCGCTCTCCAGCACAATTTCGGTCAGGGTCGCACCCGAAATGTTGACGAAGTCCTTGAGTTCGAAATCCTCGCTGCAACCTGTAGCCAGCACGATGTCACCCACGATGCGAACGGTGCGCACCGTAACGGACTTAACGTATGAATCGGGGTCCGACGTTTTGAAGGTGTACTTCTTACCCTGTTCCCATCCGGCCGGCGCCTCGCGAGAGATGCTCACCTTGCGCGTGGCTTTTTTGAACTGAGCAACCGAGATATACTCAGCTTCGACATAGTCTTGCGCAGGAGGGAAGTACTTGTAGAATGTGCCGTTGCCCACCTCGATGTATTCCATCGCGTCGACACAGTGGAACAACAACTGGTTGTCACCGGCGTCAACAGCCACATGCGCGGGCTTGATTGTCGATTTCACACGCGACTTGAGCGTGCGGCGGCTGTGCGATTGCAGTTTCGTGACGAACACGTAGCCCTCGTCGGTCTGCTGAGCCGATGCCGAGAGCGCGCCGGGAAGCATGCCCCAGGCAAATGCGGCTACAGCCATCATAATAAAAAACCTTTTCATAACATCATCTTATTTTTAATACAATTCGTCAATGATTTACAATAGTGTGAAGGTTCACGTAGCGAAAGTTGTCAAGGGAGGGGGATATCGCCGGTGTAGACGATGGTGGAGGGTCCGCCGAGGATTAGGTGGTCGTCGTCTTCCCGCCAGTCGACATGCAGTGTGCCTCCGTCCATGACCACATCGCAACTGCGCGGTGCCAGTCCTGCTCTCACGGCAGCCACCACGGCGGCGCATGCTCCAGTGCCGCACGCGAGGGTGATGCCGCTGCCGCGCTCCCACACGCGGACGCGCAGTGCGCCATCAACGGGCTGCGCAAACACTATGTTGCAGCGCTGGGGAAAGCGCGGGTGATACTCCAGTTGCGAGCCGAGAGCGGCCACGTCGACGGCGTTGATATCGTCGACAAAGATGACGTACAGCGGATTGCCCATCGACACAAAGCATCCGTCGGGCAGCGGCTGGCCAGCGGTGGCAAACTGGCGCTCGTCGGCCAAAATCGGGGTGAGCATGTCGACGGTGACGCTGGCCACTTGGCCTTGCGCATCGACCTCGACGTCAATCAGTTTCACGCCTGACGGCGTCAACAGGCGCAACTGCTGCTTGCGCGTCAAGCCCAACTCGTGCACCAACCGGCCCACACACCGGCTGGCATTGCCACACATCGCCGCCTCGCTGCCGTCGGCGTTGAAAAGACGCATGCTAAAGTCGGCAACGGCCGCGTCAGGACGGCCGATGAGCACCAGGCCGTCGCCACCTATGCCAAAGTGGCGGTGGCTCCACTGGATTGCCGCCGCGCTGGGATCGGGGATGTGATACTTTGTTGCATCGACGTAGATGTAGTCGTTGCCAGCCCCGTGCATTTTGGTAAATCGTATCTTCATAAAAAAGTCAATGTCGGTTGTGACTTGGCAAAGTTACACATTCCCGCCAATACTGCAATCGCAAGAGCATGAATAATTCTTGATTTTGCGAGAAAAAAACGGAAAACAATTGGCAATCGTGGGGAATGTTGTACCTTTGCGCCGTGAATAAGAAAATTATCGGTTAACCTTTCTAACACAATAAAGCATTATGACTCATTACGACTTTGACACGGTCGTCGACCGTAACAATACACATTGCAAGAAAACCGACATGCTCACGCCGATGTTTGGGCGCGACGACTTGCTGCCGCTGTGGATTGCCGACATGGATTTTGCGGTGAGCCCCGAAATCAGTTCAGCCTTGGTGAAGCGCTTCGGCGAGCATCCCATCTATGGCTACACGCTGCCCTACGACGAGTATTGGCAGTCGATTATCGACTGGCAGCGCCGGCGCAACGGCTTCGAGATCAGCCGCGAGGAAATGACATTCATGCCGGGTGGCATGCCGGCATTGGGCATGGTTCTCAACTTCTACACACAGCCGGGCGACCGCGTGGTTCTTCAAGAGCCGGTGTACTACGACTTCAAGGACGTGATTGAGGGCAACCGCCGTCTTGCCGTGCGCAACAACCTGGTGCCCACCGGCGACCATTTCTACCGCATGGATCTCGATGACCTGGAGCGCGTATTCATCGAGCAGAAGCCGCGCATCATGGTGGTGTGCAACCCTCAGAACCCCATCGGCATCGTGTGGAGCAAGGAAGAACTTCAGCAGGTGGCCGCACTGGCACGCCGCTACAACGTGATTCTGTTCAGCGACGAGGTGTTCGGCGACATCACCCTGTTTGGCCACAAGCACATCCCGCTGGCTACCGTTAGCGAGGATGCCGCCGCCGTGACCATCACCTGCGGCTCGCCGGGCAAGACGTTCAACATCCCGGGCTTGAAGAGCACCTGGCTGGTGATAAAGAACCCCGAACTGCGCCGCGAGTTCTACCGCTGGGTCGAGGTCAACGAGTTGTGCAACGCCAACATCACAGCGCTGCTGGCCACCGAGGTGGGCTACCGCTACGGCGAGCCGTGGCTCGAGGCCTGCAAGAAATATATCGAGCAGAATGTGCTTTACGTGTCGCAATACTGCCAGGAGCATATCCCCGGCATTTACGCCATCAAGCCGCAGGCATCGTTCCTGATGTGGCTCGACTGCCGGCGCCTGGGCCTCGACCATGCCCAATTGGTGCGCTTCTTTGCCGATGACGCCCACTTGGCGCTCAATAATGGCGAGATCTACGGCGTGCCCGGCTATTGCCACATGCGCCTGAACGTGGGCACCCCGCGCGCCCGCCTCGAGCAAGCCATGGCCCAACTGCGCGCCGCCGTCGACCGCCTGCCACGCCACTAACTTCCCCACGCCCCATAAGGTCTGGGGCTCGGTTAGCGGATGAATAACAGTTCGCGGTACTTTGGCAAGGGCCACATCTCGTCATCGACCATCAGTTCGAGATGGTCGACGTGGTAGCGTATGGTCTCGAGCAGGGGCGACACCTTGTCGTGATAGGCGATGGCGCGGCTGCGCATGTCCTCGATGCGGTTGGCCACCTTGCAGTTCTCCTCCATCTCGCTCTCTTGTTCCTTAATCGCCTGGATGTGGTGGGCCATCTTCTCAATCATGTCGAGGTCGGGGGCCGTCATTCTCTCAAATTTCTCGGGCGAGAAGAGCGACTTGATTTTGTAGACGTTGTCGAGCAGCACAAGTTGGTAGCGTGTGGCGACGGGCAGGATGTGGTTAATGGCCAGGTCGCCGAGCACGCGTGCCTCGATCTGCACCTTCTTGACATACATCTCCCATTTCACCTCGTTGCGCGCCTCCAGTTCGACCTTCGACAGCACGCCCGTCTCGCCGAACATCTCCACCACCTCGGGCCGCAGATAGTTGTCGATGATGCGAGGCACCGACGTCTCGCAGTCCAGTCCTCGTCGGGCGGCCTCGGCCTTCCACGCGTCGGTATAGCCGTTACCGTCGAAATGCACCGGGCACGCCTGCCTGAGCAAGCGCTTCACCTCGGCGAGGATGGCGTCGTCGCGGCTCGCCCCGGCGGCCATGCGGCGGTCTACGGCGGCGCGGAACCACATCAGTTGTTGCGCCACGGCGGCATTGAGCGCAAGCATCGCCGAGGCACAGTTGGCGCTGGAGCCCACGGCGCGGAACTCAAAGCGGTTGCCGGTGAAGGCAAATGGCGACGTGCGGTTGCGGTCGGTGTTGTCGACCCTCAGTTCGGGTATCTGGCTCATCTCCAGGTTCAGCCCCTCGCGCCCGGCGAAGTCGAGGTGGTCGTCGCGGCTGTCGTCGAGCAGGCTGCGCAACACATGGCTCAATTGTGTGCCCAGGAACATCGAGATGATGGCTGGCGGCGCCTCGTTGCCGCCCAGGCGGTGGGCGTTGCCTGCCGAGGCGATGGAAGCCTTGAGCAGGCCGTTATACCGGTGCACAGCGGCCATCACGCACGACAGGAAGGTTATGAACTGAAGGTTCTCCCGTGCCGTTTTCCCCGGCTTGAACAACTGCACGCCAGTGTCGGTGCCCAGGCTCCAGTTGTTATGCTTGCCGCTGCCATTGACGCCCGCAAACGGCTTCTCGTGCAGCAGCACGCGAAAGTGGTGACGGCGCGCCACCTGCTCCATCAGCGACATCAACAGCAGGTTGTGGTCGTTGGCAAGGTTGGTCTCCTCGAAGATTGGCGCGAGTTCAAACTGGTTGGGCGCCACCTCGTTATGGCGCGTCTTGACGGGGATGCCCAGGCGGTGGCACTCAATCTCCAGGTCGAGCATAAACTCCTCGACGCGCATGGGAATGGCGCCGAAATAGTGATCCTCGAGTTGCTGGTTCTTGGCGCTCTCGTGGCCCATGAGCGTGCGGCCGGTCATCACCAGGTCGGGACGTGCGGCATATAGCGCTTCGTCGACCAGAAAATACTCCTGCTCCCACCCCAGATACGAGATCACGTGCTTCACCTGCGGGTCGAAGAGTTGCGCCACGGCGGTGCCGGCACGGTCGATGCTGTTGAGCGCGCGCAGCAGCGGCGTCTTGTAGTCGAGCGACTCGCCACTGTAGGCGATAAATATGGTGGGGATACACAGCGTGTTGTCGTGAATGAACGCGGGCGAGGAGATGTCCCATGCCGAGTAGCCGCGCGCCTCAAAGGTGTTGCGGATGCCGCCGTTGGGGAAACTCGACGCGTCGGGCTCCTGCTGCATCAGCAGTTTGCCGTCAAACTCCTCAATCACGCCATCCTTGCCGTCGTGTTCGATAAACGAGTCGTGCTTCTCGGCGGTGCCGTCGGTGAGGGGGTGGAACCAATGGGTGTAGTGCGTCACCCCGTGGTCCAGCGCCCACTGCTTCATCGCCTTGGCCACGTCGTGAGCCAACTCGCGGTCCAGTGGCGCCTTCTCGTCGACGGCGCGAGTCAAGGCCTGATAGGTGTCGCGAGGCAGGTACTCAAACATCTTCTTGCGGTCGAACACCTTCTCGGCATAATAACGACTGGGGGGCTCCTGCGGCAGTTCCACACGCACAGGAGCACGGTTGAAGGCCACTTCAACCTCTTTAAATCTTAAGTGTGACATGAATTTCAGTCTAAAATTTCCCAAAAAAGATGCGCAAAGTTACAAAATACTTTTCAGACCCCAAGCAAAGCACTCAAAAAACCACAAAAGAAAAACGCCAATCGGTTGATTGACAACTGATTGACGTTTGATTGCGTACCCAGAGCCGGGGTCGAACCGGCACGGGTGTTACCCCATTGGTGTTTGAGACCAACGCGTCTACCGATTCCGCCATCTGGGCATAAACGCGGGTGCAAAGGTAATACAAAATTTGCAAACTGGAAAGCCTATCGCGATTTTTTTGCACAAATGTTGCGATTTTAACGCGAATTGCGCGAAGGAAAGACCACAGATTAAACAAATTATGCTAAATTTTTTGATTTGGTGGGTGGGATTTTTTTAATGCGAATTTCGCGAATGGGATGCGAATTTTTTATTTTGACTGGTTGGGGTGTTTTGTTGGGGTGATGGCAATTTGGTGGGTGGGATTTTTTAAATGCGAATTTTGCGAATGGGATGAGATTTTTTTTGATTGGGGGGGGCATATGCTTCCGGGGGGTGGGGGGAGAGGTTGTTTGGGGTCAGCGGATATTTCCGGTTGGTGAGTCTTGTCAAGTTCACGAATATAGTGTAGCTTTGCATTATGAAAACAGAGGAATTACTGCGAGCGATATTG
>CACYRK010000012.1 GCA_902776835.1 uncultured Bacteroidales bacterium
GGACAGTGGATGAAGATACAACTTCTTGTATGTGACCCCATTGACAATTGTGTCGCCTGAAATCTCCATAGCATACTCACAATGATAGATAACACCATCGTTGGGCTCATTATCATAGTCCCAATAGTATACCCACTTCACGCCCTCGCGCACAAGTGGCACGTAGGCGCTGGCTGCGAGGCTGCAAGCCATTGCCATTATGGCAAATATAATACACTTCGTTTTCATAATTACCTTTTTAGTATAAAGTTGATTACCTCGTTGATGTCGGCGCCGTCGACAGCCGAGTCACCGTTAGTGTCGTAATTGTAACGCTTGTTGCCCGTTAGCACGGCGTTAATCAACAGGTTGAGGTCAGAGCCGTCGACTTTCTTGTCGTCGTTGACATCGCACATATATGTATAGGCCGGACCCTTGTACAGCACATTGCCTTCTGCGTCAGTACTGGTAAAAGAAAATCGGCAACGTTAAATAACCATCCTCGTATTTCAGTCATTCCCGGAAGTCTAACATAGCCCACACCCTCTATAATATATCTCGGATGATATTTCTCATTTGTATACACTTTTGCCATCTCACCACCAACGTCGGTGTTATTTGAATAAACATAATCAAACAAAGATTTGAAGTCAAAATCCTCGTTTTCAGGAATATTTGAAAAAGTGCGGTTAATATCATTAAAGTCATAAAGAATCCACTCATTCTCAACTACACCTCTTGCCAATGGTATTTCTCCAAATTCATATACCACACCATCATATTCATAAGAACTGCTGAAGTCATAATGGAAATAAATCACTTTGTTATCTTCTCTCACCAAAGCGATTGGCTTTGAATTGTTGTCAATTTGCGAGGAAAATGGATGTAGAAAAACCTTCTTATAAGTGATATCACTAAGTACAGAGTCTCCTGAAATTTCTATTGAATACTCAGATTGTGAGCAAGGTCCGAAATTTGGTGCGTCGTTATAGTTGTAATAGTACACCCACTTAACGCCCTCACGAACAAGCGGCACGTAGGCGCTGGCAGCAAGGCTGAACGCCATTGCCATTATGGCAAATATAAAAAATTTCACTTTCATGACTATTATGTTATTTAATTCTCTTACAAATGTAGAAATAAAATCAGAAAATACCAAATAATTCAATATTTACTTGGTATGAGCTTAAATTCCGCACCCTTTTCAACCCGGAAGCCGGGCATCATACGAGCCTCACCAAAGAATTCAACCTCGTAATCAGTACCAGCAGGTATGATGACATCACCTATTGTTCGGTTAGGGTCTACTTGTGAGCCAGCAGGGTTAATCCTTACTTGGGCATTACTAATGAATGCTGCTAGTAAGAAAACCAAAAGTAGCAACAAATCAATAATTGTGTCCTTTTTCATAATAATTATTGTATTAAGTTAATGAAATGCTATTTACACCTTATTCTATATATATACCCGCTTGGGTGGCGCGCCTGGGATTGAGAGCGCGCCACCGGCGGGCGCCTATAAAAAGGCTACAAAAGAAGAGCGGAGAACTCAATCCATCTCTTCTTATGACAAACCTCAAACAACAAATTGTCTTCGCCCGAAATGGTCACATAATGTGATGTCATCGCGTCGTTGAATGTGATATTAAGGGCTTGAGTTACGTAACTGTAATAACCCTGGGGCATGGCTAAGTGAGCTCCGCTAGAATTGTTGGAGAACACAACCGTAGTTTGGTTGTTACCACCGAAGGGGATCTCAAACGCCGAAGCGAAAAAAACGGTGAATGAAAGAAGCAAAAATGTGATTGTTTTTTTCATATCAATAATGTGTTTTTTTGAGGATAATTAATGATTTTGTGCTACAAAGTTACGAAAAAAAGATGAATTCTCCAAGCATTTGATAGTCAATTCGTATCGTGTAACGCGTTGATTGACAACGATTTTCGTAAAGGTGGTAGTCAATTCGAAAGGCGTTGTTTGGAAAATTGAAAAAAGAGTGTGGGGAGTGCGCCTAACGGCGCAGAAATTTTAAAATTGCACGACCTGGTGGATTGAGGGAGTCGCGCTACCGCGCGAGAAATCTTTCAAATCTATTCCAAAATCTAACAAAATTATTTTTTTTCTGCCATAGCGCAATATGCACGCTGACGCGTGGAAATTATTCAAAATTTAAAATAAAATTTCACGCCCTATTGTCATAGTTATTTGATGTCGCAAGGTCGTGGAATTATTTTCTTAATAATTTTTTTAAATTTCCCGCCGTTAGGCGGCTTCTTTTGTGCGAAGGGAGTGCCTTGACGGGCAGAAATCTTTCAAATCTATTCCAAAATCCAACAAAATTATTTTTTTTCTGCCATGGCGCAATATGCACGCTGACGCGTGGAAATTTTGAAATAAAGAAAATTCCACGACCTGGTGGAATCAAAATATTTTTCATTAGGTCGTGCAATTATTATAATTGATAAATTTACTGCGCTTCGCTTGCCCTGCGGGCTCCCGTTCGGTCGTGAGCACTTCGTGGTTCCCGCGAAGCGGCTCTTTTGATTTCCCGCGAAGCGGCTCCTTTATGCAGCAAAAGGGAGTGCACCTGGCGGCACACTCCCTTTGTGGTTGAATATCAGAAGAATCAGATTAATCCGTAGTTTGCTCTTTTACAGCCAATTATTTGTTTAATTCGTGTAATTTGTTGACCAATAATTGTCATTTTGGGGTGAATGAGGTGGTCGCCCGGCCATCAGGTGGAGTATTTTTTTAGGACTTGGCGGCCTGTGAGGCTCGCAGCATCCAACTTCTTGCGGATCAGCGAGCGACGCGTCGACACCGAGTGCGGCGTTAAAGAGTCGACCATCCTGGCTATCACAGGCAGTGGCAAGTCGAGGACTTCCAGGCAAATCTCTTTGAAGTCCTTCTCGTTGACCCCATCGACGCTACAGATGGCCTTTCGCGCTCCTGGATAGACACCATCGATAAATTGGTAGAGTTTTTCCCAAAAGCCCTCGTTCACATTGATTTCGATGTCGCGTCGCGACATTATTGACGACTTTTTCGGCCCGGCGAAGGTGAGCATGTTTATCACGTCGTTCACGAGGTCGCTACGGCCCTGTTGCGTAACGAGGTCGGCCTGAAGCGTCTTGGTGTCGGCCGTGTCATTCTCGTGGCTCTCCAGGGCCTCGGTAAGCCGCTGGATTTGGTCGTCGCTGTGCTGTCGCAGCCGCTCCAGTTGGTTGAGCAATGACTTGCGCCGGCGGCGATTAAGATAGGCCAAAACCGCCAGCACAAGCAGCAGAGCGACTACCGCGGCCACGGCGATGGTGACCCACTTGATAAGTTGGGAATTGCGCTGCGCGGCATTCTCGAGTTTCAGCGCCGAGTAATACATCCTCTCGTGAGGCGTGACCGGCTTGGGGCAATTCGCGATATAGATTTGCGCCGAGTCGAGTTCGCCAAGGCGAATGTGGGCACGAATAAGCAAATAATAACGGTTTCGGTCCAGAGGTCGCCCCATCTCGGCAACGCGATGCACAGCATCGATGGCATTCCGGTACTGCTTGCTCTCGAAATAGGAAGTTGCCAAATAAAAACATGAGCGGCACAGAGATGTGGTGTCGTGCAACTGCTTATAGATGTCGATGGATCTATTCAGTTTAATTATTGCAGAATCTACATTTTTCCTGTTGTAAAAATAGCCGCATACCTGGTCAACTCCAGCCTGATACAATAATGTGCTGTCGCAACTCTCAAAGTCTTTGCGCGCCTGCTCAAACTTGCTGATGACCTTATCCACCTCAGGACGAACCGTGGTGCGCGATAGGATTTCTGCCTGCCGGAGCAGGGCCATGCCATGGTAGTAAGGGTCGCCACCCTCGGTGATTTGCTCGACACGCTTGTAGTAAATCATCGCGGAGTCGAGCTGCTGCATCTCCTCGAGGGCATTGGCTTTGTAGAGAAGCGCCCTCATGTAGAGCCTGTCGCTATAGCGGTGCTCCGTCCAGTAATTGTAGGCAACGTTGATGATGCTGTCGGAAGTCGGGGTGATGTAGGCCTTGTACATTGCCTGCGAGGTGAGCAGTGCGTGGTAAGCGCGGTTGTGTGGCGAGAGAGTCGTCACATCGATGGCGTTAAGCGAGTCGAGCATCATCTTGGCCGTGTCGATTTTAAAGCCGTAGAGTTTCTCGATTAGAGTAGAGAGTGGAGAGATGTGATGGGCGTGTGTGTCAAAATGAAATGAGTCACGCTTCGCGTGAGAAATCAAACAAATCGACACAAATCGAACAAATTGTTAATTGTTTAATTCATAATAAATTATTATTTGTTTGATTTGATAATATTTGTTTGATTTACTGCGCTGAGCGCACTGAATCAGCATTTTGACACACTCTATCTGTAGGGGTTATCGCTTGACGGCGAAGTTGGCCTCGTTTTGCTTGAGGATAATCTCGAAGTCCTCGTAGCGACGCGCGAGTTTGAGGTTGACATAAGGCTCCTCGTTGACCTCGAGTTCGAATCGGCTGCCGAAGCCGTTGGCCAGCGCGCTGCGCAGATAGTCGCGTGCCTGCTGCTTGTCGCCGGCATCCTCGTCACCGATGTCGCTCATCAGGGCAGCCGCCTCGATGTAACTGCGTCCGCCGGGCAGAATGCCTTCCTGGATGATGTCGCGAGCCCACTGGCGTGCCTCGTCGTCGCGCTGCAACTCATGCAGAGCGAATCCGCGCAGCGAGTAAATCGACTTGTCCTCCTGGTCGACCACGGCCTTGAAGTCGGCCTTGGCGGCCTTCTCGTTCTTCAGGCGGTACTTGTAGAGCCATCCGCGCATCAGCAGTGCCTCGGGCGACGTGGCGTTGAGCACAAGAGCCTGTCGCAGCGCCTCCAGCGCCTGCTCGTCGTTGCGCTGGGCAATCAGCAGGCGAGCCTTGGCCAGCAGCACGGCATGCTGGTCGCCGGTGATGCTGTTGGCCTTTTGGATGCTCTTCATGGCAGCCGTCATGTCATTGGCGCCATATTGCGCGATGCGGGCCTGGAGCAGATAGTACTCGGTGTCCTCGGGCTCGAGGGCGATGGCGCGGTCGATGCTCTTCTTGGCATCGTCCCACATGAGCAACTCGCTCTGGCACAGCGCCTGATAGTAGTAGATGATGTGGTGGTCGTAGAGGTTGTTGGCCACGATGGCGTTCAGCGCATGCAGCGCCTGGCCGTAGTGGTAGTGGCGCATGGCGATTGAGGCCTTCACATAGTAGAAGGTGCCCACCTGCGGGGCTTTGTCAATCGACTCGCTGAGGGCCTTCATCACCGACTCGTAATGCACGTCGCTCATCGCCACAAGCGCATTGATGGCCTTCGACTCGTTGCTGCCCACGCTCATGGCCGAAATCAGGTCCTGAGCGGCGGGCTCATACTGCTGCATGCGCGTGAGCACGTCGGCACGGTTGATGTAGACCTGAGGCTCGGCGGTGAACAGTTCCACAGCCTTGTCGACATACTCCACAGCCTTGCCGTAGTTGTTGCGGGCGAGTTCCACGAGTGCGAGTTGGTAGTGCGCGTCGTAGTTCATTGGCGATTCGCGCAAGATGATTTTGAAGTTGCGCTCGGCGGCGTCGACGTCGTTCATCTTCAGCGCCACCTTACCCAGCATGTCGACACACGCCAGGTTGTTAGGCGACAGTTCGCTCACTTGCCTCAACGCCTCTACTTCGTCCTCGTATTGCTGCGTAATATCGTAGAGACGTGCCAGCAGCAGATATGTGTCGACACGCGACTCTTTGTCTTTTTTCGGCAACTGTTCGAGCACGATTTTTGCGTCGTCGATTGCCGCTTGATACTCGCCGTTGTAGTAGAGTTGGTTGGCACGTGCGAAGCGCGTGTCGTAGTCGTCGGGGTTTGCTTCGAGGGCGCGGTTGTACACGCCCATCACGGCCTCAGTGATGCGGTCGCGCACGCGCTGGTCGTCGTCGCTGAGTTGTTGCTGTTGTGCCCAGGCAGCCATAGTTGCCATGCAGCACATCAGCGCCAGTGCAAAATGCTTTAAAAATTTCATTGGTGTATTTATCGTTTTTTTTGATTAATAATCTCAGTTGTCGAGTTCGTTGACCGCCAGGCGCAGTTGTGCCAGTCGCGTGAGGAGGCCGTCGAGCAGGTCGAGCCGCAGCATGTTCGCTCCGTCGCTCTTGGCCACGGCGGGATTCTGGTGCGTCTCCAGGAAAATGCCGTCGGCTCCGGTTGCGATGGCGGCCCTGGCGAGCGGCTCGATGAGTTGTGGCAACCCGCCGGTGACGCCGCTGGCCTGGTTGGGCTGCTGCAGCGAGTGCGTGACATCGACGATGACTGGCGCAAACTGCCGCATCACGGGGATGCCGCGCACGTCCACAATGAGGTCGGTGTAGCCGAAGGTGGTGCCGCGCTCGGTGATGGCCACGTCGTCGCAGCCGGCGTCGCGCACCTTGCGCACAGCGTGCTCCATGGCTTGCGGCGAGAGAAATTGCCCCTTCTTGATGTTAATCATGCGACCCGTGCGCGCGGCGGCCACCAAGAGTTCGGTCTGGCGGCACAGGAAGGCCGGAATCTGCAGCACGTCGACGTATTGCGCCGCCATGGCAGCCTCTTCCACGCTGTGGATGTCGGTCACCACGGGAATGTTGAAGGTGTCGCGCACCTTGCGCAATATCTTCAGCGCCTTCTCGTCGCCGATGCCGGTGAAGGAGTCGAGGCGCGAGCGGTTGGCCTTGCGGTAACTGCCCTTAAACACGTAAGGGATGCCCAGACGCTGCGTGATGGCCAGCGCCTGCTCGGCAATGTCGAGAGCCATCGCCTCGCCCTCGATAACACAAGGGCCGGCGAGCAGAAAGAATTGCCGCGAGGCATTATTGGTGAGTTGTTGAATCAAAGTTGCCATTTTCTCAATAAACTAAACGTGCAAAATTACAAAAAGTTGCGCCACTAACACTATTAGTGGCACAACTTTTAGGATATTATAACGAAAACGGCCAGTTTGCGCCGCAATTAACACATCATAGCGCGTCTCGAACCCTCGCCCCGTCGAATGCTCGATTGCTCGAAAATTCGAGTCCGGCGAGAGAACATCGGGGTGCCCTACCCCCTTGAGGTGATGGCGTGGAATGCCGCGACGGCGGCCACAGCGGCGGTCTCGGTGCGCAAGCGGCTCTCGCCCAACGTTACGGGCACAAAGCCGGCAGCCAGCGCGGCATCGACCTCGGCGGGAGTGAAATCGCCCTCGGGGCCGATGAGGATGGTGACGTCGGTGCCAGGCTCGTAAAGTTGCGCCAGGCTACGGCGCTGCTCACGCGGCAAGGCGGGGTCGCAATAGGCGATAAACCGCTGGCCGGCCGGGGCTTGCGACAGAAAGGCGGCGATTGGCGTCAACTCGTCGAGTTGCGGCAGTGTGGCTTTGAGCGACTGCTTCATGGCGGCAACGAGGATTTTACGTAACCGCTCGGTCTTGAGCACCTTGCGCTCGCTGTTGCCACACAGCAGCGGCACGATGCGGTCGATGCCCATCTCGGTGCATTTCTCGGCAAGCCACTCGATGCGGTCGAGGTTCTTGGTGGGTGCCACGGCCAGCGTAATAGTACCCTGCCACGGGCGCGGCAGCGACTGGCTGTCGACAATCTCCACCTGGCAGTGCTTGCTGTGCGCCAACGTGATGCGGCAAGTGTGCAACGTGCCACAGCCGTCGACCACCTCAATGGTGTCGCCGGCCGAGAGCCGCAGCACGCGCACGCAGTGCTGCGACTCCTCGTCGCCCAGCGATAGGGTTGATGCTATGTCGGGTTGGTAAAACCGATGCATCGGTATTACTCCTCGCGAACATGTTTGTACTTAAACAGAATCATGAACAGCACGGCAACCACCAGTGCGAAACCAGCAAAGATGAACCATGCGGTCTGCCAGCCACCGGGAGCGCGGCTCACCAGATAACCGGCGTCGTTCCAAACGCAGAAGTAGTCGATAATCTTGCCGGCGGCAAGCGTACCGATGGTGGCACCCAAGCCGTTGGTCATGAGCATAAACAGACCCTGAGCCGAAGCCTTGATTTTCGGGTCACACTCCTTGTCGACAAAGAGACCTCCCGACACGTTGAAGAAGTCGAATGCCACGCCGTAAACTAAGCATGAGCCCACGAAGAGCAGCACGCCGGGCATGGCCGGGTTGCCCAGGCCGAAGAAGCCAAAGCGGAACACCCAAGCAAACATGGCGATGAGCATCACCACCTTGATGCCGTAACGTTTCAGGAAGAACGGGATGAGCAAGATGCACAGCGCCTCGGCAATCTGCGAGAGCGAGATGAGCATCGTGGCGTTATTGGCGCCGAACGAGTTGGCCATCGCAGCATCGGCACTGCCCTTGAAACTGGTGAGGAACGGCGTAGCGTAGCCGTTGGTCACCTGAAGCGACATACCCAGCAAAGCCGAGAAGATGAAGAACAAGGCCATCTTCTTGGTCTTGAAGAGCCTGAAGGCGTCGAGGCCGAACGACTCGGCCAGCGACTGTGCCGGCTTGGGAACCAACTTGCACTGCGGCAAGGTGAAGCAATAGCAGAACAGCACAACGCTCAGGATACCCGACACCAGGAACTGCATGTGAGTGTACTGGAACTTGCCAGCATTCTCGGCCAGGGTGAAGAAGAACGAGCCATTGTCGAGCGTAGCGCAGTTGACAAACCACATGGTGGCGATAAAGCCAACGGTGCCAAACACGCGGATGGGCGGGAAGTCCTTCACGGTGTCCATGCCGTAGTCCTTAAGGATGGTAAACGCTGCAGTGTTGCTCAATGCCAAGGTGGGCATGTAGAAGGCCACACTGAGCGTGTAGATGGTGATAAAGGCGGCCTTGTTGGGCAGCACACCGGCAGCCTCGGCATTCATGCCCATAAAGAACAGGCTAATCATCGCCGCGCCAGCGAGCAGGTGGCAGATGCCAAGCAGGCGCTGAGGCTGAATCCACTTGTCGGCTACAATACCCATGATGGTGGGCATAAAAATCGACACGATGCCCTGGATGGCGTAAAACCACGAGATTTCAGCACCCATTCCGGCTTTTCCCAGATAGTTGCCCATGCAGGTGAGGTAAGCGCCCCACACAGCGAACTCCAGGAAGTTCATAACAATAAGACGTAACTTCAAATTATTCATAGCAATTTGATTTATAAATTATTGAAAATTAATCAGTTTTATCGCCCTGCGCCTCATTTTCGCGAGCCTGCAGGATGCGCTGCACGTAAGCCGCCATCTCGTATTGCTCGCTGTCGACGTAGTGCTTCAGGCGCTCATTGAGGCGCTCGGTGGGCATGTCCTCGAGTTTCACATGTCGCTGCTCGCGCTTGGCCTTGCCGTTCTCATCGACCATGTATCCGGTGCGCTCCAGGATTTCACGCGTGGTGTAAATGGGCGCTCCAGTGCGCAGCGCGATGGCCACGGCGTCGCTGGTGCGCGAGTCGAGTTCGGTCTCCTGCGTGGCGCTGCTCAGGTGCAGGTAAGACGAGAATATGCCGTCGTTGAACGAGTGAATCATCACATAATCGGGCATGATGCCGAAGGCGTGGAGCACGCTGGTAAACAGGTCGTGCGTGAACGGCCGTGGCGGGATTTGGTTCTGCAAGCGCATGGCAATAGATGCCGCCTCGGCCTGACCGACGACAATGGGGATGCGGTAAGGGCCATCGACCTGCTCGAGCAGCACGGCGTAAGCGTCGCTATGTATCGAGTTCATGGTGATGCCCAGTACTTTCAATTCAATTCGATCTTCCATCACAGCCTATCTATAATCTAAAATTCAAGATCTGAAATCTACAGTCCAAGAAAAACCTATAATCTCTAATCTGTAATCTATAATCTTAACTGCGTGCAGTAACTGCTACGCCGTTATCACTCCGCTGCCGTAGCACAGGTGGCTCTGCGCGTCGTAAATCACCGCAAACTGCCCCGGTGCGATGCCCTGCACATCATTGTCGCTGTTGATGACCCACCGGTGCTCGTCGACCTGCTGCAGCGTGCCGGGCGTGAACACGGGGGTGTGGCGATTCTTGAAGGTGATGGCCACCGGATGGCTCACGTCGGGCCACGGATTGCCACTGATGAAGTGCATCTCGTCGAGATTGAGCACGCGCCCGTACTGCTTGGCGGTGCCGTAGCCGTTGCTCACGTAGATGGCGTTGTCGTCGACGTTCTTGCGCACCACATACCACGGGCCGCCGCTCAGGCCCAGGCCTTTGCGCTGACCGATGGTGTGGAACCAGTAGCCGCGATGCTCACCCAGTTTGCGCCCGGTTTCCAACTCGATGATGGGGCCGGGCTTCTCGCCTAAGTGGCGGCGTATGAAGTCGTTATAGTTGATTTGCCCCAAGAAGCAGATGCCCTGGCTGTCCTTGCGCGTGGCGTTGGGCAGATGCACCTGCGCGGCGATGCGGCGCACCTCGTCCTTCGGCAGCGAACCGATTGGGAAGATGAGGTGCTCAAGTTGCGCGTAGGTGATTTGCGCCAGGAAGTCGGTCTGGTCCTTCACCGGGTCGACCGCCGTGGCGAGGTATTTCTTGCCGTCGACCATCGCCGTGGTGGCGTAGTGGCCCGTGGCAGTACAGTCGAACGCCCCACCCCAACGCTGCTCGAAAAAGCCAAACTTAATCATGCGGTTGCACATCATGTCGGGGTTCGGCGTGAGGCCGGCGCGCACCGTGCGCAGCGCGTATTCCATAACATTCTCCCAATACTCGTCGTGCAGCGTCACCACGTCGAAGGGCAAGCCGTAGTTGCGCGCGATGAGTTGGCACATCTCGATGTCTTCCTCGGCGCTGCAATCGCCCTCGTCGTTGTCCATGCCGATGCGGATGTAGAACAGGTGCAAATCCTCGCCCTGCTCCACCAGTCGGTGGACCACCACGGCACTGTCGACGCCTCCCGAGATGAGTACTGCAATCTTCATAACATCAGCCTATTGTGTAAGTTACGCCTTTTCAATTGCTTCGTCTTCGTCCTCGCGATCGATGAGGTGCACGCTGATGATGTAGTCGAGCGAAATCTTGCCCGGCCCGGCCAGCAGCATGTACACGAAGATGCCGATGAACATCACCGGATAGCCCGGCTGGAAACTGAACAGTTGCTCAGTGACGTGGCCTTGCGAAAACAGGATGTTCTCGGCGATGCACATAATCACGAGCGGAGGCAGCACGGCAATCCTGGTGAGCAAACCCAGGATGATGCACATGGCGCAGAGCAGTTCCACCACGAGCAGGAGCGACATGCTCAACTCGGGCGACATGCCCAGCCAGCCCTGGAAAGCGGGCACCAACTCGTCGAAGTGCAGCAGTTGCTGCACACACAGTTGCAGAAACATCACCCCAGTAAACAGGCGCAGAAACAAGCGCGACAGGTTGCTGTAAGTGTAAGCAACATTGAACAGGAGTATCTTTTTAAAGAATTTCGCAAACATAAGCCAATTGTATAGTGAGAGTTATGGAAAATCTTAGTAATATTTACTGCAGCGACTGTTTCAGTTCGGCCACCGAGATGTTTTTCTCAATCAGCAGGCCGTTCTCGTCGAGAATAAAGCAGCACGGGATAAAGCGCAGGTCGAGAATGCCGTAGCCCTTGTCGAGGTAGCCGGTAGTCCAGTTGGCCGGGGCCGATGTCGTCCAGTCGCCGGTGGGCTTGTTGATGTAAAGTTGCACCACCTTCAACTGCCCCTCTTCGATGGCCTTGTTCAGAATCAGGTCGACGCTCAGATGGGTGCGCCCCATCGAACTGTTGACGTTCTCATCGACGAAGAAAACGATGGTCAGCGGCGCCTTTACGTTGGAGAGTTTGGTTTTGTTACCCGCGGTGTCGACAAAGTCGAGGTCGACGGGTGAGCCGGGCTGCGTGGCGTTGATGCGCATCACCTGGCTCTTGTAGTACTCGCGCTCGTCCTTCGACAGTTGCGAGGCCTGCATGAGCGCGGTGGCAAACTCGACGTAAGCCTCATCGCTGGGAAACTCGGCATTTGCACCGTAGAACACATATTCTGCCACGCGCCCAATCTTCTGCATATTGGTTGTGACAGCCTGAGCCTTGAACATCAGGTCGCGAATGCTCGACTTCACCACGTTGCGGTGAGCGTTGCGGAAGATGTCGACGTAGTCGCGAAATGCCTGCACAAAGGCGGCATCGTCGGGAATGGGCTTACTCAAGTCGTAGTTGTCCCAGAAGCGCGCCGTGATGTAGTTGCAGCGGCTCTCGAGCGTGGTGCACGTGTCGGGCGCTACGGGATATTCAAACGGGGTCTCCACCGCAGTCTGCGCTGTGGCGGCGAGAGTTAGCGTGGCCAGCAGGGCCACCAGGGTGTATCGTATTTTGCTCATAATCAGTTTTCGTGTTGTTACAACCTACAAAGTTAAGCAAAAAAAGTGGATTTCACCCCCACCACGCTTATTTTTCGACATTTTTTCCCTCGTCATGTCGCCTTAAGCATAATTTTTTTTTGAAAATGGTATATTTGAGGGAAAAGTAGTAACTTTGCGAATAATTGTAGTGGTGACGTTGTAAGACCATTGTGTAACAAGGTTATCACACCCACAACCAAACTGCTGAACATAAGAAAATTATAATCTATGAGCATACTGAAGCAAGGACAAGTGGTTGACGGCTATACTGTCGAATACTTGATCAAGGCGAATACTTACTGCGAGACTTACCGCGTTGCGGATGCTGACGGACAGCCGTTTTTCCTGAAGTTGTTCATCATCAAGAACATGCCAGAGAAGTTGATGACCGAGGATGACAAGGTTAAGGAAATCGAGCACTGCAAGACGCTGACGCACCAAAACATCATCTCATACATCACCAGCGGAATGTTGATGATTCCCGAGGGTGTGTGCCACTACATGGTGACGGTGTACTTCAGCGGCGAGTTGCTGGCCGAGAAGATTGAGCGCGAGGGGGCAATGCCTGTCGACGAAGCGAAACGCATCATCACGGGCGTGCTTAACGCGTTGAAATACATGCATGAGCAGGGCTACCAACACAACGACATCACGCCCCGCAACATCATGCTGACCGCCTCCACCAATCGCGAGCCCGAGTTGATCGACATGGGCCATGTGGCCCAAATAACGAGCGGCCTCACCACCTTCGACACCTCGGACCTCGAGGTTCAATACTGTGCCAACCAGACGTTTGCCGGCTGGTATGACGACGCGACCGACCTGTTCTCGGTAGTGGCTGTGCTGTACACGATGCTTACGGGGCACGGCCCTTGGCCCATCGACACGACGTTGCCGCGTCGCGACGCCATTCGCGAGATAAAGAAGTTGCGCACCCAGGAACTGGACCTGAGCGATGTTCCCGAGGAGATGCGCGGCATCATTAGCCGTGGCCTGTCGACCGACAACGACGAGCGTTACAAGAGCGCCTCGCAACTGCTTCACGACCTCGACAGCCCCGACAAGGTAGAACCCGCACAAGAAAAGCCCAGCAACGAGGGCGTCGCCAGCCGCCATCGCGACGGCCGCGACGAGGAGGACGGCAGCACATCGGTCTCAGTCGAGGTGAAGAAGGGCAAAGGCCAGGGATTCAAGGACATCGCGGGCATGGACGACATGAAAGACATGCTCAACAAGCGCGTGATTTTCATCTTGCGTGACAAGGAGTTGGCGCAGAAGTATCGCCTGACACCGCCCAACGGCATGCTGCTTTATGGCCCGCCGGGATGTGGCAAGAGTTTCTTTGCCGAGAAATTTGCCGAGGAGACGGGGTTCAACTTCATGCTTGTGAAGGCGAGCGACCTGGGCTCGGTGTATATCCACGGCACACAGGGGAAGATTGCCGAGTTGTTCAAAAAGGCCGCCAAGAACGCCCCGACGGTGATATGCTTTGACGAATTTGATGCCTTTGTCCCCGACCGCAGCGAGGACTTGGGCAACCACCACAGCGGCGAGGTGAACGAGTTCCTCTCGCAGATGAACAACTGCTCGGAGCGCGGCATCTTTGTCATCGCCACGAGTAACCGTCCCGACAAGATTGACCCTGCGGTGCTGCGTACAGGCCGTATCGACAAGATGGTGTATGTCCCGCTTCCCGACCAGGTGGCACGCCGCGAAATGCTGAAGATTCATCTCAAGGGCCGCCCTTGCGAGGAACTGGACTATGAGAAGTTGGCAACGCTGAGCGAGGGCTATGTGGCGAGCGACATAACCTATGTGGTGAACGAGGCGGCAATGATTGCGGCCTTCAACGGCACGGAAATCACGCAAGAGTTGATGGAGACGACCATCAAGGGCATCAAGCCCAGTGTTAAAGGCGACACGCTGAAGATTTACGACAACATCCGCGACCGCATGGAAGGTAACGAGCGCCGCAACTCCCTGCCCAAGGTGGGATTTGCAACTGATTGAGAATCAAGCCTCATCATTACTGGACAACAACATTTTAAACTTTATACAATCATGAAACTCAACGAATTACTGTTAGAATACCTTCAGGAAGAAGGTTTCCGCCCTCAGGTTGACGAGAGCGATGGAGAGATAATGTTTAAGTTCGAGGGCTTGGGATTCTCTTATATGCCCGACGAGAACGACGACTTGTACTTTGCTTTGCGCCTGCCGGCAATCTACGATGTTGACGAGGACAACAGGGAGCAAGTGCTCGAGGCATGCAACAAGACGAGCATGGGCATGAAAGTCGCCAAGGTATTTATTGTTAACGACAAGTCGGTGTGGGCCGTTTTTGAGATTCTGTTTGACTCCACCCCAGTGATGAAGGACGTCGTCCCCCGCGCCTTGTACATCTTGCGCGACACCCGCGCCGCCTTCTACCAAAACCTCCAAGACTAACAAGCCAACAATACCAACGAGGGTGCCCCAAAATTTGGCGCACCCTCTTTGTTTGTCATCTGTTGTTGAAAGCGGGGATTATTCCAGCCAGCAGCCAAAGTGCATGTAATTACCTGTTGCAAGGCAAGTGTTGTTATAGAAGACGTGCACACGACACTTCAGGTGTTTATAATCTCTCACGCTCTTGATTTGCCGGTATGGTATCCACAATTGCAAGTCGTTCCAGGTGCATTCCTGATAATTTGCCGTGATGACTCTACTGGTGCACACTTGTCGATCGGGTGACTCATATTTTCCGTCGGTGGATTTTACCTTCCGGCCATCTTCAAACCAAAAGAAGCATGTGACTTCAACATTTCTGTTAAGCAAATTTGACGTGCTCATATCGACATGGATTTTGATGCCGCCGTCCACGTCATGCTCAAGCCAGGTGTTGTTGATAGTCGCACTTCTCCCGTCTACAACGACACCATTATCGGGAGCGTCCTCGGTAAAGAGTTCTTCGCTGTGACAGTTAAAGTCGCTCGAGTTGTTCTCAGCAACGTCTACGGCGGCCGAGTCAACGGCTTCGACTGCCATTTCTTCGGATGCCAGGGTTTCGCTCTCAGCCTCACCCTGGTTATTGGCGCCATTGCTACGTCCTGATAATGCATATATTCCCAAGCCCAAAACAGCGGCCACTAATAAGCCAATAATTGCGTACAGGCCAGTATTACTGCTGGATTTATTGGGTGTGTCGGGAATATTTGAGACGTGGGGAGTGCTTGGAGTACTTGAGGGTGAAACTGGAGCAGGTTTTGAATACTGCATGACGGTAACTTCCGTGTTAACGGGGGCTCCACACTTGGGACAGGCCGCTGCACGGTCCGATACCATGTTGCCACATTTTCTACATAAAATCAGTGCCATAACTTAGAATAATATTTAAGTTCAATCAACAGGACACCCACATTCGGGGCATGACTTCGCACCAGCAGGAATCGGTTTCCCACACTCTTCGCAAAACCTTTTTTGAGAGCCACTGACGGCTTGCACTGGCTGTGCGCCGCTTTGCGGCTGCGGCAGAACCTGGTTCTCGTTAAGTTTCTTCAGCGACAGCGAGATGTTGCAAAACATTCTTATTAAGGAATAAATGATTACGCCTGAAATAAATGCACCGACTCCTTCCAAGACAAACTTAAATAAACCAACGAAGGCGCTCATAACCATATCGCCTCCTGAAATAAATGGATTGTCGATTACCATTCCGGCACCCACCAAACATGACACAAATGCATATATACCAATCGCGATTAGTATAATTGCCGAAATGACAGAAGCATAGTAAATAAACTTAGCCGCTGTGTTGAGAATCTTTTCTGAGTTTTTTGATATATGCGTCCCATCGACAAAATGCGACTCCTCAGTAACGAAGTTGTTAAACTCTTTGATATTAAACTTCATGATAAATAGTATTTAAATGATACTTCTGGTTTTGGACGGTGAATAATGCCTAAGGTCAACTCACGCAATTGCAAAGTTACTGCTTTTTTTGAAAAAAGACAAGTGAAACACAATAAATTAACGTGAGTTCGGCATAAAACAGCCACTTTTTTTATTGATGTCCGGTAAAACCATTTAAGGGTGTGAGGTAATACAATTTGGTGAGATCAAAACGAGGGTGTGTCACAATGAGGTTATGGCTAAAAATTCCCCTCTAAGTTAGAGCGGATGCCCCGAAGGAGCGGAGGCGTGTATCAACGGGCTAATGATTTATAACCAGTGCGTTATCACACACTCCTCCGTCGCTTCACGACACCTCCCCTAAGCTTAGGGGAGGAACTTTTGTTCCAACCTTTTTGAATTATAACACACCCTCACTTTGTTTCAACTTCCTTGCATTACGGCCACAGTCTCGGTAGTTATCTGACGATGATTTTTTTGCCGTTGTGGATGTAGATGCCAGCGGGGAGATGGCTGGCGTCGTACTTGCGGCCCATAAGGTCGTAATAGCCATCGTCGGCTGGACGCTGCACGGTGCCCACCTCGGTGACGCCGGTGGTATAATCGTCGGTGTAGACCATATATCCGGCATAACCGTTGCCCATGGTGTACTCATAAATCATCACGCACTTCGGGTCGAGCGGAACCACGCGGAAAAACGAGCCGCACGAAGGGTTGGCACCATAACCGCCGTCGCCCATTGGCGGCAGCGTAACCAGAGGCTCGCCGTTGGCGCTCATGTCGCGAATGGTGAAGCCGCCGTTGTAGTTGGTGCCGCTGGTGTAGAGGAACAAGTCGTGGTCGTCGAGCCGGAAGAAAGCGCCGCCCACCGAGGTGTTGCTGTTAGGTGGCGTGGTGTTGAGCGTCCCGGTGATGTACTTGCCCTGGTCGGTCTGGTCGAAGAGGTTGTAGCCTTGGTTGCGCACCTGATAGATGAAATGGTAGGGATCGTCGTCGATGGGGAATATCATGCCTGCCGTGGTGCTTGCAAACGAGGTCGACGGTGTCGACTCCATGTAGTCAAACTCTCCGTCGGAGAGGTAAATCAAGGTCACATCGTTGCGCGTGTTCTGGAAGTGGAACACCACACCGCCCTCGCTGCTCATCACGTCGCCGATGGCGCTGATAAAGTTGGTCTGGCCCTCATTGTCCAGTTCCATATCCACCTCGACCGGCGTTGCCGTGATGTCGCCCCCAGGGTAGATGACGAGTTTGCTGGGATTCTTCGTTATGCCGTCGTTGCGCTGAATCAGGTTGCCGGCGGTGTCGAAGCAAATGCCGTGGCTGCTGGTGCCCGGCGCCACGCTCACCGTTCCGTCGGGCTTAAGGATTACCAGTTGGCTCGTGGTGTAGTTGTTGGCATAGAACACGCCCTTTTCGGTGATGGCGGCCTGTTGTGCCGACTTATAAGGCGAGTTGTCGGTGTCGAGCCCCGAGGGGAAGTTGACAGGCAGATTGCCGTTAGCGCGTGTGAAGGCGAACTGCTCCTGCACATTGATGGCGAGCGGCTCCTTGGGCGGCACGATGGCATCCCAGTCGATGTCGGCCAACTCAGGCATCTGGCTCGGCATGAGGTAGTCGCAGGTCATCATCGTCACGCCCATCTCACCATACTGGCGATAGTTGGCGAGCGAGTTCACGGTCCATACAGCCACCTCCAAGCCCTTGTCGTGGAAGCGCTTCACGGTGTACTTGTCGAAGCAGCCTGCCTCGATGCTCGGCATGAGGTCCCACTGCACAATCCAGTCGAAATAGGTCTCCCAATTGCTGTTGCACAGGAATTGGCACTTGAGTGCCGGGAAATTTCGGCGCACATATTCCAGCGAACTGCGCATCGAGGTGAGGATGTAGGCTTTCTCGGTGAGGCCTTTCTCCTCGATGAGCGCGGCGAGGCCGGGAAACTTGCTCATGTCGTTGTTATTGATGCCGGTGGTCCATTTTAGTTCAATCACCGGAATCACGTCCTTCTCCCGGCAGATGTCGAGATACTCGGCCACGGTGCATATTTTTCCCGTATAGGTCACGCCGCCACGCGTCTGCGTGTAGGTCTCGGCCTGCAACTGTGCCAGGGTGGCGTTGGCCACGGTGAGGTTGCCGCCCAGCGAGTTGGTGGTCTCGTCGTGGCTGATGACGTAGTAGCCGTCGAGGGTCACGCGCACGTCGCATTCCAGGCCTTGGTAGCCATATTTATCCACGCCATTGGTGTAGGCCTCGACGGTGTTCATCACACCGGTGTATCCGCCACGGTGACCAATGAAGGTGGGCTTCCACGCCCATGCCACAGCCACACAGGCGACAGCGAAAACAAGAAGTAGTAGTCGTTTCATACGCATATAGTTTTTGGTTAATGAAATTGCTTAAATCAATGCAACAAAATTAATAATTTATTCTCAATCAAGCAAAAATATTTCGAACATTCGAGCGTTCGGCACACGCCACCATTGTGTTTTCTATAAAAAAATGCACCCGGTTGGGGGGTGCATTTTTTTTGAGAGGGAAGATAGTTACTAAAAGTAACACCACCTCACAAATCGCCCTTCAAAAAATATATAAATGCCCTAGTTACTAAAAGTGCCATCGAAGGAAACGGTCCCTGGATGGCACTTTGGTTTCAATCATGCCGCAAGGCGCGGTCAGATGTAGGGCTTGATGGCATCACGCCAAATTAGGTAGGCCTCGCCCATCAGGTGCAGGCCGTCGTTGGTGTACTCGGCCTTGAGTTTGCCGTTCTCGTCGACAAAGAGCGGGTAGAGGTTAATCCAGGTGACGCCCTGGCGACGGGCCACTTGCTCAAGGGCACGGTTGCCGTCGACCACCACCTGCTCACGGCCCACGAGGTATTTCCACTCGCGCACATCGTTGTTGAACGGCAGCATCGACTGCAAATATATGCGCGTGCGCGGCGACCGTGTTTTGATGAGCACGATGAGTTTCTCGGTGGCGCGCGCTATACTGTCGCCGTCCACACCATGCGAGACGTCGTTGACGCCGCTCATGATGAAAATTTTCTTCGGCTGCCCCTTGAGGATGGGCTCCATGCGCTCATACAGCCCCTGGACGATGTCGCCCACGATGCCGCGGTTCTTCACATGGCGGTTGTTGAGCAGTTCGTTCCACTCGGCACCGTCGGTGAGACTGTTGCCCAGCATGATGATGTCCTTCTTGCCCACGGGCAACTGCTCGAACAGCGTGGCGCGGCGGGCGTAATACACGTCCTGGTTAGCCTGAGAGATGGCTGTGATGGCAATCATAGCCACCACAGCCGCCATGATGATGCGTTTCATTGCTTTTCGGTTTTTTGTGCACGATAAGCGTCCTCGGCCTTCTTCACCGAGCCATACTTGAGCAGCATCTCGTTGGCCTCGTCGTAACTCAGCCCGAGGTCGTCGATGAGCATACGCGTGCCGCGGTCCACGAGTTTGGCGTTGGTGAGTTGCATGTTCACCATCTTGTTGCCCTTCACGCGCCCCATCTTTATCATCACCGAGGTGGAAATCATGTTGCAGATGAGTTTCTGCCCCGTGCCGCTCTTCATGCGCGAACTGCCGGTAACATACTCCGGCCCCACAATCATCTCGATGGGAATCTCGGCCACCTGGCTGACGGGGGCGTCGGGGTTGCTGGTAATGGCCGCGGTGAGGCATCCGTGCGCACGTGCGTCGCGCAGGGCTCCAATCACATAAGGCGTGGTGCCGCTGGCGGCGATGCCAATGACGGTGTCGAGTGGGTTGATGTCGTACTCGAGCAGGTCTTTCCAGCCCTGTTCGGTATCGTCCTCGGCATTCTCCACGGCGTTGCGCAGCGCATAGTCGCCACCGGCGATGAGGCCGATAATCCAGCCTTGCGACATGCCGAATGTGGGCGGTATCTCACTGGCGTCGAGCACGCCCAGGCGTCCACTGGTGCCGGCACCCATGTAGAAGATGCGTCCGCCCTCCTGCATGCGTGGTACGATGCCCTCCACCAGCCGCTCGATGGCTGGGATGGCGGCCTGGACAGCGTCGGCGACCTTGTGGTCCTCCTGGTTGATTTCGGTGAGGATGTCGTGCACCGATTTCTTCTCCAAGTCGTTATACAGCGAGGGTTGCTCGCTAATTTTCACAAAAGCCATTGTAGTAACTGGTTAAATTAATAAAAATCAAGCGTTCACCGAGTGGTATTTCACCAGGCCCTCCATGGGGTTCTGGATGATGTTGCCAATGGTGATGCCACGTGCTGCGGCAGCCTCACGAAGCACTTTTTGCTCCTTCAAAGCAATCGAGCCCACGAAGTTGCAGGGCAACTGCTTGTAGCCGTCATAACTCTCGACGTTGCGCACAAAGAACGCGGTGAACGAGCGCAATACCAGGTCGTGGATTGCCGGCTCGTCGATGTTGCGCTCGAGGAAGGGCGCAAACTGTGCCAGGAAGCGGTTGGCCGCCGGCTGGCGATAGACAGCGTTGATGATTTTTGTACGGTCCATGTTGTACTCATCGAGGAATTTTTGACACAGATGCTCAGGCAGTTGTTTCTTCAGCACGTCGCCCACCAGGAGTTTGCCCAGCACGGCACCACTGCCCTCGTCGCCCAGGATATAGCCCAGCGGCGACACATTGTCGACGACCTTCTCGCCGTCGTAATAGCACGAGTTGCTGCCCGTGCCCAGGATGCACGCGATACCCGGCTCGCGGCCACACAGTGCCCGTGCGGCGGCCAGCAGGTCGGTGTCGACCTCGATTTTGGTTGCCGTGGGGATATTGGCTTTGAGGGCATTGCGCACGCTGTCCTTAATCTCGTCGCTGATGATACCAGCGCCGTAATAGTAGATTTCGTCCACCTTGTAACTCACGATGTGAGGCATGAGTTCGTCGTGAATGCGCTCGGTCATCTCCTGTTGGGTGAGCAGCAGAGCGTTCATTCCCGTGGTGAAAATTTGTGCTACTTTCTCGTTTCCATTGAGCAGACACCAATCAATCTTGGTCGATCCGCAATCAGCAATTAAAATCATAGTGTATTATATTTTGATGTATATTTTCTTCTTGTAAAGTATGTAACCGAAGACCCAGGTGATGAGCACAAAGGTGATGGCATAGAAGCACGAGGCAGCCTCGGGCGTTGTGGTGACGGCTTGCCAACCGTCGTAGATGAGCGAGTGGATGGTGATGTGCTCGCCCATGGCATCGGTGCCCAGGCGCACGCGGCCGAATACAATCGCGAGGATTGTGCCCACCAGGTAGCAGAACAGCGGATTCACGCCGAAGGCCTGGAAGAAGCGGCACCAGCGGTTGCGGCCCTTGATGTCGATGAAATAGATGAGCATGGCCAGGATGCACGACGCCATGCCGCACGTGATGAGCACGTAACTCGACGTCCACGCCTTCTTGCTGCACGGAATGCCGTACTGGGCCAGCCAGCCCACAAGCAGCATCACGCTGCCCCACACGGCGATGTACATCACTCGGTCGCGGTTGTCGCGATAGTCAATCAGGCACTTGCCCACCATGAAACCTATCAGCACATGGGCGATGCAGGAGAGCGTGCTCAGGATGCCCTCAGGGTCAAGGGCCAACTTCTCGCCGAAGGCCGACTCGTGATACATGTGCTCCTCGCCAAGCACACTCACGTCGACGCGCGACAGGATGTTCTGCAGCGAGAATTCATAGCCGTGGCCGGTGCCCAAGATGATAGCGTAAACGATGAGTATCAGCCCAATAATCCAGGGGATTAAACGCTGCTTGAAAAGAATAGCAATCATCGAGCCGAAGAAGTAAACCAGTGCCAAGCGCTGGAACACGCCCAAGATGCGCAACTTGCCAAACATGTCGGCAAAGAACGACGCCTCGGGGTCATAGATGCATCGCAAGGCCAGTCCGAACCACTGAACCGCCCAGCCGATGAGGAACAGCACAATGGTGCGCCGGCAAATCTTCAGCATCACATCCTTGCTGGGCTTGAAGTGGAACTTACGCAGTGAGAAGTACATCGACACGCCCATCACAAACATGAAGAATGGGAACACCAAGTCGGTGGGCGTGAGGCCTACCCACTCGGCGTGCTCCAGCGGAGCGTAGATGTGGCTCCACGTGCCGGGGTTGTTGACCAGCAACATGCCTGCGATGGTGATACCTCGCAGTATGTCTACGGCCAGCAGTCGCTTGTTGTTTTGTGTTTTTGCCATAATATTATGATTCTTTACTATTTTTCATTTTGTTTCGCTGTTGTGCACTCGTCGATGAGGTAAACCAGGTGCTGGTAAGGCACCCCGCCGTGTGTTGTGAGGCCGATTTCGCAGGTGCGGCTGTTTGAGAAGCCGCGCTTCACGTCGGCACTCTCGATTGCCGTTCTGAGTTTTCGCAGCGCGTAGGCATTGAGTTCGGGATGCGTAAATCCCTTGTCGCCGGCAAAACCGCAGCACCCCACTCCATCGGGCAGCACCACATTGTGTGAGCACATCTGCGCCAACTTCAGCACCTTTGCGTCGATGCCCATCAGTTTGGTTGAGCAGGTTAGGTGCAGTGCCACAGGCTCGTCGGTGGGTGTGAAAGTGAGGTCGTCGGCCACCTGGTCGTGGATAAACTCCAGCAACTCGAGCGGTTTGACGCGCTCCATGTGTCCGCGCATGCGGTGCAGACACGGACTCTGGTCGCACACCACCGGGTAGCGCCCCTGCTCGCTGGTGGCCCACAGCGCATCGTCGAGGCGCCGCGTCATGTCGTCGGCCACGTCGGGCATGCCCTTGCTTTCCCAAATCATGCCGCAGCACAATTTGTTCATATTTTCGGGGAAGATGACCTGCCAGCCGGCCTTGCCGAGGAAAGCGACCACCTTGTCGGCCAGGTCGTCGGCAACGCCTTTGCTGGCGCGTCCCATTGTCTGATTCAGGCAACTGGGGAAGTACACCACCTTCTTCTCGCTTGTCACCGGAGCGACGTCGTGGCGCTTGCGGGGCTTGGGCAACGAGGCCGTCCACAGCGGCATGCCCATGCCATGCATCACCACGCCCAAGGCATTCACGCCCTTGTCGCCCACCACACGGTGTGCTGCGTCGGCAAGGTAGAGCATGGTCTTGACACCGCGTTTCACTCCGGCAAAGTGGCGTGCCGCCCAGGCTCCGGTGCGATGTGTGAGCGAAGTCGCCGGATGTGCCTGCTGGCGCAGGACGTGCGTCAACTCGGCGACATTGATTTTCATGGGGCACGACGTGCTGCACAGGCCGTCGCCGGCACATGTGGCCTCGCCAGAATAATGATACTGGCGCTCGAGGCGTGCCAGGCGCTCCGGGTCCTCGCCAGTGGCGCGCAGTCGCGACATCTCGCGCTGCACGATGATGCGCTGGCGGCTCGACAGGGTGAAGCCCGAACTCACACAGTTCACCTCGCAGAAGCCGCACTCGATGCACTTGTCGACATTGTCGTCGACGAGCGGCATGGGCTTCACGTCGTGAATGAAGCAGTCGGGGTCGTCGTTGAAAATCACGCCCGGATTGAGGATGCCGTCGGGGTCGAAGATGCGCTTCACCTCGCGCATGATGTCGTAAGCCTTGTCGCCCCACTCCTTGCGCACAAACGGCGCCATGTTGCGCCCGGTGCCGTGCTCGGCCTTGAGCGACCCGTCGTACTTGTCGACAACGAGTTTGACAATCTCGTTCATCAGGTTGCGGTAACGCGCCACCTCATCGGGCGTGTCGAACGACTGCGCGATGATGAAGTGGTAATTGCCCTCGAGGGCATGACCGTAGATGCAACTGTCGTCGTAGCCATGGTCGATGAGCATCTGCGCCAGATCGACGGTGGCGTCGGGCAGGTCCTGGATGTGGAAAGCCACGTCCTCGATAATCACCGTCGTGCCCAGCGGACGCGTGCCGCCCACACTGGGGAAGATGCCCGAGCGGATGGCCCAATACTTGCCATACTCGGCGGGATCGCTGGTGAAGCGCGCTGGCACGTAGAGCGTGTAGCCCTCGAGCACGCGCTTGATGGCGGCGATGTTGTCGTCGAGTTCACGCTGGCTGTCGGCAAAGGTCTGCACGAGCACCGCGGTAAGGTCGGGGCCGGTGGTGTCGTCGACGCTGGCCAGCGACTTGCGGTCGAGGATCTCGGCGCAGTGCACCGGCGCACTCTTCATGTCGACGACGGCCTCGCAAGCCTTGCGCATCTCCTTGAAGTAGAGCATGGCGCTGGCCCGGAAGGGATACAGGTGCCCGGTCTTCATCGTAAACTCGCTCGCAAAGGCCAGTGTGCCCTCGCTGCCCACCATCAGGTGGGTGATGATGTCGAAGGGGTCGGTGAAGTTGACAAACGGCGAGATATTCAGTCCGGTGACATTCTTGATGCTGTATTTGCGTCGGATGCGCTCGGCCAGTTCGTCGTCGGCCATGACGCGGTCGCGCAGGGCCTCGATGTCGCGCACAAACTGCGGATGGCTCTCGCGGAAGGCCTGTCGGCTGTCGGGGTCGCCAGTGTCGAGGATGGTGCCGTCGGCCAGCACGATGCGCATCGAGAGCATCTCGCGGTCGCTATTGGCATGCGTGCCGCAACTCATGCCCGAGGCATTGTTGATGACGATGCCGCCCACCATGGCCGAGTTTTTCGAGGCCGGGTCGGGGGTGAACGTGCGGCCCAGTGGAGCCAAAATCTTGTCGACTTGCGCGCCCACGATGCCCGGTTGCAGCGTGATTGACTGCGCGTCGGGGGCAATGGAGTATCGCTCCCAGTTCTTGCCGGCGACGATGAGGATTGAGTCGGTCACCGTCTGGCCGCTCAGACTCGTCCCGGCGGCTCGGAAGGTGACCGGCAGGCGCATCTCATGCGCCACGGCGAGCAAGCGGCTCACCTCCTGCTCATCGACGCTGCGAATCACCAGCCGGGGCACATGGCGGTAGAAGCCGGCGTCGGTGCCCCACGCCAGGCGGCGCAGGTCGTCGGTGTAGATGCGCTCGCGCGGCACGAAGTCGGCGATGCGGTCGATGTATTGCTGGTATCTCGCGTCCATAACTCTTGTCAATTAATATAAGTAATACTTTGCCGAGCGCAAGCGGAATGCCTCGGCATCCTTAGTCCAATAAGGGATGATATCCTCCACGCGGTAACGCTCGGTGAATCGCTTGCGAATCTGGTCGGTGCCGCACACCTTGTCGAACATTGCCCAGCCGCGTTTCTCGTTCTGCTCGAAGAGTTTCACCTCGGGATACATCTCGTGCACCACCTGCAGGAAGTAGAACTGGGTGAGCGTGAGGTTGGCGCGGTCGACATCGGTGATGTAGGTCTGCACGCCGTGCACCTCCTTGAGATCCTGGTCGAGGGCCACGCTCAGAGCGAAGAACGGCTTGACGTTGATGGGTCGGAACGCCAGGCCGGGCAGGCGCAGCGCGTTCATGCGCTCGGCCAGGCTGTCGGCATCGATCCACGGTGCGGCAAAGAGTTGGAACGGCAGTGTGTAGCCGATACCCGTGTTGAAGATGTAGAGTTCGCCCAGGATGCCCGACAGCGGATAGAAAAATGCGCACTCCGGCGTGGGGATCTGCGGCGACGGCAGCACCCAGGGCATGCCAGTGTCGCGGAACTTCATGTCGCGCGTCCAGCCCTCCATGGGTATCACGGTGAGTTTGGCCTTCTTGGCAGTGTAGCCTTCCTCGTTGAGGAAAGTGGCCAACTCGCCCGGGGTGAGTCCGTAGAGGTAAGGGATGGCGTATTTGCTCACGAAGGAGTAGAAGCCATCCTCCACCAGGTTGCCCTCCACCTTGTTACCACCCAGTGGGTTAGGACGGTCGAGGACCATAAACTCTTTGTTATTCTCGGCGCACGCCTCCATACACACGCCCATGGTGGCATAAAAGGTGTAACTGCGGCAGCCGATGTCCTGGATGTCGTACACGAGCACGTCGATGTCGCGCAGCATCTCGGGGGTCGGCTTATGGGTCTTGCCGTAGAGCGAGTACATCTTGATGCCCGTCTTGGCGTCGACCTCGTCGCCCACAGCATCGCCGGCATGTGCGTTGCCGCGCACGCCGTGCTCCGGGCCGTAGAGCGCCACGAGTTTCACGCCGGGGGCCTCGTTGAGGATGTCGACGGTGCTCTTAAGGTTGTTGTCGATGCCGCTGGGGTTGGTCACCAGCCCCACGCGCTTGCCCTGCAGTTCCTTAAAGCCACCATCGCGCAGCACCTCCACGCCAGGCTTCACCACAGCCCCAGCAACCAATCCCACCATCACCACCACAAAAACTACTATCCTTTTCATAAGTATCTTCTTTTAGATGATTATTAAATGCGAATTTCGCGAATTTTGCGAATTATACGAATTAAAAATTATTTTGATAATAAGTTCTTACTATTACATACTCGATACGTTTCCAAACTTGGTGTTGAGAAATTTGCAATAATTCCCAACTCATATCCAGTTGCTTTTAAGTAATTCTTAACTTGGCATTTATGTACATCTTCAATTGCATTAACGGTTTTTAATTCCACAATTATCTTTCCGAAACACACAAAATCAGCGAAATATTCCTTTTTCAATGGAACTCCTTTGTACAACACTTGCAAACGAACTTCACGCTCATACGGAATATTATTTTCAATAAACTCCCGTTCAAGTGCTTCTTGGTAAACTGCTTCGAGAAAACCAGAGCCTAACTCTTTGTGGACTTCATATAGGCATCCACATATTTCATATGACTCTTTCGGATAAAGAATTAAAGACATATACAAATCATTAAATCTGCGTAATTCGTGAAATTCGTGAAATTCGCATTAAAAATACTTCCCAATTCGCGAAATTCGCGTTGAAAATAATTCGCGTTGAAAAAGGGGTTATTTTTTGCCGTAGTCGGGGTCGATTTTGCGGTCGACGAAGTAGGTCACCAGCAGCGTCGCCACGCAGCAAGCCATCACCATCCAGAAGAAGTTGACATATCCGATGGCCTCCTGAATGTAGCCAGCCACAAAGCCCGGCAGCATCATGCTCAGCGCCATGAAGGCCGTGCAGATGGCGTAGTGCGACGTCTTGAACTCGCCCTCGCTGAAGTACATCATATATAGCATGTACGCGGTGAAACCGAAGCCGTAGCCAAACTGCTCGATGGCCACCGCGATAGAGATGATCCACACGTTGGAAGGCTGCACGATAGCCAGGTAGACAAACGTGAGGCACGGCAGCGTCATGCATGCCGCCATCACCCACAGCGACGCTTTCAGTCCCACGCGCGAGGCGTAGATGCCGCCCAGGATGCCGCCCACGGTCAGCGCCAGCACACCGAAGGTGCCGTAAACCAAGCCCACCGTGTCGGTGTCAAGCCCCAGGCCGCCCTCGGTCACGGGATGCACGAGGAAAGGCATGCACAACTTGATCAGGAAGCCCTCGGGCAAGCGATACAGCAGCATGAAGGCTATGGCAAGCAGCACGCCAGGCTTCTTGACGAAGGTGACAAACGACGAGATGAACTCCTTGGCACCGGTGCTCAGCGTCACCTTCTCGCCCTCGATGCGCGGCTTGTCGGAGTCGGGACGCGGCAGCAGGAAGGTGTGATAGAGCGTAATCACGAAGAATATCGCGGCACTGGCTCCCAGGGTGAGTTGCCAAGCCAGGGGGATGTCGCCCGTCTGCTTCTCGAGCAAGCCAGCAATGAGCACGAGCACACCCTGCCCGAAGATCGACGCCACACGGTAAAACACGCTGCGGATGCCGATGAATGCCGCCTGGCTCTTGGTGCTATGGGCGAGCATATAATAGCCGTCGGCGGCGATGTCGTGCGTGGCGCTGGCAAAAGCAGCGATGATAAACAGCACAAGCGTGACGGTGAATATGCTGATGGACGTCTGCCCACCGGCGATGGTGTCGGGCGCGGGATGCGGCAACGTGAGTGTGAGCAAGATCATCATGGCTGTCATGAGAATCTGCATGGCCACAATCCACCAGCGCTTGGTCTTAACCACGTCGACGATGGGGCTCCACAATCCCTTGAGAAACCACGGGAAATAGAGCAATGTTGTGAAAAACGACATGTCGCCGTTCGGCACACCCATCTTGGTGAACATCATCACCGAGATGTTGTTGACAACAAAATAAGGCACACCCTCGGCAAAATAGAGCGTGGGCACCCACCACCACGGGTTGCGCGTGGCGGCGGTGGGTGCGGTTGTTGAATTTGTCTTATCCATAGTAGTGAAATTAATATTGCTTGGTTATATTGGCGTCCACGAAGTAGTGGAGCAGGATTTGGTCATATTTATAGCCCTTGGCGCCCATCACGGCAGCACCGATTTGGCACAGGCCCACGCCGTGGCCCCATCCGGCGCCGCGCAGCACGAAGCGTGCCGGGTAGCCGTCGCCGTCGATGTCGTGGCGCTCGACGATAAATGCCGAACTGTAGAGGGCGCTCTCACTGAGCGCGTAGCGGATGGCGAGTTCCTTGCCGATGGTCTTGGTGAGTTTCTCGCCCACAATCTTCATCTTGTACAGGCGGCCGCTGGTGCCACGCGCCACGGGCTGCAGGTCGCGAATGCGGCCATAGTCGTCGCCGGTGCGCTTGGCGATGAGGGCCGAGAGTTGTTCCTGTGTGTATTCCACCTTCCAGCGGTAGAAGTCGGTGGTCTCCTGGTCGTAGTCGTTAAGCACCTGGCTCAAGATTTCGGGGTCGTGAGTGTTGCAGAAGGCCTTGGGCGACGAGAGAATCCACTCGGCAGCGTCGGCCTCGCGTGTAAGGTTGGGGAAATTCTCCTCGTCCTCGCCGTCGCGGCGCGCGGCAAGGTAGTGGTAATGAGTAGGTTGCCAGCAGTTCTCAAACTCCTCAAGCACGCCACCGCACGACTTTGAGAAGCGCGCATCGCACAGTTCGCCGTCGTACATCAGCACCTGGCCCCAGGTCGCCTGGATGGCGCGCCGCACCACGTCGGTGCTGGCCCGCGTGATGCCCTGATAGCGCTGGCAGTGGTCGTCGGCACACACGTCGAAGTTAACATGGTCGTCGCGGTCCCACCAGCGAATCACCTCGTCGCCGTCGCCACCCAGCGTGGGTTGCGCGGTGCTCATCACATCGTCGTCGTGATGGGTTTCAGCGGTGTGGTCGTGCTTGATTTGTGCCAGCAGCCAACTGCGCGAAATCACCGCATGGGCCTTGAGCAACTCGACCGACGCCGTGGCGCTCATCTCGCTGGAGATGACGCTGAGCAGGTATTCCTCGACGCTCACGATGTTGATGGCGGTGAGTTTGCCACCCTCGACAATCAGTTTCAGCGACCCTTTAAACGTCTGGTCTTCCTGGCGACGCCAGTGGAAACTCACGCCGATGGTGACGTTGCACAGCGTGAACGACGACTTGGCGGGGTCGATGGGGTCAAACGTCAGTTCATCGAGGCGGTTGCCGCACCAGTCAATCTTTCCATCGACCACGGTGGCCGTTTGCCTTCCGCTCACGTATTGTCCGAAAACGCGATACTCATCGTTGAAAATAAACTCTATCGAGGGCTCATTCATGATGCCTACCCTCACTTGTGGAACTCTTGCGCTCATGATATTATATTCTAAAGTGGTAATGTTTTTTCAGTGGTTAAGAAATGGTCGATTATGGCCACTGCGGTGGCATTGTCGATGCACACCTCGTTGTAGATGTCGCTCACTTGCTGTGCCGTGAGCGTGTCGTAGTCGTCCTGCACGGGCAAAGCCCATAGTCCGCCCATCTCGACCGAGGCGGGGCTTACGAGTAGTTTGCCTCGCCCTGTGCCGAAGCATGCCGGGCGGTGCTTGGCGCGCGGCACAAGCAGCAGGTGATAGTCGTCGCCGTCGACCCAGCACAGCAGGTTCAGGCTCGGCTCGCGGCCGTGCTCGTTGACGCCGAGCATGGCTATGTAGAGGCGCGCAAAGTAGATTGCGGCCTGCGGCTCATTGTTAGTGTGGATGTAAAAGAGCAGGCGGCCCTGGCAGCGCGTGCAGCCCACGAATCCCGTTCTGTTGCCCTCGAGATGCGTCTCGTAAGGCCACATAACGGGGTCGCTGACCTCGTCGCACAAGGGCATAAGCCCCTTTATTCCGGCCTGGAAATGGAAGTGGTGTGGCGCGCTGGCGCCGCAGTCGGCACCATTGTAGAACACCACATATTGCGGCAAGGCGCGCGCCAGGGCGAGCATGTCGGCAATGCGTGTGGGCGAGGCCAGCGACTGCGCCACATGGTCGAGCGACGCGATGGTGAGATGCCGCGGAAAGATGGGGTAAGGATTCACCTGAATCTTGTAGCGGTCGGCCCACACGATGGCCTCCTGCTCGGCAGGCTGTCCGTCGCGGCACAGGAAACACGGCTGCGACGTGTCGTCGAGGCGTGCCGCCGCCGAGCGACGCCGCTCGGGGTTGTGCTGAAGCACGATGAGCGCGTCATCGAGTTCGAGCGTGCGCAAGCAGGCACCGTCGAGCGCGGCATAGTTGTCGCGAACGGTGTCCCAGTCACGCAGTTGTCGCTCAAACAACTCGTCGACGCGCCCACTGTAGTCTTCAGCAGTCATGCATTAGCAGCATTTACAGCATTTCTTGTTCATGGCCACTCGCGCCTGAAGTTCCCAGGTGCGGATGCGGTCCTTGTACAAGTTGTTACGGTTCATCTTCTCAACGTCGAGGCTGGCATCGCTGTTGTCGTCCCAACGGCGGCACAGATACACGGGCACGTAGACGCGGCCAATCTGATAGTTGCGCGAGATGTTCAAGCCCAGGGCGTAGTCCTCGCCGTAACTGGTGTTGGGAATCTTCACGGCGCGCAGCACCGGGGTGTAGAATGCGCGCGGTGCGCCCAGACCGTTGATGCGCAGGGCGTTGTTGCGGCCGTTCTCGGGAGTCCACTCCTTATGGTCGATGATGCCGGGAGGAATGGGGTTGCAGTTGATGTCGGTCATCTGGTAGGTGCCCACCACCATTGCCACATTCTGCTCGTAGAAGGCGTTGACCATGGTCTGCAGCGTGTTCTCGTCCTTGTACATGTCGTCGCTGTCGAGTTGAACGATAAACTTACCAGCCTTCTCGTGGTGTGCGGCAAGGTTCCAATAGCCGCCGATGCCCATGTCGTAGTAGTCGGCGATAATGTGAATCAGGCGCGGGTCGTCGTACTCGGCGATTGCCTCGCGGGTGCCGTCGGTCGAGAAGTTGTCGACCACCATGAGGTTAAACTTGAAGTCGGTCTTTTGGCACAGCACGCTGTCGATGGCGTCGCGGATGGTGCGTATGCGGTTGCGCACGGGAATCATCACCGTGGCCTCTACCTCAAAGTCGCCCTGGTTAAACTCGATGTGCTTGAAGTTGGGCACTTCCTTGCCGTCGACCACCTTGGTGGGAGCCAGGTAACCGCCTATCTCCTTCAGATGCTCGGTGCAGGCGGCCTCCATCTCGATTTGGCGTCCGCGGTTGCGCGGGTCGACGTAGTCGAAGTTTTTCTCACCGCTCTTGCGCGTGTCGAGTTCGACGTCGCTATAGAGAAACTCGTTGATGTGCGTGATAGCGCAGTTTTGGCTGAGTTTCAGGCGCAGGTCGTAGAGTCCGGCGTGCTCATAGTCGGCCTTCATGGCCTCGGCGGCTTTCTTGAAGCAGCAGCCGCAGAACAGGAGCACCGAACCGAAGTCGAAGTCGTCGCGCAGCGAGCCATATTGGTAGTCGATGACCGGGGCCTTGACGGCGCCATTCTCGGTGACGTTGTAGTGGTCGGCATAGAGCATTCCGCTCTGGCTGTCGTCGGCCAGTTTGACAAAGCGCTCGATGGCAAAGGGCGCAAACTTGAGCGTGGTGTGCTTGGTGTAAAGCATCACATAGTCGGCGTCGGCGTGCTCGGCAATGGCGCGCATGGTGGCCGATGATGTGAGGCCCTTGATTTTAATCACCTCGCAGCCGTCGACTGCATCGGCAGCGTCGCCGTCGGCCAGCAGATAGATTTTGTTCACTAACTCGTCGGCCTTGAGGTTGGCGACAGTTTGTGCCACCTGCTCAGGCGAAGCAAAAGGAATAAAGCAATTAATTCTTCCCATTTTGTAACTTATTGAATGATTGATAATTATTTTCAGTATTATTGAACCGCATACTCTTGCTCGAAGAAGTTGAGCACTTCTTGCATCATGGTATTGCGCTGGTCGGCCTTGTCGAAGACCTCAAATGGCACGCCGGTGACCACCGTGCGGTAACCATTGCGGTCGCTGACGATGCCAGCCGGGATGTTGTTCTCGGTGTAGCGCAAGAATGTAGCGCCATTGTCGTCGCTGGCCTTAACGGCATCGGGCGACTCCACGGCGTAGAGTTTGCCGTTGAGTTTGTTGCAGAACGTCCAGTGGTGGTCGTCGCCAAGTTCCTGATGGATGGTGGGCACGGTATACACCTGTCCGAGCAACGTGGCCTGGCAGTCAACCCATTGGAATCCCAGCACGTCGCGTGCAAAATTGACTTCGGCCTGTGCCGGATTGCGCTTGTCCCAGATGTCGGAGCCCACATATGCTCCGGTGACCAGCACGCTGCCCCCCTGCTGGGTAAACTGCGTGACGGCAGCCATCAGCGCGGGAGTGAAGGCTTTGTAGCGCGACGGCACGGCACCGCGGCCCACCGGGGTCTCCTTCTGCTTGCCCAAGATGAGGTCGAGCATGCGGTAGCCGTTGAGCATCCACGGCTCGCTCTCCACAGCCTTGACGCTCGCGCTGATAAAGGAGTAACCGGCGTTCATTATCGCCTGGCCATGGATGGCGGGGTAATCAAAGGTGTTTCCGGCAATCACCTCGGTCTCATGGTTGCTGCGGCATGCGCCGAAGCCCGGGGCGTCGTCATCGCGCCAGTCGAGATTGCGGCGGAACTCATGCTGCGAGCCCAGGTAGTTGATTTGCTGGATATAAGGCACGCCATGGTCCTTCTCGTCGTAGAAGCCCGCCAGCGAGTCACCCTCGACCCAGTCGGGGGCGCTGATGCGCGTGAAAGCGTTCACCACCATCACCGTGCCGCGGCTGTCGGGCGCGATGCCCAGCGAGAGCGACTCGCTCGGGAAACTGCGGCCGCCGTCGTTCATGGCGATGATGCGATAAGAGTGCACTTTATTGTCGGCTACGCTGACCACATGCTGCGGGTCCTCAACAACGGCAATCTGGCGGAAGCCGCCGTCGAGGCCCACACGCTCCTCCACGATGTACTTTGTGGGGTCGGCATTGTCGCTCAGGTCGTCGTGAGTGGGCTTCCAGGTGAGCAGGAAACTGCCGGGTGTGGATGCCTGCGAAATAGCGAAGGAGTTGATGGGCAATGGCTGCACCACATAGTCGCGGTGGTCGCGGGTGGCGATAAACTTCAGCATGCCCTTGTAGATTGCGCGGCTCACGTCGAAGCGGAATTGTGGATCGAGGCCGTATTTCATGTCGGCATAGTTCTGGTGCGACAGCAACTCCATCAACAGAGCGGGCACCTCGGGCACGCGGGCCTCGTAGTACTGCTTGTCCCACATGCCGCGGCGAGTCCAGTTTGGCTCATACTTGGCGCGGATGTCATTCACCACGCTGGTCGATACCATGTTGGCAAACTGGCGCGAGAGTTCGCGCGGTGTGCCGTCCTCGTATTTGCCATATTTCTTGCCGTTCTTGGTGGTGCAATAGATGAGCAGGGTGCCGATGATGTCGTCGTTGGGCGTCGTGCCGGCATCGGTGTGCAGGCAGAACGACACGTCGACCGGCACATTCAGGCCCTGCTGCTTCGGCAGCACCTGGCTGCCGCCGGCCAGATAGTTCACCCACAGGCCACGGCAGCGATAGTCGTCGGTATAGTCGTTGATGCCGTTGCTGGGCGAATACACGGTCTGGGGGAAACCCGACCATTGCAGGAAATAGCGTGCGCCGATGTGGAACCAGGGATGGGCGCCGCTCGACACGTATTTGTAGTTGATGCCCTCGCGGCCCAGGAAGGCCTCGTTGTCCTGCTCGGCGGCAAGACGGCGGTTCTCGTCGGTGGGTAGGGCCACACGACGCACGATGTTGCCCGTGCCGCCACCCACCTTTATTGCATCGGCGGTGACGATGCCGTTCTTGTTGTCGCTGTAGTTGGTAAGTGTCACCACGTCCTTGTTAAGGCCCTGGGCGAGTTCGAAGTTGCCGATGTACACCCACACGCCGCCGCCCATGGTCTGGTCGACGCGGAACTGCTTGGTTCCGTTGAGCGACTTGACGGTGTACACAGCATCCTTGACGCTGCCCTTCACGGTCTTGTAACTCACATACAGAGCGTAGTTGCCGGCCTCGGGCATATCCACATCCCACGTGGCCACCGCGAGGTTTTTCTTCTCCTTGGTGGCGGCCACCTGGCGGAAGGTGCCTTCGGTGAACGGATTCTCGAAGTCTTTGTAGGTCTCACGGGCGTAGGCAAAGCCGCCGTCGCCCGCCGTCCAGGCGTTCTTGCCGTTGGTCTCGTGGTAGCCTGCCTGTGCCAACTGGCCGTCGTTGTCGACCACGACGCCAAAGTTATGGGTGTCGCGCTCGCGGGCATCCCACACATATGCTCCGGCATTTTCAAGCATGGGCATGATGAACGGAATCATGTAACTGTGGGTGTACATGTCCTCCACCGTCTGGAACATGCGTGCTCGCTGCCACTCCCATCGGTTGAGTTTTGGCTCGAAATACCATCCGTGGCTGGGCCACACGGCGATGATGTTGCCGTCGAGGCCTCGGCGGTAGCGGCGATTGGGGTCCATCTCGGTGACGAAGGGGTCGTGGCGACGCTTGTAATCCTTGTCGAAGTCGGCAAAGTACAGGTCCACGTCATCGCCCTCGATGGTGAGTTTCACGTTGCTGGTGAGGTAAGGGGCGCCGACGGCCTGCCGCACCTGCGCCTTCAGCGCCTCGAGCGACTCGCGCGTGAAGGGCACATCGCCGAAGTTCTCACTCAGGTCGACCACGATAGTTCCGTTGTCGACGGTTACGCTGCGTGTTTGCAGGTTACCAATTCCCATGTGGCTCGGCAGCATGGCCTGCACGGCTTGCTGCACATTGTCGACCTGCTGCTGCGTGAGTTGCTGCGCGTTTGCGGCTGCTGCAATCGCGATAGTTGCGGCGACCGAAAGAACCTTGAAAAAGTGTGTTTTCATATTCTAAACGACAAATTTGACACAAAATATCTTAACAACCGTTTATTATTGTTTAAGCGGTAAGTTTTCAATCACAAAAATACCACAAACATTTAATATGCCGCACTAAGTGAGGGGAAAAATGCCGAATATAAAGATTATTTAATATTTAACCACAACTTTTTAGGAATTACCCACCCCGCCCTACTTCACACGCAACTCAAAAGCCTCAGGAAAAACAAACCCAATGGGCATAACAAAGGGTGTGACAAAATTCATTGCCACACCCTTCCCCTTGGTTAACACTATAAATGTATGTGCGTGTTATTTATTTAGTAATGATGCAGGTATCGTGGGCATAGCGCCATTCTGTGTACACACATAAGCACTTACTTCAACGGCCAACTTATGAGCCTCGACAACCGACATGCCGTTGAGCATCGCAGCGCAGAACGAACCGGTGAACGAATCGCCAGCGCCGACGGTGTCGGCAACCTCGACCTTGGGAGTCTCCAGGAACGACATCTGGCCGTGCTTGAACACGTACGAGCCATTGGTGCCGCAAGTGAGCACGAGCATGTCCAGGTCATACTTGCCCAGGATGAGCCAGCACTTGTTCTCGATGTCCAGACCGGGATATCCAAACATGCGGCCGATAATCACCAACTCCTCGTCGTTGATTTTCAGCACGTTGCAGCGACGCAACGACTCTTGGATAATCTCTTTGCTATAGAAATTCTGACGCAAGTTGATGTCGAAAATCTTCATACAGTCGGCCGGCGTAGCGTCGAGAAAACGCTGAATGTTCTCGCGCGACACCACATTTCGCTGGGCCAGCGAGCCGTAGCACACGGCGCGGCACGACTTTGCAATCTCTTCGATCTCGGGAGTGAACGGGATGTTGTCCCATGCCACGTTCTCCTTGATGTCATAGATGGGTATGCCGCCCTCGGCCAGGGTCACCTGCACGGTGCCGGTGGGATAAGGCACGCGGGGCATCAAGTACTTGAGTTGGTGCTCATCGAGAGCCTCAATGGTTTCTTCGGCAAGGTTGTCGTTACCAAGAGCACTAATTGCAATTGTGTTGTCCTTGCCAAGGAATTGTCCAGCATGATAGGCGAAATTGGCGGGTGCGCCACCCAGTTTCTTTCCGTCGGGAAGCACGTCCCACAAGGCCTCACCGAGACCCACTACATAACGTTTTTCAGCCATAATTGTATCAAGTAGTTTTAAGTTGTTTAATGTAGGTCAATAAGTAAACCACACCCACTGCCATAACGGCAACGGCGCCAGCCTGGCCAACGGCATCGCTGGCAAAGCCCATCAGCAACGGGAAGATGGTTCCGCCAAAGAGGCCCATAATCATCAGGCCCGACACCTCGTTCTGCTTTTGCGGCATCGAAGTCAGCGCCTTGGCGAAGCATATCGAGAAGATATTGGAGTTTCCATAGCCCACTAAAGCAATCGACGTGTAGAGAACCAACTTGTCGGTGCCGAAGAAGAGTCCACACATGGCCAGCACCATCATTATCACGCTGATGATGAAGAATGTGCGGTCTTTCAGCACTCTGAGGAAGAACGAACCCGTGAGGCAGCCGATGGTACGGAAGATGAAGTAAAGCGATGTGGCGAAAGCCGCCTCGTTGAGCGTCATGCCCAGTCGCTCCATGAGGATTTTAGGAGCGGTGGTGTTGGTGCCCACATCGATTCCCACGTGGCACATAATGCCCAGGAACGACAGCAGCACGATGGGCGTTTTTAAGAGTTTGAAGCACTCGACAAACGTCGACGGCTTGCCTTCAATCTTTGCCTCGTGGATGGGGGTCACCAAGAGCAACAAAGTGGAAAGGATGCCCACCACAAGGAAGATGGCGAAGAGCACACGCCAGTTGAGACCCAGCGAGGGAATGACCGCGAGTGCGCCCCACGATGCCAGATATGGCGCGGAGAACGACGCGATAGCCTTCACAAATTGTCCGAAGGTGAGCGACGACGACAGGTTTCCGTCGCCCAGCACAGTAGCCACAAGCGGATTGAGCGACGTCTGCATCAGCGCGTTGCCAATGCCCAACAACGAGAAGGCCACCAGCATAATGCCAAACGAGTTGCCAAACAGGGGAATGATCAGCGAGAGCACCGTCACAACGAGCGACAGCAACACCGTCTTCTTGCGACCAATCTTGTTCATCAGCATGCCGGTGGGAATGCTGAAAATCAGGAACCAGAAGAACACCAGCGAGGGGAACACATTGGCCCACTTGTCGGAGAGATTCAAGTCTGCTTTCACATAGTTGGATGCGATACCCACAAGGTCAACAAATCCCATGCAGAAGAAGCACAGCATTATCGATATTATCGCAACTTTATTAGTTTTAGCCATAAAATAAGTTGTTCTTGTATTGTTATAAGTTCATGTTATAGATAGTGGCCTTGCCGCCTTTCACCTTTATCTCGGTATACGGTGCCGAGGGGAAGACCAGGTTGGTCATCGCCATGCGGCCGTCGGCATCAAAGGCCTCGATGCTGCAGCGGTCAACGAAGATGCGCAACTGCTTGATCACACCGTGTGTGGGCCCCACCGTGACAACGGGGAACGCCTCGCTGAAACTGGCGTCGCCGCTGGCTGTGCGGTCCATGGCGAAGGTCTGCTTGGTGGCGTCGTAGGTCATCACCACCTGCTCGCCATTGGCGTTATAGAGGGTCAACTCCATCGAGTTTTTCACATCCACGACGATTTCGCAGGTCTCGGTGGGCTTTTTCACCTTCTCGCCGCGTGCCGCGATCATCTCGGGCGACGGCTTCACGCTGACGTATGTCTCCTCGCCGTCGGTAAAGAGGCCCAGGTCGCGGGGTATGGAGTTGGCGCTGCGGAACTGGCGGGTGGGTACCTGGTTGGCATACTGCCAGTTAGACATCCATGCCAGCACCACATGACGGCCCGCGGGAGCGTTGTAGAACGACACCGTGGCGTAATGGTCCTTGCCATAGTCGAGCCACTTGGTGACCTTGGGCATCGACTCACAGGTGAACTTGTGGCCGTCGAAGTCGCCCACGAAGTACTGGGTTGCCGAGCCGCCAAACGGGCCACCGGGGTTGATGTTGCACAGCAGCACCCACTTGTCGCCGATTTTCATCAGGTCGGGGCACTCCCACACGCCACCGTGGTTGCCGTATTCCTTGCCGAACGAACTCTCATACTTCCACTCCTTCAGGTCGCGCGACGAATAGATGCGCATCTCCTGGCCAGCGGCGAGAATCATGTTCCAGCAGTTGACATCGGCATTCCAGAACGGATTAGGGTCACGGAAGTCGGGCACGTCGCTCGACAGGACCGGGTTGCCCTCATACTTGTCGAACGTCAGGCCGTTGTCGTGCGAGATTGCGATTGACTGCGTCTGGTTCTGACCAGCCGAGGTGTAGATAGCCACCACATCGTCGCCACTGGTCACGCATGACCCTGAGAAGATGGTTCCCAAAGCATCAGGCTCGATGGCGATGGGTTGCGGAGTCCAGTGAATCAGGTCGGTGGAGGTGGAGTGTCCCCAGGTCATGTTCTCCCACTGCGAGCCGTAGGGGTTGAACTGATAGTACAGGTGCCACACACCATCCTTGTAGAACATGCCGTTGGGGTCGTTCATCCAGCCGTAGGCCGGAGTATGGTGATAGGCAGGACGGAAGCGCTCGCGGTTCGTAGCGTCGAAGTTGTCGTCGACGCGCATCTCACGCCAGCACACAAAGTCCTTCACGGCACCCGTTGTGCGGCGGTCGCCGTGGAAGGTGACGTCGATCAGCACCTTGCTGTTGTCGAAGCGCTGGATGTCGAGGGGCACATAGTAGTCCACCTTGTCGACGGCGAGTCGCACGTTAAGCGTCTGCACCTGCTCATTGTCGACGATGACACGCAGATAGGCATATTCCTCCTTTTCCTGCACAGGAAGCAGGATGTATTTGCCCGAGGCGTCAACACGCAGCATGGCGTGGTTTTCGCTCAGCATCTGGGGAGCCAGTGCCGTGGCCGATAAGGCCACGAGCACGGCTGCCATCAGAGTTAATAGTCTGTTCATGACTGTAAAGGTAATCATTTTTCGGTTTGCTGGTACACCTTCAGGTCAGAAATGGTGATATTGCCACCATAATTGTTGATGCTCCAACAATTCTTCTGGATGCCATAAATGCGGTTGGTGTAGGCGCAAACATCGTTGATGTACATCACCATCACCGAGTTGTCGGTGTAGATGTCGATGTGGTAAACATTGTCGCCAGGACGCTGGAACACATAGCCGTCGATACCCTCGACAAAGCCCTTGCCCTTGCTGCCTTCCTGCTCAAAGTTCACCTTGCGGTTGAACTCACCCTCGGGGTTAACCACCATCGTGTAATAGAGTTCGGAGTCGGTGCCGCGCACCATCGACACTCCGAAGCGGTCCCAATTATTGGAAGTGGTCACCGTGAACGAGATGTGGTTGCACGTACCCAGGCGGTTGTACAGCACATAAGCGCCATCACCTGAGAGGGTGCCGTTGACACCGCTCATTTGAGCGCCGCTGCTGGCCATGACAGCCACGTTCTGCTCCTTGTTGTACTTAGCCTTGATGGCGGGCACCTCGCCCAGGGTCAGCGTACCGTCGGCGTGCTGAATGATCTTGTGGCACACCAGAGCGCCCGACCAGTTAGGCTCGCCGCCTGCACCCACATTGATGTTCTTGTCGTGAATAGTGTTGCCGGTGCGGAACGGGCACCAACCCCAGATGTAGCGGTCCTGGCCGTTGCTTGCCGTCTTGCCGGCATAGAAAGCGCGGCTGTCGAGCACACCCTCATGACCGTCTTTCGGCCAGTTGGCGCCCGGATCGTTGAAGCAAGCCTTCAGCGCCTCGAAGGTGGGCGCCATCATGTATTTCACCTTGCGGCTCCACGAAGCGCGGTAACCCTCGCTGTAGACGCAATACCAGTAGTTGCCCATCTTGAAGATGTCGGGGCACTCACACATGCGGTCCCAAATCATGGGGAAACTGCCTACGTGTTCCCACGTCTTCAGGTCGCTCGACTTGAACTCAGCAAACTTCAGGTTGCTGGAGATGACCATATGATACAGTCCGTCGTCGGCAACAAAAATCTGCGGGTCGCGGAAGTCGTTGTCGGAGTAGCCAAATGCCGAGCCTTTGAGCATCCACAGGGCGTCTTTCGACCAATTCTTGAAATCGGCTGAGGTAGCCCTCATCACAGCCTCACGTCCATAACGGTCGTGGCCGGTGTAGTAGATGTAATACACGCCGTCTTTCTCGACACAGCAGCCGGTACCCAGCGCAGCGTCCTGCTCGTCGGCAGAAGTGCCGGTAGGCAGCACCTCGCCAAGCGACTGATAGTTGGCACCATCGACTGTCGACACGCCCCAGAAGGGGTGGTAGTTGAAAGCCGCATTGTTGTCGAACTCCTGCAGATAGAGCACCTTGAAATGGCCAGCCTTGCTGTCGTAGAACGGCATCGGGTCACCACAGCGGCCTATTGCCGGATTGTAATAGGTCTGGAAACCCGACTCGTCAACCGAGTTAAAGAATGCGGTCGTGTTGTCCCAATCCTTTGAGGGGTCGGGGCCATAGTTATCTTCGCTGCATGCCGACGAAGCGAGCACAAAGCAACCCAGCAGCAATGCGCTGAAAATATTCTTATACTGTTTCATGAGTCAATTACCTGGTTAAATAGTTGATAGCGTTCTTGGTCATAATCTCAATATTCTTGTGGTACCTCTCGGTGTAGCCAGCCTCGAGAGTATAAGAATACCAGTCGAAGCAGCCCGAACCGATGCAGATGATGCCACCCTTACCCTCGTGAGCGGGATACTCCCAGAGCACGATAGCGCCATCGCCACCAACACCCAGCACCTTACCGCCGGTGCGGCTGGTCCAAGCGTCGTAATTGTCGTAACCACCCCAGTCGGTACCAATGTGGTACTGAGCGGTAGAGTTGGTGATGTGATATCCGGCGTCGGTGCAATAGACAGCGTTGGGATCATCACCGGTCACAAGACCTTGATAAATGGCGTGTCCGGCCTGGCCTGCAAAGATGTTGAAAGTCCACGGGCCGCCGCACAACTCGGCATTGGCCTCATCCTGACCCCAGCAGTTGTTGGGCGTGGTCCACTCGTCGTCGCCGGTAGTGCCGATGAACGAGGGCAGGTTAACGGCATAGCGAGTGAGCAGCAGGGCACCGCCGTTCTCGTAGAACTGACGCAACTCATTCAGCGTGTTCATGGCATCAGTAGCCTTAGCGACAAACGCGTCGTGGCCGTCAACACCGCCATCCACGTGCCAGTGCCACCAGATGAGTTTGCACTCCGAGAGGTCGAGCGTGCCTGCGCGCAGGTCGGCAAACGAAGCGTACAGCGAACTCTCGACATTGCCAAGCATCCACTGGCAAGCAGTCTGAGCCTCGGGATCAAGTTCGTTCATCGTGGGAGCAGAACCCAGGAACAGTGCCTTGGGCTTGCTGATAGCAATCACCGTGACGGTGTAGACACTTTCAGCCGAGTTGTTCTTCACCGTGTAAGTGACGGGCTGAGAGAAGTCCTGAGCGACACCCGACGACGGGGTAATCGTTGCATTCTGGCTATAAGTGATTGTGGGCACCAGGTTAGTGATGTCGAGCGTAGCGGGCACATACACGACAATCGACTTCGTTGCCTGGTCGATGCTGCCGGTGTAGATGTCGTTAATCACAAACTCGGTGATTCGTGCCTCATCGTGCAGGACCGACAAAGTCCAGTCCATGTACACGTCGCCATTCTTCACGTGCAACACCTTGGCAGCGTCCATGTTGATGGTTTCGCCCTGGCTAATGTTACACACAGCACCGTCCGACATCTTCAGTGATGTTACCGTCATGGCCGATGTCTCGTACACCTCGGGCAGACGCACGAGGATGGTGCGTGACGGCAGGTCGATGATACCCTCAAAATTGTCGAGGGTGAGTTGTTCGATCATGCAGTTGCCTTTCAACTCCAGGTCGCTGAGGTTGTCGTCGGAGCATGAACTGAGCATTGTGGCGAGTCCGCAGCATGCAAAACACGCACATAATATATATAATATCTTAACTTTCATATTCATTGATATTTTATTCATCTGAATTAAACAATGTTGCGGTGATTACCAGTTGCCAATGTTCTGTTTGTAGTGGCCGTTAGATGCCGAAATCTGGCTGAACGGGATGGGCAGGTACTCATCCTTGTTGGCCGTGAAATGAGCGACACTGTAAATCGAGCAGTGGCCGATTTCCTCGGCAAAGTACTTGTTGAGCACCGTGGCGGCATCGCCCCAGCGCACGAGGTCGAAGAAGCGCTCGCTCTCCATAGCCAATTCCAGACGGCGCTCCATCTTCACAATCTTAATGGTCTCATCCTTAGAATGGCCTGTGTTGTAGTTGCTGACGTACATCTTCACGCCGAAAGCACTGGGATAACTTGAAATCATCTGGGTGCTGGTGGCTGCACGCGAACGCAGTTGGTTCACCAGGTTGATGGCCTGGTCCGATTGTCCCAACTGGGCATAAGCCTCGGCACGCATCAGCAGCACGTCGGCATAGCGGAAGACGATACGGTTCATCGGGCTGGCCCAATAAGAGCCCTTGATCAGGTAACTGCCAATGAGGGCGGGGTCGACATTCTGCTTGAGCGACACATAGTAGCCATACAGGCCATTGCTGCGGCTCCAGATGCTGGTCTCCTCCATCATATAGCGGCGGTTGAACATGTAAGGCAAGCCGGGCATGCCCACGGTGAGGAACAGACGCGGGTCGGCATTGTCGGCGGTCATGTCATAATCCTTGTTGTTGAAATTATCGAGCAGGGGCAGGCCATCGGCGCCGGTACGGAAGGCATTCACGAGGTTCTGCGACGGCTTGTAGAAGTCGCAACCACCATCGGTAGCGCCGGGAATGTTGGGCGGAATCAAACCGTAACTCCAGTTCAGGTTGCCATAGGTGGAACCGTCGTTGCGCGAGTACTGGATAGCCCAGAGGCTCTCCTTGCCGTTTTCGTACTCTTCCTCGGGACGGAAGTTGTTGTGGATGTCGGCCTCCAGACCATAGTTGGTGTACAGGGAAGGATTGGTGAACTCAATTACCTTCTCCAGGTCGCCCTGATTGATGCTCGTCACCTGGTTGCTGTTTTCGTCGTCCTGACGATAAGCCTTGTAGAGGTAAACCTTGGCCAGGAAAGCGGCGGCGGCAGCGCGCGTGGGACGGCCCTTATCGTCCTGCACAGCGGGCAGCGTGTTGTAAGCCTCCATCAAGTCGTCGATGATGAGTTGCCAGCCCTCGTCGTTGGAGTACTGAGTGTTAGACAACTCGTTATACTCGTCGTAGGTCAAGTTCTCGTTGACAACAAACGGGATGTTTTTGTACAAGCGCTTGAGCAGGAAGTGGCCATAGGCACGCAAGAACTTCATCTCGGCCAGGCGCTGATTCTTCATGGCATAACTGTCGGAAGTCTCCTTAAGCAGCGCGATGGCGCTGTTGACGCGCGACAGGCTGTTGTACAATCTCACCCACATGTCGTTAATGTTCCAGTTGGTGGTGAGCACACCTTGCTGAACCTCAAGTTGATGGAACACGTCACCGTCGCTGGTGCCGTTACCACCCTTATAGGCGTCGTCGCTGCGAACGTCGAAGTTCCACATCGAGAACGACGAGTTGATGTCCTCGGCAGTGGTAAAGATGGCGTAGGCCGAGATTGCCATAGCCTCAGCGTTTTCGGGTGTCTTCACTTGATCGTCACTGAGTGTGGCTTGGGGCTTGTGCTCATCGAGAAAATCATCACAAGACGTGAACAATGTGGTGGCACAGAATACCAGACCGACGCACAATATATTGAATATCTTTTTCATAGTGATTGCGAATTTTTAGAATGAAACATTAAGACCGAAAGTGACATTGAGTGGAATTGGATAGCCGAAGTTGGGATTCTCGGGATCCACTCCAGTGAACGACTTGCTCTTGATCGTCAGCAGGTTTTGTGCCGACAAATACATGCGCAGGCGTGCGATGTGCATCGCGTCGCACACGTTGCTGCCAAAGTTGTAACCCACCTGGATGTTGCGCATCTTAGCATACGAGCCATCCTCCACAAAGTAACTGCTCACACGCTTCTCGTTGTTGTTGTCCATCGTGCTCACAGCGGGGATGTTGGAGTCGGGGTTCGAGGGTGTCCATGCGTCGAGCAAGCGGCGGCCCTTGTTCAGGTTAGAGATATTCAGTCCGCTCCACAAGTCGGTCTCGCGCTTCAGGTCGCTGATTACGTCGGCACCCTGTGCGCCCTGCCAGAACATTGTGAAGTCCCAATTCTTGTACTCGAGATAGATGTTAAGACCCCAAGTGAAGTCGGGCACCGGCGAGAAAATCCACTTCTGGTCTTTCTCGTTGATGACGCCGTCCTCGTTCAGGTCTTTCCAACGGATGCGACCCAGGCCGGCACCATTCTGTGCGGCATGGTTGTCGATTTCGTCCTGGCTCTTGAAGATGCCGTCGTAGACGTAGCCCACTTGTGCGCCCATGGGATGTCCCACCACGCTCTCGACGCCGTTGCCACCGAAGGTGCCGTTGGCAGCCAGAGTCTCGGGAAGTTTGGTCACCTTATTACGATAGGTGCCGATGTTGCCCGAGAAGTCATAATGGAAATCACCGGCCGAGCCACGGTAGCCCACGTTCAACTCGATACCGCGGTTAGTCATCTCACCAGCGTTGATCCACTGGCTGCTGCCCTCGCCCATCACACCGATGCCGGGCATGTTAACCAAGATGTCGGTAGTCTTCTTGTAGTACCACTCAAACGAGCCGTACAGTGCGTTGCGAAGCAGACCGAAGTCGAAACCTAAGTTGGTTTGAGTAGTGGTCTCCCACTTGAGGTCGTCGTTACCCAGTTGGTTGCGCTTAAAGCCACTGGCCAGGGTCTGGCCGCCGTTGGTGCCGGCAATGTCGTAACTGGTACCGTAACTCTGGCCGCCAAAGCCGGCCTCGCCATAGTTGCTCTCAAAGATGGTGTAGCGGGCAATGTTGGAGATTTCCTGGTTACCAGTTTGTCCCCACGATGCACGCAGTTTCAAGTTGTCGAGCCAGTCGAAGCCCTTCAGGAACGACTCCTCGCTGATGCGCCAACCCACACTCACCGAGGGGAAGGTACCATAACGGTTGTTGCGACCGAAGCGGCTCGAACCGTCGTGACGGATGGTCAAACTGGCCAGATAGCGGTCGTTATAGGTGTAATTCACCTTGCCGAAGAACGACACCAGCGAGTAACCCTCGCCAGCACCATAAGCCTCGGCATTGCCAACGGCCGAGTTGGGCCACATGTAATCAGGATTCAGGACGGCGAAGTCATAAGCCTTGCCGCTGAGCCACGAGTCGTCCTCGCGGTTAAGTTCGATACCAACCAGCACGTCGCCGCGATGCAAGTCGCGCTCCAAGTTGTAAGTTGCAATGGCGTTCCACATCCACTTGGTCCAGTGCTCCTGCTTAGCCTCGACGGCGTTGGTAGGATTGGCCACCGTACCCTCGGTGACGGGATAGGTGAAAATGCGTTGCTGCTTCTGTGCATAGTCAAGACCGAAGGTCGACTTGATGTTGAAATTGGCAAAGGGGTTTATGTTGATGAACGCGTCGCCAAACATGCGCCAATAGGTGTAGCGGTTGTCGCTGTTGCGGTCAAGACGAGCCACGGGGTTCTCACGGTCGGGATAGCCACCCACAGGACCGGCATATTGGCCAGTGGTGGTGTAAACCGGCAACGAGGGGTTAAACTGCAGCACATTCTCCAGGAATCCGCCAGGAGCCTGGAGTTCGTTGGTGCGGTTTACCGTGAAGTGCTCACCCACAGTGATGATTTTGCGCTCACCTATGTTGAGCAACTTGTAAGAAGTGTTCATACGAGCCGAGAAGCGCTCGAAGTCCGACTGCTTGATGATACCCTTGTTCTTATAGTAACCTACCGAGAAGAACGAAGTTCCGTTCTCGGTGCCTTGACTCAGCGATAAGTTATATTGCTGAACCAAGCCAGTGCGCGTTGTCTCGTCGAACCAGTCGGTATCGGCGGCGGGTGTCGTGCCGGCAAGGTCCAAATACTTGCTCATGGTGATGCCATTAAGCACAGGCACGCCCGAGGCGTTGTAACTCCAATCATAATGATATCCCAAGCCGTTTAAGTTGGGATTCAGGCCGTCATTCACATAACCTTGCCACATCATCTGGCCAAACTCCTTGGCGTTCAGCACTTTCATCTTGTGAGCATAAGTCTGCACCGAGAGGCTGGCATCGAAGTCGATTTTCACTTTGCCTTCCTTGCCACCCTTGGTGGTGATGATAATCACACCGTTTGCAGCGCGGCTACCGTAGATAGAAGCCGAAGCGGCGTCCTTAAGCACCTGGATGCTCTCGATGTCGTTACCATTGAGTTCATGCATACCGGCTTTGGTGGGAACACCGTCGATGATGTAAAGCGGGTCGTTGTTGTTGAGTGTACCAGTACCACGAATACGCACCGTTGCGGCACCCGAGGGATTACCGTCGGCCGCGATGTTCATTCCCGGCACGCGACCCTGCATCGCCTTCATGGGGTTGTTTTCGTTCTGCTTTACCAGATCACTCACACTAACCACCGACACTGCGCCGGTCAAGTCGGCCTTGCGCTGGGTGGTGTAGCCCGTCACGACAATCTCGTTAAGGGAAATAGCATCCTCCTTCATGGTAACCACCATGCCGTTACTTGCAGGCAGTTCCATATTCAGGTAGCCCACATAGGTGAAAACGAGAGTTGCTCCGGGATTTACTTTGATGGAAAAGTTGCCGTCAAAGTCGGTCACTGTACCGTTGCTGGTACCTTTCTCGATCACTGATGCACCGATGATGGTTTCACCCGTCTCATCGATTACTGTGCCAGTGATCTCGCTTTGCGCATACATTATTAAACTGCAGGCAAACACGAGAGTTAAACTCAACAGAAATCTTTTAGGTTTTCTCATTCTTGCTTGGTTTTGATTAGTACGTTAATTATATAAGTATTTTGTTGGCAAAGATAAATGATTGAATTGCAGCAAAATATAAGAAATAGTTCTTAAGGTATTAAAATTGTTTCAGTGTAACATATTTGATAGGCAATGAACTAATTTTGCTCTTTTTCTTCGGGATATCTCCTTACCTTTGTGATACAAAAATAAAAGGTGTGGACTCAAGACACTTCACTTTCGAACCAGGTCTGCGACAACCGTGAGAATAGATGAAATGTCGGTCCACACCATTATTATGATAATATGGTGGTACCCTGAACTCTCTATTCTCATCTAACCAAGGTCGCAGTTTGGTTCTGAAAAGAGTCAGTAACTCATTTTGCCAATATGTTAGCGCCCAATCTTGAGCGTGTGCGCAAATTTAATAACTTTCCTTTAATTACAAAAATATTACAACGAAAAACTAAACTTTTTGTCTAAATCAAAATAAAAACAGCGAAAAAATTAACAATATTGCTCATTTAGGCTTGTTCCGGATTACTTCTTGCGGCTCTCGCCGGGCACTTTGCCATACTCATCCTTGTAGCACTTGGTGAAATAAGACGGCGAGGCGAAGCCTACCTTATATGCTATCTCACTGACGGTCATATCGGTGCTGGTGAGCAACTGATGGGCGGCCTGCAGGCGTGCCTTGCGCAGCAAGTCCACGGGGGTGCTGCCGGTGATGGCTTTCACCTTGCGATACATCTGCACTCGGCTCAGTCCCATCTCGCGGCTCAGGTCCTCGACGCTCAACTCGCTGTTGCCCATCTGGCTCTCGACGATGGTTTTGAAGCGCTCGATGAAGGGGTCGGCGACATAGTCGGTGGCGGCCGACGACGGCTCCTTGGCGACCTCGGCCGCCGGTTTGGTGCTCCACAGGTCCTTCAACTGATGACGGCTCTGGAGCAGGTTGGCAATGCGCGCGAGCAGCAAATCGCTCGAGAATGGCTTCGTGATATAGGCGTCGGCGCCACTCTCGTAGCCTTCAATCTGGTGCTTGTTCAAGGCCCGCGCAGTGAGCAGAATCACCGGGATGTGACAAGTGATGATATTGGTCTTCACACGCTGGCAAAACTCCAGGCCGTTGGTGTTTGGCATCATCACGTCCGACACGATGATGTCGGGCACCTGCTCCTGCGCAACGATCTCGCCGTGCTGCCCGTCGCACGCCTCAAGCACCTTGTATTTTCCCTTGAGAATGGAGGTGAGATAGGCGCGAATGTCGGCATTGTCGTCAACAATCAGCACGGTTGACGCATTTTCGTCGAGGTCGTCGATGCTGGGAACGGTGTCAACCGGACGGTTCACCGTCAAGGCGTCGATTTCGTCGCCGTCGGTCGCACTGGTAGCCCCCACTTGCGCATCGAGCAACTTGGAGATGAGTTTGGTTAGATGCCGTGTGTTGCGCCGCACAATGGCGAAGATGCCATTCGTCTCGTCGCTGGCATTCTGAATCTCGGGCGTGGCGGCAAGTTGCTCAAGCGGCCCCTCGATGAGGGTTAGCGGGGTGCGCAGTTCGTGGCTCACTTGCGTGTAGAAATCCAGTTGCTCGCGCTCCATCTGCCGGCGCTCATCATGCAGTCGTGCCCGCTGCAGGAAATACATGTAAATGGCAAGCAGCGAAGTGAGCAACAAGGCGATCACCACCATGGCAAGCCAGGATATGGTGCGCTGGTCGCTAAGTTCACGCATATATCCGCTGGCCTTCTCGTGCAGGCGCTCGATGTTTTGCGACTGCCTGATCACCTCGTCGCTTTCGAGCATGAGCACGCGGGCATTGTCGTGGGTCACCAGTGCCGACATCAGTTTTGTCTCTTTCTTGTAAGGCTTGCCCTCCAGGATGTCGACCGCGAGTTGAAGCAGTTGGTCGCCATGCGTTGGGTAAATGTATGAGGCCTCGAGCAGCGAGTCGCGCACGAGCCTGATGCCGCCGTCTTCGCCGGGCAGGCCGTCGATGCCACAAAACAGTGGCAGCGCCTTGCCTTTCTCGCTGAACGCCTTGCGGGCGCCCATTGCCGAGCGGTCGTTCATGCCGAACACCAAATCCACGTCGGCTCCGTCGTTGGCATCGAGCCATTGCTTCACTATTGAGTAGGCCGTGGGCTCGGTCCAGTCGCCCTGAAGGGTCGACACCACCTCGATGCCCGGATGCTGCGCTATGGCACTCACAAAGCCGTCGTGGCGCTCAATGGCCGGCGACGAGCCTTTAAGCCCCATCACCTCCATGATCTTTCCGCGCCCATTGAGCCTCGAGGCAATGTACTCGCCCATCAAGCGGCCCATCTCGTAGTTGTCGGCTCCCATGTAGGCCGTATATTTCTTGGAACTCGTCTTCCTCTCGAACACAATGACGGGGATGCCCTTGTCGTAGGCACGGTCGATGGCCGACGAGATTGTCGACACCTGATTGGGCGCAACAATCAGCAAGTCGATGCCCTGGTCAATGAGGCTGTCGATTTGCTGAATTTGACGCTCATCGCTATCGTAGGCCGCCACAAAACACAGGTCGACATTGTCGTGGAAATAGGCGCCAATCATCAATTCGGAATTTTGCTTGTTGCGCCATATGTCCTCGGAGCATTGTGAAACACCAATCTTGTACTTCTTTTCATTATGAGAGCAAGAAGCCAAAATTGATAGCATTAAAACAAGAATAATCCAATAAATATATTTCATGTTAATAATCAAACATAAACTTTATACGACTTTTGGAGTGCAAATTTCTCAAAAATTCCATAATATTCCAAATTTATCAAATAAAAAACACTATTTTCCCAACTCAACAACATTTACGGCGCCCAGCGAATAACACCATCAAAAATGGAGAGGCCGGCAAAACGAAAAATCGCAAGCAGCCGTAACTACTTGCGATATTCGTATTTTGGTATTACCAAAGATTATGCTTTGAGCATAAGATTATTCTTTTGAGTGGAAGGTGACCAAGCCGGGCATGGAGTTGCGCACGATTTTCTGCACCGTGACGGCGTGGCGCGTGGCCACGTTGAGCAGAATCTCGCTATAGGCCGTGGCAATTGCGCCGACGAAACTCACCGGCATGTCGTGGCAATTCTCATACTGCAGCACGTTGCGCACAAAGAAGCGGTTGAGTTCGTTGTAGATCAGTGTCTTCACATAGTCGCTGTCGAGGTTGTCCGAGAGGAAGAACGAGTAGGTGCGCAGGTTGCGGTTGGCGTTGGCGTTGTTGTAGACGGCATCCATGATGTCGTCGGCCGTGACGCGGAACTCCTCGTAGAACTTGTCGGCAAGTTCTTTGGGCGCGATGCCCTTCATCACGTCGCCCAAGAACAGGCGTCCCAGCGCGGCACCACTGCCCTCGTCACCCAGGATGTAACCCAGCGAACGCACGTTTTTCTGGATGTCGTTGCCGTCGTAGTAGCAGGAGTTGCTACCGGTGCCCAGGATGCACGCCAGACCCGGCTCGTGGATGAGCAGGCCGCGTGCCGCACCCAGCAAGTCGCTCATCACGGTCACAGGCGTTTTAAACTGGGCCACGAGCGACGACTCCACGACTTTGGTTTTCTCGGCATTAGAACACCCGGCACCATAGAAGTAGACGTGTCCCCAACGGCGTTTGAAAAATATTTCGGGCAACTCGAGGCGAATGATATGACTTATCTCCCTCCTGGAGAGGAAGTATGGATTCAAACCTGTGGTGATGGCGTTCTCTATGATCACGCCATTCTCCACAAGAGCCCATTCGGTTCGCATCGAACTGCTCTCAGCAATGAGGATTGTATGTTGACCGCCAGCCATAGTATACAGTTAATTTTTGTATCTTGATATTAACAAGGTTGCTTAAAGTGTTAAAATCACTTGATTCTTTATGCAAAATTAATGCTAAAAGCAAAAAGGAGTGCTTTCACATTACAACAAAGTGCGAAAAATACAGATAATTTAACCATTAAGCAGATATTTTAACAATAATTGTATGCAACTCGCTGGAAATTAACCTCTACAGCCACTGTAAAACAACTATAGTCACTATAGAAACTATATTGGATATTACTATAGTGGCTGGCGGTAAAAAAGATGCGAATTACACGTTGCGGAATCGCAAAGCGTGTAATTCGCACTTTTTCATTGCGGTGCGCCACAGTTTTGGGCGCTACCGGGGCATCAATGCACCACTACCACCTTGTGCGTGCTTACCAGACCGTTGACGTAGACCTTGAAGACGTAGGTGCCGGCGGCTATGCCGGTGACATTGATGTAGTTCGCGCCGTTGCGGGCCACGAGTTGGCCATTCATGCCGTAAAGTTCCACGCCACGGATGTAACCGGCGGCGCTGGCCACGATATAGTCGCTCGAGGGATTGGGCTGAACGGTGACGCCGGCCAGCGTAGTCTCGCTGACTCCCGACTCGAAGATTTCGCCCTCGCTCCACAGCACATCGTCGAGGATGAGTTTGCCTGTCAAGCCCATATTCTTGGCATAGCCCTGAGTGTGATGCTTCACAGCGAAGCCCTTAAGGCGGAAGGTGCCACGGTTCTCAACCGGGCACTTCACGAAGCGCCAGCCGTGGTAGTCGATGTCGCCAAGCGAGAGGTCGAAGTCGTCGCCGTCGCCATCCACAGCCTCGAAGCAGGCCAACAACTCATTGCAACTCATGTCGCCGTCGATGTGCAGCATGATGGTGTCGCCTGCCGTGAACTGTTGCTCCAGGGGTTCGGCAAACGAGGCCGTTGCCACAGGCTCATCGTCCTCGGCATCAAATTCATATGCCAACTGCATGGCCTTGCTGCCAAACAGATGGGTCGTCACAGCCGTGACTTTGGCGTTGACATTGCTGCCGCCGGTGGTGATGCCGTCGACCTGCTCGCCGTCGTAAATCACCTGCTCAGCCTTGGCCTCGCCGGCATCCACAGCGACAAACTCGTGGTCGATTTCTTCGGCCAGGTGAATACCGTCCATATCCTGCACCCAGCGCTCTACGTAGAGGCGATATTTCTCACCCACATTGAAGTCGTTGGCCATCGGCAAGCGCACAAAACCGTAAGGCGAGGTAGAATTGCCACACTTGAGTTGGCGGCGGTTATAGCCCAGTTCGTTGCCGTTCTTGTCGTAGACGTGGAAGTTGTCGTAAACGTTGAGGCCATTGACTTGTGCATCGGTGCGCAACTCGATGATGGGCGACTTATAGTGCACCGCCACATCCTCGCGCGGGAAGAGCGCGGTAACGGCCATGTGATTGCGTTCTTGAGTGGTGAATCCCATGGTGAAATCATGCTCCATGGCTGTGCCTCCGGCATGCTCGGCACTGGCGCGCACCGTGACGGTGTAGTGCGTATTCACGTCGTAAGCGTCGGTGGGCGTGAAGACGAGGCGATAGTTAGTGTCTTCCCAGGTAAACGAGCCCTCGACGGCAGGCGAAATCTCAAATGCCGCCTCGGTGCTGGGAATGTCCATGTCCCAGTTGAAGTTGATAACCACGGGCGTGTTGCACAGCACCGGGTCGTCGCCGTCGTTCCACACGGGCGAGTAACTGACCACCTCGGGCGGGGTGTTGCGCACCTTCTTCAGGTCGAAGTTGCAGTAGGTAACAGCGTTGGCGGTCACCTCCACGATTTTGGTCTGCGTGAAGTGCTCAGGCTCTGAGACTTCGACTTTGTACTGTCCCGGATCCAAATACTTGAAGAGGTAGATGCCGTTTTGCAGTTGGTCGGTCGTGGTGGTTGCCAACTCGTTGTCGTAGAGGTCAAGCAATCGCACCGTGGCACCGTTGATAGGCTGACGCGCGTCGGCCCCGTGCATGACGTAGGTTGCCGTGCGCATCACGCGCTCGTCGCGCAGGTTACCGGTGATGATGCCTTGCGGCAGAGTCTCGCTGTAGCCAAAGAAGTTGTCGGCGCCTATCGAGAAGTTGAAGCCCTCCACCCAGTCGTAGTCGTGGTTAATCAGGCGATAAGTCTCGGGGATATAGTCGTGGAACGAGCCCTCGTCGAGCATCGAGATGGCATTGTTGCCACGCAGCACGCCCAGTCCCTGATTGTTCCACTGCGGGTAGAACGACCAGTCGCCACGCGTGGCGTAGTTGCTGGTCCACACGGTGCTCTGGTTCTGGTAGAGCACCTTCACCAACTCCAGCGCGAGACGGTCGCTCTCGGGCACGATGGGCTGGTTGTCGGGGCCGCGATACAGACCCAGCGGGAAGTTGATGCGATAGTTTTCGCCGGCACCAGTGGCGTTGCTGTGAATCGAGTAGAACACATCGGCGCCACTCTGGTTACACAGGGCAACGATGGTCGACAGCGCCAGGTCGTTCGACGTTTGGTTAGCCAGGCGCGAGATGCTCGTGGTGTAGCCTTTCTTGCGAAGCACCTCCTGCAAGGCGAAGCCTTTCCACAGGTTGGAGTTTGACTCCCAGAAGCCCGCCGTGTCGCCCGAGGCAAAGGGCGGCACCACCACGTTGCGGTCGTCGCTGTCGTGGCCGCCGTGGCCGGGGTTGATGTAGATGTGCGGCATGTCCTGCGCTGCCGCCTTGACGCCCATTCCCATCACGAGCGCCATCAGTAACAAACTAAAGAAGTAGAAACGTTTCATAGTGTCGTGTGGGTGTTTTATTGTTGAATGTTGATTTTCATTAATGTCAGGTTGCCATCGATAGTGGTGTAGACAATCTTGCCACCGCCCGCTGTGGGCTGCATGGTCATGGAAGTGGGGCGCGTAAGTTCGTGCTTATAGGTACCGTCGGCCTTGAGCAGCAAGATTTGCGACGAGGTGAACTGCCGGCCGTCGTCGGTGGTGTTTTGTGCCACTAGATAGTTGTCGTCGTACCAGCATGGCATCTCATAGTTGCCGAGTCGAGCAAGCACATTGCCGTTGAGGTCGATGATTATGATGCCTTGCTCGGCGGCAAAGAAAGCCACTCGCTGTCCGTCGGGCGACAGCGAAGCCCACAGGTAACCGGCCCATGACTCGACGGGCGAGAAGCGGCGCTCACGGCCGGCGATGTCGATAATCACCTCGCTGCCCTGGGTGTACACCGCGGTGCCCACCGCCTTTGCGCTGCTGTAGTTGCGGGCACGGCTCTTCATCGCCCCGCCGCGCGTTGCCGCCACAGGCTGCATGGGGCCATGCTGCGCCTCCAGAACCACCGCACTGCGGCCTGTAGCCTGGTCGTAGCGGTGACCGGTGCGGTAAATCAGTTTGTTCTCGCGACGCTCCTGCGACACGTAGTAGATGCTGCCGTCGCCGCCAAACACGGCGCCGTAGCCCGCACCAGGCTCGTCGCTCACGCGCGTCACGGCACGTGTTCCGAAATCGTAGAGGTTCAGCCCCTGCGTACTCTCGCTGGTGAACAGCAGTTGCTCACCGTCGTGGCTGAGGACAGGATAGTAGGCCGGCCCCTCGACCGGCAACAGGCGCGACTGCTCAGTGACAGTCACGCGCTGGGCAACAGCCACCAGTGCCCAGCCTACCATCAATGCAAAGAAGATGCGTTTCATAGTCTATATCGTTAAATAGTTGAATTTTCCCTTGTCGTGGCGCAAATTTACAACAAAAAAAGCAAAACGCCCAATAAAATGAACGTTTTGCTTTATTATCATTAAATTTTCTGGATTTTCGCCCGTTGCCTTCCGAGGAAATCATTTTCCGCCAGCGGGGACGAAATCGAGGTCGTCGTCGATTTGGTAGCCGTCGGCAGGTTGTCCGCCAGCATCGATGACGATGGGCTCGGGCGCAGGCGGCGTCCAGTGGAAGTTGGCGTAGACTGTGGCATTAGCCTTCACGGTGATGTCCTGCGACAGCGGGTTGCCCTCGATGTTGGTGCTTACGCGATAACGGCCGGGCTTGAGGTTCTTGAACACGTACACGCCGTTGTCGCGACGGTCGGTGTAGAGCGATGCCACATGGCGGCCCTGCGCGTCGGCAAGCACGACGTTGGCACCGTTGACCGGGCGGCGGCGCTCGTAGCCGTCGTAGAGGTCGGGAGCGTCGACATAGACAATGCCCGCCAGCGTGCCACGGTTGTAGTGCGAGGAGCGCTTGAAGTAGTCGTCGATGCCCAGGCTCTGGTTCCATCCCTCGAGCCAGCAATAGTCGGCATTGAGATAGCGCAGACGCTCGGTCTTGAAGTCGTGAAACGCGCCCTCGCTGAGCATACCGGGCAACTTATTGAATGTGAGCACGCCCAGGCCAACCTTGTAGCCCCAGTTGTAGAACGACCAGTCGCCGGCAATCTTTGGCGACTCGCGGTTCCACCACGACACCTTGTTGGCATAGAGATGGCGCATCACATGCTCGGCAATCTCGTCGCTGCCGTCGACAGCCGGGTCGCGCGTAAAGCCACGGTAGAGCGCGAGCGGCCAGTTTTGCGATGGCTTGCTGCCGGTGTCGTTGCTGTGCACGGCGAAGAAGAGGTCGGCGCCGCTGGCATTTGCCATGGCGACGATTTCATAGAGGTCGAGGTCGTCGGCAGTGTGATTGTCTTTGCGAGTGAGAATCACGTCGTAGCCCTTGGCCTTGAGGCACTCGGCCAGCGCCAGGCCCGTCGAGAGGTTCGACTCGCTCTCATAGTAGTCGAGGCGGCGGCCCTCGCCCTTGACGTAGATGGGCTCGTAACGATCGTCCTTGTCGTGGCCTCCATGACCCGGGTTAACGAATACGCGCGGACGATCCTGCGCCTCGGCCACGGTGGTGGCCAGCGAGAGCGTCATGGCGGCGACGATGCTATATAATGCTATGCGATAGTTCATTGCTGTGCGGGTATGTTAAGTGTTATAACGCGAATCTTTCCCTTATTGGTGGTGTACACCACCTTGTTGCCCGACACCGAGGGCTGGATGGCACGGTCGCCGTCGGTGATGGCACGCACGCTCGATCCGTCGGCCTTGATAAGGTAGATATTATAACTGCGGTAGTCGGGGTTGTTGCTGCTGCGCATGGCCACCAGGTAGTCGTCGTTGATCCAGCATGGCATGAGGAACTTGCCCAAGCGGGCGAGCACCTTGCCGCTGAGATCGGTCACGTAGAGGCCCTTGCCCACAGCCTCAAAGACCACCTTGCGGCCGCTGGGCGACACACTGGGCCACAAATACATGGGGCACTCGCCGGCGGGCGAGGTCATGCGCTCACGGCCGTCGGGCATGACGACGTAGAGGCGCGGCCCGCGGGCATAGGCGAAGGGCTTATTCACGCGGCCAATCACCTTGCGGTCGCGCTCGCCGAGCATCACCAGGCCGTCGCCGGCCGGGATGGCCTGCACGGCACCGTGTTGCGCGGGCAGCACAGTGGTGGTTTGCCCGGTGGCGGGGTCGTAGCAGTGCCCGGTGCGGTGAATGAGGTTGCCACGCACGCGCTCCTGGGTCACATAGTAGACCTTGCCGTCGGGGCCAAAACGGGCATCGAAACCGGGATAGCCTTTGCTGGCTATGGTCGTGGTGCGGTTGCCGGTGGAGTCCATCTCCAGGATTTTCAGGTTTACGGCATCGGTGGGCGCGTACACCAACTTGGTGCCGTCGGGGCTCAACTGCGGAAAATATCCTCCGGCATCGACCAGCGTAACGGTCGACTGAACGTATACCGACTGGCCCATGGCGGCAAGCGCCACCACAGCAGTCAGGGTGATGAATATGTGTCGCAGAGTAGTCATAATTGTCGTGTGTAATGAAAAATGCGGCTGCAAAGTTACGGATTTTACGCCGATTGGCTATGCTCATGCAACGAGAATTGTCATTTTTTAAGTTTGGTTATAATATTGACACACAGCGTGCGGCACAAAAAACTGAGGTGCAGCACGCTGTGTGTGAATAGCCGTAAAAAAGTTACCGGCCCAGTATCAGGTTTATCATTATGTTGATGTCGTTGCCGTCGACGACACCGTCGCGATTGATGTCGGCAGGGTCGTCGGGCTGCGTCTCAATCTTTCCGAGCACAGTCGAGAAGATGATGTTGAGGTCGGCGCCATCGATGTAGCCGTCGGCATTAACATCCTCGGGCTCAGGATACTCTGGCAGGGGCCACACGGGAATGGTGCGCTCATAAGGATGCGCCATGGCATCGAGGGCGCAAATCTTGCCCCACTTTCGCGAGCGCTCCCCCACCCCGTATACCACGCCACGCTGGTCGGGGCGACGAATCGTCAAGAGCCAGTGGTTGGTCACATCAAAGTTTTCGCTCCACAGGTCGTACTCAATGCCCAGGTCGTCGAGGATGGTCATGGCGGCAATCCAGTTCTCAATAAGACAAGGCAAGCCCTCCTGCAGGTGCATGCCGTCCTTGCTCAAGTGGCCGTAGTCGCCCATGGCGTCGAGATCCGAAGCACGCGCGTTCTGGATGCCCGTGCCACACGGCATGATGATGTCGATGGGTGTCTCGTCGATCACGCGCCTGGAGCACGCCGCCACGTCGTAGAACATGTTCAGGCTGGAGCCGTCGGGCAGGCGGTGGTAGCCGTCGGCATACGATGGCGTGAGCATCCAAATGTACTTCTTCTGCGGATTGGTAGCCAATGAGTCGATCCAGTGCATAAGCAAGTCGAGGTAAGGCTGATACAGGTCGTAGTCGCGGCTTTGTGAACTCACCTGCTGCAAGATGATGTAGTCCCACGGCTCGTTGCGCACGGCATATTTGATGCCCACGGCGTACTCTGGGTACTCCTGGAACCATCGCTCGCGGTTCACGGTCTTGTAATAATGTCGGTAAGGCCTTCCGACCTGCACTGCCGTCTCCCAATGCCACTGCAGGCCTGAGCCGCTGCCGCACAGCACGCCCAGTGTCATGTCGACATCGGGTGCCAGGCTGTGGATAATCCAGGGTAAGTAGCCGAAAGCGTCGGTCGAGAAGCTGTTGCCAATCGACAGCACACGCACCTCGCGCCCTTGTGCGGGCAGGGCCGCCGCAGCAACGAGCAGCAGCGCGGCCAGCGATTTCACGACGTGATTAAAGCTTGACATATTCATTAAAAATTATGGTGCCTCGCGACTGCATAGCCATGAGGCACCACATTGTTATTCAGTTATTAGCCAATGGCGGGAAAGAAACTCGCCATGCTGGCCGTAGTCTGGTTGAGGAAGGCATAGATGCCACTTGCCAGACCCACTGCGATGATACCCATCACGCAGATAGTGAGGCCCAGTTCCTCGGTCCAGTGACTGTCGATGTAAGGCACTGCGCAGTCGTCCTGACGGATGAACATTGCCTTGACCACCAGCAGATAGTAGTAGAGCGAGATGATGGTGTTGACCAATGCGATGAACACCAGCACATAGATTGCCACCGTGCCCTGGTTAGCAGCCCCCATGAAGATGAAGAACTTGCTGAAGAAGCCGGCGAACGGCGGAATGCCACCCAACGAGAACATGGCGAGCATCATGGTGAAAGCCAGCCAGGGGTTGGTGCGGAACAAGCCGTTGTAATCGTCCATCGTCACCTTGCCGGTAGCGCGCTCGATTACGGCAATCACGCCGAAGGCGGCAAGGTTGCTGAAGATGTACACCAGCACATAGTACATCATCGACGCCATACCCACCGTGCTGTAGGCAATCACGCCAAGCATGATGTAACCGGCCTGCGAAATCGACGAATAAGCGAGGAATCGCTTGAGGTTGCGCTGACGCATGGCAAACAGGTTACCGATGGTGATGGTGAGCACGATGATGGCATAGAGCATCCACTCCCACACTTGCGAGTAAATCGAGCCAAACGCCTGCACCAGGATAACCAGGAAGGCAAATGCCGCGGCACCCTTGCTGATAACCGACAGGTAACTGGTAACAGCCGTCGGAGCACCCTGATAGACGTCGGCAGTCCACTGGTGGAAGGGCACAAGCGAGAGTTTGTAACCCACACCGGCGATGACAAACGCCACAGCGACAATCAGCAGCGGGTTGGCCGTGGTGACGGCCATTGCGATATCGTTGAAGTAGAGCGTGCCGGCCAAGCCGTAAACAAACGAAATGCCGAGCATAAAGATTGCGCTCGAGAATATCGCGGTAAATACGTATTTTGCTGCCGCCTCACGGCTCTCGTAGTAGCGCTTCTCGAAGGCCGCCAGTGCCGCGATGGGCAGCGAAGCGGTCTCCAGGCCGATGACAAAGAGCAGGAAGTGGCGCGACGAAATCATCAGGAACATGCCGAACAGAGTGAGCAGGATGAGTTCATAGAACTCGCCGCGGCGCACACTCACGAAGTCGTCGTTGGTCCACTTCACAGCCTGCAGTAGCACGATAAACACACCCACGTTGAGCACATTCTTCATCACCCACGTGGCCGGGGTGCTCTCGAACATTGCGCCGAAAGCCTCGCCAAAGCCCATGGGAATGAATGCCAGAACGGTGTAGATGGCAAACAGTATCGTGGTGAACAACGGCAGCATGCGCTGCGACCGTTGCGGCATAAAAGTGTCGTAAAGAAACACGAGCAGGAACACAAGCAGTAACCCTATTTCCTGCGGCATCATTAAAAATTGCGAATAATCCATATCTTATTATACGATTTTCTAATTCAACACTTTCATTATCACATCACTACAGGGAAAAATGCCTTCAACGCATTCACCACAGGCACAAAACTGTCGCTGATGATGTTGACGAAGAAGTTGGGGAAGCAACCAATTGCTGCCACAGCCAGGATAAGCGTGGCTGTCGACAAGCGCTCGTCCCACGAGGCATCGGTGAGTTCGCGGTGATGCTCGTTCTGCACGGCGCCAAAGAGCAATTTGGCCACCACACGCAGGATGTAGACCGCGGTGATGACAATCGAACTGGCACCGATAATGGTGAGGGTGCGGCGGAACACGTCGGCATTCTCATACGAGCCGATGAAGATTGTCATCTCGGCCACGAAGCCACTCAGGCCCGGCAAGCCGAGCGAGGCAAGTCCGGCAAGCACATATCCCACACCCAGGTAAGGCATGATGTGCATCATGCCGCCCATCTCGCGGATGTCGCGGGTGTGCGTGCGTCCGTAAATCATACCGATGAGGGCAAAGAAGAGTGCCGTCATCAGACCGTGCGAGAGCATTTGCAGCACGGCACCGGTCATTGCCGTCTGGTTGAACATCAGGATGGCGAAGAGAACCATGCCACAGTGGCTCACACTACTGTAAGCATTGATGTACTTGAGGTCGGTCTGCACACATGCGCTAAATGCACCGTAGACGATGCTGATGCCGGTGAGCGTGAGGAAAATCCATCCCAACTGCGCTGCGGCAAAGGGCATCAGGTAGATAGCCACGCGGAAGCAGCCATAGCCTCCCAACTTCATCAGCACGCCGGCGTGAAGCATCGACACTGCTGTGGGCGCGCTGGCATGACCATCGGGCGACCAAGTGTGGAACGGGAACATTGCGCCAAGCACGCCGAATCCCACAAAGGTGAGCGGGAAGAGCCACATCTGCCAGTTGTGCGGAATGGCATCGTAGCGCACGATGTCCAGGATGTTCATAGTGTGAGGAATGCCCTCGGGTGTGCTGTGGAAATAGATGCCGATGATGCCAAGCATCAGGAATGCCGAGCCGCCCATAAGCATGAGCGTAAGTTTCATGGCACTATAGTTCTTGTTGCCCGAGCCCCACACGCCAATGAGCAGGTACATGGGAATCAGAGCCACCTCGTAGAACATGAACATGGTGAACAGGTCGATCGAGATGAAGAAGCCAAACACGCCCGTGCTGAGCAAGAAGAACCACATGAAGAACTGCTTGGGAAGCGGGTTCATCTTCCACGAGGCAAACACGCCGGCAAAGACGATAAATGCCGAGAGCAAAATCATCACCACCGACACGCCGTCGACGCCAAGAGCAAGTTTGATATTAAATGGTGCATACCACATCACCGACGTCTGCAGAATCATCTCGGCCTGGTTGCCCATGCCGCGCTCATGCAGGAAGATGTAGACCAGATAAGCGGCGAGAGCCACAAGCACGGTGGCGCCCACTGTGGCAACGGTCCGGATAGCAGCCATGCCCCTATTATTGCACACTGCCAAACCCAGCAGAGTCACCAGTGGCACAATCACGAAATAAATAAGTATGTTACTGAATATTTCCATATCGTTATTATCGAATTGTTAGGACCGTTATCATTTAAAATACCAACACGCATATCAGCGTAATCACTGCCAGCAGCAGCGCGCCGAGGAAGTAAACCACCACATAGCCCTGGATGCTGCCCGATTGCAGGCGACGCACACCGTAAGCGGCATGCTGTGTACCCACAGCGAGCATATTCATGAAGCCGTCGATAATAGCACGGTCGAACCATGCGATGGGCTTGCAGATGCCCTGGAAAATCACCTTGTGAGTGATAAACTGGTAGAGTTCGTCCATGTAGAAGCGCTTGTAAGCGGCCGTCCACAAGCCACGGCACGACGATGCCATGCGCTCGGGCAGCGGGTTCTCCTTGTAGTACATCTTGAACGCGAGGCCGATGCCCACCAGGGCCACCAGCACGCTGGTGCCGGCCACCGTCCAATCGAGTTGGGTGTGCAGGTGACCGCCGTCCCACGTGACCATGTTGTGAGCCGGGACAAAGCCGGCGACAATCGAAATCACGGCCAGGATAATCAGCGGCAGCGTCATGGTCCAAGGCTGGTCCTTGGGCTCATGCTCGGTGTGCACTTCGTGTTTATTCCAGAAGAAGATAAGGAAGTAGATGCGGAACATATAGAAGGCGGTGAGGCCGGCGACCATAGTCATCCAGATGCCCCAACCCAGGCCCTTGTTGTAGCAAGCCACGAGAATCTCGTCCTTGCTCCAGAATCCGGCGAACGGCGGGATGCCCGCGATGGCCAGACAGCCAATCAGGAAGGCGATGCTGGTGATGGGCATGTACTTGTGCAGGCCATGCATGTCGCTGTTCTCGTTGCTGTGCACGGCATGGATGATTGCGCCGGCGCACAGGAAGAGCAACGCCTTGAACATTGCGTGTGTGAACAAGTGGAACATCGAAGCCATGTAGCCCAGGCCGTAGCCCTCGTGAATCTCGATGAGCGCGCCGTCGGCACTGCTCACGGCCAGCGACGTCATCATGAAAGCGATTTGCGAGATGGTGGAGAACGCCAGGGCGCGCTTGATGTCGCTCTGCACGCAGGCGATTGCCGCGGCATAGAATGCGGTGAATGCACCCACGACAAGAATCACGTCCATAGCGGCCTGGCACACCACGTAGAGCGGGAACAGGCGAGCCACCAGGAACACACCGGCAACCACCATGGTGGCGGCATGAATCAGCGCCGACACAGGGGTCGGGCCCTCCATGGCGTCGGGCAGCCAGATGTGCAGCGGGTACATGGCACTCTTGCCGGCGCCACCAATGAAGATAAAGGTCAGCGCCCACGTCATTGCCGAGCAACCCATGAATGTTGCCACTCCGGGATTGCCGATAATCGACTGTGCCACCTCGAGCGAATTGGCATGATTCGAGCCGAACACGAGCGTGTCGAAGTCGAAACTGCCCGAGTAGTAACTCAGAATCATGATACCCACCAGGAAGAAGAAGTCGGCCAAGCGGGTGACGATGAACGCTTTCTTGCTGGCATGGTTGGCAGCGGGCGAAGTGTAATAGAATCCGATGAGAAGATAAGACGATACGCCCACCATCTCAAAGAAGATGAAGATTTGGAACAGGTTGGTGGCAACAACCAGGCCCAGCATCGAGAAGGTGAACAATGCCAGGAAGGCATAGTAGCGCTGGAAGCCCTTCTCGGCGTTGCCGTGGTGGTCGCTCATGTAGCCCAAACTGTAGAGGTGGACCATGAACGACACCGTGGTGATTACCACAAGCATCATGGCAGCGATGGGGTCGAGCATGATGCCCATGCGCACCACCAGCGTCTTGGTGAACGAGAGCCAGTCGGGGTTCCACACCGTGATTGCCTGGCGAACGCCGTCGACCACCTGTCCCTGGCCTGTGCCAAAGAAATAGGTCAACGCCACGCCATAAGCCAGCACGGTTGTCACCAGCATGCCCAGCACGCCCAGTACACCAGTGAGTTTTCTACTCATTTTCACCCCGGCGAGTCCTAAGAACAGGAACATAAACAGGGGGATGGCAATAACTGCGATGGTATAATTGAATGGCATATCGTTAGAATTTCAGTTTATTGATTTGGTTGATATCCACATTCTTGATTGCCCTGAACACATTGATGATGATTGCCAGAGCGAGCGCCGTTTCGGCGGCGGCTATAGCGATGGCAAACAGCGTGAAGAACATGCCCTCAAACTGACCGGGGAACAAGAAGCGGTTGAACACTACAAAGTTGATGTCGACCGAGTTGAGCATCAACTCGAGCGAAATCATGATGGCAATCATATTTTTCCGGGTAAGGAACCCGTACACTCCGCACCCAAACATTATTATGCTTGGAATGAGATACATAAGTAAGGTAAGATTCATAACTGGTCTCCTTTCTTGTTAACGACGGCGTGCGATTACCACTCCACCAATTATACATGCGAGCAAAAGCACACTCACTGCCTCGAAGGGAAGCAGATATCCAAACTTGTCGGTGCTGAGCAGCATTTGTCCGAGGCGGTCTATTGACAGGCCATCGTCGCCAATAAGTTGCTTTCCGCAGAATCCGCCATAACTGAACAGCGCATATCCGCACACCAGGGCACCGATCATCGCCACGGCCACGCCGAGCCACTTACGGTGCGACGTGATGGCTTGTGTGTCGGCACCCGGCTTGTGAGTGAGCAGGATGGCAAAGACAAATAGTACTACGATACCGCCAGCGTACACAGCGATTTGCACGGCCCCCAGAAAATGGTAATCCATCTGGAAATACAGCGCCGCTGTGGCAAAGAGCACAAAGAGCAAGTAAGTTGCCGAGCGCAGGATTTTCCGGGTGGTGACGGTCAGTACCGAAAATGCGATAATTGCGATTGCAATTATGAAATACATGATGATATTTCCTACTGATTCCATATTATTGATTTTCTTGATTTTCGTTGGCTGGTTTCGCAGCGTCGTCGGCCTTTACGGCGACCTTCACGGCAGGCTTTTCGACGGTTTTCTCGTCGGTGGCCTTATCGGGGGCCTCGGCGGGTGCTGCAGGAGCAGGCGCAGGAGCCGGCTCATCCTTCTCGGGCAAGTAGTTGAGTTGCTTCACCAGCGCCTCACGACGGAACACGGCCTGCTCGAAATCGTTGCTGAACTCGATGGCGTTGGTAGGACACGACTGCACGCACAGCGAGCAGAAGGTGCAACTACCCAGGTCGTAGATGTACTTGTCGAGTTTTTGTTTTTTCTTGCCGTTTGGCAGGTCGACCATGCGAGTGTCGATGTGGATGGTGCCATTGGGGCAGGCGCGCTCACAACTGCGGCACGCGATGCACTTGTGGTTACCCTCCTCGTCGTAGACAAACTGCAGGGTGGCCCTGAAACGGTCGGGAATCTTCAACGTAGCCCGGTTTTCGGGGTACTGTTCGGTAACCTTGGGGGTGACAAGCTCCTTGCCCGTTACCTCCATACCCTTTATCAGGCTGTGGATGCCCTTAAAGAGAGAGACGAAATACTCCTGAATGTTCATATAACTCTAATGTAGTGTATCAATATAATATTCAATATGTTATACCGCTTGGCGCAAAATGTCGCCGCGGTAGCCTGTTAGCGTTGCACTTGTCCGCCCAGGATGTCGAGCAGTTCGGTGGTGATGCTCTGCTGGCGCAACTTGTTGTACTCCAGGTTGAGTTCGTCGAGCAACTCCTTGGCGTTGTCGCTCGCCGTCTGCATTGCCATCACGCGTGCGGCCTGCTCGCTGGCCATGCTCTCGGTGAACACCTCCTGCATCATGGCCTGCATGTGCAGTGGCAACACGCTGTTGAAGATAGCGTTGGCGTCGGGCTCGAAGAGGCAAGGCTCGGTGGCCAGGCGGGCGTCGGCCTGGCTGGCCAGCGCCTCGTAGCGCACCGGCAGGAACTGCTCGCGGGTGAACCGCTGGCGGCTCGTGCTCACAAAGTGCATGTACAGCAGGTCGACGCGGTCGTAGTGATGGTCGAGGAATTGCTGCCTGAGCACCTCGGTGAAGTCGTGCACCTGCTGACCGTCGCTGCGCGTGTTGAGCGGGCATTTTTCCACCTCAACATTTTCGATGCGCAACTTGCTGGCGGCCTTGGTGAGTTTGCGGCCCACGGGCAAGATGGTGATTTTCACATCCTTGCCCCACGCCTTGCGAGCGTCGTCGATGGCCACAAGAAGTTGCTTGAAAATGTTGATATTGAATGCGCCGCACAGGCCGTCGTCGCTACCGAACACCATCATCGCCACGTGGTTAACGTCGCGTACGGTGGTCAGTGGCGAGTCAAACTCCTGGTCGGTGACGAGCAGGTGGCTGAGCACCTGCTGCACCATCAACCGGTAGGGCGACAGTTGCTGCAGGCCGGCGGTAGCCTTACGCATCTTAGCCGATGAAATCATCTTCATCGCGCTGGTGGTTTTTTGCGTCGAGGCTACCGAGCCGATGCGGCTTTTCAGTTCACGTAGAGTTGACATATCGTTATCTTATCGTGACTAATGCAATTGTGGTCAGGCGGTGTACTGGGCGGCGATGTCGTTGGCGGCGACGCGGAGTTTCTCCATCACGTCGTCGTCGATCTTGCCGCTGCGCAGCACGTCCAGCACGTCGTGCTGGTGCTTTGCCTGAAGATACTGTATGAATAGTTTCTCAAACTCGGGCACTTTCTCCAGCGGCACGCGCTGCAGCAGGCCGTTCACACCGCAGAAGATGATAGCCACTTGCTCCTCGACCTTCATGGGTGAGTACTGCGGCTGCACGAGCAGGCGCTCGTTTTTGCGGCCGGTGTCGATGGTGCGTGCGGTCACCGGGTCGATGTCGCCACCGAACTTGGTGAACGCCTCGAGTTCGCGATACTGTGCCTGAGCGATTTTCAGCGTACCGGCGACCTTCTTCATGCACTTGATTTGCGCGTTACCACCCACACGGCTCACCGAGATACCCACGTTCACGGCCGGGCGAATACCGGCGTTGAACAGTGCGGTCTCCAGGTAAATCTGTCCGTCGGTGATTGAAATCACGTTGGTGGGGATGTATGCGCTCACGTCGCCAGCCTGCGTCTCGATGATGGGCAGTGCCGTCAGCGAACCGCCGCCTTTCACGCGGTCTTTCAGTGCGTCGGGCAGGTCGTTCATCACGGCAGCCACGTCCTGGTTGTCGTTGATTTTTGCGGCGCGCTCGAGCAGTCGGCTGTGCAGATAGAAGATATCGCCAGGATAAGCCTCGCGTCCCGAGGGGCGCTTCAGAATCAGCGACAACTCGCGGTAAGCCACTGCGTGCTTCGACAGGTCGTCGTAAATCACCAGTGCGTCGCGGCCGGTGTCGCGGAAATACTCGCCGATTGCCGCTCCGGCAAACGGGGCATAGTAGCGCATTGAGGCCGAGTCGGCCGCCGTGGCAGCCACCACGATGGTGTAAGGCATGGCGCCCTGCTCCTCGAGTTTATTGACCAGTGCGGCCACTGTCGAAGCCTTCTGTCCGATAGCCACATAGATGCAGTACACGGGCTTGCCGGCCTCGTAGTTCGAGCGCTGGTTGATGATGGTGTCGATGGCGATTGCCGTCTTGCCAATCTGTCGGTCGCCGATGATAAGTTCGCGCTGTCCGCGTCCGATGGGAATCATCGAGTCGATGGCCTTGAGGCCGGTTTGCAGCGGCTGGTTCACTGGCTGTCGGAAAATCACGCCGGGAGCCTTGCGCTCCAGTGGCAGGCGCAGACGGTCGCCGTCGATGGTGCCGCGGCCGTCGATGGGCTCGGCGAGCACGTTGATCACGCGTCCCAGCAGGCCTTCGCCCACCTGAATCGACGCAATCTGCCCGGTGCGGCGCACCTTCATATTCTCAGATATCGAGTCGACCTCGTTGAGCAAAATCACGCCCACGTCGCTCTCCTCGAGGTTCATAGCCACGCCAGTGACACCGTTCTCGAACTCCACGAGTTCGTTGGCCTCGACATTTTGCAGGCCGTAGACGTGTGCCACGCCGTCACCGACTTCGAGCACTGTTCCAACCTCCTCAAAACTGACATTCTGCTGAATGTCGCTGAGTTGTTGTTTCAGTATGTCGGATATTTCGCTTGGGTTGATCATTCTTTAAAAATTAACGTGTTAACGTAGTAGATTTAAACGCATTTTATTCAATTCATTCTTTACCGACGCGTCGAGCAGTGTGTCGCCCACCTTGACGGTGAATCCGCCTATCAGTTGCGGGTCGATTAACTGGTTAACCTCCAGGGTGATGTCGCCCAGGCGGTCGCGTATCAGTTGCACGATTTTGTCGATTTGCTCTTGTGGCAACTGGGTGGCAGTGGTCACGTCGACCTGTGCTATGCCGTGTTGCTCACGGTAGAGACTCACATAGGACAGCGCTATTTTGCGCAGATACTGAGCACGGTTGTTCCGAATCACCAACAATAAGAATTTCTCCAGCGAACTTCCTGGCTTGGCTCCCGTCATCTCCACCATGACGCGTCCCTTGTCCTGCTCATCGATGTAGGGGTTGAGCAGCACACGCTTGACGTCGTCCAGACCGGTGATGCTACCTCGCCCGATGGGCTTAAGTTGCTCATAGATTTCCTGAGCGTCGCCTTTCTCGACAGCCAACTTATACAGTGCTTTGGCGTATCGGCGTGGTATCAGTCCGTCTTTCATAATTCAGTTAGTTTTTTGTCTCAACCTCATTGAGATATTTTTCTACCAGTTCCCGCTGCGCCTGATCGTTGTCGACGTTTTTGCGAATCACTTTTTCGGCGATTTGCAGGGCGATTTCGCTCATCTCTGCTCGCAACTGTTTCTCGCTTTCTTTGCGCGCTTGATCAATCGACAGCAGTGCAGCATCGGAAACCTTCTTTGCCTCAACGGCCGCCTCGCCACGCGCATCCTCGATGATTTGGGTGCGCATTTTGTTGGCGTCGCGAATTATCTCGGCTTGTTGCTGGCGTGCTTCGCCCAACAGTTTGTCGGCCTCAGCGCGAGCGTTGTCGAGGTGAGTCTTGGCTTGCTGGGCATAGACCACTCCCTTGTCGATTAAGTCGGCCCGCTCCTCCATGCTCTTGATGATGAAGGGCCAGGCGTACTTAGCCAGCACGAAGTACAGTGCCAGAAAAGCGATGAACATCCAGAACACCAAGCCGAATTGCGGTGTGAAAAGTTCCATGCGTGAATGGAGTTATCGGTGATTAAGAGATGAAAATTGCGAGGAAACAAACGATCAGCGCCACGAATGCAACGCCCTCGATAAGTGCCGCAATCACAATCATATTGCTGCGGATGTCGCCGGTCGATTCGGGCTGGCGTGCAATGGCTTCCATTGCCGAGCCGCCAATCTTACCAATACCAATACCAGCTGCGATAGCAGCGATTCCTGCTCCCAGAGCAGCGCCAAAGTTGGCCATTGCTTCTGCTAAAATCATTCCTAACATAGTCGTAAAGTGTTTTAAATGTTATTGTTTTTGTTTTTTATTCTTTTGTTTGTTCGGCTGCGTGGCCGTGAGGCTCAACGTGTGCCATCGATATGAAGATGGCGCTCAAGATTGTGAACACGTAGGCCTGGATGAAACTCACCAGCGTGTCGAGCGCAAGCATGAACAGCGCGAAGGCCAGCGAGAACACTGTGGTCACGCCACCCACCACGGCGCCAAACATCGAGGTGAAGATGAAGATGAGCAACATCAGCACCAGCACCACCATGTGACCGCCCATCATGTTGGCGAAGAGACGGATCATCAGCGCGATGGGCTTGGTGAACACGCCCAACACCTCGATTAGCGGCATCATGGGCACGGGGCACTTGAGTGCCATGGGCACGTCGGGCCAGAAGATTTCCTTCCAGTACTCGCGTGTGCCGGTGAAGTTGATAATGAAGAATGTGATCAGTGCCAGGGTCATGGTCACGGCCAGGTTGCCCGTGAGGTTTGCGCCACCGGGGAAGATGACCACCAGTCCCAGCAAGTTCATCGTGAGGATGAAGAAGAACACGGTGAGCAGGTAAGGCGCGTATTTCGGCGCTTCCTTGCCCATGATGGGGCGTATGGTGTCGGTGTACACGTAGTCGACGATGAGTTCGAGCAGTGCGGTGCCCTTGCGCGGCGCCGTCATGCCGTGGCGCTTGTACCAGTTGCGCACGTGCATCACCATCAGCACCACGAGCAGCGCGGCCACGAAGATTGCGGCCACGTTCTTGGTCACCGACAGGTCGAGCGGGCGGTACTGCGAGCCGTCGGGCTGCAGTTGCACCAACTTGCCGTTGTAGTCGCCGCCCTCGGCAATGGTGAAGCCGGCGTACGTACCGCCGTCGGTCACGCGGCTGCTGCTGAAGCAGTGCCAGCCGTCGGTGCCCTTGACGATGATGGGCAGCGGGATGCGCACATCGTGGCAGAACGGCAACTCCCAGCCGTAAGCGTCGCCCAAGTGCTCATAGATGATTTCCTTGGGGTTCACCTCGCCGTCGCCGTGGTGATGGCCCGCGCGAATGAAGCCCAGTGCCATAAACCCCACGATTACCAGGGTGATGATTGCGATTATTGCCTTTTTCATAGTCGATCAGTAAAGACACACACTCACCACATCGTTTTTCACGTCGGCCACTCCGCCGGCAATGTCGCGCGTGAGCGTCTCGCCACCCTCGGTGACGAAACTCACGGTGCCAGCCTTGAGCGCGGCGATGAGCGCGGCATGGCCGCGAAGCACCTGGAACATGCCCAGGGCACCCGGCAGCGTGACGCTGGTCACCTCGCCCTCATAGTCGATTTGTTGAGCCGATATTATCTTGAGTGTCATGTTATTTTCGTACTGTAATGAACGTTATTGTGTGCTATCGCGTTACGCTTGTGCCTCGGCGAGCAGTTTCTCGCCCTTGGCGATGGCCTCGTCGATGGTGCCCACGCTCAGGAAGGCCTGCTCGGGCAGGTGGTCCACCTCGCCGTCGAGAATCATCTTGAAGCCGCGTATGGTCTCGGCCAGCGGCACCATGACACCGGGAAGTCCGGTGAACTGCTCGGCCACGAAGAAGGGCTGCGAGAGGAAGCGCTGGGCGCGGCGTGCGCGCGACACCACGAGTTTGTCCTCGTCGCTGAGTTCGTCCACACCGAGGATGGCGATGATGTCCTGCAACTCGTTGTACTTCTGCAGCAGGTGTATCACGCGCTGAGCAACGTCGTAGTGCTCTTGGCCGATGATGTTCGGGTCCATGATACGCGACGTACTTGCCAGCGGGTCGACGGCCGGATAGATACCCAACTCGGCGATTTTACGGCTAAGCACGCAGGTGGCGTCCAGGAAGTTGAACGTGGTGGCCGGTGCCGGGTCGGTAAGGTCGTCGGCCGGCACATACACGGCCTGCACCGAGGTGATCGAGCCAGACTTGGTACTGGTGATGCGCTCCTGCAACTTACCCATCTCACTGGCCAACGTGGGCTGGTAACCCACGGCGCTGGGCATGCGGCCTAACAGTGCCGACACCTCGCTACCGGCTTGCGTGAAGCGGAAGATGTTGTCCATAAACAGCAGGATGTCCTTGCCACCGCCGCCCTGATCGCGGAACTGCTCGGCTACGGTAAGGCCCGACAGTGCCACGCGCAGACGTGCGCCGGGAGGCTCGTTCATCTGGCCGAACACCAGGGTGGCCTGCGACTGTGCCACGGCGTCCATGTCGACGTCGTTGAGGTTCCACTCGCCGTGGGCCATGCCCTCGCGGAACTTGTCGCCATACTTGATCACACCGCTCTCAATCATCTCGCGCAGCAGGTCGTTACCCTCGCGGGTACGCTCGCCGACACCGGTGAACACCGAGAAGCCGTTGTGACCGTGAGCAATATTGTGGATAAGTTCCATAATCAGCACCGTCTTACCCACACCGGCGCCACCGAACAGACCGATCTTACCACCCTTTGAGAAAGGCTCAATCAGGTCGATGACCTTGATACCGGTGAACAGGATTTCCTGCGAAATCGACAGGTCGGAGAATGCCGGTGCCGGCTGGTGAATGGCGCGTCGCTCGGTTTCCTGGAGGGGCTCCAGGTGGTCGATGGGCTGCCCAATCACGTTCAGCAGGCGTCCCTTCACCTGGTCGCCGGTGGGCACCGAGATGGGACGGCCCAGGTTTTCAACCTTGGTGCCGCGTTGCAGACCGTCGGTACTGTCCATTGCCACGCAGCGCACCGTGTTCTCGCCGATGTGCTGCTCCACCTCGAGGATCAGCGGATTGCCGCTCGGGCGTTGCACGCGCAGCGCAGTGTAAATGGCTGGGCGGCTCACACCCTCGCCCTCAAAGGCGATGTCGACCACCGGGCCAATCACCTGCGTAATTTTTCCATAATTATCAGCCATGATATTTTATGTGATATTGTGTATTTAAAATATGTGTATGTGTTTACGTTAATTGTCGCCTTGTTTAGAAGTGCCAGCCCTGTGTCACCACGATGGCCATCACCACCAGGTTCACCAGGCCCATGGGCATGAGGTAACGCCACTCCAACGCCAGCATCTGGTCGATGCGCACGCGCGGGAACGACCAGCGAATCCACATGAAGATGAACGTCATGAAGAACGCCTTGCCCAGGAACCACACTGTTCCGGGAATCCAATCCATCACAGCGTTGAAGCCGTCCCAGCCGCTCACGTGCAGCGGCATCCAGCCACCCAGGAACAGCAGTGCGGCGATGCCACTGACCACAAACAGATTGAGGTACTCAGCCAGGTAGAACAGGCCGTAGTGGATACCGGAGTACTCGGTGTGGTAACCGGCCGTGAGTTCGTGCTCGGCCTCAGGAAGGTCAAACGGGCCACGGTTGTTCTCGGCGTTGGCGGCGATGATGTAGATGATAAACGCCACGATGGCGGGCAGGTGGCCCTTGAACAGGAACCAGCAGTCTTGCTGAGCCTCGACGATGCCGGTGATGCTCATTGTGCCGGCCAGGCACACCATTGTGAGCACCGACAGGCCCACCGACAACTCGTAACTGATCATCTGGGCACCCGAGCGCATTGCACCCACAAGGGTGTATTTGCTGTTGCTCGACCAGCCGGCCAGCAGAATACCCAGCACACCAATCGACGACACGGCGATGATGAAGAACACGCCGATGTTGAAGTCGATAAGTTGCAAGCCCTTGCCCCACGGCAGGCAGGCAAACGTGAGCACGCTCGCCATCACCACCAGGAACGGGGCGAGGAAGAACAGGAACTTATCGGTGTACCACAGCGTGATAATCTCCTTGGTGAGGATCTTGAATACGTCGGCAAAGATTTGCAGCGAACCGCCAGGACCCACGCGGATGGGGCCACGACGACATTGTATCCAGCCGCACACCCAGCGCTCATACATGATGTAAATCATTGCCAGCACCGAGTAGGCAAGCAGGATGAACACCGCCACCAGCACACACTCGATGGTGGTGGCCAGCCATTGCGGCATCACGCCGAGGAGCAGGTCGTTGAACCAGGTTGCTATATTTGAAAAATCGTACATATCAGTTATCTCGTTTTACGTTGATTGTATTTTTTGTTTCAAAAACTCGTGGTGAAGCCGATTAACGGTCGATGTCGGGGATCACATAGTCGATCGACGCTGTGATGGTGATCAGGTCGGCAATCATGTTGTCGCGGCAGGTGAGGTCCACGACGCCGATGAGGTTGAAGCACGGCGTCTGGAAGTGCATGCGATAGGGCTTCTGGAAGGGCTTGGGGTCGCCGTCGCTCTCGATGTACACACCGAAGGCACCGCGGCTGGCCTCCACTTGCTGGTACCAGTGTCCGGCGGGCAACTTAATGAGTTTGGGCACCTTGGCGATGTATTCCTCGCCCGGCTCGGCCTCCAGTTTGTCGCAGGCCTGGCGCAGTATCTTGATGCTCTGCACAATCTCGTCCATACGCACCATGTAGCGAGCCATCGAGTCGCCCTCGGGGCGCGTCACCTCGTCGAACTCAAACTCGTCGTAGAGCGAGTAGGGATTGGTCTTGCGCACGTCGCAGTGCACGCCGCTGGCGCGGCCGCTGGGGCCCGTGATGGCGTAGTCGATGGCCTGCTCCTTAGTCAGCAAGCCCACGCCGGTCATGCGGTTCACGGCAATCACGTTGCCGGTGAACAGTTTGTGATACTCCTTCAGCGCTTTCTCAATCACGTCGCACGCGTTGCGCACGTCGCTGATGAAGTCGGGGTGCACGTCGGCCACCACGCCGCCAATGGTCAGGTAACTCATCGACATGCGCGCGCCGCAGGTCTTGTCGAAGATGTCGTAGATAAGTTCGCGCTCGCGGAAACCATAGAAGAATGCCGTGGTGGCACCCTGGTCCATCGTCAAGCAGCCGTAACTCAGCAGGTGCGAACTCACACGCATCAACTCGTCCATCATCAGGCGAATCAGTTCGGCACGGCGAGGCACCTCCAGGCCCATGGCCTTCTCGATGCACAGGCACAGAGCGTGGCGGTTGATGTGCGCTGCCATGTAGTCCATACGCTCGGGATAGAGCAGCGTCTGCGGATAGGTGAGGCTCTCGCACATCTTCTCGATGCCGCGGTGTATGTAACCGCTCACCACGTCCACCTTTTTCACCATCTCGCCGTCGAGGCTCACGCGGTAACGCATCACACCGTGCGTCGACGGGTGCTGCGGGCCGAAGTTGATGACGTACTCATCGTCGTCGAACACCTGGCCCTCGACCTTGGTGACGTTGCCGTTCTCGTCCTCCACCCACTTGCAGGTGTAGTCCTCGTTGGTCTCGTCCTCGAGGCGGATGGGGTTCAGTTCGGGCGACGCATCATAGTCCTTGCGCAACGGGTGTCCCACCCAGTCGTTGCGCAGGAAGAAGCGGCGCATGTCGGGGTGGTTGATAAACACGATGCCGAAGAAGTCGTACACCTCGCGCTCCTGATAGTTGGCCACGCTCCACAGGTCGCTCACGCTGTGCAGGCGAGGATTCTCGCGGTCGGTGGTGGCAACTTTCACGTGGATTATCTCGTGAGTGTCGGTATTTGTAAGGTAATAAATGCAGCCAAGGGAGTCCTTCCAGTCCATGCCCACCACAGCGGTGAGATAGTCGAAATGAAGTTGTTGCTTAAGCGCCGCGGCAAAGTCGTGCCACTGAGCGTCGTCGACGGTGACCAGCAGAAACTCGCCCGTGTCGTCAATCACGGCCTGCTGACACAGTTTACCGATTTGTTCTTTCAAATCTGCCATATATAAGTAATGTGTAAAGAGTGTTTGACAAAAAACTAAATGTTACGCAGTCACTTCTCGTCGGGGACGTATTTCATGCGCTTCTCCTTGCGGTTGGCACCGCCCAGGAATTTCGACACCTTGATCTTGCGTTGCAACTGCATCAGGGCGTAGAACATCGACTCAGGACGCGGCGGGCAGCCGGGCAGGTACACATCGACGGGGATAATCTCGTCGATGCCTTTCACCACGCAATAACTGTTCTTGAAGGGTCCGCCGCTCACGGTGCAGGCACCGCAGGCAATCACGTACTTCGGCTCGGCCATCTGCTCATACAGGCGCTTGAGCACCGGTGCCATGCGGTAGGTGATGGTGCCCTGGCACATGATATAGTCGGCCTGGCGAGGGCTGTTGCGAGCCACCTCGGCGCCAAAGCGCGCCATGTCGTAGCGGGCGGCACCCAGGCACATAAACTCGATGGCGCAGCAACTCGTGCCGAAGCAGAACGGCCACAGCGAGTTCGAGCGGCTCCAGTTCAGCAACTGGTCAAGTTTGCCCACAACCACGTTAACACCCGAGGCATTCAACTGGTCAACGAGGCTATCGATATACTCGTTGTCCTTGAAGTCCTCATACTTCATGCTTTTAATCTTCGGTTTTTTCACTTCCATCGCAACGCTCCTTTCTTCCATGCATAAGCCAATCCTAAAGCCAGAATCACCAAGAAGGTGCCCACTGCAAGCAGCGCACCGGATCCCAGGCTGCGGCAAATCGCAGCCCACGGGAAGAGAAACACAGTTTCCACGTCGAACATGAGAAACAGGATGGCGAACAGGTAGTAGCCCACATGAAACTGGGCCATCGAGTCGCCACGGGTCGGTATACCACACTCGTAAGGCTCACCTTTCATCTTGGTGTAACTGTGTGGACCCACCAGGGCCGCGATAATCAGAGCGCCAGCAACCAGCGCCACGGCAGTCAATGCCGCAGTCACCGCCATCGTGGTGCTCGAAATACCGAATATTGCTTGTTCCATAAGTTGAAATATAAATTATTTTGTTAATTTCACGTCAAATGCCAACTGCCACCCCGCAATGGGATGGAGCCGGAACAATAGTGTAACCATCTCACTTGCAACCAGTCATAACAACACGCCATGCCCAGTGGCCAAGCAGACACCGGTTTTCACGTTGCAAAGATACAAAATTAATACTCTACCACCAATTTTTAAACAAAATAATTCACCCCACCACCAAAAATCACCCACTCGCCACTTGCAGCCGTTAGGTGATGCTCATGCCGAGCATACAATCAGCGGCACGCCAAACGACGTGCCGCCAATCTATAATCTCTGGTCTGTAATCAGAAATCTATAATCTATAATCTCTAATCTATAATCTTTCAATGGCGTTGCCCTTGAACTCACTTTGCCAGGCGCAAGCCCAAATTGTCGCTTACGTCCGACGGGTCTTGGTAATATCGGCAGGATACGCGGCAGTATGTCGGTTCTAAATCCAGGCTGCCACCGCGATAAATGTGGTAATAACCATCGAACGGGCCGACGGGATCGGTCTGCCTTTCGGCGCTGTAACTGCCATAAAAGTCCTGGCACCACTCCCACACGTTGCCGCTCATATCATAGAGGCCAAGTTCATTGGGGGCTTTGGTGCCGACAGGGTGAGTAACTGCATTGCTGGTGACACTGTACCACGCCACTTCGCGGCAAGTGTTGCTGCCAGAGTACTTGTAGCCCCGGCTCTTGTTGCCACCACGTGCGGCATACTCCCACTCGGCCTCGGTGGGCAGGCGGAAATTCTTGCCTGTGAGTTGGTTCAACTTGGTGATGAATGTCTGGCACTGGTACCAAGTGACATACTCAACCGGACGCTGGAGGTCGCCGGTGAAACGGCTCGGGTTGTTGCCCATCACAGCCTGCCACAGGGCCTGCGTGACCTCAGTCTGACCGATACTGAAGTTGCTCAGTGTCACCTTGTGCGTAGGGTTCTCATTGCTTAACGCATCGCTACCCTGCTCGGGCGTGGCTCCCATGGTGAAGGTGCCGCCCTCGACAGGCATCATTTTAAACGACACACCATTAACGGTGAAGGTCTCAGGAATGACGACCTTTCCAAGCAGGATGTTGATGAGCATGTTCAGGTCGTTGCCGTCGACACCGCCCTCGCCGTCGACGTTGTCGCGGCCGCCGTGGCGTCGCCGGTCTTGTAGGTTGGTGTTGGCTCCGTAACTTCCATCTCCACCAATTCCCCATTCTCGACCTTATAGGGAATCCATCGTTTTGCCCTTGCGGCAGCCACATGGTCGTCGGTAAACTCATTCTCTTCCCCTTGCTGTTCAAGAACATTCAGCGTGCCACTGTCGTCCTCGGGTATGGTGCGAAGGCTGGCAACCAAAGCCGTCATCTCAGCAGCCTTAATCTTGTTACCGACAATCACCAGGGTGTCCAGCGCGCTGCAACCGCTGAGCGACAGCGAACTCAGGCTGTTCATACCGCAATCTATTCTGATTAATTTCGCCAAACCCTCCACATTCAACGAAGTCAAATCATTGTAGTAGCAATCCAGGGTTTGAAGGTTGCTGCAGGCCGACACGTCGAGTGTTTCCAGGGCATTGTTGGAGCAATCAAAATACTTAATTGCTGGGCAATTTGAAAAATTGTAAGATTTAAACCTGTCACTGGCCAAGAGGTTCTGGCTGCAATCGAGTGTTTCCAGCGAGGTGCAGCCGGTCACCCTGAGATAAGTCAAAGCGTTTCCGTGGCAATCGAGTTTGGTGAGCGAGGTGTTGCCGGAAGCCTCGAGCCAACTAAGGTTGGAATAGCCTGCGATACTCAAAGTGGTGAATTTGTTGGCGCCGCAATAGATTGTCTCGATACTGGAGGGCATCGTGGGCAGCGACGTGAGTTGGTTTCTGACGCAGGAGAACATGGTAAGGGGGCAGGAACTATAGTAAAGCCTGGTCAATGCGTTTCTATCAGCGATAAGACTATACAACAAGGTGTTGTTGGACACATCCAGGGTGTTCAGTTTGGGTAAATCTGATATAGTCAGTTCGGTGAACTTGTTGTTGCCACAGAAGATTTCCTCGATATTTGAGGGCAACGTGCCCAGCGATGTAAGTTGGTTGTTGGAGCAGTTGAGTGATTTCAGTACTGTACAACCGCTCACATTGAGGCTGGTCAAGGCGTTGCTCTGACAGTAGAGCGAAGTCATATTGGCGTTGTTGCTCACATTTAGTGTCTTCAAAGCGGTTTTACCTGTCACACTCAGCGTAGTGAAGTTGTTGGAGCCTGCATTGATTTCCTGAATAGTGCTTGGCAGCGTGCCCAGCGATGTAAGTTGGTTGTTTGAGCAAATGAGCGTGGTCATCGCCGAGCATCCAGCCGTGCTTAATGATGTCAAGGCGTTGCTGTAGCACTCGAGCGAGGTTAGGCTGGTACAGTTCGAAATAATCAGTGTCTTCAAGTTGCTGCGGCCCGTCAAAGTAAACGATGTGAATGGGTTGCTGGAGCAATCGATATAAGCCACCGAGTTGGGCAGCGTGCCCAGCGATGTGAGTTGGTTGCCGCCGCATTTGAGCGTGGATAGCGCAGTACAGCCATTCACGTTTAATGATGTCAAGGCGTTGCTATAGCACTCGAGTGAAGTCAGGCTGGCGCAGTTCGAGATGTTCAGCGACGTCAAGCTGCTGCGACCGGTGATGCTGGCACTGGTGAAACTGTTTGAGCTCGCGTTGAGCGACTGCACCGAACTGGGAATCGAGGGCATCGACGTGAACTTGTTCCCGTGGATGTCCAGAGTCTTCAGTGCCGTGTTGTTGTCCAGCTTTATGAACGTTAACGCGTTGTTGTAGCACGAGAGGGTGGTCAAGTAAGGATTGTTATCGGCGAACAACGTCGCAAGCTTGCTGAGACCATTCACCGAACATGTGGTGAACCGGTTGTTGGAAATCTGCAGAGATTCCAGCGATGAGGGCAGGCTCGATAACGAGGTGAGCTGGTTGCTTGCCACCGCGAGGGTTTTGAGCGAGCTGCAACCGCTCACATCGATTGACGAGATTGCGTTGGAGGTCAAGTCGAGTGACGTGAGCGAAGTGTTGTTGTTCATATACACCGTTGCCAGGCTCGACTTGTTGCGGATGCTCACGTTGGTGAGTTGGTTGTAGCCGGCGTTGATGTATCTTATTGTCGATGGCATCGTGGGCAACGACGTGAGCCGATTGCTCTGGCAATACAGGTATTGCAGGTTGCTCGGCAGGTTGCGCATCGTGCTGATCTGGTTGTTGCTGCAGTTCAGCGTGGTCAACCCCGCGGGGGGAGAGTCGGGAATCGACGTGAGCGAGTTGTTCGAGCAGTTGAGCGTAGCAAGCGCCGTGAAACGCTCTAAACCCGAGAGGCTGGCGACACTCTTTCCCGAAATGTCGAGGCTTGTGCGGGAATTTACCTCGCTCGTCGTCACATAACCCTTGGGATAGAGCGTGAGTAAATAGTCGCATAACCTGGTGTCGGGGAAATTGCTGGAGTGGATGATAAACGCATAGTCGGAATGGATTTGAATCTCCTGGCTCTTCACCGGGCTGCCACTGCTGGTGTAGATGGTTCCGCTGCTGTAGTATGCGCCGACGGGAGCCAGCACGGCCGCCTTGTTGTACGACGACCAGTAGCACTGGTACAGGCTCTGGTAACTGCCGTTGCCCGGAACGATGAGTTTGCTGCCGTCGTAAGAACACATCGTCATCGAACTTATGACGTAATTGCTTGTGCTCTGTGCCACCACGGTGACACTGCTCTTGAGGTTGACCTTCGTCGACGAGCCGCCGCCCTTCATGCCTTCCTTGCAGTTGTCGCCGTTGGCAACGAAATATATCGTGCCGGTGCCACTGATGTTCACCGTCTTGCCGCTGGAGATGTTCACGCCGTTCTGGTTGTCGCTCGTGCCGGTGCACGTAAACGAGGCGTAGGAGTTGGTGCCGTCAACGATGATGTCGGTGTTCTCCATCAGCCTCAGGCCGGCGCCCACCGTGCTACAGTAGTTTGAGCCCGTAAACTTGATGGTCAGGCCGCTCACGCTGCGGTTGTGAATGGCATAATTGCCGCCACCGGTGCGCGTCATGTTCAGGCCGGAAACCGTCAGCGTTTTGCTGCTGGGGTCATATCTTACCGAGGCACCACTGTTGATGTCCTTGCCGGTAACGTTGTTGTAGTTGCTGGTGCTGACCTCCACACCGCCAACATTGATGCCGTAGTCCGAGGCTTGCGCGGCCAGGACGCATAGCAACGGCAGTGCGAATGCAAGTAAAATTTTCTTCATATCAGTAGGTTTTTAATTAGTATTTTGTTGTTGAATTTTCAAAGTAATTCCAAATCGCCACAAAAATACAAAAAAATCCACCATTTACAAATTTTTTTTGCAAAAAAAGCAATTAAAACACACGGCAATTTCATTTAAAAAAGTTTTTGAAGGCGAAAGATGGGTCATTTTTTATAGAAAATCACTAAATTTGCACGCAGCGATGCGGAAGCACCGCC
>CACYRK010000013.1 GCA_902776835.1 uncultured Bacteroidales bacterium
GGCCTTGGAGTTTATGCCCACACAGGTAAACTCATACTGATGCCCCTCGTCATAGACTTGCATGATGAACCCCGGCAGGCCACCAAACTTCCACGGTCCATCGGCAACAGGCACAGAGTCTGTATAAAATGCCCTCCACCGTCGGCCACGGAAGTCGCACACGGCACTCTTACATTCATAGCCCAATATCTCACACGTATCGTCGGTCAGCGTCCATTCCTGCACGGGTATGTCCTCTTCGTAAAGGAACCAGTCTGTGGAAACCTTGTCGATGACGGTGAAGCGCCCCTGCGGATAGTTCTTGTAAATGCTGAAGGTCTCGCCACCTATGTACCTGTCGGGATTCGCTTGAATCTGTTCAGCCGTTGAGACGCGAATAAGTGAATCAATCTGCATAGCGCGGAAACTCGTGAACTTCGACATGCCGTAAGTCACTTGCAATGTCATTCGATCGGTTTCGTTCCGACTGACGTCGGTTGTGTCAGTCAAGTACTTGAAGTCATACATGAACTCCATCACCACCTTGCCGATTTCTTTCTGCTCAACGGGTGTGGCAGTGTTAATGGCTGAGGCTTTGCCAGCCTTGATTACATACACTTCCTTCCTGTGCTCCACTTCTTGTGCCATCATAGTGCCGACAAGGGCAGAGGCGAGGGCGATAGATAATACTCTTTTCTTCATTTTATTTACGCTTTGATGTATAATCGGGTGCAAAATTAGGGCTATTTCATCCCGCAAAAGAAAATAATTATTACTGAATTATTACTGTTTCACTTTTTAAGATGTCTTTTAATCAGGAACACGGCACAAAATGAGTAACTTTGCAGCCGATATGGGAAGAAGAATCAAATTTATATATGGCCTGACCATCTGCGCCATTGTAGCCTACAGCTTTGTGCAAGGCTATTGGCTTTATAACCGTTACCGACTGTCGCTTGAAGAATACAAAAGAGAACTGTACAGTATGATTATTGCATGTGCTGAAGAAGATATAGCAATCAGGAAAACATTGCCACATTCTCCGAGGTTCTATGGTAACCGTTTAAGGAAAACATACAATATAAAGGGGGACGATGCTGTTGAGACATGGAGGTATGAAATCTTTGCGCTTGATACGCTACATTACATTCCCAAAGGAACAGATGCCCATGCATATCTATTGGATTATGTAGCCAGCCTCCATGATAGCCTTCCAGCGGAACTGCCTAAAGGCTTGGAATACTTTGTGTTTACTTGTGACAGCAAGAATAAGAAAGACAAGGGAACAAGCCAATTAGTTGAAGCACTTAACCGCTTCACCGTTGACCATCAGCATCCATTCCAAAAGGAAAGACTCGACAGTATCCTGCGTTCAAAGGGTATCACGACACAAAGCATCACTACCACGAAAACCGATACGATGGTTTGGCAACCGTCTATGCAAATACATGGCTCCATTTGGCAACCCATAATGCAAGTGTCTTATCCTTACGACATCTTCGAGGGGCAGGAGGTTCTGGTGACAACAGCCATCAGTATTTCACCCGTTATCCGCAGGATGGCCTATACGCTGCTCATAACCGTGTTGCTATCGCTGTTCCTTATCTTCTGTCTGGTCTATCAGATACTGACCATCCGAAAGCAACGGCACATCGAGGCTATCCGGCAGGAGTTTCTTCACACGATGATTCATGAACTGAAACGGCCTATATCGACATTGAAGATGTGCGTGTCATTCATGGGCAATGAACGGATGATGCAGCACGGGGAGAGCAAGCAGAAGATACTGAACAGTTCGTATAACGAGTTGGACAACCTGACTTCTTATTTCTCGAAACTGCGCGACATCACGTTCAGCGATACGGAGAAGATTCCGCTGGTAAAGTCTCGATTTGCGTTGTGCGGACTGATAGAGGAATGTATCGGCAAGCAGAATATCCCATCGGACAAAGAGGTGAGGATGGAGATTGTGGCCGAGGACGATTTGGAGATACGGGCCGACCGTATGCATCTGGCAAACATCGTCTGCAACCTGCTGGAGAATGCCATCAAATACTCTGTAGGGTCGGTGATCATCAGAATAGGCTACCGGATGCGTGAGGACGGGATGGTGCAAATCACCGTGGCGGACAATGGCATCGGCATCGCAAAGGCCGACCAGCGGTATGTGTTCAATAAGTTCTACCGTAGTGAGTCAGTAAAGGACAAGGCCATCCCCGGCATCGGGCTTGGACTGAGTTATGTGAAGTTGTTGGTGGAGGCACATGGTGGCCGCATCAGCCTTGACAGCACGGAGGGTAAAGGCACCACGTTTACAATCATAATACCGCAGAGGGATGGAGAGGATTAAAATATTGCTCGTTGACGATGACCACCAGAACTCGGAGTTGCTAAGGAAGTTCCTGGAGGTAGAAGGCTTTGAAGTGAAGTATGCCAAGAATGGACGTGCGGGATGGGAAATGTACGCTGCCAACCGCCCCGACTTGGTGCTGCTCGACATCAACATGCCGCTGATGAATGGTTTCGAGTTGGCACGGATGATACGTGAGCAAGATCGCGACGTGCTGATCTTCTTTCTCACCGACCGAACGGAAAAGGCCGACCGTCTGAAAGGGTTCGACATGAAAGGCAATGACTATATCCCCAAGCCGTTCTATCCCGAAGAACTCATCGCAAAAATTAAAGAACGATTCGAGCACCGCCAACCCACACTTCCATCACGTATCACCATCGGCCGGACTATCTTTGACAGTAATCTCTCAACGATTGAATATGCCGGAACGGTGCACCATCTCTCTGCTCGCCAATCGGAGATTTTCACCATCTTAGCCCAGCATATCGGCCAGACCGTAGAGCGTTCATATCTGTTGGAACATGTTTGGGGTAACGACAGTTATGCCAACTCCCTCGCCCTCAACGTTCAGATAACTTATATCCGCAAAGCACTCGCCTCCGATCCCACCATAGCCATTGTGTCGCTGAAAAAGCGAGGCATTGTCATGGATGTAAAATAATTTAAAAGTATAGAAGGCATATCAGCCCAAGACCGCCCGACGCTCGACCTTTAGTCGCTTTGCCGGCAAAGAACACCCTCTTCTTTGCCTCTAGAAATAGATATGGAAGGTAAAGACGTGCGCCGCATCATGGGTATCATCCAAGAGGCTATGCTCCACAAGGTGCATGATCCAGCAGGGAGATATGTGGAAATATAAATATGTCGTTAAGTGTCTAATAGCCATCGAAGCAATATTATACGATAATGTGATTTAAGGTTATTTAATGATATTTTTTTGCACATATAAGGAAAAAGAATTAATTTTGCATCCTCGCTCTTTGAAATGGTAAATAGTTACGCGGTGCTTAGTTCTTGAAGTGAATTTAGTTTCACAACCGAAAAGGTCTATGGGCCCATTAGGACTGCCTTAACTGCTCTCGTTCGAGACTACCCTCTCGTTCATGGCACTTTGGCAGAAGAGTTGATTCGACAGAAACGACGAGTCGTTTATGGTCATCAATCGATTCAATAGTGTCTTTTTTGCTCAAAGTTTAATGGACACGGAATAAGGGGGATGGAACAGGAACAGCGCATATAGGACATTGCGTAACGTCGTAATGTAGGACACGGGTTCGACGTTGCCCGATTAACGTCCTATATTTATGTTGAAATTTATTTTTTATCATGAGGAGCAGAGACTAGGTTTCAGGCTCCTTGGCTCAGAGAGCCGTTGTTCCATCTCCAGCAGGAGAGTTGTTCTTTTAAATAATGGTAAGAAGAAAGGCCGGAAAAGACTCGGTGCAATCTTCAAGAGTTTGTGGAAAACGTTTCGCAAGTGTGTTGAGTTTATACTCGCCCTTGGTTTTATCGCAAAACTTGCATTGTTAATTTTGAATTGGCTCGGCTGGTAACATCCCTACTTATTTTTTATGCTCATTCAGAAAAACGATATATTATGTTCTTACGTTCTGCACAAGAGTGTAGAGCGTGTGAATTATATTATTGAACATCTAAAAGAGTTTTATACGGAGTTCTACCGCTATAAAACAGACAAACTTGGAAACAAAAGGCTAAACAAACCACAGTATAAAGAGAAATATGGCGATTTTTGGACAAGGGTCATAAACCCACCAAAAGATGAACTGAAGGAAATTCAGAAGCGAATCAATAAATACTTGGTTGATAATATTGAGATGCCAGAGTATGCGTTTGGAGGTATCAAATCTCGTGATAATATCCGAAATGCGCGTTTCCACAAAGGACAGAAATATGTGTTTCAGACGGATCTGAAAGACTTCTTTCCATATATTACCCATAAAAAAGTATATGAAATGTTTGTGAGAGTCGGGTTCTCGCATGACGTTTCATCAATGCTAACAAAGCTAACTACATATAACGGTCATCTCCCTCAAGGTGCGCCAACTTCTACCACTATAGCCAATTTGGTGTTTATGCCAACAGGAAGGGCTTTACAGGCAATTGCAAGACGTGAAGGCCTGAGATTCACAACATTTGTAGATGACGTGACCATGTCGTCACAAACAGACTTCAAACACGTAGTGCCAGAGATAATAGAAACAATTACATCCTACGGATTTAAGATTTCCCAAGGGAAGACGACATACAAATCAGGAATTACAGATATAACAGGAGTAAAGATGCTAAATAACTCTCTGACTGTTACTGATAAGTTTATTGTTGCCATCGAAAAGGAGGTGGATAATTCTTCACCGAGGGCAAAAGGATTATTAAACTATAAAGAGCGAATAAAGATATTATCAAAGTCAAAAAGTAAATAATATGCAAGAGTTCAGATTTGAGGATAAAGAAAGAAAAGCGATATTTTGGGGTAGTGCCTCATACATATAATATGTTTGTCCAACCCACCGGCGAATCGCCTCTGATGGTCTTAGACCGTGCGGTTTGTTTGGCTAAAAATAGTTAATGGTAATATAAACGGCTGATAATCAATACAAAATCGTCGCAAAACAAGTTTTCAACGAGGAAGAATACTAAGAAAAAGCGATGTGGCACACAACCACATCGCTTTTTACTCATCGCAGGAGCCAAAACACCGATTGCCTGACAATGAAACCAAATCGTAATCACGGCTCTTGACGATGAATAAATCTTTAATTGTAATTTTGCAGCCATGAGTTTATCAGTATTACCCCTCTGGGCTTGGATAGTATTTTATGTGTTAGTGCTGCTCATGCTGATTGCCGACTTAAAGATGTTCGGCCGCAAGGGTGAGCATGAGGTGAAAGTTGGCGAGGCGCTTAAAATGACTGCCGTGTGGATAGGTGTCTCCCTGCTGTTTTGCGCTGGCATCTATTTCTTCTATCCGGGCAACTCCCATGAGATGGCATTGGAATTCTTGGCAGGTTACCTGATAGAGAAATCGCTGTCGATGGACAACCTGTTTGTGTTCCTCATGCTGTTCTCATTCTTCGGCATCGAGCGCAAATATCAGCACGAGGTGCTGTTTTGGGGCATCTTCGGCGCGCTCGTCTTGCGCAGCATCTTCATTTTTGCCGGTGCTGCCATGGTCGAACGTTTCGAGTGGGTGCTGGGACTCTTTGGCCTCTTTCTGCTGTACACCGGCGGCAAGATGTTTTTCCACGACGACAACATGCAGGCCGACCCCTCGCAAAACATCATCGTGCGATGGTTTCGCAAACTCTTCCCCGTGACCGACAAGATGCATGGCGACCGCTTCTTCATCGTGGAGAACGGGCGACGCCTGGCCACGCCGCTTTTCGTGGCCCTGCTGGTGATTGAGACCACCGATGTCGCTTTTGCTGTCGACAGCATCCCGGCCGTGTTCAGTGTCAGCCGCGACCCGTTCATCGTGCTCACGTCGAACATCTTTGCCATTCTTGGCCTGCGCGCACTATATTTTGCGCTGGCTGCCGTGGCCAAATATTTCACCTACCTGAAATACGGGCTCGGAGTGATACTGATTTTCGTCGGCGTCAAGATGTTGCTCGCCATGAATGAGTACATCAACGATTTGGGCTCGCTCATCGGCCTCAACCTCGACCTGCCCCACATCGAGGTGCCCACAGCCATCAGCCTTGCCGTAATCTTTGGCGTGCTGCTGCTGTCGATGTTGCTCTCAGTAATAGTGACCCGCCGAAAAGCCCAAGCCTAACCAAATCACCCCAACACCGACTTCACAAGGTAGCCACTTTGTTCGAGCCAGAGTTGGAAGAAATGGTCATAGACCATGTATTCATTACCTTCTTTGGTTAAGAAATCCTTGGCGAGCAAGCCCTTCACCGCCGACACAACACTGCTGGCTGTGCTCAGACGATATTTTGCAATAAAATTGCCAGATGATATCTCTTTAACGCGCCCTTCGGAAGCAATGGCAACAAAAACGTTACGCTGGCGTTCCGACATCTGACTAAACAGGGTTTTATAATATTCGTTATTCAAATCTAGAATATAGTTTATGGCAGCATCTACCATACCCACAGTGCATGTCGCGCCACACTCCGTGTTTAAATAAAGCACATTCATTATCCGCTGCAAGGCCGAAGTGACACCACGGAAACGATGATACACCTCGTGCACCACACCACTTTCAAGCATCTTGTCGTTCTTCAGGAATTGTCGCTCAGCAAAAGCAGCATATTTTTCTTCAGGGATGGGCTCGAGTGCCATCGTAATCACCGATTGGTAAAAAGGGCGTGCCGGCGAAGTGAAAATCTCGTTCATCAAGTGCCTTTTTGAACCCGAGAACAAGAACGATGCGTTGCCACATCGCTGTATATGACTCCGCAATGCCGCCTCGACACTCTCGCCGTGGGGATACTCAGTAATCTTCTGGAACTCATCGATAGCCACCAGGCACGGACGGTCGGCGGTGTTGAGATAACTAAAGATTTCCTCAAGGGTTGTCGACGGATTAACATGCTCTCCAAGACCGATGCCCCACACAGGATTACCGCTAAAGTCAAAAGAGATTTGCTGTTGAAGAGATTTCAAAGCAATAAAGAAGCGCTCCATCACTTTGCGCCCCAATGGTTTAAGTTGTTCAAAAATCGATTGTCCAAGTACACTCACAAACTCAGCAAGCGAATTGGTAGAGTAGATATCTACAATGAAAGTGTAGTACTTCGCTTTTATCTCGGGAAGGCCAAAACAATGATGTATCAAGTCGGTTTTGCCAAGCCGACGAGGTGCAATAAGTGCCATATTGTTCTCATTGGTGAGCAGTTTCACCAAATCGGCTGTCTCTTTCTCTCGATCGCAAAAATACTCCGGGCCTGCATAGCCTCGTGTAACAAAGGGATTTACCATAATCATCATTTTTATTATTGGCGCAAAGTTAAGCAGAAATTTTCAATTATCAAAGTTTTGATAATCATAAAAGTGATAATCATATTTATGATAATCACTTTTATGATAACGGCTGGCTATAGGCGCTATCATTTTTTTGATTTCACAAAATGTGTAACACAAAATGTGTAATCATTTTTTATCCCAAGGGGAGGATGGCTTCTATGGCATCTATATAGGTGCTATAGATGCCATAAGTGCTATAGATGCTATAGGTGCTATTGCCCTGTGGAAGATGGGTTAGTGGGTGGCGCGGAGTTGCCAAAAGGCTACGGCGGCAGCGGCGGCGACGTTGAGCGAGTCGACGTGGTGCGACATGGGGATGCGCGCCACATAGTCGGCCTGCGCGATGGTGCGCTGGGGCAAGCCGTCGCCCTCGGTGCCCATGACAATGGCCAGATGCGGCTCGCGAGCCAGGCGGGCATCGTCGATGCTCACCGAGTCGTCGGTCAGCGCCATCGCCACAGTTTTGAAGCCCAGGGCGTTCAGGTCGGTAATGGGTCCGTCGAGCCACGTCCAGGGCACGAGAAACACCGAGCCCATCGACACGCGTATGGCGCGCCGGTTCAGCGGGTCGCACGAGGTGGGCGTAAGCAGCACGGCATCGATGCCCAAAGCGGCCGCCGAACGGAATATCGCGCCAATGTTGGTGGTGTCGACCACGCCGTCGATCACCACTACGCGACGCGCGCCATCGCACACCTGGGCCACCGTGGGCGGTTGCGGGCGGCGCATGGCGCACAGCACGCCGCGCGTGAGCGTGTAGCCTGTGAGCGAGGCCAGCAATGGGCGCTCGCCGGTGTAGATGGGCAGGTGGGCGCAGCGGGCCACGATGTCGGCCGCATCGCCCAGGATGTGTTTGCGCTCGCACAGCAGCGACACCGGCTCGTAGCCGGCGGCGAGAGCCACGTTAATCACCTTGGGGCTCTCGGCGATGAAGATGCCCTTGTCGGGCTCAAGGCGGTTGCGCAACTGGGCCTCGGTGAGCGAGGCATAAGCCTGCACGCCCGGATGGTCCAGCGTATTGATTTCGATGATAGGCATAAGAGAAGAGAAAAACTGGAATCCAGCGAGTCACCGATGTGTCGCTTGGATTCCAGTGTAGTTGCTCAATGCGTGCCGTTTAGTCGGCGCACTTTGCACTGATGTATTCGCGGTTGAGGCGCGAGATGTTGCTCAACTTGATGTTCTTTGGGCACTCGGCGGCGCAGGCACCGGTGTTGGTACAGTTGCCGAATCCCAGTTCATCCATCTTAGCGAGCATGGCTTTCACGCGCTTCTTAGCCTCGGCCTTGCCTTGCGGCAGCAGAGCGAACTGGCTGACTTTGGCGCTCACGAAGAGCATAGCCGAGCCATTCTTGCAAGCGGCCACACAGGCACCACAGCCGATGCACGACGCGCTGTCCATTGCCTCGTCGGCAGCCACCTTGCTGATGGGGATAGCGTTAGCGTCTTGTGCGCCACCGGTGTTAAAACTCACGTAGCCACCAGCCTGCTGAATCTGGTCGAAGGCGTTGCGGTTGACCATCAAGTCCTTAATCACGGGGAAGGCTGCCGAGCGCCAGGGCTCCACGGTGATGGTGTCACCGTCGTGGAAGCGGCGCATGTAGAGTTGGCACGTGGTAGCGCCAGTTGCCGGGCCGTGGGGATGGCCGTTGATGTAAAGCGAGCACATGCCGCAGATTCCCTCACGGCAGTCGTGGTCGAAGTGCACGGGTTCCTCACCTTTCTCGATGAGTTGCTCGTTAAGGATGTCGAGCATCTCGAGGAAGGAGGTGTCGGTGGGGATGTCCTGCATCTCATAGGTCTCGAAGCGTCCTGGCTCTTTCGGTCCCTGCTGGCGCCAGACCTTGAGTTTGAAACTTATGTTGTTTTCCATTGTTTGAACTTTTTAGATGACCATTAATTCTTGTAGTTTCGCGTCTGAACCTTGATCGCTTCGTAGTGCAGCGGTTCCTTGATCAGGGTGGGAGCCTTCTCGTCGTCGCCGTTGTACTTCCAGCAAGCGACGTAGAAGTAGTTCTCGTCGTCGCGCTTTGCCTCGCCCTCTTCGGTCTGGTGCTCCTCGCGGAAGTGTCCGCCGCAACTCTCATTGCGGTTAAGGGCATCGTAAGCGATGAGTTCGCCCATGGTGATGAAGTCGCGCAGGCGGAACGCCTTGTCGAGTTCCACGTTCATGCCTTCCTGGTCGCCCGGGATGAAGAGGTTGGTCTCAAACTCCTCGCGCAGCGCTTTGAGTTTGGTGAGCGCGGTCTCGAGGCCTTCCTTGGTGCGGCCCATGCCCACGTATTCCCACATGATGTGTCCCAACTCCTTGTGGATGCTGTCGACCGAGCGTTTGCCCTTGATGTTCATCAGGTGGTCGAGGTTGGCCTGCACAGCCTTCTCGGCGGCGTCAAACTCTGGCGCGTCGGTCGAGAAGCGCGGCACGGTGATTTGGTCGCTCAGGTAGTTCTGGATGGTGTACGGCAGCACGAAGTAGCCGTCGGCAAGACCCTGCATCAGTGCCGATGCACCCAGGCGGTTTGCGCCGTGGTCGCTGAAGTTGCACTCGCCGATGGCGAAGAGGCCCTTCACGCTGGTCTGCAACTCATAGTCAACCCAGATACCGCCCATCGTGTAGTGGATGGCGGGATAAATCATCATGGGGTTGTAGTACTTCTCGCCGTCGATTTCGTTGGCCAACTCGCCAGGATTGACGTCGGTGATCTCCTCGTACATGTCGAAGAGGTTGCCGTAGCGCTGACGAATCACGTCGATGCCCAGGCGGTTGATGGCCTCGCTGAAGTCGAGGAACACGGCCTTGCCGGTGTTGTTCACGCCGTAGCCCTTGTCGCAGCGCTCCTTGGCGGCACGGCTGGCCACGTCGCGCGGCACCAGGTTACCGAAGGCCGGGTAGCGGCGCTCCAGATAGTAGTCGCGCTTCTCCTCGGGGATGTCGCTGCCCTTGATCTCACCTGCTTGCAGTTTCTTGGCGTCCTCGATATCCTTGGGTACCCAGATGCGGCCGTCGTTACGCAGCGACTCGCTCATCAGCGTGAGTTTCGACTGCTTGTCGCCGTGCACGGGGATGCAGGTAGGGTGAATCTGCACGTAAGCGGGGTTGGCAAAGAAGGCGCCCTTGCGATAGGCGGCCATTGCTGCCGAGCAGTTACATGCCATTGCGTTGGTCGAGAGGAAGTAGGTGTTGCCGTAACCACCGGTGGCAATCACCACAGCGTGAGCGGCAAAGCGCTCGAGTTTGCCAGTGACCAAGTTCTTGGCGATGATGCCACGCGCGCGGCCGTCGATGACCACGATGTCGTGCATCTCGTAGCGGTTGTAACTCTTCACCTTGCCCATCTCAATCTGGCGGTTGAGGCTCGAGTAGGCGCCCAGCAGCAACTGCTGTCCGGTCTGGCCCTTGGCATAGAAAGTGCGGCTCACCTGCGCGCCACCAAACGAGCGGTTGGCCAGCAAGCCACCATACTCGCGAGCGAAGGGCACGCCCTGTGCCACACACTGGTCGATAATATTGTTCGACACCTCGGCCAGGCGATACACGTTGGCCTCGCGGGCACGGTAGTCGCCACCCTTCACGGTGTCGTAGAACAGGCGATAAACCGAGTCGCCGTCGTTCTGATAGTTCTTAGCGGCATTGATACCACCTTGTGCGGCAATCGAGTGAGCGCGACGCGGCGAGTCCTGGATGCAGAAGTTCAGCACATTGAAACCCATCTCGCCCAGCGTGGCAGCAGCACTGGCACCAGCCAATCCGGTACCCACCACGATGATGTCGAGGCGGCGCTTGTTGGCGGGGTTCACCAGTTTTTGGTGGGCTTTATAATTTGTCCACTTCTCCGCTACAGGTCCCTCGGGGATCTTAGAATCGATAGCCGTGGCTTTAATCATATTTTCTTCCATATTCTTGTCGTTTTTAAGAATTAATTAAAAAACCAAGTGAAGTAGCACACCTCGACGGCGAAGAGCAACATCACGATAGTTGCCCACCACCAACCGATGCATTTGAAGCGCTCAATCCACTTCTCGTTGGCAGTACCCAGCGACTGGAATGCGCTCCAGAAACCGTGGGTGATGTGGAACCAGATAGCCACGAAGCCGATCAGGTAGACCGGAGCGACCCACACCTGGCCGAAGGTGGCAGCAAGAGCATCCTGGCCCGACATGGGATAGTCGCCCATAATCTCGGGAAGTTGCATCTTTGCCCAGAATTGTGCCAAGTGGAGCACCAAGAAGCACAGCACGATGATACCCAGCACGAGCATGTTTTGCGAAGCCCACTCGACGGTGGCCGGCTTTTTGCTCACCTGATAGCGATTCTCGCCACGGGCCTTGCGGTTTTGCCACGTAAGCCAGAAAGCGAAAATGATGTGAATCACAAATCCAGCAGCAAGCACCGCAGTACCCAGCAGGGCATACCAATTGGCGCCAAGGAATTCGCACACCTGCTCATAAGCCTCGAGCGAGATCAGAGCCACGGCGTTCATCAGCGCATGGAAGGTTAAAAATAGGATTAAAAAAAGCCCGGTGATACTCATCACCACTTTTCGTCCTACGGATGAATTAGTTAACCACATAGTAGTTCAATAAATTAGTTATTAATTTTGTTATTTATAATCCACATAAAGCCACATAGTGGCAAATAAAATGCAAAGTTACGGTTAAAAAACGGCTTCCACAACAATTATCGAAAAATTTCAGTAATATTTTTTCTTCACCCCCCATTATGCCCCGAATCAGCCCCCCACCCCAGCAGTGGCCCAAGAAACAAACATTGCGGGGACACGAAACCACGCATCCCCGCAACATCAAAAAATTATAAGCCCTTAATTCACTAATCCGTTATCTGTAATCTGTAATCTGAAATCTGTTATTTGTTGTCTGTTATCTGTTATCTGTAATCTCTAATCTATAATCTATAATCTATAATCTACAAACTTATCAACATTTTGGGCAAGTTAGTTTTAGCCCAAAATGATGTTGATAAGTTTGTTAAGGTCATTGCCGTCGACACCGCCCTCGCCGTTCACGTTGGCGCGGCCGCCGTAGTTGTCGGCGTTGTCCTTGCCCAGGATGATGTTGATGAGGATGTTCAGGTCGGTACCATTCACCTCGCCGTTGCCGTCCACATCGCCGGGAATGTTTACAGCATGGTTGATAAGGCACACCGCATCGGGCAACGCATAGCGCACAGCATTAGCGTCAACGCACACGATGTTTTTAATCACTAGTTGGTGCTCGCCACTGAAGCCGTTTGCGCTCTGCACGATGAACGTCGCCACCGCGCCGCTGTTGCCTTTGAGACGGCGACTTATGCTGTTGGTGATAATCACACGCACATCGCCAGTGCTTGCAATGTCGCTCCAAGCGTCGTGGTCATCGCTGCGCGCGCTGGCAAGAAGCGCATAGGCCGGGTCGCCCCACTCGTCAGTTTGCTGAACTATGGTCAGCCCGTCGGGCAACGCGATGTCGCACTGCACGGCGCTGAATGCCGTGGTATTGTCGAGCATAATGCTCACCGTCTTGGTGGCACCGCCAGCCAAGTCGAAGTCGTTGACGTAGAGTGCGTCGGTCGACGATACGCGCTTTGGTGCGCGTTGCGGGGCGAACGACATGCTGTCGAAGTCAAAGTTCATCGCAGCGTCGATAATCAGCGGCAGGTCGTTGACGTATACGCGGCCGTCGCCACTCATGTCGGCGGCGCTGAACACGAAGTTGCTCGGGTTCTGCGCCAGGATATAGTTGGCGGTAATCACATAATCGGTGTCGTCGATATAGCCGTCACCGTTGGCGTCGCCGCTATGGTAAGCCGCGACACCCACATTAATTTTCACGTTCGGTGCCTCAAACATCTCGCCGCTTGTCGACGACAGGATAATGTTCTTCAAGTCGATGCCGTAGACTCCGGTAACCTGTTCTGGATTCACCTTCAAACTGATGTACAGCACCGTTCCCTCGTTGCCTTGGAAGGCGGCGTTGCGACTCGATGACACCATGATTCGCGTAGCCACAGCACTCACGGTGGCACTCACCACGTGGCCACGGCCCTTGCGGTCCTCGTCGAGCCACACAAACTGGTCGTCGTCGTTATAGTTCGGCTCGATGCCGCTGGGCAGGTACAGGTCGGCCTGAATGGCAGTGATGGGGTCGGTGTTGGTCAGCGCGATAGGAATCACAAACGCTTGGCCGGCCACCATCTCTGGCAGGTCGACGGCACTGAGGTAGTTGGGCACATTCACGGTGCTGCTGTTCACGGTCACGTTGCACGTTGCGGAGATGTTGCTGCCGTCGGTCGTCGTGGCTGTGATTGTTGCCGTTCCGGCCGCAACGGCTTGAAGCACACCGTTGGCATTGATGGTGGCCACGGCGGTGTTCGACGATGTCCATGCCAGCGTCTTGTTTGTGGCATTCTCAGGCAATACGGTGGCGGTAATCACTGTGCTGCTGCCCTCGGTCAATGTGACGTTGGTCTCGCTAAGCGTCACGTTGGTCACTTTCACGTCGACACTGCCACTCACCGCGACAAGGCATTGTGCGCTCAGGTTTGTGCCGTCCTGTGTTGTGGCGGTGATGTAGCACTCGCCCTCGCCCACGCCGCGCACCACACCGCGCACCACGGTGGCCACGGCCGCATTTTCGGTGGTCCACTTCACGGCGGGGTTGGTGGTGTTGCTTGGCGAAACTGTTGCAACGAGTGTAATGCTCTCTCCCACACTGATTTCTGCCGAACTTTGGTTCAGCGATATTCCCGTGGCTAACTGAGGTGTTACAGTCACTTGGCAAGTGGCACTCAAGTTAGTGCCGTCGGTCGTGGTGGCGGTGATAGTTGCCGACCCCACGTTTTTGGCCGTCACCAAGCCTGTATTGTCGACTGTGGCGATGGCGGTGTTGCTCGACGTCCACGTTACGGTCTTATTGGAGGCATTGCTTGGTGTTACACTGTAAGTTAGTTGCAGGGTTTCACCGTTATTAATGGTAGCCGATGTCTTGTTAAGGCTGATGCCGGTTACAAGTTGAACAACTGAAAAAGAGTAATTGGTTGTTCCGGAGATGCTAAACTCCGACGGCTCATCAGCCATTGAGAAAGCGGCGTTGCTCATCGTCATTGTCTTGGTGCCGGGTGAGGCATTAGTGGTTTTGATGGTGATTGTCGCATAATGGATGCGGCCGATGGGGAACTGCGACATCTCGGCGGCGCTGCACATTCCGTAGGCGAGGAAATATAGTGTGCGCGCATCGGTGTCAAAGTTGCCGGTTACAGTGATTGACGATTGCAGGTCGGCACCGCGTGTCACGGCGGTAACGGAACATCCGGCGGGCAGCGCGAGTTGGAACTCACCCACGCGCGGACAGCATTCGCTGCGGTAACTTGCCATCACAGCGGTGTTGAAGTACAACTTTACCTGCGCCGTGCCACCATTTTGTATGCTGAACTGCTCAAACTCAAATGGATTTTGCGACAATGTGATGGGTGCGGATGCAGCGGTACGCAGCGTGCCGCCAAACGAGTGCGCCGCAGCGCGGTGTTGCTCAAATGTAGCACGGTCAACCAACTGGGCACCGGACTGCAGCCCTGCCATCATGCAAACTACAAACATCAAAAATCTGAATATCTTACTCATATCTTATTTCGTTTTTACTGAAAAAATCACAAATTAAACAAATTAAAGTAATGGATTTTCTCCCGAGGATTACACGCATCTGCATAATAAAATAATCTGCACAATCTGCGTGTGACTTTTAAAGCGGATTTATCTGACGTCATTGTCCCAAGATTATTGAAATCATCTTGTTTAAGTCAAAGCCAGAGGTACGACCGTCACCATTGAGGTCGCAAACGTTATCATCATCGAAATATTCAGAGGTTTTTATGATTTGGCCAATCATTATATTGACATCTGTCCCGTCTACTGAATTGTCTCGATTAAGATCACCAACAGTGCTACTTGACACCAGTATCACCTCATTAATATTGCTAAACGCCCTCCATTGGTCAGCATTTCCATATGCGATAGCAGTTCTGAAAGGCACTTTAAGTACGCAGGCAGACGTTGGAACATTGTAAAACACATCACTTCTCATTGAAACGTTACCTACATTGACAATCTTGCTCCGTATTTCAATCAGCCCGCTGCAACCAGAGAATGCCCCGGGGCCGATTAAGGTGACGGAGTTGGGGATGGTGACTGAGGTCAGCCCGCTGCAACCATAGAATGTGTAGGAGCGGATTGAGGTGACAGAGTTGGGGATGGTGACCGAGGTCAGCCCGCTGCAATCATAGAATGCGTCCCAGCCGATAGAGGTGACTGAGTTGGGGATATCGATTGAGGTCAGCCCGCTGCAACCATAGAATGCGTAGTTGTCGATTGAGGTGACGGAGTTGGGGATAACAGCGTTTTTGCACCCAATTATCAATGCGTTCGTTGCGCTCTCAATGATTGCGTTGCAGTTATTCCGTGAGTCATACTTTGTGTTTCCACCTTCAACTTTTATACTCTCTATGCCAGAGCAATAGGCGAATGCCATATAGTCGATTGAGGTGACGGAGTTGGGGATGGTGACCGAGGTCAGCCCGCTGCAACCACAGAATGCGTAGCCATAGATTGAGGTGACTGAGTTGGGGATATCGATTGAAGTCAGCCCGCTGCAACCCTCGAATGCGCTGCCGTTGATTGAGGTGACTGAATTTGGGATGGTCACCGAGGCCAGCCCGCTGCAACCATAGAATGCGGCTTTGCCGATTGAGGTGACGGAGTTGGGGATGGTGACCGAGGTCAGCCCGCTGCATTTTTTGAATGCGTTGCCAGCGATTCCTTTTGTTCCATCGCGCAAGGTAATCGATGTGTTGGCCGGCATTGTACCTTTGTATTTATAGGCCACCAAGCCGACATACACTAAGCCGTCTTGTAGGTTGTCATACCACGGAGTGTAATCAAATGCGCCGATATCGATTGAGGTGACGGAGTTGGGGATGGTGACCGAGGTCAGCCCACTGCAAGAATTGAATGCGTCCCTGCCGATAGAGGTGACGGAGTTGGGGATATCGACTGAGGTCAGCCCGCTGCAACCCACGAATGCGTAGTCGCCGATTGAGGTGACGGAGTTGTGGATAACAGTGTTTTTGCACCCAATTATCAATGAGTTCGTTGCGCTCTCAATGATTGCGTTGCAGTTATTCCGTGAGTCATACTTTGTGTTTCCACTCTCAACAGATATGCTTTCAAGCCCGCTGCAACCCACGAATGCGTAGTCGCCGATTGGGGTGACGGAGTTGGGGATGGTGACCGAGGTCAGCCCGCTGCAACCATAGAATGCGTAGTCGCCGATTGAGGTGACGGAGTTGGGGATGGTGACCGAGGTCAGCCCGCTGCATTGGTAGAATGCTTCGCCGCTGATTGAGGTGACGGAGTAGTTCTTGCCGTTGTAGGTCACCGATGCTGAGATGTTTGCGGTGGTAAGACCACTGTAGTTTGATCTTGACCGATATTCAGTGTACGTCACCTCCACCTCGCCGCCGTTTGGGCCATTGAGGTAGTTGTATGCCAAGCCGTCGACCATGAAGTTGTAGGCACTGGCGTTGAGAGCCAGGATGGCCATCATTAATAGTAATAGTATCTTTTTCATAATCACATATTTATTAGCATTAATAATTGTATCTGATAGGATTGGCCATGCCTTTCACACGGTATTGTGGGGGCAAAATATGGTTCACATATTGCTTGCCCAACTTGGTGGTTGATATATCTCTGCCTGTGAATTCGCAACGGTCGCCATTCTTTGACCATTCAAGGTCGTCGTACATGCCGAGGATAACGCCCTGGCGCACACCTAAAACATAGTCAGCTTTTCGAGCACGCTTTATATCCATCACCCAAGCGGCACGCGTAGCATTGTAGATATCAATTGGACGCGACACTGGTTGTGTTATACGAATGATGATAATACGCCGAGTCGGGTCGGTTAATAAGTTGTTATTAATAGTGGACAGGTTGTAGCGTTGGTCAAGATTCTGAACCGAAATAATACCGTTGTTTACACCAAAGCCACGATATTTATTAGTTAGCTTCGGCGCGACTTTAAGTTGTGGTGTGTCGAGCAAATCAATCACACTTGCCTCTACTATCTTAGCGGCATCTTCGCTGAGACCATAGCGCAAAATATAAATCTCGACGTCGTTGTTCTTTTTTCGAGCCAAAATGTCTCTGATTACATCGCATTTTTCGCTGACAGCACCTTTTCTTGCGTCTTCAATGTGGTCAAAACAGCGATTGTTTTGGCCTCTACCAGCATAAAAAACGTGCCCATCGGCTGGATCAACAAGTAAATAGACGTAATGTCCAATTTGTTGTAATGTCTTTTGAGAAAAACTTTTCATATATTTGTTTTTAGGATTATTATTGAATTGCGGTATTACACCTTGTATTGCAGTTGCCCTCACCTATTGTTTAAGAATCAACTGTGTCGGGCGTTTGGCCATAAGGCACAATTGAAATGCCACAAATTTAATGGATTTATGTAGAATTGCGTTGGGTCAAATTGGGTCAAATTGAGGGAGTGTAAGATTTGAACCAATTTGACTCAATTTGACTCAATTATTATTATTTGTTGGCTGGCGACGATGCCTTTGCCATGTCATATTGGGTCAAATTTGGTTTGCGTGGAATTTTGCTCGATTTTTCACCTTTTTTTTCAAAAAACTGCGAGATTCGGGCACTGCTTTGTGGGTTAGGGAGTGCGCTTCGCACAGAAATCTTAGAAATCTATTCAAAATCCAACAAAATATTATCAGCGTAATCTGCGAGAGGTTAGAGGGGCACGCTGGCGCGTGGAAATTATTTAAAATTTAAATTAAAATTTCACGCCCTGGTGGGTTAGGGAGTGCGCTTCGCGCAGAAATCAATCAAATCAATTCAAATCAAACAACAATATTTTTCTCTGCCTTGGCGCAATAGGCACGCTGGCGCGTGGAACCACGTAGTGCTCACGACCGAATGGGAGCCCGAAGGGCAAGCGCAGCGCAGTAAATTATTCAAAATTTAAAATAAAATTTCACGCCCTATTGTCATAGTTATTTGATGTCGCAAGGTCGTGGAATTTTCTTAATAATTTTTTTAAATTTCCTTTGTGCGAAGGGAGTTTCGCTGACGCGAAAGAAATCCATCAAATCTATTCAAAATCTAACAAAACTATTTTTTCATTAGGTCGTGAAATTTTTATTCTTTTAAATTTACTGCGCTGCGCTTGCCCTTCGGGCTCCCGTTCGGTCGTGAGCACTTCGTGGTTCTGCGCCGCCAGGCGCACTCCTTTTGGGGGATGTGGGGTTGGGTCAAATTGGGTCAAATTGGGTGATGGGGCGTTTTTTGGTAGGTTTTTTTGTGATGTGCTGTGAAATGGATTATCTTTGCACAAAAATGTGACCACGATGGAAAAAGACGTCAACATAGAACGGCTGAAGGCTGATGTGGAGGCCCGCCTGCAGCGCGGGATGCTCTCGCCGAAGGATTTCACGTATCTTAATGAGGTGATAGTGAACGAACTCAACGAGCGCGTCAGCGTGAGCACGCTAAAGCGGATCTGGGGCTACTCGAGTTACAACTCGAAGCCGAGCACGAGCATCCTGTCGTCGCTGTGCCGCCTGGTGGGCTACCGCGACTGGCAAGACTACGTGGCCAACCGCGAGAACACCTCGCGCAAGCCGAGCGAGACGGTGATGAGCGACAAGATCATGGTTGACACCGACCTGGAGGTGGGTGCCCACCTGCGCCTCACATGGATGCCGCAGCGCGTGTGCGACATCGAGTATCGTGGAAACAACGAGTTTGAGGTGCTGTCGTCGGTCAACACGGGCATCAAGCCTGGCGACCTGTTTGACTGTAGCCTGATCGTGAGCGGCGAGCCGCTGTGGCTCAGCAACCTGCGGCAGTTTGGCAAGGCACCGGTGGCCTACGTATGCGGCAAGTTGGGCGGCATACGTTTCGAGATTCTTGACACCAACGGCAAGTGATGGAGAGCGTTGACAACAAGCATGAAGGCCAGCACGAGTCGTCGGGCATCATCCCCGACGACTACCAGGGCATCGAGGCGCAGTTCACCCAAGTCGAGGAACTGCCCTCGCTGGGTTATTGCCGCTTGGTGAAGGCGATGCGCTATGGGCGGTGGCACGTGCTCAAGGGCCTGAAGGCCGAGCACAGCGGCGACGTGGCCTACCAGCAGCGCCTGCGCAAGGAGTTTGAAATCATGATGCGCCTGTCGCACACGGCAATCGCCCAGACCTATGGCTTGGAGCGCGGCAACGGCGACGACGCGGTGGGCATGGACGTGTTTATCGTGATGGAGTGGGTCGACGGCCTCACGCTCGACGAGTGGCTGGCCAAAGGGCCGAGCCTCGCGTTGCGCAAGACCGTGGCGCTGGAGTTGCTCGACGCCGTGCGCTACATGCACCAACAAGGGGTCGTACACCGCGACCTGAAGCCCGAAAACATCATGGTAACCCGCAGCGGCAACAACGTGAAAATCATCGACTTCGGACTTGCCGACAACGACGAGTTTGCCATCTTCAAGAACCCCGCCGGCACAAAGCGGTTTGTGGCGCCCGAGCAGTTGAACTCGACGATGGCCGACTCACGCAACGACATCTACAGCCTTGGCATCATCCTCGAAGACATGGAGTTGGGGCGGGAGTTCAAAAAGGTGGTTAAGCGCTGCATGAAACCCATCGGCGAGCGTTACCAGACGGTGAACGAACTGGTGGAGGACATCCAAGCCAGCAAAAAACGCCGTAACCGCATCCAAGTGGCCGCGTTCGCGATAGGCGTCTCGTTGATAGTGGCCACAATCCTTCTGGGTATGGGATATTTCGGCCGGAAGAAACTCGAGAACCCCTCAGGGCAGTATCAATTTGAGTGCCAAGATTTTGTGTGCACCAATTGGACCAATGGCAGCACCAACACCGTATCGGTGCAATATGCCGGCGAGGGCAAGCAACACATCGTTGTGGACTACAGCGTGGCCGAGAACAGCAACATTTGGGTTGTGTGCGAATTGGGGTTCGGCTGCTTCCGCGATGTGGCAAACATGGAGAGCCTGACGATTGAGGCCCAGAATTTCGGCATACAAAAGCACGCTTTTAAGGGCTGCAAAAACCTCAAGACGATCACCATGCCGCGCATCGACACCCCGCCGGCGATAGGCAACGGCGGTTGGAAGACGGTGATTGACTCAATCTTTGAGCCATACCATTACGAGCAAGTGACGCTCTACGTTCCCAACGTGGAAAAAATGCGTGCCGACACCTGCTGGGGCCGCTTTAAGCACATCGAGCAATATCGCCGGCCGTAAATCTGAGACAATCCTAAGCCGCTTGTGCTAATACAATAGCCCGAACATCCATAACGGGATGCGGTTTCCATAACCAACCTCCGTGTCGTCGACAGCAAGAAAACTGTCAGGTATATCCTTTATCTGATCGAATTTCTTGCCCTTCCCGCCAACTTCAAACAGAAATCTCTTATCAACAAGGAAATCGCCCGCTTTCGGATAACGCAGGTCATGGCCCTGCGACAGTTGGTTGATGAAGAAAGTCTCACGAAGTGTGCCAATATCCACTTTTGGCGTAAGGGCATACATCATAGTTGGGTTGCTGATGTAAATCTTGTCGGGTCGCGACAAGTTGTCCAACCTTTTTGCGTCGTCAGTCAACAACTGGAGTAGCCCTGCACGTTGAAGCGCATATAGCATCTTTAATCCTTGATTGCGGTCGGTCTCCAATTCCTTGTAAAGTTCATTCATCTTTGGCAGTTGAGGCACCCTCTCCGCAAGAATCATCAGCAGTTTTTTGGTTTTGCGGATCGTTGGCATCGTTATGTCCTCAACATTTGGATAATCCACCTCTATTACTTGGTTGGCTACACTTTGTAGCCTTTGGTAATAGCCATGATGCACAGTCTTATAAAATGGGTAATAGCCAATCTGAAGATACTTCTTGAAATGCTGAAGCACTTTTGTTTTGGCACACACCTCCATCGCTATGCCAACATGGTTCTCAAGCAGTTCATCAAGTGTAACAGATGATATTTGCAGCACTCCGTCATACGCCAAAAACTCTCGTAGCGACAGCCCTCTCATCTCATACATGGTAAGTCGACGAGAAAGATCGCCTTCGCTGCTTTCCAACTGAAGCATTGATGAACCGGTGTAAACCACATGAAGTCCAGGAAAGTCATCACTAATATTTTTCAAAAGAGTCTGCCAATGCTTATAATAGTGTATCTCGTCAATAAACAAATGTGTTCCACCATGCGTATAATGGTAGTCTACTACATCGATAATATCATGCGAGCTGAACCACAGATTATCAAGCGATACATAAAGCACCTTCTCTAGTTCTTTTCCCTTAAAGGTCTCTTTGATGTGCTGTAACAGCAGGGTTGACTTGCCACACCCTTTTGGGCCTTTAATGCCAATCAGAGTGTCATTCCAATCAATCTCCTTATATAAATATCGAAAAAAAGACATTGGCGTTGTCGCCAATCGGCGTTGGAAAATTTTTATGAGATAACCAATTTGTTCTTCCATATTTAGTGATGTCGTTTTCATTAATTTTTTAAACTCTCCGCAAAGATAATAAAATGTTTCCAAACATCAAAATATCACGAAATAAAATGTTTCCAAACACGAAAAAACCGCGAAATAAAATGTTTCCAAACATCATATTGAAATACTGCATCTGTCTGGCGGGGCTCAGAAATCTTAGTAGTCTCAGAAATCTTAGAGGTCTTAGCCGTCTGGCGGGCTGGGTGGGGAACTCATGGGTGATTTATGGATAATTCATGTTGAAAAAGAAGTGGGGGCGTGCGGTGGCGCGTCCCCACTATATTAGGTTTCATACGATTTGGGCGCTTTGGGGCACCCTTGTCGTTGATTACAGTTTCACTTCTTCGCCACGCAGGAACACCCTGGAGATGATTGGTGTGGTGTAGGCGTAGGGGATGAAGTCGATGCTGGGTATTGGCTCGGTGATGAAGAAGTTGGCCACCTTGCCCACGGCAATCGAGCCATATTCGTCGCTGCACCCCATTGCTGCGGCACTGTTGATGGTTGCGGCATTGATTGCCTCGGTGGGCTGCAGCCGCATCTTGATGCACGCGAGCGACACGGCAAACTTCATGTCGCCACTGGGCGTGGAGCCAGGGTTGTAGTCGCTGGCGATGGCCAGTGGCAGCCCGTTGTCGATGACCTTGCGCCCAGGCGCGAACGGCATGTTCAGGAAGAACGAGGTGCCCGGTAGCGCGGTGGGCATCAAGTCGGTGTTGCAACGACGCAGCATGTTGATGTCGTCGTCGGTCATGCTCTCGAGATGGTCGACCGACAGCGCATGATGTCTCAGCGCCACTTCCACGCCTCCCGACGGAGCCAACTCTTGTCCGTGAATCTTGCCGCGCATGCCGTATTTGAGTCCGGCGGTGAGGATGCGCGCCGTCTCGTCGGGCGTGAAGAAGCCCTCGTCGCAGAACACATCGATAAAGTCGGCCAAATTTTCGGCTGCCACAGCAGGTATCATCTCGTTGATAATCAAGTCGACGTACTCGGCCTGGCGCCCGGCATATTCGCGACCCACGGCGTGCGCGCCGAGGAAGGTGCTTTTCACTTTCAGTGGGGTGCTTTTCTTGATGCGGTCGATTACTCGCAGCATTTTCAGTTCGTCCCAAGTATTCAGTCCGTAGCCGCTCTTAATCTCGATGCAGCCGGTGCCCTTGCGCATCACCTCGCGCACGCGGCCCATGGCTTGCTCGTAAAGTTCATCCTCGCTCATCTCGTGCAGGCGGTCGGCGCTGTTGAGTATTCCACCTCCGCGCTTGGCAATCTCGGCGTAACTCAGTCCGTTGATTTTATCGACAAACTCCTGCTCGCGGCTGCCGGCATACACAATGTGGGTGTGCGAGTCGCACCAACTGGGCAACACGGTGCCGCCAAAAGCGCTGTAAACCATGGTGCCGCCGTCGATGGTGGGCTCGGGGCCATTGCCGAACTCCGCGATGCGCCCGTCGACGCAATAAAGCCACGCATTGTCGATGCTCTCGAGTTGCGCCATCTGCCCTCCGGCACGGCGCAAGAGAGGCTGCTGGCGGGTGTCGATGCCCGCCAGAGTCCCTATGTTGCGAATCAGCAGTTTCATCGGCGCAGGAATTGGATGGCTGCCTCGATGTGCGGATACATCACGTCGTCATTAGAGATGAACGGCACCACCTTGCGGAACTCGGCGTGCAACTTCTCGATTTCGGGCGACGACTTGAGCGGGCGACGGAACTCCAGAGCCTGTGCGGCGTTGAAGAGTTCGATGGCCAGCACACGCTCGGTGTTGTAGACCACCTTGTAGAGTTTGATGGCAGCGTTGGCGCCCATGCTCACCAGGTCCTCCTGGTCTTGGCACGAGGGTATGCTGTCGGTGCTGGCGGGCATGGCGAGCGTCTTGTTGAGGCTCACCACGCTGGCTGCGGTGTACTGGGTAATCATGAAGCCGCTGTTCACACCCGGATTTGCCACGAGGAAACTGGGCAAGTTGCGCGTGCCGCTCACCAGGCGGTAGATGCGGCGCTCGCTGATGTTTGCCAACTCGCTCAGCGCGATAGCCAGGAAGTCCATGGGCAGAGCGATGGGCTCGCCGTGGAAGTTGCCGGCGCTGATAATCAGGTCCTCGTCGGGGCATACGGTGGGGTTGTCGGTGGCGCTGTTGATCTCGGTGTCGATCACGCTCTTGACGTAGCGAATGGTGTCCTTGACGGCCCCGTGCACCTGCGGCATGCAGCGGAACGAATACGGATCCTGCACGTGGGTCTTGGGCTGCTTGATGAGTTCGCTGCCCTGCAGCAACTCCTTGATGCGTGCCGCCGTCTCAAGTTGTCCCTTGTGGGGACGCACCAGATGCACGGCCTCGGTGAACGGCTCGATGCGTCCGTCGTAAGCCTCGAGCGACATGGCGCCGATGCGGTCGGCCCACTCGCTCAGCCGCTGTGCTTGCAGCAGTGCCCACACGGCAAACGCGCTCATGTTCTGCGTGCCGTTGAGCAGCGCCAAGCCTTCCTTGCTGGCCAGGTGGATGGGCTGCCAGCCTTTCAGTTTCAGCATCTCCTCGCCAGTCATCAACTTGCCGTCGAGTTCCACCTCGCCCAGGCCCACCAGCGGCAGGCATAGGTGAGCCAGCGGCACCAGGTCGCCCGAAGCGCCCAGCGAGCCCTGGCGGTACACCACCGGGTAAATGTCCTCGTTGAAGAAGTCGATGAGGCGCTCAACCGTGTCGAGTTTGCAGCCCGAGAAGCCGTAACTCAGCGACTGAATCTTGAGCAAGATCATGATTTTCACGATCTCGTTGGGTACGCGCTCGCCCACTCCACAAGCGTGCGACTTGATGAGGTTGATTTGCAGTTGCGACAGTTGGTCCTGTCCGATCGACACGTTGCACAGCGAGCCGAAGCCGGTGGTCACGCCGTAGACCGGCACGGGGCTGGTAGCAATTTTCTCGTCCAGGTACTTGCGGCAACGCTCAATGCGTGCGCGAGCGTCGTCGCTCAGTTGCAACTTGTAGTTGTTGTCAATTATTTCGCCGACACGCTCCAGCGTGAGATGCTCGGCGGTAATTTCGTGAATCATACGTTTATGTTAATACGTTTATGTTAATTAGTCATGTTGTTTTCACGCTGCAAAGTTACGATTAAGCGAGCGAAATGCCAAATTTATTTGAGCATTTCCGAGCGGAAGTAACTTCGACCGAAGGTCAACGTTACGACTAAGCGAGCGAAATGCCAAATTTATTTGAGCATTTCCGAGCGGAAGTAACTTCGACCGAAGGTTTCGACAGAAGGTCGAGGGTCAATCAAACAGGTCGTCGATAGTGATGACATTCTGGAAAAAGCCGGAATAAATGTTTTTCACCAATCCAAAGGTGGTGACGAGAGTCGGATGAACCGACATGCGGCACTTGGTCTCCTCGATAAACGCAGCCACCTTGTTGCGCAGTTCCTCATCGTATTGCTTGGTAATCTCGTACTCTTTATTGGAGAATTTCATCTCACACAGGTTGACGACGCGGTCAGCACGGTCGATGACCAAGTCGATTTGCCAGTGCTTGCTGCCCTTGCTGCGCCAGGGTGAGTGTGTCGTATTCACCGACCTAACCCCCAAGGCGTTTTTGATAGCATCGATGTGCGTGAAGCAAATGCTCTCAAAGGCGAAGCCCCGCCAAGCGTTCAACGAGGGCAACAAGAAATTATCGCTCCAGAAGGTTTCGGAATGCTCGGGATGTCCTGAGACGAAAGTCGAATGAAACAGCACAAAGTGATCGGTCAGACGAAAGTGAACCTCACGCTTCGAGCCCTGATAACGCAAATAACTCTGCACAAAGTCGCTCACCTCAAGACCTTTAAGCACCTGCGACAATCCCCCACCATAGGGTATCTTGGTATGTTCCGCGATTTCTCGGCGAGTGTATCCCTCGCGCTTGCCGCTCAATAGTTTCACCACCTTGACATAAGGCTCGGGAGTGCTGAACAGCGAGTTGAACAATCGATCAAACTCATGTCTCAATCGCCCATTGCGACTGAAAAACAAGTTGTCGAGGTTTTGCGACAAACTCAGTCCCGGTTTCAGCAATGACAAATAATAGGGAATGCCTCCCATGGCCATGTAGCACTGCACTTGGTCATACCGACTCATTGCAATGTTGTGACTATGGTAGTAGTCCTCGCATTCCCTCAATGAAAACGGCGAGAGTTTGAATTCTGCAGTGATTCGTCCGTAGAGGCCTCCATAGTTATTCAGCAGATGGTCGCTAATCCAGGATGTGGCTGAGCCGCAGACAATCAACATGACGTCGGGCTGTGCTGATGCCCAATTGTTCCAAAAATGCTCCAAGGCGGTCACAAAGCCTGACCCTTTCACGTCCATCCATGGAAGTTCGTCAATAAATACTACTTGGCGCCCGCTATGAGTCATGCGGCGCTTGACCAAATATTTTCTCAGCCGGTCAAAAGCCTCAATCCAGTTGCCTGGGAGGGTGTCATCGGTGACACCGTGGTTGACTAGCGAGGTGTGAAATGCCAACAATTGATTTTGCGACAATTGTGCCTGCTCAAACTCGATGGGCGACAATGCGGCGTGCGAGAAAGCCATTCTTTCAGCGAACACACTGCGTACCAAGAACGTTTTACCCACACGGCGTCGGCCATACACAACCACCAACTCGGGCTTGCCCGAATTGTATATCTGCTCTAACTCAGCGACTTCCCGCACGCGACCTATCAACTTTTCCATATCATTTATAGATGAATAATCAGCCGCAAAGATAGTGTTTTTTCATTTCGTGGCAAAAAAATGGGCCAAAATTTTGCCACAAAAGGGTGAAAAAGATGTTTCGTGGCATAAAAATAGTTTGAAATTTTGCCACGAAATGGTAAAAAATACGTTTCGTGGCAAAAATATGGGTGATTTTTTTGCCACGAAACGATTATTCACTCAGCGCAATGCGCTATTTAGATGGTGTCGAGCAGGTCGTCGTCGACCAGGTTGGGCATGGTGACTTGCAGCCCTGGCGTGCGCTGCATCTCGCGGCTGATGGCGTCCATCGAGCCACGGTTGCGAGCCCACGAGCGGCGTGCGATGCCGTTGTTCACGTCCCAAAGGAGCATCTGGCGGATGCGGCGGTCGGCGGCCTCGCTGCCGTCAATCACCATACCGAAGCCACCATTGATTACTTCGCCCCAGCCTACACCGCCACCGTTGTGCAGACTCACCCACGTGGCGCCGCGGAACGAGTCGCCAATGACGTTGTGCACGGCCATGTCGGCGCAGAACTGGCTGCCGTCGTAGATGTTGCTCGTCTCGCGGAAGGGCGAGTCGGTGCCGCTCACGTCGTGGTGGTCGCGGCCCAGCACTATCGGGCGCGAAATCTCACCACGGCGTATTGCGTCGTTAAAGGCCAGCGCGATGCGCGTGCGGCCCTCGCAGTCGGCATAGAGGATGCGTGCCTGCGAGCCCACCACGAGGTGGTTCTTGCCGGCCTCGCGAATCCAGTGCAGGTTGTCGGCCAACTGACCCTTGATGTCGTCGGGCGAGTGCTGAAGCATGTCGTCGAGCACTTCGGCGGCCAGGCGGTCGCTCACCTCCAGGTCGTGCGGGTCGCACGAGGTGCACACCCAGCGGAACGGGCCGAAGCCATAGTCGAAGAACATGGGGCCCATGATGTCCTGCACGTAACTCGGATAGCGGAAATGCGTGTCGTCGCGCATGATGTCGGCGCCGGCACGGCTGGCCATAAGCATGAATGCGTTGCCGTAGTCGAAGAAGTACATACCGTTGGCTGTCAAGCGGTTGATGGCAGCCACCTGACGACGCAGCGAAGCGAAGACGCGCTCCTTGAACTCCTCGGGTTGCTCGGCCATCATCACCTTCGACTCCTCAAGGCTGAGGCCCACGGGGTAATAACCACCGGCGTAGGGGTTGTGCAGCGACGTCTGGTCGCTACCCAGGTCCACGCGGATGCCCTCGTCGGCGAGGCGCTCCCACAGGTCGACCACATTGCCTACATAGGCCATCGACACCACGCGACGCTCGTCCACAGCCTTGCGGATGGCGGGGATGAGTTCGTCGAGGTTCTCGTGCAACTCGTCGACCCAGCCCTGGTCGTAACGCTTGCGCGCTGCCATGGGGTTGATTTCGGCGGTAACGCTCACCACGCCGGCGATGTTGCCAGCCTTGGGCTGCGCTCCGCTCATGCCGCCCAGTCCGGCGGTGACAAAGAGCGGGATGCGCTGCTCGCGCTCAGCGCCCATCACCTTGCGGGCTGCGTTGAGCACAGTGATGGTCGTGCCATGCACGATACCCTGCGGGCCAATGTACATGTAACTGCCGGCGGTCATCTGGCCATACTGGCTCACACCCAGGGCGTTCATGCGCTCCCAGTCGTCGGGCTTGCTATAGTTGGGAATCACCATACCGTTGGTGACCACCACGCGCGGAGCGTCCTTGTGCGAGGGGAACAATCCCAGCGGATGTCCGGAGTACATGACCAGCGTCTGCTCGTCGGTCATCTCGCTCAAGTATTTCATAGTCAAGCGGTATTGCGCCCAGTTCTGGAACACAGCGCCATTGCCGCCGTAGGTGATAAGTTCGTGGGGATGCTGTGCTACGGCCTTGTCGAGATTGTTTTGAATCATCATCATGATGGCTGCCGCCTGACGGCTGTTGTGAGGATAGTCGTCGATGGGGCGAGCCTTCATCTCGTAGTCGGGCCGCAAGCGGTACATATATATGCGTCCGTAGCGGTGCAACTCGTCGGCAAACTCGGGCAACAGCGTGGCGTGCATCTCGGCGGGGAAATAGCGCAGCGCGTTGCGTAATGCCAAACGTTTCTCCTCCGGAGTAAGGATGTCCTTACGTTTGGGAGCGTGATTAATCGTGTTGTCGTAAGGCTTGGGTGCGGGCAGCACGGCAGGTATGCCGGCCCGTATGTCGGCCTGGAATTGTTCTAATGTCATATCGTGATAAGAAATTTGATAAGTGGTCGTGTGGTGGTTAGATTTTGCTCTCGACGATTTTGGTGATTTCTGCCTCTTCGACGTTGGCCTTGGCAATCAGTTCGTTGGCCTGAGCCACGAGTTTATCGGCCGTCTCACGGTCTTTGAGCGAAGCGGCGTTGATTTTCACGTTCAGACCGGCGCCCAGCACTGCGGCGCGCACTGCCAGAGCACCCACTCCGGCATCGCTCACGCTGTTGGGGTTGCCTGTCTCGGCCATAGCGCGGCAAATCTCGAATGCCTTAAACGACTCCTGCATGGTGCGCAGCGGCACTTGCGTGGCGTAGAGTGTGGCATCCTGGATGGCTGCCGAGCGAGCGGCCTTGTCGTCGTCGGTGGCCTTGGGCATACCGAACGCCGCCATGATGCGGTTGAAGGCCTCGGTGTCCTCGTCGACCAGGTGGAGCAAGTTAGCCATCAGTTCCTGACCCTTGTCGGCCCACACGCTGAACTCCTGCCAGCGGTCGTCCCAGCCAGGTTTATGGCTCGAGAGGTTGGCCACCATGGTGCCCAGTGCGGCACCCAGGGCGCCCATGTAAGCAGCAATCGTGCCACCGCCAGGAGCGGGCGACTCGCGCGAGGTTTCCTCGGCAAAGCCCTTGACGGTGAGGTCGACAAGTTTGGTGGCGCTGTTGTCCTCAATCATGTATTCAATCACTTTCTCGCGCGGGTCAAACGGCTTGAGGTCGTCGAGTCCCAGCGAGTGGATGGCGATGTTCAGGATATCGGCCTCGGGGATACCCGTTGAGCGGTGCTGCTTCTCGAGGAAGTACTTGCCGGCATCGATGAGGGTGCGCTTGGGCACCAGACCCACGATTTCGGTACCGGTGACGCGCACGCCACGATTTTGTGCGCAACGGCTCACCTCGTCGAAGGCCACGTGCAGCGGCGTGGCGTTGATGTCGGTAATATTCATTGACACTTGGGCAATCTTGTATTCATCGATAAACCAGCCGATTGCCTTGGTGCCCTTGAGTGTTCCGGGCTGCATTATTGTATTGCCGTTCTCGTCCTTTTTGGGCTTGCCGGTAATGGGGTTACCCTCGCGCACGGGGCGGCCTTTTTCACGCACGTCGAAAGCGATGGCGTTGGCGCGTCGCGTCGAGGTGGTGTTGAGGTTGAAGTTGGTAGCGATCAAGAAGTCGCGTGCACCCACGGCAGTGCAGCCAGTGCGTGCCACCTGCTCGTCGATTGGGCGTGCGCCAAAGTCGGGCTCCTTGCCGGGCGTGCTGAGTTTCTCGGCCAGCGCCTCGTATTCGCCCTGACGGCACACCGCTAAGTTGCGGCGCTCGGGGGTAAGTGCGGCGGCTTCGTAGCAGTAGCAAGGTATGCCAGCCTCAGCGGCAATGCGCTTGGCCAGGTCGCGGGCCAACTGTGCGCACTCCTCGAGGGTGATGCCACTGATGGGAATCAGCGGGCACACATCGGTAGCACCCATGCGCGGATGAGCGCCGTGATGGTGACGCATATCGATAAGTTCGCCAGCCTTTTTCACAACTTGGAAAGCGGTCTCTACCACCGCCTCGGGACTGCCCACAAAGGTAACCACCGTGCGGTTAGTGGCCTCGCCGGGGTCAACATCCAGAAGTTTCACACCCGAGGCACTCTTGATAACTGCCGTAATTTGATTGATAATAGTCATGTCGCGCCCTTCGCTGAAGTTGGGCACACATTCCACAAGTCTGTTCATTTTTAGAATATTATATAAAGGTTAATAGTTCTATTGGCAAAGGTACAAAAAGTGCGCGACATGGCGTGCAAAAGTGAAAATAAATTTTAGTTATAGTGTCTATTTCGACTTTTTTAACTACCTTTGCGGTCGGTTGCCAAATGTTTGACGATTCTTGATGTGAGTTGCGCTTATCACTTACTTTTAAGATTGGGATTGATTGCTGAGCATATTTTGGTTTACCTTGGTTGTAAAACACATATAATACACTAATATTACTATGATTATCGGATTCGATGGAAAAATGGCTGTGAGCGACAATAAGGAATTAGGCAATTTCAGTCGCTTGATTATCGATGTGCTCTCGCAATACTACCCCAAGAACCACTATATGGTGTACGCACCACAAGCGCGCGAAAACCGCGACCTCACCCCGTTATTGGCACGCACCTCGGTTCACCTGAAAACCCCGCGCCACGCTCTCAGCACAACCTTGTGGCGAAACCGCGGCGGCATCCTGAACGATGCCGAGCATCATCACACGAGACTGTTTCACGGCATCGCCGGCGTGCTGCCGAGTAAGATGTCGAGTTATACAATCCCCAGCGTGGTGAGCATTTTCGACCTCACCTACCTGCACTATCCCAAAAACTTCAACTTCTTTGACCGCATGCGCTATCACGCCAAGACGCGGCGCTCATGCCAGGTGGCAAAGCGCGTCATCGCCGTGAGCGAGTACGCCAAGCGCGACATCGTCGACAACTACGGCGTGTCGGCCGACAAGGTGTGTGTGGCTTATCCTGGCGTTGACGAGCGATACCTGCGCGAAATCAACGATAAGGAACTTAACGACGTGAAGCGCAAATACGGCCTGCCCGAGAAATTCATTGTCTCCGCAGGCCGAATAGTGCGTCACCGCAACGCCCTGCAGGCCCTTCAGGCCCTGGAGCAACTCGGCGACAAGGCCATCAAACTCGTGCTGTTGGGCAAATCGACCGACTATTACGACGAGGTTAAAAACTACGCCGCTCAGCACAAAATGAGCAATCAAATCACCCACATCTCGCGCGCTTCGGCGGCCGACCTGCCCGCCATCTACCATCTGGCCCTGGCTTGCGTCATGCCGTCGCGCTACGAGTCGTTCGCGATGCCCATCATCGAGGCACAATGCTGCGGCACACCCGTGGTGGCCGCCACCGGCTCGTGCATGGAGGAAGTGGGCGGCGACGGAGCGCTATATGTGAGCCCCGACGACGTTAACGCCCTGGCCGACGGCCTGGGCCGCGTCATCAGCGACAACGCACTGCGCAACCAACTCATCGAGCGGGGCAAAGTCAACGCACAGCGCTTCACCCGCCAAGCAATGGCCGACGCCATCATCGCCTGCTACGAGCAGGCCCTCGACGCCAAGTAACCGCAAAAAAATAATTGTGAGACAAAAGCACCCCGAATCGGCCACGCTGATTCGGGGTGCTTCCTATAATGCTATACCTTGATGTTAATATTTGGCTATTATGGTGTTATTCGCTGTGCCAGCGGGTTTGAAAATGCATCTATATTTATTGGTGTCTGATATAAACCAGGGGTGGCAGATGTAGACTCAATTGGTTCTGTCACCCCTAACGGGGCTAAGAACGCACGATTTAGATGTAGGGAAACATTGCCTCCATGGCGCGTTCCTAAACCCTGGCCAGCCCAAAAGGGCCACAAAGCAAGCACATTATTTATGAACTTGATGTTTTTGCTTGACATTCAATGAATTGCGAGTGTTTAAAAATATTTATCGGACAACAATAATATATATTATTGATTTTTGGCAAAATCAATAATGAGGTGTAGTGGAGTGGAATTATTGCTGATTGTCCAACTTGCGGATGATGGTGAGGCCGTCGCGCAAGGGCAAGATGACGCGCTGCACGCGCAGGTCGTCGGCCACGAGGTCGTTGAAGGCACAGATGCCGCGAGTCTGCGCGTCGTGATGCTCAACGGGGTCGGTCACCTTGCCATCCCACAGCGTGTTGTCGGCGATGATGAAGCCGCCAGGGCGCAACCGTGGCAGCACATGCTCGTAATAGGCCACGTAGTCGCGCTTGTTGGCATCGATATAAATAAGGTCGAAAGGTTGGTCGAACTGCTCCAAAATCTCCAGCGCGTCGCCGATGTGCAGATGCACGCGATGGCCCACTGGCGACTGCGCCAGGTGCTCGGTGATGAAGTCTTCGAGTTCGTCGTCGAGTTCGATGGTGTCGACACGGCATTGGTCGTCGGCAAGCCCCTCGGCGAGGCACAGCGCGGCATAGGCGCTGTAGGTGCCCAGTTCCAGCACGCGGCGCGGGGCAATCATGGTCACGAGCATCTTCAGCAAGCGCCCCTGCAGGTGCCCCGAGCACATGCGCGGATAGAGCAAGCGCAAGTGCGTGTCGCGGTCGAGGCGCTGCAAGTTGTCAGGCTCACTGTCGATGTGGTCGAGGATGTAGCGTTCCAGGTCGTCAGTCATGGCCGAGCAGTGCTTCGATGGCAAGGCGATAACCGTCGAGACCCATACCGGCGATGATGCCGAGGCATGCCGGGGCGAGCAGCGAATGCTGGCGTATGGGCTCGCGGGCGAAGATGTTGCTGATGTGCACCTCGATGGCCGGGACACTCACGGCGCGCAGGGCGTCGGCGAGCGCCAGCGAGGTGTGCGAGTAAGCGCCGCCGTTGATGACGATGGCGTCCATCTCGGCTCCGGCACGTTGCACCTCGTCGATGAGTGCGCCCTCGTGATTGCTTTGGAACGTGGTGAACTGCACCTGCGGGTAGCGCTCAGCGAGTTGCGACAAGAAGTCGGCGAGCGGCTGAGTGCCGTAGATGGCGGGCTCGCGCGTGCCCACCAAGTTTAGGTTTGGCCCATTGATAATGGCAATTTTCATTGTTGTCTTGTGGTTTTATTTTTTGCAAATTTCGTCAATTATCCTGAGCCGTGCAAGAGTTTGCCTAAGAATTAACCCAAATCGCGAAATAATAAATGGTTTTGTTTTTCGTTATATAATTGACTGGTTTCTTGGCCAGTGGCTTGTGGCACGGCGTGTTGAGCCTGAGTCGTGCGGCAGGCAACAATGATTACCAGGCTTGAGACTATAATTTTTTATTGATGATGAAAAAAATCCTTACTTTTGTAGTAGCAGCCATTGGACTGGCTGCGCTTACCGCTTGTGTGGGCGGCGACGGCAACAACGAAGGCAATGTCGTTGGCCAAGACAGCACCACTTACGCATCTCCCGACCAGCCTAAAGAGGCTTCGTCACTGATTGAGAAAGATCGCTTCACCTTCACCCTGCCCGAGGGCTGGGAAGACACCAATGCCGATAAAGAGACCAGCGCTGAATGCCGCAAGCCCGACAAGGACGACAAGAGCGCGTCGACCTACGCCGTAAGCATGTATGCTAACACCGCATCGTCGATGCAAACTGCCGAAAAGGCCTCTGCTCACATGACCGAGAAAGGTCTCAAGGCGGGTGACGACATGGTCGTCGGCGACAAGACATTCAAGGTGGTTAAACACAGTTCTGACCCCAATCACTGCTGGCTGTTCACCAACCTGCCCCAAGGCGACGGTGTGCTGCATGTAGAGGTTCTCATTGGCAATGCCAGCGATCCCGAGGTGCAACAACTCCTCGAAAGCGTCAAATTTAAATAATGCCACGGCACAACGTTGCCAAGGCGTGTCAATCGGGCATTATTAGCCCTGAAGAATATAGGCAGGGGTGTCGCAGTTGCGGCACCCCTGTGTTATAGTTATGGCTGAATATCGAGGCTGTTGCAACATTCAAGAGCCGTCGCCAAATGCTGCAAAATGTGCATTATGCATTTTTTTAAGTTGGTGGTAGGGCTGCAGGAAGAATTCGCGGTCGTGCAGATGCGGGTGCGGCACTTGCAGGCGTGGATGATCGACGGTGAGCGCTTGCCATTGCTTGCCATCCCACTGGTCGATGGCCATGATGTCGATATCGACCAGGCGGTCGACGTAGTTGCCGTCGGCGTCGCGGTGCGACGCGCTGCCCAGCCGGTGCTCAATGTCGTGCAGCCAGTCGAGCACCTCAAGAGGCTGCATCGTGGTGTCGATGGCCACACCCACGTTGAGGAAGGCATTTTGTGAGTCGAAGCCCCACGGCTCGCTCTCCACCACGCGGCTCACCGAGCATCCGCCTGTGCCGGCGCTGAGCGCGGCGATGGCGCGACGCAGGTTGGCCGTGCGGTCGCCCAAATTGGTGCCAATATTAAGATAGTAACGCATTACCTAAAAAATGTGGTGTGCTCTCCGCGCCTGCGTGAGTGGCACACCACAATTGATGTTTAAACCTTAGGGTTACAGACTCTTGTGGACCTCGATTTCCTCGAAAGCCTCAATCATGTCGCCCACCAGGATGTCGTTGTAACTCTGGATCGAGAAGCCGCAGTCGAAGCCGCTGGTCACCTCCTTCACATCGTCCTTGAAGCGCTTGAGCGAAGCCAAGTTGCCGGTGTAGCGCACGATGCCGTCGCGAATCACGCGCACCTTGCACGAGCGTTTCACCTTGCCCTCGCGCACCACGGCGCCGGCGATGGTACCCACCTTGCTGATGTGGTACACCTGCATAACCTCGGCGCTGCCGGTGACTTCCTCCTTGACCTCGGGCGAAAGCATACCCTCCATAGCGCTCTTGACCTCCTCGATGGCGTCGTAGATGATGGAGTAGATGCGGATGTCGACACCCTCCTGCGCAGCCAGACGCTTGGCGTCGCCGCTGGGTCGCACCTGGAAGCCCACAATGTAGGCATCGCTGGCGGCGGCCAGTGTGACGTCGCTCTCGGTGATGGCACCCACAGCCTTGTGGATGACATTGACCTGCACCTCGGGGGTGGAGAGTTTGATGAGCGAGTCGCTCAACGCCTCGATAGAGCCGTCGACGTCGCCCTTGACGATGATGTTCAGTTCGTGGAAGTCGCCCAATGCCTTGCGACGACCGATGTCCTCGAGCGTGAGTCGTTTCTGGGTGCGCAGACCCTGCTCACGCTGCAGTTGCTCGCGCTTGTTGGCGATTTGGCGTGCCTCCTGGTCGGTGTCCATGACGTTGAACTTGTCGCCAGCGGTGGGTGCACCGTTCAGACCCAGGATCAGTGCAGGCGAAGCCGGACCGGCCTCGGTGATGCGCTGGTTGCGCTCGTTGAACATCGCCTTCACCTTGCCGAAATGCGTACCGGCCAGCACGATGTCGCCCACGTGCAGCGTGCCGTTGTCGACGAGCACGGTGGCCACGTAGCCGCGACCCTTGTCGAGCGACGACTCGATAATCGAGCCGGTGGCTTTGCGGTTGGGGTTGGCCTTGAGGTCGAGCAAGTCGGCCTCGAGAAGCACTTTCTCCAAGAGTTCGTAGATACCGTCGCCCTTCTTGGCCGAGATATCCTGGCTCTGATACTTGCCGCCCCAGTCCTCAACCAGATAGTTCATGTTGGCAAGTTCTTCCTTGATCTTGTCGGGGTTAGCACCCGGCTTGTCAATCTTGTTGATGGCGAAGATGATGGGCACACCGGCTGCCGAAGCGTGGCTCAGCGCCTCCACCGTCTGCGGCATCACGCTGTCGTCGGCAGCGACGATGACGATAACGATGTCGGTCACCTTGGCACCACGGGCACGCATTGCGGTGAACGCGGCGTGACCCGGCGTGTCGAGGAAGGTGATGCGGCGGCCGTTTTTCAGTTTTACACGGTAAGCACCGATGTGCTGCGTGATACCGCCTGCCTCGCCAGCGATAACGTTGGTGTTGCGAATGTAGTCGAGCAGCGACGTCTTGCCATGGTCCACGTGACCCATCACGGTGACCACCGGCGGACGCTGTTCCAGATCTTCGGGATTGTCGTCCTCGTCGTGGATAGCCTCGGCGACCTCGGCGCTGGTGTATTCGGTCTTGAAGCCGAACTCCTCGGCCACAATGTTGATCGTCTCGGCATCGAGACGCTGGTTGATGGATACCATCACGCCCAGGCTCATGCAGGTGCCAATGACCTTGTTGACGGGGATATCCATCATGGCAGCCAGGTCGTTAGCGGTCACAAACTCGGTGAGTTTGAGCACCTTCTTTTCGGCCAGTGCCTGACGTGCTTCCTCGCGCTCTTCTTCGCGCACAGCCTCGCGTTTCTCCTTACGCCACTTTGCGGCCTTCTTCGGCGCCTTGGTGGTGAGGCGCGCAAGCGTCTCTTTCACCTGGCGCTGCACGTCTTCCTCGTTGACCTCGGGCTTGAACGGGCGTTTGCTCTTGCTCTTCTTGCTGGCCTTTGCTGTGTCGGCCTGCTGCTTGCCCTTGGCTTGTGTGGCCTGTTGCTGGATTTGTGCTGCGCTGCGCTCGATGTCGACTTTTTCCTTGCCGATGCGTTTGCGTTTCTTCTTGGCAGCGGCCTCACCCTGTGCCTTGGCGATGCGCTCGTTGCGGCGCTCCTCCTTGGTTTTCTTCTTGGGGCGAGTCTGCTGGTTGAGCGTGCTCAGGTCGATTTTTCCCACCACCTTCGGTTTGATGTCGGGCGCATCGATTTTAAACACCTCTTGCTGTGGCTGCTCAGCGGCCTCGGAAGCCGGTTCCGGCTCGGGCGCTGGCTGCTCAGGTGCCGGCTCGGCGACGGGCGCCGGCTCGGCGATTTCGGGCTCGCTGTCGTTGCCAGTTGCGACAGGCGGCTCTACGGGCGCTTGCTCGACCACGGGCTCGGGTGCCGGAGCAGGCGTCGGCTCAACAACGGGTTCGGGAGCCGGAGCCGCAGGTTGTGCGGCAGGCTGCTCGGCAGGCTGTTCATCCTTGATGATGGGACCACCGGGATTCGACAAGTCGATCTTGCCCAGAACAGTAGGTTTCTGTCCGGGTATCACGGTCTTGATCTCCTCGACGCGACGAGTCTTGGCAGCATTCTTTGCCTTTTCGTTTTGCCGCTCGGTGGCGAAGTTTTCCGACTTCTTCTTAAGTTCCATGTCGGGCTTGAACTCCTTAATCAGCATCTCATACACCTTGTCATCGATGCGGGCATTGACGTTTGAAAAGTCCACATCGATGTTTTTCTTGTGCAGATACTCCTGAATAGTGAGTCGCCCCACATTCAAATCTTTTATGACTTTACTAATTTTTACTGGCATATTTTCTACTAAGTTGTTTCTTGTCGATAATTTAAGCCAAAAGGCGTGGAGAAAGGATGATGACGTGTGGCTGGCGGCGTATTACTCGTCGAACTCGGCCTTGAGCACCTCGATCACATGGTCGACGGTGTCTTCCTCGAGGTCGGCACGCTCGATGAGTTCTTCGCGCGGCATGCGCAGCACGGCCTTTGCCGTTGCGCAGCCCAAATCCTTGAGTGCTTCGATCACCCACTCGTCGATCTCGTCCTTGAACTCGTCGAGGTAGATATCCTCCTCGGCGTCGCTGTCGAGGTCGCGATACACGTCGATGACATACTCGGTGAGCATCGAGGCCAACTTGATGTTCAGGCCGCCCTTACCGATAGCCAGCGACACCTCTTCGGGGCGCAGGAACACCTCGGCGTGCTTGGTCTCCTCGTCGAGGCGAATCGACGAAATCTTGGCGGGGCTGAGCGCGCGTTGGATATAGAGTTGCGGGTTGGTGGTGTAAGGAATCACATCGATGTTCTCGTTGCGCAACTCGCGCACGATGCCATGGATGCGACCGCCCTTCACGCCCACGCAGGCGCCCACAGGATCAATACGGTCGTCGTAACTCTCGACGGCAATCTTTGCCCTCTCGCCCGGCACGCGTGCCACGGCTTTAATCACGATGAGGCCATCGTGAATCTCGGGCACCTCAAGTTCGAAGAGTCGGCGCAAGAACATGGGGCTGGTGCGCGACACGGTGATCTTGGGGTTGTTGTTCTTATTATCGACGTTGTGGATGACGGCACGCACCGTCTCACCCTTGCGGTAGACGTCGGTGGGAATCTGCTGGTCCTTGGGCAGCAGCAGTTCGTTCTTCTCCTCGTCGAGCAGCAGCACCTCGCGCTTCCACACCTGGTACACCTCGCCGGTGACGAGTTCGCCCTCCAAGTCCTTGAACTTGCTGTAGACGGCGTCCTTCTGCAGGTCGAGAATCTTGCTGGCCAGCGTCTGGCGCAGGTTCAGGATGGCGCGACGGCCAAACTTGGCGAAGTCGATTTTGCGGGTGTGCTCCTCGCCCACCTCGCAGTCGGGGTCGTCGTCGGCACGGGCATCGCTCAGCGAAATCTCCTTGTTGGGGTTCTCCACCTCGCCATCGGGGACGACCTCGAGATTCTGGTAAATCTCGCAATCGCCCTTATCGGGGTTGACAATCACGTCGAAGTTGTCGTCGTTGCCAAACATCTTTGCCAGCACGCTGCGGAACGACTCCTCCAAGACGCTGATGAGCGTGGTCTTGTCGATGTTCTTCAGTTCCTTAAACTCGGCGAACTGGTCGGTCATGTTGACCGCTTCTACTCTTTTAGCCATAGGTCAATAATCGTTTATATCTTGATTATGCATTTTGTGTATTTAATTTCGTCGTAGCGCAGTGGCACCTCGGTGGCGACCATCTCGGGACGCTTCTTGCCCTCGACCTTGGTCTTCACCATCTGTGTGATGGCAAAACCGTCGTCGCCGGCGGCGCTGATCACGCCTTTGAGTTTTCGCCCGTCGGCGGTGAGCACCTCCACCTCGTTGCCCATGTTTTTGGCATACTGTCGTGGCACAAGCAGTGGCGAACTGATGCCGTAACTGCCCACGGTGAGTTCGTAGTCCTCGACGTCGCGGTCGAAGGCGTCGAGCACGGCGTCGTTAACGCGCACGCAGTCGTCGATGGTGATGTCGCCATCGCTGTCGAGGGCCACGTCGATGATGTTGTCGCGGCTCACGGTGATTTGCACCAGGTACATGTCGGTTCCCTGGAGCGCCTGCTCAATCACTTGTGTCAATTCAGTCTTGTCAATCATACTTTTGTGGTGCGGCCGTTGCCGCAGTTTAAGGCGGCTGTTCGCCGCGGTTTAACGCCTCGCGTTGCTCGGCTGGTGAACGCGGCTGTCGCCGCTGGATAACGCTCGCTTTGCGAACTGTTTAAAGCTTTGCTCTTGCTCGGCAGGGTGCTTTGCTGTGGCGCGGCTGAAGTGCATTGTGTTGCTTGAAAAAACATAACAAAAATGAGGAAGCCGATGCCCCCTCTCACGAATGCGGTGCAAAAGTAGCAAAAAGTGCGCACCCGTGCAAGTGCCTCGCGGTAATAAGGAGCGAGGCACCCACATTTCACAACAAATATTATAATTATTTAATGATATTTAACCTGGCGTGTTTTTTACGCGATTCCTAGTTGACTTCTAATATGTCAAAAAAGGCTGCAATTATTGTATTCTATTTCTTGAATTAATTTGTCATAATCGGCTTTGCCTGTTAACGGAATGACACGTCCAACATTTAACGATGACACCCTCTTTATGTCAATTATCTGAGCCAGACCATTTTTTCCTTTTTCAATAATTAGGCGGTTTGCACCGAATATATCAGTATTGTATTCTTCACTAGAAGGATAGTGGATAACCCCCACCGGTCTACCTAATTTAGCATACTTAGCCAAGGTATATTTCGACCCTCCATCAATTTTACTCTGTACAAGAATGAGGCCGTGTGCAAGCCCTGCTTGAATTCGACTCGCTTTGCTTCCTGAGAATTTATCCTCTTTTTGCCGAGGAAGGAATTCGGAAATAATCAAACCACCAGCATTGAGCACATCATCAATCACTTTTATATGGTTGGCGGTACACGTTTCTTTGTAGATTAGGCCGCCAGAAATGATGCCGACAACGTTTTTGGCTATTTGACCATTATGATATATTGCATGTTCATCAATGCCTTCAACAAGTCCGTTACAGATTGAGAATTTTTCAGAGAAATATGTTCCAACTCTTTCTGCAATATTATTTCCGAGTTTTGTGCTATGACGTGTACCTATGATTGCAATCACATGCTTAAGAAGCGTCTCATTGCCCTTAAAAAACAGCACGCTAGGCGGATCTCCGATTTCAGCAAGTTGAGTAGGATAATCATTGCTAAGAACACTAAGCATACTGATACTATTTGCTTTGCAATCTACTATTATTTCATCAGCCACTCGGGCATAATGCTCTAGGTTGGATATTTCTTCTGGTTTAACCTCGCCAATAATTGCCGCACAAGAATTATCTTGCATCAATCGATGAAGATTCTTTTTTATAAAAGCAGGACCTATGCCCTTGACCATTGACAATATTAAAACATTACGCAGATCCATAATCATTAGTTCTTGTGTTCTTTTATATATGTGTCAAGTTCGTCTAAATTGTTAATCGCACATATCCAAAGTATAACCACAACCATTGCCTCGATATTCTGGAGGAGTACATGAATAGAATCTATGCCCATCGGAACGACGAATCTTGATTTGCATGGGTTTGCCGCATCTTGGGCAAACGACATCATCGTTTACGGGTAGCACCATTTGGAACATGGCTAAAAACAAAACGTTCTTTACACCCTGTTCTTTCAATTTTCTAATAACATGCCATGCGGTTGCTCCCGTCGTATATTGGTCATCAAGTACTATCACGTTTTTCCCTGTAAGGTCAACCCTTGTACCACCTGGACATTCTATCGACAAGTATTTTTGCAAGAAAGCTTGACGGTCTCGGTACAGATTTTGCTCGCGAAGCGACCCTTGCACATTGTCGTCCCATTTCAGAAGTTGAACTTTTTGTACCGGTGTCTCGACCAAATCAAAGAGTTCTTTCATCTTGGTGGGCGGAACGGTTGTCCTTTTATCTGTTAGGTATGTAAAGTAATCCCATCCTCGCTGAACAATGGCTGGTTGATTGATGTAATTGGAGATGCCAGTCGCAAGTGTTTTTAAAAAATCTTGAGTCCGCTCAGGGTTGGACATCATATAATATTTGTCGGCTCTTCCATATTTGTCACAAGCACCTTGCTCTTGTCGGGCTAAGCATCTTATTAAAGCGTATGAACCATCAGCATAGCGGTTGTTATTGAGACGAATTGCTCGAGTTGAGGTTTGCCCAACAAAAGCAGCTTCGATGGTGTAAAGGTTGCTCAATGGCGCCTCCAAAATTGTTTCTATCTCAGCAAATGTTTTTGCTGAGAATGTGGGCCCCATCTTTTTACTCGCCATCTCATCGCCAATACCATCACGCTCATCCCTGATATCGTCAGTGATTATGTATGGTAGGAACCATATAGTCATTGCTCCAATGTGTCGCCCTAACTCTATATCCAATTTTGTGTCTCCGATTACAACACAATTACCATCATCAAGTTCATGCTTCAAGTCAGCATGAGTGTTTAAATACTCCATAAGCTTTGCCGTGTTTGGTTTATCGGCCAACGAAACATTGTCCACCCCAAACATTCTACAAATTGGATTGACATATCGGAAATGAGAATCTGATACAACTAAGATCTTATCCCCTTTAGCTTTACGAGATTCAATAAACTCCCTTGCCCCGGGCAATATAGGGACTTGCCCAAGGTACTGTTCTATCGAATAACCATCCTGGCCATCTCTGTACGGTTGCCATGTTGGATGAACTGTACCGATAAGCGTTCCATCTAAATCTATAAGTATAAGCATCTACTATTAATTTTTAAACCAACACATTGAACAAGGCATGAATACTCAGAATTTCGCTAAATGGATATCCTCGTCATGATAAATCAAATAATCTATTGATTCTTTCTCCTCTTGCAAAACTCGGGAATGACTCGTTCATTCTTTCTTCATCAAATAAAGTTGTTTTATTGTAAACATCTCTTGCATCATAAAGTATATCCGAATAGGCTTTTCGAGACCATTTCGTATGATTATTAAGAAATGGATGTAAAACACATACAGTGGTAGTCTTCTTTGATTTGCCTCTCTTAAAGAGGTCAAAGCCACCACCGCAACCAATGAAGAGATTATTAGTGAAGATTGTACGGTCGTGAAATTTATCTTTCGAACATTTGATGATTGACACTTCAAATGTAATATTTTGGCGAAGCTCACTCAAGATTTCTTTGATTCTCTTTAAGCGAGTTTCGCTGTTGTAGGGCGTTCCTCGGTCGTTGCAGAGAGTTGCAAATATAGTCACTTGAAAATGCAACTTTTTATAGAGGCTTTTTGGAATAAGTGAATCAAAAATCTTTGGTAGGTTTTCATCTATGCTATCAGCATCGTTGAGAATATAATTGTCAATAATGACTAGCGAATTGCATGGGACTACATCATGCCCACCCAGGCACTTACTCCAGTTGCTTGTTTCTGCTTTCTGAAGTGCCACACCTTGGTCAAAAGTCAGATATTTGAAATCATTGATGTTTTCGGCACAAAAAACTATTATGCCATAATTCCTCATCGCTTCTGAGCAAACTTCTTTGGATTCGCAAGAAAAGAATAAAGCGTTTAACTTATCTGTGTCAATAATCGATTCGTTAAACTGAACTTTTGATGCATTGAAATGTAGATGCAGAGCGCTATTATGTCGCTTATACTCCATGTTAATGACAAGATTATCAAGTGCATCACGCTCGACCTTGCTTTTCTTTTCTGCCTCGTCAAGGAAATTGTAAAAAAAGTCTTTGGAAATATTTAGATACAGTTTCACATCCGAACACAGAAGCAGATTGCGGATGTCAGACGCCAACTCGTCGTCGATATTAAAAGAGTTATCTAAACAAGATGCTTCACCATCCTGTTTAGATGTAAGGGCCGTGAAGAAATCCCAGTCGCAATATATGTGCTTTCTATATCGCTCCATAATTATTCGGAGATTAAGCGACGGGATAATCTTGTTGCTTCATCATAAAACCCTTCACCGAAAGAGTCGTCAAGGTAGCCATCGTTACAAATGTTGATTCTATTCACTGGCTTATCTTTATTATTTGAATCTACATAGAATATAGAAATACTGTCAACGCCTTTTTCATAGAAAACAGGAATGTTTGGCTTATCATCAATAGGTTCAATTTTTGCAGCCAACAGTTGTGCTTTGCGAATTAAGTATTCCGAGTGCGTCTCGATGATGAAGTGGATGTTATACTTCTCATACGCTTCAAGGAACATATCAGCGAGCAGCGACTGGTACTTGGGGTGCAAGTGTATCTCTGGCTCCTCGATGGCTATGGTGTTTATTTCGTAGTGGAACATATTGATGTCGTATCTGTCAAGGTTTTCAAATCTCCAATAACGATTCACTTTCTCGCCTTTGGCGGCGAGAATAGCGGTCTCGATTTGCAGGAGAATAGAAAGTAACTGCGTAATGCCATAGCCCTCATCGGCAAGGATTCTGCCCTCGTCGCCGTCAGCCTTGTGCAAGCGGATTTGCACGCCAAGACCCTCTTTGTCGATATGGAGAGAAATGGCTTTGCCGATTTCGAACTTCTCAATCCAACGGTTCATGAAACTGTCTTCCTCATATTCTCGCTTGCCAATAAAACTGTGGCCGTTCTTATATTCACGATAAAGACGTTTCTTCTCGAAGTAGTTTTGGAGAAGTAAAGAGAAGTCATCCTTGTTTTCGAGTGTATAAAGGCGGCTAACGCTAGCGCGAGCCGAACTGACGTATGACATATTGCCGCACCAGTCTGGGCAAGTGACTTCCTTCACTAATTCCTCGGCAAATTTGGTGAGCAGTTTGTATGCGACGTGGTAGTACCCCCCCCATGGATTGAATCGCGAAGCTTCAACATATTCATAGTAACCATTCCCATCTTTTGCCATTTTCTTGTTCCACGTCATAACAATCTCATACAGCATCTCAAAAGTGAGTTTGCAGTTCTGCCAAGCCTCGATTTCTGCTTTTTGCTCAGCCTGTTTTGTTTCTTCGTCTTTGATTATGGGAACAAATTTATCACCTTCTAACGTAAATCCTTCTCCTCCTTTTACGTTATAAGGATTCATTGTAAGATAAGCGTTATCGAGCGTCAAGTCTCTTGCATCGAGTAAATGAACTTCTTTTATTGAACGACGAGCACTGAACATTGGGCCAGCGCAAATAACTTTACAGAACCATCTTTCCTCATAATCGGCAAAGTAATCGGCAAAGTTTTCAAAATCAGATTCCATGAAATCTTTAATCACTTTGCGTGTGGCAAAAGCAAGGTCTTCTGCTGAGCCATTGACAAACTCTTTTGTGACGTAGGGCTCTACTTCACTTTTTGGCATTGTCGCCAGTTTGTCAATCACAGGTATTTCAAAGATTGACTTCTTTCCTTGCAGTTGCTCAATAACAGACGGCTCAACATCCATTGCGTGAATGAGGGATTTCTGGCGTTTGGCCACGCGCACATAACGGAAAATGTCATCTCTGCGAGGCTTATCAACGGTGCGCAGGTATTCGATAAGCTCTTTTACGGATTTCTCGTATTCTACTTTCGTTACTCCACCGTCAAATTCGTAGCTTGACTCAACGCCACTATAATTGTGAGCTGCAAATTCTACAAGCAAGAAAGTAATATAGTCTTCCTTTATAATGTTCAGGTTGCAATATGCTCTCTCACCTTTGCAGGAATGATAGAATAAGCCTTCACTGGTGCTCATGGTAATGGATTCCAGATAGGCATTATTCAACTCGTCGTTCTCGTCATCGGAGAAAACAAGCTGCACGTTCACGTCTTTTGATAGCATGAGAGAGTGAACTGTGTACTCAATTGTAACAGCCTTTGTCGCTGACCCTTCGTGAACGACCTTATCGAAACGACCTAACAGGTTGTTAGGATATGCCGTGAAATCCAACTTAAATTTATTAAGTTCGATTGGGTCGTCATTCTCAATTGCTCTCTTGATTTGTGCAAGATAGCTGTTGAGCAAAAAGATTGCTTTAACAACAGAACTTTTACCCGAACTGTTGCTGCCGGTTAAAATTGTAATCGGGTTCAACTCGAAGGTAACGCCATTCTCATCGAACACCCTAAAATTCTTTATGTTTAATGTTGTCTTCATAATGCATTGTTTTTTGTTTGACGCTGCAAAATTATATACTATGTGTTCAATTTATCTGAACGGATTGATAATTTTGTAAAGTTTTTTTTGCATCACCAATTATAATCTCCTGTAATTCTTTGTGGTTCAATACAGTAACACCAGAGCCATAGAATTGCAAAAGTTGCACCAGTTCACGATTGATTACAATCTCAATTTGAATGATTACGCCGTCTTCTTCATCGCGCACTTTTTTCTGCGTACCATGAATTGGCTTGGTCTCAATATAATTATATAGGTCTTTGCTTACCTTAATTTGTATGATTTCCGCCTCACCTTTACCACTTGATACACCGACTCTTTCTTCAAAGAAACCCTGAAAATCAATGTCGGTATTTGGCTTATAAGGAATGTTGGCAGACGCAACATCATTAATACGATCAAGAGCAAAGATGGTTATCGTAGTGAAACCGTCAACACATCCCAACAAGAACCAGCGGTTGTTATACTGTTTTAGCAGGTAAGGATGGAACAAAAAATTTTTTTCATCTTGCCCGAAAGGCTGGTATTTGATTTCAAGAGCTTGTTGTGAAGCGATGGCACTGAACAATTTGGCGAACCATCCACGCCCTTTCAAGTCAAAATTCTCATCAAAAGCAACGATGGTTTCTTTTGTTGTTGGAATATTTAACGTTGACTTGAAATGTTCGATAAGGTCATCAACCCAATCGAATGTAGGCATACCCTCAAACTTTGAGAGTATTGAAATGGTTTGCGTCAGTTGTGCCATTTCATCATCGTTGAGGGGTATGTTATAAATCGAGAACGATTTGTCCTCATATTCATAATAGATATAACGACCTACCTTGCGTTGTACGATATGTGCTTCAGGAAAATTTGCCTCAAGTCCCTTGAGGTCTTCAAGAATGGTGACTTTAGAAGTTACAGGTTTGTAACCAAATTCATCAAGCGCAATATTACACTTCTCCATCATATCTTTGACGGAGTATTGTTTTGGACTTCGCAAGCAACGGTCAATGACCTTTTGCCTAATAAGTGCATTTTTAGTTTGCGCCATTTTTGATTTATGAATAACAATTCAAGACAAACCAAAAGATCATGATAGGGGGGCTAGGCGTCGTCGGGGTCGCTGACGACCTGGAAGTCTTTGTTCTCGTCGTCGTAGTCGCTCTCCCAGTACTCCTCGCTCCACTCGCGCTGGTTTTGCTCGGGGTCGGTCATCTTGCCACGGCCACGGGCCTTGTTGGGCGTGTCGTCGACCGGCGCCTCGTCCTCGCTCTCGGGAGCGGCAAAGATAAACTCGTCCTCGGCTTTCTCGCGATGACGCGCATCGAGGTCGCGGTGGGTGAGCGTCTCGGGGATGCGGTTGCGCTCGTCGTTGATGGTGCGCCACAGCAGGTCCTTGAGTTCGGTGAGCCCGCGTTGTGCCACACTTGAGATAAACACCGTCTCAACGTCGGCAGGCAACTCGCTCCGCATCTGGTCGATCAACTCATCGTCAAGCATATCGCTCTTGGTGATGGCCAGCACGCGCGGCTTGCTCACCAGGTCGGGATTGAAGGTCTCAAGTTCGTTGCACAGCACATCGTACTCGTGGCGGATGTCGTCGCTGTCGGCCGGAATCATAAACAACAGCACCGCATTGCGCTCGATGTGGCGCAAGAAGCGTAGTCCCAGGCCCTTGCCCTCACTGGCGCCCTCGATGATGCCAGGGATGTCGGCCATGACAAACGATTGCTGGCCACGGTAGGTGACGATGCCAAGGTTGGGTTCGAGCGTGGTAAACGGATAGTTGGCAATCTTGGGCTTGGCGGCCGAGATGACCGAGAGCAGCGTCGACTTGCCGGCATTGGGGAAGCCCACCAAACCCACGTCGGCGAGCAGTTTAAGTTCCAGGATCACCGTCTTCTCGATGCCGGGTTCGCCAGGCTGCGCAAAACGCGGTGTCTGCCGCGTGGCGCTCTTGAAGTGGGTGTTGCCCAGTCCGCCGCGGCCTCCCTTGAGCAGGCGCACCACCTGGTCGTGCTCGGTGACGTCGCACAGGAATTGCCCGGTCTCGGCATCGTAGACTGCCGTTCCGCAGGGCACCTCGATAGTGCGGTCCTCGCCATCTTTGCCGGTCGACTGGTTCTCGTAGCCCGGCTGTCCGTCGGTGGCAAGGATGTGGCGGGTGTACTTGAGGTGGATGAGCGTCCACAGGTTGCGGTTGCCCTTCAGGTACACGTGTCCGCCACGACCGCCGTCTCCGCCGTCGGGACCGCCCTTGGGGATGTATTTCGCGCGGTGCAGATGCGCCGAGCCCGCGCCGCCCTTGCCGCTGCGGCACAATATTTTCACGTAGTCGATAAAGTTGCTTTCGGCCATAATAAGATGCTTTTTTAGAGTGTGGTTAGTGTTGCTTTACAGCGGCTTGATGCTGATGGCATAGCCACCGCCAGCCACCGAGCGCAGTTTGAGCACCGTCTTGGCGGTGACTTGCTTGCGCGTGATGGTGTAACTGTGGGGGTTGGTAAGATAGTTGGCGTCCTTGCCGTCGCAGTAGATGGTTGCCTCGTACTTGCGGCCCGGATCCAGAAAGTCGAGTTTCAGCACCGAGTTGAAATCGCTCTTGCCGGTCACATTGCCCACAAACCAGCAGTCGCTGCCCTTGGCCTTGCGGGCGATGGTGACATACTCCATCGGCTCAGCCTCCAGGTAGACGCTGCGGTCCCAATCCACGGCCACGTCCTTGATAAACTGGAAGGCATCCATGCGCTTGGCATAGTTCTTGGGCAGGTCGGCAGCCATCTGCAGGGGGCTGTAGAGCGTCACATAGAGAGCCAACTGTCCGCACACGGTGCTTTTCACCTTGTTGTGATTGTCGGGCGAGAATGTCGAGAGGTCCATCTCGATGATGCCCGGCGTGTAGTCCATGGGGCCGCCCTGCAGGCGGGTAAACGGCAGGATCGCGGTGTGTCCCGGCTCGGTGCCCACAAAGGCTTGGTACTCAGTGCCGCGGGCACTCTCGTTGCCAATCAGGTTGGGCCAGGTGCGGCACAAGCCCGTGGGGCGCACGGCCTCGTGGGCGTTGACCATGATGTGGTGCTTGGCGGCCAGTTCCACGCAATACTGATAGTGGTTGACCATCCACTGCCCGTAGTGATGCTCGCCGCGCGGGATGATGTTGCCCACGTAGCCGCTCTTCACCGAGTTGTAGCCATAGCGCTCCATCAACTGGTAGGCTGCCTCAAGGTGACGCTCGTAGTTGCGCACGCTCGACGACGTCTCGTGGTGCATCATCAGTTTAATGCCCTTGGAGTGAGCATAGGCATTGAGCGCCGCAATGTCGAAGTCGGGATAAGGCGTCACGAAGTCAAACACGTAGTCCTTCGAGTTGCCGAACCAGTCCTCCCAGCCTTCGTTCCAGCCCTCGACCAGCACCTGGTCGAAGCCGTGCTCGGCAGCGAAGTCGATGTAATGGCGCACATTATCGTTGTTGGCGCAGTGCTTGCCGCTGGGGACCACGTGCTTGTAGTCGGTTTCGCCAAGTTTCACGCTGTACAGGTCGTCGGTGTAGGCCCACGATCCGGCTCCGGCAATCATTTCCCACCACACGCCCATGTATTTCACAGGCTTTATCCACGAGGTATCCTCGATTTTGCACGGCTCGTTAAGGTTGAGGATCAGCCTTGACGCGAGCACCTTGCGCGCGTCGTCGGTAATCATGATTGTGCGCCACGGGGAGTGACAAGGCGTCTGCATATAGCCCTTATTGCCTTGTGCGTCGGGGGTGAGCCACGTCCTGAACGTGAGCGTTGCCTCGTCGAGGTTCAGGCTCATGCAGGGATAGTCGACCAGTGCGGCCTCGTGCAGATTCAGGTAAATGCCGTCGTCGGTGCGCATTTGCAGAGCGGTCTGAACGCCAGATTTGCTGAATTGCTCCTGCGAGGCATTCGACGAGATGGTACCGTCGAAGAGGCGGCTGATTTCGCTCAGGCGCGAACGGGTGTACTCATACTCCTCGGTGTCGTAGTCGCCGGCAATCCACCATGCCGTGTGATCGCCCGTCATGGCAAACTCCGAGAGTTCTTCCTTGATGACGAAGTAGTTGAGGCCTTTTTGCTGGGGAAACTCGTAGCGGAAGCCCAAGCCGTCGTCGTAGACGCGGAAGCGCACCACGATATTGCGGTCGAGGGCAGTCTGGTTAAGCGTCACAGCCAACTCGTTGTAGTGGTTGCGGATTTCTTTCTCCTCGCCCCACACCGGCTGCCATGTCTCGTCGAAGGTGTTGCGTGTCACCGCGCCCATCTCGAAGCCGTCGTAAAGCGACAGGTTGTTGGTCGTGCTTCGCGCGTTCAAGTCGTTGAAGTCGCCGCGGCTGTTCTCGGTGAGCAGTTGCAAGCCCAGGCGGCTCGGTGCCACCACGGCTTTTCCGCGGAAGTTCACTTGATAAGTGGCCACACCGCCCGTCACATCAACGTTAACCACCACCTCGCCATTGGGCGAACTAACGCTCTCGGTAGCCGTGGCATAATTCGGCAAGAAAACTACTACAAGCCCTGCCAACATCAAAAATATCTTTCTCATGATTTATCGTTATTTACTTTTTGTGTGCAAAATTAGTGCAAGGCGAGCGAAATGCCAAATTTATTTGGGCATTTCCGAGCCGCAGCCTAATTTCGTGGTTTTGGTCATAGTTCAGCGGTTCAGGCCAATCGAAGTAAAATGTGAACCAATGCTCACAAACAGCAATTCTAAATGAAATTATACTTTTATTTTACCCCAAAATAGCACCTGATTGTGAAATATTATTATTAACTTTGTGCATTGAATTTGATTTCTTGAGTTATTCACCACATTTAGTAACTTTATTTTCGGTATTCATTATGAAAAAGTCTTTACTTCTATTTCTGCTTGCGACGCTCGCGGCCATTGGGCCGGCACACGCCGTCGAGTCACTGACAGTAAACGATGGGACAGGAGAAAATACCAATATTCCCATCTATGGATTTTACAGCGACGAGTACCAGAAGACCGCCTTCATCATTCCCGCCCAGAACCTGACGGAGATGAACGACGGTTTAATATCTTCTTTGGCTTGGTACCTCTCGTCGCCCGGTTCGTCACCTCTTATGGGAACGTTCCAAATTGTTCTCAGTGAAGTGGAAGGCACAACAGTCACCAATTTCAGTGAGGCCGATGCTGGAACTGTAGTTTACGAAGGGTTAATTGATGTAACCCAAAGCGTTACGCAAATCGAGTTTGACAACCCGTACCATTACCAAGGCGGGAATCTACTTGTGGGGGTGCGTGTTATCACGCCTAGCAATTTTACCAGCATTACGTTCTCTGGTACACAAGCCCAAGAAAACGTGAGCGCTTACGGGCATAGTGGCAATTCTTTAGATGCAATCAACGCAAATGTATCGAAGTTTCTGCCTAAAACCACTCTTTACTACACGCCATCCGGCGAGACATACATCAGCAAACCCAAGAACTTGACGGTAAGCAACATACAGGCCAACAGCGCTACTGTGTCGTGGACTGCCGGAAGCAACGAGACCTCTTGGAACATTGCATACAAGGAAACGGCCGAGGAGCAATGGAACGAAGAGTTGGTGAACAACACCACCTACCTACTCGACGAACTCCAAAACGGGACCTACTATGATGTGAGAGTGCAGGCTGTAACAAGCGGCGGTCAAAGCGAATGGGTCACCATACAGTTTGCCACTCCCTACTGCGATGATAGTGATAAGGTTGCTGTCAATTACACGCTCTCCGACACCTACGGCGATGGGTGGAACGGCAACAAAATTCAAGTTGTAAACGAGGACACTGGAATCGCAGAATACACTCTCGAATGCCCATCGAGTACTATTGACGGCACGATAATGCTGTGTGTGGGAGTAACATACAACTTTGTGTGGGTAAAGGGGTCATACCCCGAAGAGGCGTCTTTCGTTTTCTCTGATGAGAATGGTGAAATCTTCAACTGCACCTCAGCCAGCAACTATAATGATGGCGATACAATCTTCTCTTATACACCCAGGTTTACTCTTTATTCTAGGCCAAAGGATGTGGCAGCAAGCAACGTCACTTACTCCACGGCCAACCTGAGTTGGACTCCAGGAAGCGACGAGTCGGCTTGGCAAATAGTGTATGCCGAAGGCGCCGACTTTGACCCCGACGGAATCGATATGATTCCAATCGAAGTGACAGGAACACCAAGCACAACCCTTACTGGACTTAGCGAAGATGCCACCTACTACGTATATGTGCGTGGCAACTTTGGAGAGGGCAATCTCAGTTTGTGGAGCGATGTGTGCTCGTTCACAACACCTGAGCGGTTCAACAAGCCCACCGACCTCACTATCGACGACGTGAAGGCGACAAGCGTCACGGCACATTGGACCGGCGATGCACAAAGTTACAATGTGAGATACCGTGCGTTCAGCGGTATTTACGAGAGTTTTGAGGATGGTGTGATTCCCAATGGATGGACTATCGTCGATAGCGACGATGACGGCAGAAACTGGAAGGTGATAAACCCGTCGACCTATTTCACTTCATCCGAAATCAACGCTTACGATGGGCAATACACAATTATGTCAAGGAGTTACGACGGTTCCGCTTTCGAACCCGACAACTGGCTCATTACGTCAAAGGTGGAATTAGGAGGTGAACTCGAGTACTGGATATTTGGCAATGAACAATATCCTGAGACTTACCGAATCTATGTCTCGACTACCGACACCGACATCTCAAGTTTTGTGCCTCTTACCGATAATTTGGAATCACCCAGAGAAAGCGGGTGGCTCTACAAGTCATTCAGTTTGAGCGACTTTGCCGGACAGGAGGGCTATATCGCTTTCCGAAACTACGACTGTTCCAATATGGACCTTATGCTTATCGATGCCGTCAAGGTCAAAGGCACCACTGAACAGGAATGGACCGTGGTGGAGAACGCCACTAATCCCGTTACCATCACGGGGCTTGACCCCAGCACTATTTACGAGATTCAAGTGCAAAGCATTTACAGCGACGGTGCATCTAAATGGACCGAAAGCAAGTTATTCACAACTCCCGACATCACCAGCATTCCCGAAATCGTCAATGTGGAAACGACAGCCAACAATGCAACAGTCTCCTGGACAGGAGCGCATGACACTTACAACCTGCGTTACCGCACCAGCGTGAAGAAGGTCGGTTTCTTTGATGACTTCGAGAGCAACTCGCTCAGTGGATGGACCAACCTTGATGCCGATGGCGATAACAACGGGTGGTACATATTCTCGCCTTTTGACATAGGAATTAACACAGTGGATGCTAATGGCAACCCCTATACTCTCGACTTCCGCTGTGCCACTTCAGCAAGTTACAATGGTTCTGCTCTCCATCCCGACAACTGGCTGATTTCGCCGCAAGTCGAACTCAAGGGAGAGTTCTCGGTGTGGCTGCGCAACCAAGACATAAGTTATCCCGAGACTTTCGCCATCTATCTTTCGACAACAGGCAAAAACGTCGAAGACTTCACCACAGTACTGGTGGCTGAGACCCAAGCCCCGGCGCTCTATTCCGAGTATACCGCCGACTTGAGCGAATATAACGGGGCAAAGGGATACATTGCAATACGGCACTTCAACTCAAGCGACAAGTTCCGACTCAATGTTGACAACTTCCATGTTAAGCACGGGGAGGACATTCCCGCCGGTGAATGGATTGTGATGGAGAACGTGAGTTCGCCATTCGTCATCGAGGGCCTTGACCCCGACACGAGGTATGACGTAGAAATTCAAGGTGTTATCGATGACGATAACGTTACCGAATGGACCCCGGCCAAGTGGTTCGAGACAGAAAAGGGACCCATCACCCTTGCTAAAGCCCTCGTGGGCAAGGAGGGAGACGTTACCATATCAAGCAATCTGAAGGTCGTAGAGGCTAACGAAATTTTCGCATCAGCCAGCGATGGAGAAGGAAACTGGATTGTGCTTTTCACCGCCGAACCGCTTGATGAGGGCATCGTCATTGCCAACCTCCAGGGAATAATCAGTGGGCTCGACAAGAATCCATCAATGACCGTTGAGAGTTACGACGTGAGCGAAGCCATCGTCGACGTGACCGAAGCATCATTCGATCTGCGCACGGCTCAGGCCAGCGACATCACCGCTCTCAAATCGGCAGAAATCGTTTCCTTCATAGGATGCTATAACACAACATCTCAAGAGATTTGCGCCTATGAGCCCGATGACGATCCCGCAGGAATACACCTGACGGCGTTCACCGATTACATAAGTGAATCGGCAATCGACAATAAGTTACAGAAGTTCACAGGCTTAATACAATTCGCCGAGGCTTGGGATGCCCCCGCAAGGCACAACGGAGTTCCTGCACGAGTGCCAATCGATGGCGACAACGCCTTAGAGAACATCTTATTCTACATAACCGGCGTCGAGGCGCTAACACCAACCGGCATCGACAATGTTGCTGTAACCGGCAGCAAGCAAATACAAGGTATCTACAACGTGAACGGTCAGCGGGTGACTCGTCCAGAAAAGGGCATCTACATCATCCGCTACACCGACGGCTCAGCAGCCAAGGTGCGATTCTAACCCTCACGTTCCCAACATATAAAAATAGCGGCACCCAACTCTGGGCGCCGCTATTTTTATTCATCGCTGTCCGGTAAACAGTTTCAACGATTCTCTAACATGAGTTCGGCATAATATAGTCACAGAATCAATGCGTTAGCAAATGAGGGCACTTCAAAATAGGATTATGATCGAAAAACCTCGAGCAGCAATTATGGTTATAATTCAAAACTTTGTCCTCAAAGGGACGGTTCCTTTGAGGACAAAATTTTCTCAGCCTGTCCTCAAAGGGACGGTTCTTTTGAGGACAAATTGCTCGGTTGATAACGGAGGAAGTATTGATTATAAAATTTGGCTAATATTCACATAAGCGTCTGTTGTAAAATTAATTAAAAAGTCAATATTGTAGTAGGAGGCTGTCATATGATGAGTATTTTGGTTCTTAAAAATTGATTAATATCAAAATCAAGATGTCCTCAAAAGAACCGTCCCTTTGAGGACATTTGGTGATTGACTTTTGGATGTGATTATGGTTATTTGGCACAAAAAGAGGGTGTGTCATGCCTAGTTGCAAACACACACTCATCCGTCGCTTCGCGCCACCTCCCCTATCTTAGTTGATCTCACCAAATTGTATTATCTCACACCTTTGATAGACTTTGAACCTATCGGCAACTTCTTAGTTGATCTCACCAAATTGTATTATCTCACACCCTTGAATGGGTTTACCGGGCGCCGCTATTTTTGACTTTGGCACTTTGAGAAAAGTGATTTTTCAGGAAATCAGCCCATTAGTGTTTTAAGAATGAAATGTAGGCTTGCCAAGCGTGTTTTGCGTCATCGGCACAAAAGTTTTTCGCAAAGAATTCCATCTTACATTCATCCTTAAATGGCGCCCAGTTGCCGCATATTGTGCCATCGTGGGCGATGATGGGCTGGAAGATGCCGCTATTGTTGTGGGCGCGATGGCGGTGCTCGGGAGGCAGCACGACGTCGCGGCTCTTGTAACTAATCAAATACTCGTCGTAGGGCGGAATCAGCAGGAATTTGCCACGCCGGAAGCCACGAGTGCGACAGTCGTCGGTCAGGTAAAACTCGCGTCCTTTCCATTTAACCGCATTGATGCTGTCGCCCACGAGGGCTATGCCGCGTCGGCAGTCGCTCACATTCAGCCCCGACCACCACACGAAATCCTGGAGCGTGGCCGGCTGGCGGCTCTGGAAGTACTTGCGCGTGAGCCGCATCAGGGCCTCGTCGCGGTCGATCTTCATGGCCGGCTTCACTTTGTTGGCAGCGAGGGCGTAAGTGGCCTTGGCAGGCAACAGGTCGCCGCTGCACAATGTGCCCGAAAACTCCGCCATGCGTATGTGGTACGACAGGCGATGGTCATCGATCTGCAGGCCTTTTTGGGCCAATGCCCTTACGAAGTCGTCTTTCGTGGCGCTTCCCATGTCGGCTGCCGTGAGTGCGAGGATGTCCCTGACGCGCATCAGTTCGTCGTCGAAGATGGTAATCTTGTTGCTGCTCATCCATCCCTTAGTCACGGCGATGGCTTTGGGAGCGCACAGGTCGAGCAGCATCCAGTAGTCGTCGGCCGGCACCAGTTGCCAGGTGCCCCTCATCAGATGCAGGCGGATGATTTGCCCACTGTCGAAGGCCCGCTTGAAAGCCGTGGCCGACGGCTTGCGCGTGCGCATCGCCACCGCCCACCGCATCATGCGGTACTCCTGGGCTTGCATGGCACCCATGTAGGCGACCACCTCGGCAGGGTCGGCATACTGAGGCGCCACAAGTTGCTGGTTAAGCAACCGAATAGATACTGGATTCATACTACTGTTGAAACGTCTAAATGAGCGCGCCATCGCTGACGCGCTCATTGTGTGCTAACCGTGTTGCAGTGGTTACTCTATGTTCCACACGAAGTCGAATTGCTGGCCCTTGCCGTTGGTAAATTTTCCAGTGATTTGTGACCCCTTTAGCGTTCCGCGATAGTTTCCGCAAATCTCCCCGTCTTCGCTTTCGGTGGCAACCATCTGTCCATCGGCCATCAACGTGCCCTCGATGTCTTCCTCGTCGGTTTTCCCATGGTATCCGTACTTTCCTGTAAAGGCATTGCCCGTGGTGAAATCAAGCGTGCCCTTTACGGAATACTTGCCAATGTGGCCTGAGAATGTTTTGTGGCCAGTCAACTGGGCCTTGCCTTCGCCGCCATAGGCTCCGCCATTGGCCGCAAGGTATTCGTCATACTCATTGCCGTTGGGCGTAAAGGCATCCATAAGTGTTTGGTCAGAGATGTGATACTTGATTACATAACTGTGTGGATAACCATGACCATTAAAGTTCATTGTCATCCTGCCTGTTTCACCTGGTTCAAGATCAACGCCTTTTAATGTTCTGCTTTCAGTTTCTTCATTATCCATGCCTGCATAGTAATAGGTGTATTTGTACCTGAACTCATAATCCGAGGCCCGGAATGCGATATCGGAGTGGTTGGTGACTGGCACATATCCTTCACCTGTATCCATAGCATAAAATATATCTTGAGTGACAACGAACTCACCCACGCTGATTGGGTTGGCATACTTAACACGCAGTTTTTGCAACACATAGTCGTCAAATGCACGGTCGTTCATTCGCTTCGACAATTCCACATCGCGCAGTCCCTCTTTGTATTGCCCGGTGCCTTTGGCAAACTTCATGCGATAAGCCGGAAAGTAGAAGATGCCCTTTGAGTCGACGACACACAAGGTGTCGCTCTTGGTGTCGAAATAAAACGCATGACCCGCATCGTCGCTGGCAACAAGTGTGTCGTTGACCATCTCATACTTGAGGTTGTCCAGGTCAAAACCGATGTTCATTGAGTCGACGCCAGCAGCAGCGGGATAAAGGTTTGTGATGGCATCGCGATTCTTGGTCTCCACAGCAGTTTTAAGTTGCGTCAAGATGTCGGCCGCTTTTCTCTTTGTGAAATAATTGCATGATGTAAGCGACATGAAAAAAACAGTGAATAGGATAAAATACTTTCTCATATAGCCAATTATTAAAAAACTGATTTTGAGCCAAATATGTCGCCATGCAAAGCAAGCATAAAACTGCTGCGACCACCCAGCCCGTTGATGATTGCAAATTTACTCTAAAATCCTGAGATGTGCAAGCGCTTGAGTTGACATAAAACAACAGGGGCGCCCTGTGACGAGCGCCCCTGAACGGGTGTAATATGATAGTGACTTAATAGCCCACTGAGAGAGTGGTGTAGTAGCGGCCGGCGCCCGAGGTGATTTGCAGGGTCACGTAGCCGGTCTGGTTGCCGCCGAACCAGGTCACCACACCGCCGTCGATTTCGATGGGCGGGCCGTAGACGGCGCTCAGGTCGTGGTACAGGCGATTGTAGCGTGCACGGTCGTGGTAGCCGGTGGAGTAGACAAATTGTGCGTTTGCCAGGCGGCCACCGTCGTAGCACAGCATCACATCGGGCCACATGAGGTTGAGCATGGTCACGTCGCGCAAGTACACGATGTTGTCGGCATAACCGTCGATGTAGTAGCCATTGCTGTACAGGTAGTTCAACGAGATGTCATAGAGCGTGCCGAAGGTGATGCCCAAGATGCGGTCGATGATAGGCGCACCATAGTAGGGGCGATAGTGACGCGGATAGTGCGGACGGTAGTAAGGACGCGGAGCGGGACGCCAAGCGCGGTGAGGAGGAGGCGCGGGACGGCTCCAGTCGTGGTGACGATAACTCCAGTCGTAGTGGTTGCGGTTGGGGTGATCGTGGTAGTTGTGAGGACGGCCACCGCCAGATCGGCCACCGTGGTTGCGGTCTACGCCGCCGTGGTTGTTGCCACCATGGTTGCCGTGGTTGCGATCTACGCCGCCATGGTTGTTGCCACCGTGGTTGCCGTGGTCACGGTCTACGTCACCGTGGTTGCCATTGCCGCGTCCGTTGTGGTTACGGTTGCTGCCGCCGCGGTTGTCGCCATTACGGTCGGGACGGTTGTTGTCGCCGGGCTGGGTGCTTTGGCCGCCAGGGTTGTGATTGTTGCCACCAGGCTGCGTGCTCTGGCCACCGCCGTTGTCGTGGTTACGGCCACCGCCGCGTCCGCCACGGTTGTCGCCGCTGCCGCCATGACGGTTGTTGCCGCCAGGCTGTGTGCTCTGGCCGCCGCCATGGTTATTGCCACCAGGCTGCGTGCTGTGGCCGCCACCGCGGTTGTCGCCGCGACGCTGGCCGCCATTGTGCTGGCCTGCCGTAGCTGAATTGTCGTTGCGAGGTTGCTCGCGTTGCACCTGACCGCCACGGGCCGACCCACCATGGCCAGTGTTGCGCTCGCGCTGCACCTGACCGCCACGATTTGACTGGCCACCGCTGTTGCCGCGCTGGCTGGGTTGGCTGGCTTGCGAGCCACGATTCGAATGGTTGCCGCGGTTGGTCTGCTGGCTCGACGATGGGCGACCGCGGCCTTGCATCGACTGCGCGCTGGCAACGTCGGCAAGCGTGAGCGAGCCAATCAGTGCCACCGCCAAAGTGATATGCTTAAGTAAATTCTTCATAATGTATGTGTTTTTTGATATTATTTTCTGACCTTTAGACTCGCAAAAGCCGAGCCAGTTTAATCTAAAAAAGTGACAAACAGCCCCGTTTACACTATTTTCGGCCCTTTTTATAGACTAATGTACCCGTTTTCTCGACAAATGTCGGCAATCCAGGCAATACCGGCGCGCCACAAAAAGGGCGTTACACATTTGGCCGATTGCAGAATCTTGACTACCTTTGCAGCAAAACGTGTGACAATGGCGAATACCGAAAGCAGCCAGGTGGAGAGCGTGAAGCCCTACAGCGCGCAGGGCTCCAAAGCCGAGCAGGTCGAGCGTATGTTTGACAGCATCGCGTCGGCCTACGATTTTATGAACCGCGCCATGACGCTGGGCATCGACAAGTGGTGGCGGCGCGTGGCCGTGCGCTGCCTCAAGCGCCATGTGCCCCACGAGAGTCGTCTGCTCGACTTGGCCACCGGCACGGGCGACTTCGCCATTCAACTGTGCCGCGCGCTGCATCCCGCCACAGTGCAGGGCCTCGACTTGTCGCAAGGCATGCTCGACGTGGCGCGCCACAAGGTGGAAAAACTGGGCCTTAGCCACGTTATCGCCTTTGAGCGCGGCGACTGCCTGGCGCTGCCTTACGCCAACGACGGCTTCGACGCGGTGACCATCGCCTTCGGCGTGCGCAACTTCGAGCATCTCGATGTGGGCTATCGCGAAATGTGGCGCGTGCTCAAGCCTGGCGGCATGCTGTGCGTACTCGAGTTGTCTACGCCTCGCAACCGCCTGGTGCGCTGGTTCTACGACATCTACACCCTGCACATCATCCCCTGGCTGGGGTCGCTCAAGAGCGGCGACAGCAGCGCCTACCGCTACCTGCCACTGAGCATCGCCGCCGTGCCGCAAGGCGAGGCAATGCTCGAACTGATGCGCCAACAGGGCTTCCACAAGTGCCAAGCGCGACGGCTCACCTTGGGCACCTGCTCGATTTACACCGCCATCAAGCCCGATGGCGACAACAGCAAAACCAATAATCCATAAATACATTACACATGGCAAAGATTAAAACTATCGGTCTGTTGACCTCGGGAGGCGACGCCCCCGGCATGAACGCCGCAATACGCGCGGTCACCCGCTCGGCAATCTTCAGCGGCTTTAAGGTGAAAGGCATCTACCGCGGTTATCGGGGTCTGATTACCGACGAAATCGTGGAGTTCAAGACGCAAAATGTGTCGAACATCGTGCAACACGGCGGCACCATCCTGAAGACAGCACGCTGCAAGGAGTTTACCACTAAGGAAGGCCGCCAGCAGGCTTATGACGTGATGCGCAAGCACGACATCGATGCCCTGGTGGTGATTGGCGGCGACGGCTCGCTGTGCGGTGCCCGTGAGTTTGCCAGCGAGTTCGACGTGCCCGTGGTGGGCGTGCCGGGCACCATCGACAACGACCTGTACGGCACCGACCACACCATCGGCTACGACACCGCGCTGAACACCATCATGTGGTGCGTGGACCGCATCCGCGACACGGCCAACAGCCACGAGCGCCTGTTCTTTATCGAGGTGATGGGCCACAATGCCGGCTTCCTGGCCCTGAATGGCGCCATCGCCAGCGGTGCCGAGGCAGCCATCATCCCCGAGATTTCGACCGAGGTCGACCAGTTGGCCGAACTCATCCAGAACGGCTTCCGCAAGAGCAAAAACTCCTCGATTGTCCTTGTGGCCGAGAGCCCGATTACCGGCGGTGCCATGGGCCTGGCCGAACGCGTGCGCAACGAGTATCCGCAATACGACGTGCGCGTGACCATCCTTGGCCACCTGCAGCGCGGCGGCTCGCCCACCGCACAGGACCGCATCCTGGCGTCGCGCATGGGCGCGGCAGCCGTCGACGCACTGCTCGAGGGCCAGCGCAACGTGATGATTGGCGACAATTACGACGAGATTGTGTATGTGCCCATCACTAAGGCCATCCACAAAAACAAAACCATCGACCGCGACCTGGTGGAAACCCTGCGCCGCCTCTCAATCTGATGTGAACCATTATTAAGCCAAATCGCCGATTTGGCTTAAATTAAGGAGCCGCCCCCGACGTTGGGAGCGGCTCCTTAATAGTTTAATGTGGGAATGACTTACTCCGTCGCGTTGTCAACGTTGATTACTTTCCAAATCAGGGCAGCAATTGCACCACCCACGAGCGGGCCAACGATGAAGATCCACAACTGGTTCAGCGCGTCGCCACCGGCAAAGATGGCGGGGCCAATCGAGCGGGCGGGGTTAACACTGGTGCCAGTGTAGTGGATGCCCACCAGGTGAATCAGAATCAGCGACAGGCCGATGGCCAGGCCGGCGAGGTTGTTGGTGGCGCCGTTGGTCTTGCTGGTAGCGCCGAGCACCACAAGCACAAAGATGGTGGTGAGGCAAATCTCAGCCAGCACACCCTGTGTGACGGTGACAGGAGCACCGGTCTCGCCCAACTTCTGCAAAGCGTTGGCACCCAAGCCACTGTCGCAGCCAGCCAAAGCGCACAGCAAAGCGGCGGCAATAATGGCACCAATCACCTGGAACACCATGTACAGCCCGCAGTCCTTAGCGCTCATCTTGCCGCTCAGGAACACGCCCAGCGTGATAGCGGGGTTGATGTGGCAACCACTGATGCCACCAATGGTGTAAGCCATTGCCACAACGGCAAGACCGAAAGCCACTGCAGTGCCAATCACTGCCGGCGTTCCAGCCACCGTAGAGGTGTCACAACCCAGACTCACGGCAGCGCCGCAGCCCAAGAAAGTCAGTACAAACGTACCCACAAGTTCTGCTAAATACTTTTTCATAGAATTACAATATTAAATATAGAATAACGGAATTATATCGCAAAAATACAGGTTTTCTCACACATTTGCAACTTTTGTCAAAAAAATGTACTATATTTGCCTCACTTTTCTCCAGCAGCACTCGCTTTCGGGCTGCAAACGACTTCGACAACAAACTATAACACTATGAATATCTCAATTATTGGAACAGGATATGTGGGTCTGGTGACCAGCACCTGCTTTGCCGAACTGGGTGTGAACGTGACATGCGTCGACACCGACAGCCAGAAAATTAACCGCCTCGTCTACGGCTCAATCCCCCTTTATGAGCCTGGACTCGAGAATATGCTCACTCACAACGTCAACGACCAGCGACTGCATTTCTCGGCCGACTTCAACCGCGCCTTCGACGACGCCGACTACGTGTTCTGCGCCATCGACACCACGCCCGACGAGGACGGCTCGACCAACCTGGCCCCCGTGTGGGACATCGCACGCGTGTTTGGCCAGCGAGTAAAACGCCACTGCACCTTTGTGCTCAAGAGCACCGTGCCGGTGGGCACAGCACAAAAGGTGAAAGAAATCATCACACACGAGATTGCCGACCGAAAGTCGGACGTGACATTCGATGTGGTGAGCAACCCCGACTTCCTGACCGAGGGTAACGCCATCAAGGACTTTATGAAGCCCGACCGCATCGTCATCGGCGTGGAGACCGAGGGAGCCCGCGAGGCCATGGCCAAACTCTACCGCACCATCCTGCATCACAACAACAACCGCGTAATTTACACCGACACTCGCACCGCCGAGATGATTAAATACGCCGCCACCTCGATGCTGGCCACACGCGTGAGTTTTATGAACGAGATTGCCAACCTGTGCGAGATCGTGGGTGCCGACGTGAACACGGTGCGCCACGGCGTGGGCACCGACAGCCGCATCGGCCCCAAGTATATCTACCCGGGCTGCGGCTATGGCGGCACACTGTTCCCCCAGGACATCAAGGACCTTATCAAGATTGCCGACGAGAACAACTTCAACATGGACGTGCTCAATGCCGTCGACAAGGTGAACGTGCGGCAAAAACGCATACTGTTTAACAAACTCTCGGCACACTATGGCGGCGACCTCAAGGGCAAGACGGTGGCTCTGTGGGGCCTCTCGTTCAAGCCCGAGACCGACGACATGCGCGAGGCGCCGAGCATCGTCACCCTCGACCTGCTCACCGAGGCAGGCTGCAACGTGCGCGTCTACGACCCAGTGGCTATGAACGCCACCAAACAGCGCTGGCCCGAGGTGTACTGCGGCATCGACATGTACGACGCGGTGAAAGGCGCCGACGCCCTGCTCATCCTCACCGAGTGGCGACAGTTCCGCATCCCGGCCTGGCCGCGCGTGAAAGAACTCATCAACACGCCGCTGGTGATTGACGGCCGCAACATCTACGACCCCGACGAGATCGAGTCCTACGGCTTCACCTACCGCTGCATCGGCCGCTAATCCCGCGCAACTCACCTCTTTATTATTTTATTATATGACTCTATTTTAGTACATTTTCCTGTCACAGGCAAAGACCTTACCGTCTTACTATATGGCAGCAACCAATCCATCACCCTGCACTGGGATGGCATGACATTCACAGAACTACAATAGAGATTCACCCCCGCCACCCAACAATAGCAACAATAGCAACTATAGAAGCAATAGTTGTTATTGTTGCTATTGGCGATTGTGGGCGGGGTGATTTTTGGGGAAATTCACACAAAAGTTGGGAAATATTTGGAATTTTCACATTTTTTTTATAAGTTTGCGCCGACTTTAAAAAATGATGAAAAATTTAATCTATACTCTTGCTACCCTCGCCATGCTGGCAATGACAGCATGCGGAGGGGGAGGCGACAGTTTCGACCGCCAGCAGGTTAGCGCCGAGGCGGCCCATGCCGCCAATGTAATTATGGCCTCGGCAGGCAACGACACGCTGAAGATTCAGCACGCCATCATCGAGGCGCATGCCGTGCGCAGCAAGTATGTGCTCGACGGCAACGAGGAGGCCGCACAGTATTTCGACCAGGTGCTCGCCGACTCGTTGCGTGCCGCGTCGCCACAACTGGCGGCCGAAATATTCGGTCCAGCAAAGTGACGGCGCTACGTCCCAGGCACTTACAACCGTAAAATCGACAGTATAAACAGTAAAACGACAATAATATGAAATACTTACTTCGAACACTCACCTCGCTTGTCGCAGTTGTGGCCCTGGTGGCCTGTGTCGACGCCAGCGGCTTGGGCAGCGACTTGAATCGCGACTTCGCCAAAGCGTGGGGCGACACAGTGGCCATGAAGGCATTTGCCGAGCACTACGACGCGCTGATCGACAGCATCACATTCCCATATGATGCCAGCCGTGTGGCCGACGAATTCCTGGACCGCGTGGAGGCCGGCGGCAACGACACCATGCTGGTGGCGGCAAACCTGATTGCCCTCGATGCCGACCACTTCGCTAACACCTACTCGCACAAACTCGTTGACGACCTGCTCTCGGGCAAACTCACCAGCCAACAGGCTGCCGACCTCGACGTGCAAATCAACGGCCTGGCGATGATCCTGGGACGCAACGACGCCCAAGCAGCCTATCAAGAGCGCGTCGACGCCTTGGCGGCATCGCTGTCAGTGAAGGACCAGATGCGGCTCTACGCCGCCGCGGCATCGCCCACCGTGCTGGGAATGCACATGCGCCTCGACCGACAGAACGGGGCCGACCCCGCAACGCTGCAAGAGCGTGTCGACGCCCTGCGCACGATATATAACGACGAGCAATTCAAGGAATTTTTAGCAAGTTACAACAGCGATGCAAACCCGCAATAACTACCACGCCATGATTGCCGAGGCAATCGCCGGCATCAACTATCCGGAGCGCCCGGCGCAACTCTATGAGCCCATCGCCTACACCATGTCGCTGGGCGGCAAGCGCTTGCGCCCGCTACTCACCCTCATCACGTGCGACGCCCTGGGCGGCGACGTGAAGGCCGCGCTCACGCCCGCCGTGGGCCTAGAACTGTTTCACAACTTCACACTGCTTCACGACGATGTGATGGACCGTGCCGACGTGCGGCGCGGCAAGCCCACCGTGCACCGCCGATGGAACGACAACGTGGCCATCCTGAGCGGCGACACCATGCTCACCCTCGCCACCCAGCACATGTGCCAAGTGAGCAAGACGGTATTGCCAGCGGTGATAAGCCTGTTTAACCGCACAGCCATCGAGATTTACGAGGGCCAGCAGTGGGACATGGACTTCGAGACGCGCAACGACGTCACCGAGCCGGAGTACATGGAGATGATACGCCTCAAGACATCGGTGCTGCTGGGCTGTGCCTGCCAACTGGGCGCCATCGTTGCCGGGGCCGACGAGGAGGTGCAGCGCGCCGTCTACGACGTGGGCGTGAACCTGGGCTTGGCATTCCAGTTGCAGGACGACGTGCTCGACGTGTGGGGCGATGCCGCCACCTTCGGCAAGGAGCCCGGCGGCGACATCATGAACAACAAGAAGACCTTCCTGCTCATCAACGCACAGCGCCTGGCCACCGACGACGACGCGCTGGAACTGCGGCGATGGCTGGCCGACGAATATGCCATGCGCGACATGAAGGTGCCGGCCGTGCGCTCACTGTATGAGCGGCTGGGACTGCGCGAGCACAGCCACAAGGCCATCGCACACTACAGCACCCTGGCCCTCGAGGCCCTCGACCGCGTGGACGGCATGAGCGACGACGGGCGCCAGATGCTGCACGACCTCATTGTCGAACTCATCGACCGCCAGGCATAGCATCACACCCATCTTTTCAGCAAGCAAGTTAAGATTCGCCGAAACATATATAAAATAGGTGTTATGATTATCGACAGCCACTCCCACATCTACGACTCACAGTTTGACGACGACCGCGACCTGGTGGTGCAGCGCGCCAAGCAGGCCGGCGTGGGCCATATAATCCTGCCCAACGAAAACCTTGCCAGCCTGCCGCGCCTCATCGACGCGAGCCACTGCTACGGCGACTACGTGTCGCTGGCCATCGGCCTGCATCCCGAGGAGGTGCGCGACGACTACGCCGACGTGCTCCAAGCCATGTACTCACTGCTCGACGACCATCCCTGGGTGGCCGTGGGCGAGATTGGCATCGACCTGTACTGGGAGAAAAACTGGCGCCGCCAGCAGATGGAAGTGCTCGACTACCAACTGCGATGGTGCGTAGAGCGCGGCCTGCCGTTCATCATGCATTGCCGCGACGGCCTGAATGAGATTATCGACGTCTTTGAGAACTTTGGCGAGCCGCTGCCGGCCGGCGTGTTTCACTGCTTCCAAGGCAGCGTTGCCGATGTGGAGCGGCTGCGCAATTACGGCGACTTCTTTTTCGGTGTCAACGGTGTGGCGACCTTCAAGCGCAACACCGTGGTCGACCTACTGCCAGTGATAGGCTTGGACCGCATACTCCTCGAGACCGACGCCCCCTACCTCGCTCCGGTACCCCACCGTGGCAAACGCAACGAGAGCGCCTACCTTCCCGCAGTGGCAAAACAGGTGGCAGCAAGGCTCGGCGTCACGCTGAACGAGGTGCAAAAAGTGACTTCGCGCAACGCTTGCGACCTCTTCGGCTTACAAGTTAACATCGACAAGCAGTAAAATTCGTTGGCCTAACAGCCATTTCTATTTAAATTTTTATCTTAATCGTTGATTTCCGCTTGTGACACACAAGGTCGTAACATATCTTTGTGCGGTAATTTCTGCCCCCTGGGCATAAGGCAAAAAACGATATGACTTGGCTTAAACGCTTCGCAACTCACGAAAATCTTTTCTACCTACTATTTTGGGTAGTCCTTTTCTCCGTTCCCCTGTTCGGTGTATGGGTGCATCTGCTCAACCGTCCCGAGGAAGACTTCATGTGGATTCACGTGTGGCACGTGTGGGAACCCATGTTGGCACTGTTGCTTGCATTCCTCATCCACAACTGGTTTATCGCACCCATCCTTATCATTAAGAAGCGGACGTTGACTTACGTTCTTTCCGCGGCTGTGCTTTTGGGAGTGTTTATGCTATACCAGTGCAACCACCACCCTGCCGACATGCCGCCAAGGGGGCCACACCACGGTCCCGAATTTGTGGACAACAAGCAGCCTGCCAACGCAATAGACGCACCAAGCGACCTGCAGCAAGCGCCACCGCCGCACAAGCCGCCGCTCGACATGCACAGCATCATCGCCTTCTCGATGCTGCTGCTCACCCTGTCAGCCAACACGGGCGCGAAATTCTATTTTAAGACGCGCGACGACTCAGACCACCTGGCCGAACTCCAGCAAGAGCGACTCTCGCAAGAATTGGAATACCTTAAATACCAGGTGAATCCGCACTTCTTCATGAACACGCTCAACAACATCCACGCGCTGGTCGACATCGACCCGGGCAAGGCCAAAAATAGCATCGTGAAACTGTCGCACCTCATGCGCTACCTGCTTTACGAAGCATCGACCGAGCAAGTGCCCCTGCAGCACAACATCGACTTCCTGCGCAACTACATCGACATGATGCAAATGCGCTATAGCGACAAGGTCGACATCAGACTCGACGTGCCCGACAAGGTGGCGTCGGTCAACCTGCCGCCGCTGCTCATGATCCCGTTCCTGGAGAATGCCTTCAAGCACGGCGTGAGTTACGCGCACCCGTCGTTCATCCACGTGAAAATCACGCTCGACCCCGACTTGAGCCACCTCACATTCACCTGCGTGAACAGCCAGCACACCGACGACAAGACGATGCAACCGCCTGGGGGCATTGGCGTGCCAAACGTGATCCAGCGCCTGAACCTGCTCTTCGGCGACAATTACACGCTCGACACCAGCGAGGATGCCGACGAATACCGCGTGAAACTTATCATTCCTTTAATAAAATCATCAAACACACGGACAAACAATGGTAAAGAAAGACGAGAATCGAATTCGCTGCCTGGCAATCGACGACGAGCCACTGGCACTGCAACAGTTGGCTAAGTACATCGAACAAGTGCCCTACTTGATGCTGGTGAAAGCATGCAGTAGTGCACTCGAAGCACGGCAAGTGATGGAACGCGACGACATCGACGCCATCTTTATCGACATCAACATGCCCGACCTCAACGGCTTGGACTTTGTGCGCTCGCTCACCTTGCCGCCAATCGTGGTGTTCACCACGGCATATAGCGAATATGCCGTCGAAGGCTACAAGGTCGACGCACTGGACTACCTGCTCAAGCCTTTCGGCCTCGACGAGTTTACCCGAGCCGCCGAAAAGGTAAAACGCCAACACGACCTGCAGAACCAGCACCCATCGCTGCAATTCTGCGAAGACGACTCGATGTTTGTCAAGACCGACTACAAGATTGTGCGCATCGCTATCAACGACATCATCTTCATCGAGGCTATGAGCGAGTATCTGCGCATCCACGTGGTAAATCGCGACACACCGTACACCGTACTGATGAGCATGCGAAAGATGGAAGAGAGTCTGCCGCGACAATTATTTATGCGCGTACACCGATCTTACATTATCAACCTGCGGCGCATCATCGAGGTCAACCGCAACCACATCTCGCTCGGGCCCGACATCTCGCTGCCCGTGGGCGACCTGTACAAAGAGGCGTTTAGCGCCTACCTGAACAAGCGCTACATTTCGCGCTGACGTTCGGCCGCATGCTGTTGTGTGTCTTCACAACAGCGCAAAAGTATGCTTGCAAAAGCAGATTTCACAAAAAAGAAAATGTGGGTTTTTATGATAAAACCCGTTTTTCATAGTTAGATTGTTTTTCAATTTTCAAAGAAGTTTAATTCTGGATGGCACTACAGGACGTGAGTCCGCAAGTGCCATTTTTTGTGCCCAGCCAGGATATAAGGCCGCCTCGATCGCCCGAACACTCGAATGCTCGATTGCTCGCCGTCCCCTTGCCTGATGGGTAAAAAAACAACAAGGAGCGATGCTTTTGGCATCACTCCCTGTGCGGTGCGTACAGGACTCGAACCAGCGACCTCCTGCGTGACAGGCAGGCATTCTAACCAACTGAACTAACGCACCAATTGTGTTTTGCGGTGCAAAGTTATACTGAAAAAATGAGTTGTGCAAGAAAAAATCGATTATTTTGCCGAAAAATGCTCGAAAAGGCGGAAAAATTGCCGTTTGTTTTGCACATAGCGGAAAAATAACTACCTTTGCGTGATTTTTTGGCTATTGGTCTCCGGCAACGGGGTGCCAATGGGCGATTTTGTACGCTACAGCGGTGGCAGTCGGCCCACGCCAAAACAATCGTTTTTGAGAAAACAATAATTATAAATACATTAATTAAATGGCAGTATTAGAAACAATTAGGCAAAAGAAGAAAATCCTTGCCATCGTCATTGGCTTGGGTCTGTTTGCCTTCATTGCCGAGGTTGCAGTCGAGGTAATCGGCCGCACCGGCAATCCCAGCGATGCCGCCCGTGTGGGCAGCGAGAAGATTGACTTCGCAACATTCCAGCACCGTGTCGAGAAAGTCTCGGCCGCCGATCAAAACAACCCTCAGGCTCGCGACATCGACGCCGCAACGCGCAACCAGCAAGTGCTCGAGGAGATGATCGACGAGCAACTGCTCGACAACGAGTTTGACAAGGTAGGCATCTATGTGAGCGACAACGAGATTACCGAACTCATGGTGGGCCAGAACCCCGCACAGCAAGTGGTACAATTTGCTCAGCAGGTAGGCAGCCAGTTCGGCATTCAAACGCCCGCCGAGTTTTATGACTTCATGACCAACCCCCAGAACCCCATCCGCAAGGAGACGGGTATCCAGGACGAGCAGTTCCGCGAGGTGCGCGCCGAGTGGGAGAACATGCAGGACGAAATCGTGCGCCAGTACAAGGGCATGAAACTGCAGACTCTCGTGGCCGGCGCCCTGCAGCCCAACAAACTTGACATCGCCGCCATGGAGGAAGACGAGGCCACCACATGCTACATTAATTATGTGAAGAAGGAACTCGCTTCGCTTCCCGACGACAAGTTCCCCGTGAGCGATGCCGAGATGAAGGCTGAGTGGGAGAAGCACAAAGCAACCTATAAAATCGACAGTGAGAACCGCATGATTCACTACATCGCTGTTCCCGTGACCCCGTCGCAGGCCGATATCGCACAGGCCAACGCCGCTGCCGAGAAGGCAATGCGCGCCCTCCAGTTTGCCGGCCTTGACTCAGTGCGCGTGCTGGGTTCGTCGGTACAATGGGACACCGTGATGGCTCCCATCGACAAGATCACCCCCAAGGTGGCTAAGGACTTCGCCAGCGCTGCCGCCATCGGTGCCGTCACACGCGACACCACGGCAGGCCCCGGCAACAACGTGATGTACAAGTTGCTCAACAAGACGATGTCACTCGACTCGGTACAAGTGTCGATGGCTATCATCCCTGGTGGCAAGGCAACTCAAGACTCGGCATTGGCTATGCTCAACGCTGGCAAGACCATCGACGAGGTGGCTAAGGCCATCAAGGGCGCACAAGGCCAGAACGACATGTGGCAGCAAATCGCTACGCAGCCCGACTCCATCAAGGAGAAGTTTGTCAAGGCCGACGGCGTGTACACCGTATGGCAAAGCACCGACCAAGGCGCTTACCTGCTTAAGGTCACCGACAAGCGCCCGGCAAAAATGTTCTACACCGTGGCTACCGTCAAGTGCGAGGCTTTCGCAAGTTCGAAGACCAACGACAACCTGCGCGCCAAGTTGCAAGACTACGTGAACAAGAACAAGAACATTGAGGCCTTCACCGCCAACGCCGCCAAGGCTGGCTACAACGCTGTTGCGGCTATCATCGACGGCAACATGCCGCAGTTAGGCATGAACCCGTACACCGGCCAGGGCATCAAGGACACCCGCAAGGCTATCAAGTGGGCTTTCGACGCCAAGAAGGGCATGATTTCGCCCATCTTCGGTGAGAACAAGGACATGCTGGTGGTTGTATGCGTCGACGACATTTACAACGACTACATTCCTTACAACTCGCCCTACATCAAGGAGCAACTCGAGCGCAAGGTGCGCAACGAGAAGAAGGCCGAGTCGCTGATGGCTCAGTACAAGGGCAAGGCTACCGACCTCGCTGGCTTCGCTCAGTTGATGGGTGCCCAGATCGACACCACGCAAGTGACCTTCGGTTCGGACATGATTGCCAAGATTGGCAGCGAGCCCGTTCTGCTCGGCCGCGTGATGGGCAGCAAGGACAACCAGGTGGTAGGCCCCGTGAAGGGTGAGACCGGCGTTTACGCCTTCACCATCACCAAGCGTGAGGCCACCCAGCGCAAGATGACCAAGGAAGAGGCTACGCAGCGCTATTCGCAGCGCATGGTAGGCCCGCTGATGCAGAATGTATTCCAAATTCTGTCGAAGGCCACCAAGGTCGAGCGCAACCTGATAAAGTTCTATTAATAAGATTGATGAACTTCTGAACGATACTACGAGGGGCTGCCATCCAATGGGCAGCCCCCGTTTTTTGAAACCCCAACTTAATTTTTAAAGTAGACCGACGTACCCCCCGTCGCATCGCGACACCTCGCTTAAATTAGGGGGGGGGAGAGACGCAGCGCTTTACCCTACTTTAGAAACTTAGAACCTTAATGATTGAGCGTGAGAAAATAAGGGCGCATGTTGCGGCCCTGGTCATGGTGGTGCTGTTCGGGCTGATGGCCCCTCTGGGCAAGGATGCTATGAACCAGGGCATCACCGGGCTGCAGATGGCCACACTGCGCATCGCAGGCGGCGCACTGCTCTTCTGGCTGGTGACCCCGCTGGTGCCGCGCGAGCACGTGTCGCGGCGCGACATGCTGCGAATCCTGGCGGCCAGCGTGCTGGGCGTGGTGGGCGCCCAGGGCGGCTTCATTGTGGGGGTGAGCCTCACCTCGCCCATCAATGCTGGCGAGGAACTCACGTCGCAACCCATCTTCACACTCATCTTTGCCACCATCATCCTGCATGAGCGCTTCACCTGGCGGCGTGCGGCGGGCGTGCTCTTAGGATTTGCTGGAGCGGCAATTCTGGTGGCTCTCACCACCGACAATGGCGGGCGCAGCGGCGACTTTCGCGGCGACCTGCTGGTGCTGGGCTCGCAGATGTCGTTTGCCCTCTACCTCACGCTGTTCACGCCATTGATGAAACGCTACAGTCTGTTCACGTTCAACCGCTGGATGTTCACCTTCGGCGCAATCATAATGTCGGCCATCACGTTGCCCGACATGCTGCGGCTCGACCCCGCGGCCCTCACCGCGCGCTCGGTGGGCGAGGTGGCCTACATCGTGGTGTGCTGTACCTTCCTGTGCTTCGTGCTGGTGACCTACGCCTTGCGCCACCTGCCTTCAACCGTAGTGAGTTCCTACAACTACATCGAGCCTGTCGTCACCGTGGTGGCCAGCGTGGCCATGGGCATCGCCGTGCTGCAATGGCAGCACCTGGTGGCCGGAGTGCTCATCTTTGCCGGCGTGTGGCTCGTCGTCGGCACCGCCCACCGCAAAACCTGCCAATCCTAACATTCGAGTGCTCGAGCATTCGAGTGCTCGAGTTTTTTTGCACTAAAGTAGTGCAATTTTGGCAAAAACGGGGGTTGGCGGTGGGCGATTGGCGCGGCGGTTGCGGCATCTTCTCTACACAATAATTGAGCACTGATTCATTTTTTTGCCGCAACACTTGACATTTATCATGTTTTTACCTAAATTTGCGACCAGATTCACCATTAAACCGATATAGTCATGAAAAAATTCTTACTTATGATTGCAGTGGCGGCAATGGCCTTCACTGCCAGTGCGCAAAACCGAGTGACACTGAGCACCTACAGCGGCACGCAGGTCGACAAATATGTGGGCCAGCAGTGTGATGTGACTATGAACCGCTACCTGATTACCGGTTGGAACACGTTTGCCCTGCCTTTCGCCATGAGCGAGCAGGAACTGGAGCAGGTGGTCGGCCAGGACTTCAAACTCGAGAGCCTGGTGGGCGTGAACCAGCGCGGCAACGAGATTGAACTCTGCTTCCAAGACTGCAAGGCACAGGGCATCGAGGCCGGAAAGCCTTACATCCTTTACTACACGGGCGAAACGGCAACAAAGAAATTTGCCCTCTCCACCGCGATTACCAGCCCCGAAGCATCGCTCACGCTGACCACGCAGGATGGCGTGCAGGTGACCATGAGTGGCGCCGCCCTCAAGACCGACGGCCGCGACAAATATGGCATCCTGGCCGTTGACAACAGCGAGGCACGCTTCACCTACGTCGACGACGACAAGGTGTTCTACGCCACACGCTGCTTCATCACCACCTCGGGCATCGAGCACTACACGCTCACCACACGCCACTTGGCAGCCGGCGAGACCACCAGCATCACCGACATCGTTGCCGGCAACGAGATTGTGGATGTGTACAACATTCTGGGTATGCGCGTTGCCACCGGCATCCAGGCCGCCGACGTCAACAACCTCGAGCCGAACATCTACATCGTGAACGGCCGCAAGGTCCTCGTGAAGTAAACAACCAAGTTTTGATTCAGGATTCTACGCGACGGTCTGGGCGGCAGTCCCAGGCCGTCGTGCTATAAAAGCATGCAATTATGAGATACTATATCGTAGACGCATTCACCAGCACGCCCTTTGGCGGCAATCCGGCCGGCGTGGTGGTCCTGGGGGCCAGCGCCGAGTGGCCCAGCGAGGAGTTGATGCAGCACATCGCCGCCGAACTGCGATACTCCGAGACGGCCTTCGTCATTCAAAACGGCACAAATGAGTTCACCACACGCTACTTCACGCCATGCAGCGAGGTGCCCGTGTGCGGACATGCCACCCTCGCCACTTTTGCCGTGCTCAGCCACGAAGGCGTGGTGAACCAGGGGGCACGATGCCTTAACCACACCAGGGCAGGCGACCTCGAGGTGAGCGTCGGCGACAACATCATGACCCAGATGGCCAAGCCCGAGGTTATAGATGTCGTGATTGACATCCGCGAGTTGCACGACATTATGGGCATCGACCCGGCGGCTCCGCAGCCCAGCCTGCCTGCCGAGGTGGTCTCCACCGGCTTGCCCGACATCATTATGCCCGTGGCCGATGTCGGCACCCTCAACTCGCTCCGCCCCGACATGGCCCGGCTGGCAGCCCTCAGCCAGCGGCTGAACGTTACCGGCGTGCATGCGTTTGCCCTGTCGACCGACGGCTACACGGCCCATGTGAGGAATTTCGGGCCGCTCTACGGCATCGACGAGGAGTCGGCCACTGGCACCGCCAATGCAGCGCTCACACACTATCTAGTGCGCCACGGCATAAGCAGCGCGCCCGGTGAGTGCCGCTTTTTGCAAGGCGAGGCCATGCGGCGGCCATCGGTCATCACCACCGTAGTGGCCAGCGACGGCACGATAGCCGTGGGCGGCCAGTGCGCCATCGTAGCCCATGGCGAACTGCACACTTAGCAATTGATAAAACTGGAGGGAAACTCGAGCGTACGAAGGGTTTTCATTTATTTTTGCCCTGCCCTATTTGGTCTTGGACCAGTGGGACAGGTCGGACCATTCCGACCTGTCGGACGCCACATACTTTCCCTGGGCTTTGCAGCCATTTCGTCGCATATTTCCACAACGTCTTTTTCCAAGTCATAGCGCGATTTACCATCAACGCTAAGTCTCATTCTTATTACGATATACACATTATTATAAATATACAGTTTAATGTGTTTCTGCTGTTTATTACATAAATTTTTACATTTTTATTGCTCAAAATTTGCAGAGTCCAATTTTTTTTTCGAAATTTGCACGAACAAAGTACCAATTCGTTGAAATTGGTAATAAGTTTACACAGATTACTGATGACATCTTTTATTATTATTATTGTCTCACTTTAAATTTTTGTGATTTATGAAAAAATTTTTATTCTTAACACTGTCGCTCATGCTCGTCGCTACAGGAGCATGGGCTATCAAGGGCAAAGTCGACACTAAGGTCTCGACGGACGTTGCAAAAGTCGAAAAATCGGCCGATGCTATCAAGGGCATGCCAATCAGAAACAAGGTGGCTCGCTTTGCCGACGCTCCCGAAGATGCTGTGACCCTGCCGTATCTCAACACGTTGAACACCGAGGAGGAGTATGGACAAATCAGTTTATATGACGCCAATGAGGATGGTTCAACCTGGGGGCTGTATTATGTCGATGATGCTCAAACTGATCTCTGTGCTGGCTATAAATACAACAGCACCAACGCTGCCGATGATTACCTGATCTTCCCGCCCATGCTGCTCGACGCCTCGGCAAGCTATTCGTTCTCAGTCGATGCTTGGTGCCGCTCAGCTAACTTTCCCGAGCGCTTTGAGGTGTTGCTGGTTCCCGAAGCCGAGGATGGCGAAGTTCTCTCAATTATCGAGTCGACCGATGTCGCCAATGCTACAGCCGAGACTTTCACGAATGGCAATGTTGTGGTGTCTGAGACCGGCTATTACAGTTTCTACATCCACGCTATCTCGGATGCCGACCAGTACTATCTGTATGTCGACAATATTTCAGCAAAGGTCAATGCTGACAAAGAGTTGGCAATTTCTCTCGGTGCTCCCGCATCGGTGAAGGCTGGCCAGACCATCAATGTTGCTGCCGCCGTTACCAATGGTGGAAGCCAACCGGCAGAGAACTACACTGTCATCATCAAAAATGGCGAAGAGGAACTCGTCAACGAGACTGTTGCTGAGGAACTTGCTCCGGGTGCAAAGAAGGAATACACCTTCGAAATCCCCACCACCGCATTCGACGCTGGCAAGGAACTGACCTTCTCTGCTGAAGTGGTTTATGACGGCGACGAAGTCCCCGCCAACAATAGCGCTACCGCAACAACAACCATCAACGAATCGGGCGTCAATGCTCCGCTGAACCTCACCGCTGAGGGCAATGAGGACGGTACTATCGTCGCTAACTGGGAGATGTCCGAGCCCATCGCATTCACCGAGGAGTTTGAGCAAGACACCGAAAATAACACAATTACTGACCTTCCAAGTGGCTGGACGACTATTGACAACGACAACGACGGCTACGAGTGGTATCACCTCACTGGCGAGAATTTCAATAATCATAGCGGTATTGGCCATGTGACCTCGGCAAGTTATCAAGGCGCTGCACTCACGCCCGATAACTGGTTGGTAACGCCAAAGGCTATCCTTGACGGCACATTCTCGTTCTGGGCAGCAGGACAGGATGCTAGTTATGCTGCAGAGGTTTTCGCCGTTTATGTATCAACAACCGATGCCACCAGCATTAACAACTTTGTGAAAATATCTGAGGATTTGACCGCCACTGGCGAGATGACCGAATACACCTTCGACCTTAGCAGTTATGAAGGTGTTGAGGGATATATTGCTATTCGTCACTACAACGTTACCGACATGTTCCGTCTGAATGTCGACGACATCACCTACATTCCCGCTGGAACTCCCGATGCATTCAACATCTATCTGGATGGCGAACTCGTTGAGACCGTTTCTGGCGACGTGTTCACTTACACCTTCGAGGGTATCGAGCCGGGCGACTACACCGTTCAAGTGACTGCCGTTTATGGCGATCTCGAGTCAGAGCCCGCCGAGGCTGAGGCTACCGTTCCCGGTGAAGTAGTGGAGGAGAAATTTGCCATCAACGTCACCCAGACTGGTGAGGGTACCATCACCTGCCCCGAGGAGGCTGCTCCTGGCGAGACCGTGACCTTCACTATCGATGCTGGCGAGAACACTTACGAACTCAGCATCACCGATGCCAGCGGCGAGCCCATCGAGTATCAGCCGCTGCGCACTGGCGTTGACACTTACAGTTTCGTGATGCCTGACGGACCGGTCAACATCAATGTGACCTTCAGCGAGGCTCCTATCACTGGTGTTAACGACATCAACGCTGGCAAGACCATCGCTAACGTACGCTACTACAACATGGCCGGCCAGCGCGTGGCCCAGGCTAATGGTGCTACCATCGTCGTGACTACTTACACCGACGGCACTACCCGCACCGTTAAGATGATGAAGTAAGCAAGACCACCAAGAGACCAACGTCTCTTGAACAAAAATAGAGTGTGCCTCGTGGCACACTCTATTTTTGTTTTGCGGCAACTATATCATCTATAGTGGATATAGTTCGGCTACTGTCGTTCTTTGTTGTGTTGCTTGCTTACGGGTGGGGCAGGCGGGCCTCGTCGATGGGGAAGATGGCGGCAACCTGCCGCAGCGTGTAGGTGGTGAACTGCTCGTTGCTCTCGTAGCCGTAGCCCTCGATGATGCGGCCCTGCTTCTCGATGTGGATAAAGGCATCGCTGTAGAGCAGATGGCGGCTTTGGTTCCAGAAGAGTTGGTCGGTGAGGATTACGTCGCCATCGCTATTGGTGATGCGCACATGCCCATTGAGGTCCCATAACTGCTCGTTCTTCTTGTAATAGGCCGAGTCGCACTCGATGGTGGTCACGGTGGCGAAGGCCGAGTCGAGTTCTTCGGCCTTCACGCCCTTCGGAAACACCCAATGGGGCTCCTTGGCCTCCTCAAACATCAGCCAGCGCTTCGTGGTCACGCGGTAGCGCGTGCGACCCTGGTCGCTGATGACCGTCGACACATCGTTCGACGCCATGGTGGGCACCTTCTCGGGGTCGGTGGCGTGTTGCACCACGCCGGTCACCTCGTCCTTGCACGCCACAAGGGTCATGACAGCGCCTGCGAGACACAGTATGGCAGCGAGTCGCTTCACCTAATCTTGTTTTTGAAGAATGCTGTCTCGTTAAAGTTGACGCTTACCGTGATGTTGAGGTAGTCCTCCTTGACAAGCGCCACGGGGTCGGTGTAGCGGTGCTTCCACTCCACGCCCAGGTTGACGGTGGTCTTAAAGCCGGTCACTGGCAGTCCCACACCCAGACTCACGCCGTAGTCGCGCACATTGTTGCCGTTGACGTTCTGGTAGTCATGGTTGAAGTAGGCACCCAGGCGATAAGCCATAGCACCCATGTACGAGCCGCGGCGGTTGGGCGAATACTGCAGTCCGGCAGCCACTTTCCAGCGGTTGTTGAACTTCATGTCGGCTGCCTCGAAGCCAGCCAGCGGCGAATATTTCACGTCGGCCCACGGCTGATAGGTGCCGTCGACCTCGACGAGCAGACGGTTGTTATGGCGCCAACTCAAGCCGGCACCCACGGTATGAGGCGTCTCAAACTTGCCCTTGAGCGAGGTGTAGCCCACGGTGTCGGGGTCACTGTCCTGCGAGTCGTAGACGAGGCCCCACGTGTGGCCGTGCAGCGACTTTTGCGGCGCATAGGTGGCTCCAACCACCACGCGGTCGCGCGGAGTGGCATCGAAGGCATACTGCACACCTGCCGTGGCATGCCAGTCGCGAACCTCGACGGTGCGTTGAAACACCGAGGTCGACGACTTCACCAGGCTGGTGCTGTTAACCGTCGTGCCAAACAGGTAGCCGCCGTTAACGCCAACGCTCAGGCCCTTCAGCGGTTCCCAACCCACACCCAGATAGAGTTGCGAGATGTTGCCCGAACCGGTGCGGTAGTCGCTCTGGTCGTCAAGCGTGCTGCCGAAACTATAGCCCACGCTGGAGTAGGGTAACAAGCCGAACGAGCCGCCCAGATGGTCGAGCATGCGGAACTGCGCCGTGATATAGTCCAAGCCACCGCCAAAACTGTAGCCGCTCTTCGTGCCCTCTTTCGACCACAGGTTGGTGAGGTCGATGCCCATGTCCCACAAGAAGGTCAGTGAGTCGACCTGCGAATACGAGGCGGGGTTCATCGCGTTGATGGCGCGCGGGTCTTGCATGGCATATCCCACACCACCCATCGAGCGCTGGATGCCCGAGGCGTTGTCGTTGAGCAGGCCGTAGCCAATGCGCGAATAAGGACTCGTAGTGTTTTGTGCCCCCGCGGCGAGGCAGCAAGCCGCTATGGCGGCAAGCAAAGATATTTTATTGATTTTCATCTTGATAAGATAATATACTATTTAATCCGTGTAATAACAAATCATCGTCGACGTCGACGTTGGCGCTCTCGAGGTATTGCTCGAGCAGATGCGCGTCGCCACCAGTGAGCATCACCTTCAGTTGGCCCAATGTGGTGCGCAACTGGCTGGCGAGGCGGTCGATTTCGGCCGCAGCACCAAGCACAGCCCCGGCGCGCATCGCGGTGTGCGTGTCGTAGCCCACCAGGGGCACGTCGCCAGCGATGTCGACCAGCGGCAGCCGGCTGGTGTGCTCATGCATGGCCTGCAGGCGCATGGTCACGCCCGGGGCGATGTTTCCGCCCAAAAACACGCCGTTGCTCAGCACCACGTCCAGGGTGATTGCCGTTCCGGCGTCGACCACCAGCAGATTGCACCCCGGCATCGCAGCCCATGCGCCGTGCACGGTGGCGATGCGATCGGTGCCCAGGGTGTGCGGCGTGCGGTAACCCAATGCCAATGGCATGTGCACCTCGTGTGTGAGTTGCAGCGGCGCCGTGCCTAACGCCTCGGCAAGCAGGGCCGCCACCTCGGCGTCGTGGCCTCCCGTGCCGCACATGATGGCGCACTGAGCCTGACTGTGCGACGCCCATTGGCGCAACTCGGCAAGTTGGCCATAGTCGCCCACCCAGCGCTCGGCGAGGCGGTCGTCGGTAAAGCGGCCGGCCTTGATGCGCGTGTTGCCACAATCGATGCACAGTTGCGTGGTCATTGTCGCGTCATTTATCCTCGTTGGCTGCGCGTGGCAGCATATATCCCACATACATCTGCATCACTGCTCCGGCGAGCAGAAATGCCACCCAGTCCTGTGTGCCGGGACTGTAGAAAATCGTCGCTGCCGCACCGCAGTAAAGCAGCGCGCTGAGCACGCCCAGCCAGCGCAGGCGCCGCTCGCGCAGCGTGCCGCGCGACTTAGTGTCGAGCAGGCGCACCACCAGCACCAGGGCGGCACCGGCGGCAAAGCCCCACCGCATCCAGTCTTGGCTGGCGGTGAAAAGCGGCAACATGGCGGTGACAAGCATCGCCAGCAAGCCCACCATCAAGAGAATGTCTTTCAGTTTCTCGTTTTTCATCGCTCAATAGGTGTTTCAGGGGATGTCGGTGACGTAGACATCCTCGTTGACGCGTTTCATGCCGTACTGCTCACGCACGATGCGCTCCAGCGTCTCGTGGTCGGTGTTGAGTTCACGCACCTTGGCGTCGTAGATGCGAGCCGAGTCTTCGTTCTGCTTGATTTCCGACTTTAACTCATTGATTTGCTTCTTATAATCATTGATGCGCATGTAGTTGTTCTCACCGAAGAACAGCAGCCACACGATGAAGCCGGCAAAGATGAGCAGCGGGATGTTGAGCCACCGCGGAATCCACGAGGGGCGCTTGAAGTATTTATTCCAGTCAGCCATTATCTATAATCTATAATCTATTTCAGCAAGTTTGGCCTGAGGCGGCGAGTGCGCTCCAGGGCTTGGGTGAGTTTCCAGTCGGCAATGGCGGCCTCGTTGCCGCTGAGCAGGATGTCGGGCACACGCCAGCCGTTAAATTCGGCGGGGCGTGTGTACACGGGCGCCTCGAGGAGCCCGTCCTGGAACGAGTCGTTGAGCGCACTCTGCTCATCGCCAATGGCGCCGGGGATGAGGCGCACCACGGCATCGGCAATCACCGCCGCAGGCAACTCGCCACCGGTGAGCACATAGTCGCCAATCGATATCTCACGCGTCACCAAGTGCTCGCGAATGCGGTAGTCCACGCCCTTGTAGTGGCCGCACAAGATTACCAGGTTCTCGCAAAGCGACAGCGCGTTGGCCATGGGTTGGTCGAGGATGTCGCCGTCGGGCGAGGTGAAAATCACCTCGTCGTAGGTGCGCTCGCTCTGCAACTGCTGCAGGCAGCGGTACACCGGCTCAATCTGCATCACCATGCCGGCCTCGCCACTGAAGGCGTAGTCGTCGACCTTGCGGTGCGGACGCGTCGACCAGTCGCGCAAGTTGTGGATGTGAAACTCCACCAGTCCCTTGTCCTGAGCACGTTGCAGGATGGAGCAGTGCAGCGGCGAGTCGAGCGCCTCGGGCATGACGGTAAGTATGTCGATTCTCATTGCCTATCGTTTTAATTTACAAAGTTACTATAAGTAGAAGGGATTACAAGCATCGGTTGCGACATTTTTGCACACCAGCAACCAATTTTCAACTTTTTAACCCAAATCTAAGCCGCAATTAGATGCTGAGCCAAACAAAAAAGAGGAGCAATTCTCATCACTCCCCTTATTGTATTTTGATGAATGCGACAACATCACACCTCGGATGCCTCGGCCATCGCTTCTTTCATAATTTGCTCGAACTCAGGATTTGTCGCGACAATGACGCAAAGCACGAGTACGTAAACGAACATCATGCCTATCGAAATCAAGAACCACGTGCGGGCATTCTTCGACGAGCGCTCAGCACCAGCCATGTCGCCACGCTTGTAGTTGCCCTTGACCTGCGATGCCATCACAATGGCCACAACGCCAGTGATTAGCGAAATCGGGTTGCAGCAGCAAAACAAATTCAACAGTGTGATAATCACCGACTCGGCCATCCACGACTTGGGCATGACTCCACCGGCGGGCGCAGCATTGGTGCTGGCATATTGCGGCTGCGCATAGGGCGACCCGTAGCCGTAAGGCTGCTGGGGCTGCTGCGGCTGCTGACCATAGCCCTGAGGCTGCTGGCCGTAGCCCTGGGGTTGCTGGCCGTAGCCTTGGGGTTGCTGGCCATAGCCCTGGGGTTGCTGGGGTTGCGACTGGCCGTATTGCGGCGCTCCATAGTCGGGCTGCTGGCTCGGTGGCATATATGCCGCGTTATTGCTTGGCGACGACATTCCGCCACCACCTAAGGCAGCGGCCAACTCCGGCACGTTGCTGGCCTTCTTCCAGTCGATCATACCTTCTTGCCACACCAGCGTATCGGGCGTGATGCCGCGTGCAATCAACTCACTGACGCTGAACGGACCCACGGGCGAGCCGTTCTCTCCAATATAGTATTTCATAACTTCGTTATTTTATGCGTTAATACTTAGGCGACGGGCCATATTTGTTCACGCCACGGTCGCTGTCCTGGGTCCACCAAATCAGCAGGAACACATAGAACACCAGCAGCACGCAACTGCCCAAAAGTGGGATGATGGCAGTGAGCAGCATCAGCATCCACAAGCCGCTGCGCCCCGTGTCGTGCAGGCGGCGCACACAGGCGGCAAGTGAGGGAATCCAGCAAGCAATCGAAATGATAATGTATACGATGCCAAACGGACCCGCAGCCTCGAACATCGATTTGTACAACTCGAGCGTGTTGGGCACCGGGCCTCCGCTTATCGACGAACTAATAATGTCCATCATCTTGGGCATCGCCATGGCATAGAAGACTCCGCCAACCACCGAATTGACGATGAACAAAAACAACTGGAACCACCAGAACTCTGAACGGCGGGCACGGCCGCTGAAGTCGAAATACTTTTCGAAGAGGCACGTCTTGATGGCCTCGCCAAAGCCCATCTGAGGGCGGCCCAACGGCGCTCCGGCATATTGCGGCTGCCCAGCCGGGGCCACAGGCTGCGTCGGCTGCTGGACTGGTATCGGCTGCTGCAACACGGCGGCCAACTCAGGCACCTGGCCAGCGGGAAGCCACGCCGCCATCGACTCGTTCCACACCTGCGTTTGCGGCGTAAGCCCACGCGCTATCAACTCATTGATTTCAAAGGGGCCTACTGGTGCCCCATTCTCGGCAACATAATATTTCATGATATGATTTTTTGTTCTGCCAACAAATTTATACAAAATCGGCACATCCTGCAACTTTTTACACAAAAAACTTGCCTATCGGCCACAAAAAACGAATCGCACGGCACACTTGCCATGCGATTCGCCAATCTATAATCTAAAATGTGTGATCAATAATCTGTATCACTCAAAGCGTGCCTTGCGCATGTCGCCCTCGCGGTTCAGCGCTGCGTGGAATGCCAGTGCATGGTCGGGATCCATCAGGATGTGGCCACCCTTCTTGCACATCTTCAGATATTCGCGCAACAGTGGACGATAGACCGGGTGAGCGCAGTTCTCGATGATTTCCTCGGCACACTGCACGGGGTCCTTGAAGCGCAGGTCGGCCACGCCCTGGTCGGTGACGATGATGTCGACCGAGTGCACAGTGTGGTCAACGTGTGCCACCATAGGCACGATGGTGCTGATGCAGTCGTCCTTCTTAATCGACGGGCACAGGAAGATGCTCGTGTAGGCGTTGCGGGTGAAGTCGCCGCTGCCGCCGATACCGTTCATCAGGCGAGTGCCGCCCACGTGCGACGAGTTGATGTTGCCAAACAGGTCGGCCTCGATGGCGGTGTTCATCGAAATCACACCTATACGGCGCACCACCTCGGGGTTGTTGCTGATTTCGGCCGGGCGCATCAGGATGTGGTCGTGAAGTTCGGGCTTGGCGAAGAACTCCATCATAGCGTCGTGGCTGAAGGTCATCGAGCACGTCGAAGCAAAGGTGCATCGGCCGCTCTCCAGCAGTTTGAGCACGCTGTCTTGAACCACCTCGGTATACATCTCGAAGGCGGGAATTTCGGTGCTGTTCTCCAGTGCGTCGAGCACAGCGTTGGCAATGTTGCCCACACCACTCTGGATGGGGAGGAACGACTTGGGAATGCGACCCTGCTTCATCTCGTTGATCAGAAATTCGCACACGTTTTCGCCGATGCGGCGCGTAGTGTCGTCAACCGGGGTGAACGGATCGTTCTTGCCCAGCGGCATGCTGGTTTTCACCACGCCAAGCACCTTCTTCGGGTCGACGTGGGCGGTGGGCTTACCAGCGCGGTCGTGAGCGTGATAGATGGGAATCTCGCGACGCACGGGGGGGTCGAGCGGGATGTAGATGTCGTGCAAGCCGTGAATCGACTCGGGAATTTGATCATTCAACTCGATAATCACCTTGTCGGCCACCTGGAGCCATGTGGGAGCGTTACCCACACCGGTACCCAGCACGATCTCACCGTCGTCGGTGATGCTCTGAGCCTCCACGATAGCGATATCCATTTTGCCATAGTAGCCATAGCGGAACTCCTGCGTGAGTTCACTCAGGTGACGGTCGTTATAGTGGATCTCACCGATGTTGATGCTCTTACGCAGATCGCCCGACGACTGATACGGCGTGCGATAGTTCACAGCATTGGCGCGTGCCAACTCGCCATCAAGATAGTCGCTGGTCGATGCACCACTAAAAATGTTGATTTTAAACTCACGGCCAGCCTCGTGCTCACTACGTGCCTTTGCGGCAACGGCTGGCGGAACGACCTTGGGGCTGCCAGGGGCGGTAAAGCCCGATACACCCACATTCATTCCATGCTTCACATACTCGGCCGCTTCTTCAGCGGTTAAAATAGGATAAATCATTGCGTTATATGATTAATAATGTTGTGTTGTCGTTTGGTGTTGCAAAATTACTCCAAAAACCCCAATCCCCAAAATTTCCACCAAAAATTTAAGCATCCTAGAGGTTCTAGATAATCTAGAATTTCTAGAAGTTCTAGAAGTTCTAGAAGTTCTAGAGATTCTAGAGAGGATATGGAGGCAAGTCGAGGACTTGCCAATGTGCTTAACACATTGTGCCGCTCGCTGCGGCGCTGCGGGCGGCACTGTGTGAAAAGAGCCGCGGCACGGTGTGTGTCGCGGCTCTTAGGGGGCGGTTACCTACTCTCCCACTTTCGCAGTACCATCGGCGTGGTGAGGCTTAACTTCTCTGTTCGGAATGGGAAGAGGTGGGAC
>CACYRK010000014.1 GCA_902776835.1 uncultured Bacteroidales bacterium
GCCGTCGGCAGTGACGGTAATGCTCTTTTCGCCGCCAGTTTTGGCAAATGCCACACGGTCGGTGCTCACCATGATGCTCTTGGCCTTGCTGCACGAGCAAAGCAGCGTTGTGGCGCAAACCGCCACCAGAAAAAGGTTGATGATGTGTTTCATAGCGTGTGTTGTTATGGTTTATAATTTAATCGCAAAAATACAAAATAATTCGCAATTAAACATGGGAAAAACCAACCAAAATAGGCTTTTTTGACCCAAAATTCCTGTTTATTGAAATTTGAACCAATTTGAACCAATTTGAAATAATTTGAAATAACCAGATTGGCCCGAATTTGCTGCATTTTCTCTATAAATAATCTTGGATTTTTTTAAAGAAATTGCTGCCATTTGCAACTTTTTATGTCTCTTGTTGCGTCTAATGACAAAACAAGAAGTATAACAAAAAAATTTCAAGACATGAAGAAAGTTTCTATTTTTGCAGTTTGCATTGCATTGTTCCTCGCTGTTTGTTACGCAACAAGTGGGCATCTTCACTTGCCCGGTCATGGCAATGTGGAGAAACAAAACCTCCAAGAAGTTGTTGTAAACCATGTGACTTCAACGCTCACCAATGGTGAGTCGGTTGAGTTTGTTAGCAGTTACGGTAACGACTATTACAAAGAGAATGGCGATGTTCGGTTCTCAACAAATGTGGTCTATAACGTCATGGCCCAGGACGGTTCAAAAGAGAAACGTACTGCCCATGTGATCTGCAACGAGAATAGGGACAAAATATACGAGTGGAAAGACATCTAAGACTTGTCTTTTAGGCAAACGATATAACTCCATAATTTTGCAATAAGAAATTCGCAAGATTATGGAGTTAATTTTTATAATCAAAGGGGCGACTTTTGATTTTTAGAAGTTTACGCCTACGCTGAGGGTGAGGCAACCGGTGTGGGTGTCGTCGAAGGAGTCCTGACCCACATTCGACAGGCCGATGTCGTAGCCCAACTGGGCATAAGCCGGACCCATGCCGACGGCGCAACCGAGCGTGATGCCGGCGTCGAAACGGTTGAAGTAACCCTCGTCGTAACTGCTGAAGGCGCGATGCTGGTCGTAATTCTTGATCTCGCCAGCGACACCTACCGCCACATATGGGCCGGCAAACGGCTCAATCCTCACTTCATTGTTCAAGAAGTGACTGTAACGCAGCACCAGAGGCACTTCCAGATAATTCAAGTCGTAGGTAAACTTGCCGGTGCCGCCGTCGGCAGTGAGTTTGCCATCGCTTTTCCCTCCCTTTTGGCTGTAAAACAACCCCGTTTCGAGGGCCAGAGGGGAGTAATAACCCAATGGCATGCCCACCGTAACGCCGATGTTCAGGCCCGATTTCAGGCCCTTGCCATCGAGGGCGTCGGCATCGCTGCGCACACTGGCCTCATTGAGTCCGATGCGCAGTCCAAAATATGGGCGCGGAGTCATTGGCGAGTAGTAGTCGCCTGGCATGCCCCGCATGTCGCGTGGGCCGCCATTGTAGTGCGTGACAACCACCCGGCGTGGCTGGCGATATGGTGATTGGGCGGTGGCACCGACAGTCAGTGTCACCGCAACGGCGCAGACTATAGCGCGCATGATAGTGTTGAGATGTTTCATTGTCGCAAATGCTATTTTTCCTCTTTGACAGGTTTTTGCCTCGATAGTTTAATGATAACGCAAGAGCACAAAAAACATAAAAGATGGGGGAGAAATTTTGAATTTTAGTGATTTATGTCTACCTTTGCGTTGAAAAAGGCATAAATTACTCGCCCACAACGTCGCATCCAATTTTCATTTGCGGCGCTGTGACTTTATCAATGATAATAAAACACTAAAAACTAATGATATGAAACGATTCTTTACGCTAACACTGGCTGCGCTACTGGCTATGATGGTCACCGTGCAAGCCCAGAAACGCAACATCAACCTCACCTTGCAGGTTGTGGGACCAAGCAACGAGGCAATCACCGATGCCAACATTGCCTTGCAACAGACCGATTACTCGCTCTCTTACGGCACGCTGCACCTCAATAGCGAGGGGCAACTTACCGTGAAAATCTATCCGGGCAACCACTCGCTCGAGGTGAGCAAGTTGGGTTATGTGACCAACTACAGCACCTTCAATGCAGTGGCCGACACCAGTATCACCGTCCAACTGGCCGAGGAAAACCAGTTGCCTTACGCGCTCACAACCAGCGTGACACACGATGCGGTCACCGGACTCGACGACGTGCTGCTCACCTGGAACCAGGAGCCGCCGGTGTTCTTCGACTCGTTTGAGGACTACGAGGCTTTCTCGATCAACTTCGGGCAATGGACTGGCATCGACGGAGACGGCCTGGTGACCGCACCCCTTGTGGGTGAATACATCAACCGCGGCGTGATGCAATATGCGCAGATCATCAACCCCATGACCGTGATTCCCGCCTGGTGGTACGACTATCCCATCTTGCGCCCCTACAACGGACAGCAATATGTGGGCTTTGTGCGCACCTATTCGGGCGCGGCCAACGACGACTGGCTGATCTCGCCCACCATCACCCCCGGCAGCCGCAACGTGCTCTCGTTTATGGCTAAGGCGGCCGACCAGTACAAGGAGAAGTTCCAGGTTTACATCACCGAGAATGTCGACAATCCCGGCAAGGCCGACTTTACCATGATTAACGGCGGCAACTACGAGTCGGCCGACTATAAGGGCTGGCAGGAATTCACCTACGACCTGAGCGCTTACGCCGGAAAGCCCATCAAGTTTGCCATTCGCTACATCAGCGAGTACAACAACGGAGGCTCGTTCATGCTTATGGTCGACGACGTGTATGTGGGCCAAAACTTTACCAACATGCAGGCTCCGCGCAAGTCGCGCCGTATCGCCAAGTCGCCCACTAACCCCAACGAGAGTTTCAACATCTACCTCAATGGTAACAAGGTGGGAGAGACCGAAGAGTTTGAGTACACCTTCGAGCAACTCTCGCCGGGCACCTACACCTTGGGCGTGCAGGCCGTCTACTCGGCATCGACAACCGACATTGTCACCACCACCATCACGCTCACCAACAACAACGGCCATCTGGTTGTGAACGTGGGCACCAACAACGGGCAGAGCGCCGACGGAGCGACCGTCGAACTGATTAACCGCGCTTCGACGGCAACCTACAGCGCCGTCATCGAGCAGGGCAAGGCCGACTTTGCCAGCGTGCCCTTCGGCAACTACCTGCTGGGTATCACGGCACCGCACTTCAACGTCTATGATGCCGAACTCGCCATCGATGGCGACAAGACGCTCGACGTAGTGCTCTCCGAGACCATCATCGACCCGTACAACATCACCGCCGACCCCGACAGCATTGGCCACGTGACGGTGAAGTGGAACCAGAACATCTCGTTCATCGACTCCTTTGAGGATTATCCCGACTTTGCCACCGGCAGTTTCGGTGAATGGAACACCTACGACCTCGATATGCACAACGTCTATCCTATCGGGTTAGGCTCGTCAACCAACATCGTCACCTTCCCGGGTGCCAGCACGCCTACCGAGCCGCGTCCCGTGCCGCCCATGGTGTTTAACCCGTGGCACACCACGCCGCCCATGCTGCCCACCGACCCGGCTATCCAAGCGCCCACGGGCGAAAAGAGTATCATCTTCTTCTCGCCGCAGAACAATGGCGCCAACAAGTGGCTCGTGGCACCGCCCGTGACCATTCGCGACGGCTTCGTGTGCCGCTTAACAGCAAAGGCCTACTCGACCTATCCTGAGTCGATGGAGATTTGCGTATTCCCCACCGGCGGCGACCCAGGCCTTGACAACTATGAGCCCATATCCAGCATCGACCCGTTGAGCACTGGTGTGTGGACCATCTACGAGAGCGACCTCGCTGCATACGTCGGACAGACGGTGCGTGTGGCTGTGCACTACACCTCGTTTGACGCCTTCCTGGCTCAGGTCGACGACTTCTATATCGGCAACGGTGACGATGAAGGCTCGACACTGGATGTGGGTTGGGTCGACCACTACGAGATTTACCTCGACGGTACGCTCAAGGGCACGTCGCAGCAGCCCGAGTTCACGCTCAGCAATGTGCCTGTGGGCACCCACAAGGTGGGCATCAAGGCCATTTACACCAGCGGGACTTCTACGCTCGTGGAATATGAGTTTGTGGTTGCGGTTAGCAACATCCCTGGCGACATCGACGGCGATGGTGAGGTCAACGGCCTCGACATCAACAAGTTGATTAACATCGTGCTTGGCAAGGCCTCGGCCGACAGTTTTGGCGGCAATGCCGACCTTAACGGTGACGGCGACATCAACGGCCTCGACATCAACGCCCTGATCAACATCATCTTAGGGAAGTAAAAATAATGCACAATGCACACAAAAATGGCGGCCTTCAAGCCGCCATTTTTGTTGTTGATGCACTTATCTGTAAAACATCGAATGCTCGATTATTCGAATGCTCGAATGCTCGTTTCCCCCATCAACCCACCATCCGTTATGCATTATTGTAATGCTTTTGCGATGGCTTGTTGGGCCAGCGGGGCCATCACGTCGTAGCCGGCAATCTCAGGATGTACGCCATCGAGGGTGTAGGCCGGGTTGAGGCTGCGGCCGTCGCTGTGCACCATGGGGGTGAAGTAGTCGATATAGACCAGGTGATGCTCGGTGGCGTAAGCCTTGAGCAGCGCATTGAGCGAGGCGATTTTCTCGGCAACATTCTCAATATCGAGGTTCCAGCAATATCTGTCGCAGGGCAGCAGGCTGGCCACAATGGGCACTATGCCAGAGGCTTGCGCAAGTTCCACCATCGACACTATGTTGCCCATGGTCGCGGCCTCGTCGTAGGGGCAGGTGTTCTCGGCAATGTCGTTGGTACCGGCCGAAATCACCACGGCACGCGGATGCAGGTTGATCACATCTTGGCGAAAACGCACCACCATCTGGTAGGTCGTCTGCCCCGAGATGCCACGGCACACATAGTTGTTGCGCGTGAAGAAGTCGGGGTTGAGTTCTTCCCAATATTCGGTGATTGAGTTGCCCATGAACACCACCAGGCAGGCCGTGTCGGCATGGCTGGCCAGCAAGGCGTTGGCGGCGCGGTAGCGCTCCAGGCCGGGCCAGTCGGGCTGCGATTGTGCTATCAGCGGCAGCGCAATGGCGATGATTGCCAGCAGGGTTAGTGCGATGCGAGTTTTCATTTTGCTCGGGGTTTGCGTGCAAGTGGCTTGACCAGGGCACGGTTCATGTAGCAGTTCATGTCGATGATGCCGTCCTCGTAGCCAAGGGCCACCACCGGGCCTTGCTCGCTCACGAAGATGCCCTCGCTCTCAAACACGTATCCGCGTGTGCCCAGCACGGCGCTGAGTTTGTTCACAATCTCCTGCTCGGTGTTCAGGCCGCAGTGCATCACGTTGAGCGAGGTGGCCACGCAGTTCAGGCGCGCGTCGTAGTTGAATGTCGGCGTCGTGGTGCTGTCGCCGCTGGCGATGGGTCGGTCGAAGATGTAGTTGAGCACCAGCGGCCCTTGCGGGATCAGGAGTCCGTTTTGGCCCACATAAGGTGCCGCCTCGGGGCCGAGGGCGCGGTTCATGTCCATTAGCGTGGTGGCTGCCGTGCCGCCGGCGCAACCCTCGGGCGAGAGCAGCATTGCCATGGCGGCCGCTGCCATGTCGGTATCGATGATGCCACGCGCGGCATACACGTTCTCCATGCTGCCGTGGACGTGGGCAAACTGTGCCGTGCCCACCGCGTTGCCGTTGAGGTCAACAAGGCGGTTGATGCTGTCGTTGCCAGCGATATAGCGGTCGGCGGTGACGTCGATCAGGCGGTCCCACTTGGGCGCGATGAGTTGCTTGTTGTTCTTGTCCACGAGGCCCATCTTGCCGCCCTTCACCACCAGGAAGTAGCCGCCGGCCGTGCGGCTGAAGTCGTCCCAGCCGCCCTTGTCCACCGCGCTGTGGTCGCCGTTGGGGTTGGCTACCTCCTTGCCGTTCTCGTCAAGGCACACGATGGTGTCGCCCTTGACCACTGGCAGCACGCCGTCGACATACACCGGCTGTATCACGCGGTGCTCGTTGATGTCGCTGCTGAAGAGCACCTTGCCGGTGCGGTCAATCACGCTGAAGAGCGCGCTGGTGTCGCTCGGCTGCGTGTCGGGGACGACCACGGCCCAATCGGCGTGCAAAAACAGGTTGGCGTTAGAGAAACGCGCCGGAATCACCGTGTCGCCCTTCTCGTCGATGTAGCCCCACAGGCCCATGTCGTTCTGGAAGGCAGCGCGCCCCCGGCTGAACATCGAGCACTGCGACACCTCGCGCGGCAGCGTGGCCACCACCTTGCCGGTGCGGTCAATCACGCTCAGCGCCTCGCCACGGCGGCTGGCAACCGCCAGGCCGTTGTCGCCAAATGCCGTCACGCTGCCGTAAGGCTCGGCGTTGATCGGGTGCTTCGGGTCGGACACATTATAATAATTATATAGGCCGTCGGGAGTCATCACATAGAACATCCCGCCCACCACGGCGCTCGGCGCCTCGTCGAAAGCGTCGCGGACCACCACCTCGCCGGTGTTCACGTCGAGAATGCTCCATTTTTGGCTACCCACCAGTTGCACTGGCAGATAGTCGGCCTTATAGGAATAACTATTGTTGTCGCCACGCTGGCATGCAACCAGCGAGGTAAGTGCCACCACAGCAAGTGCGGCACAGCGGATTAGTAAGTTTCTATACATTATGCAATTATTTTTTTGCAAAAGTACACAAAAAACTCCACACCACGATACCAGCGGACAGAATTCTTGCGCCTTCAGCCTGCCTCGCTAAAATAAATACCCGATTTGGGTTAAACCATCTGTTTGGTGTTAGAATATCTTGAAATCTAAACTCTCGTCATTGACCATGAATTGTGCAGCGGGATTTGCTAAGCACTCAAGGAAAAAAGCGATAATGGTTATGCCGAGTATTAAAATCAGGTAAAGCGCAGTCAGATAGAGGGTTGCGAGGAAGACTTTCTTAATCGTTTGTTTCCATTTGAGGCCATACAACTGATGAAGGTCGTAGATCAGCACTATGAGCGGAGGGATAAAGCCCCTCATGTAGGGGTATACTGAAAAAGTCTCTGGCGTCTTCCACGCAATCAACATCGTCGCGATGGCTAAGATGTGAAACTGGCAGTTGATATAAATCTGAGAAATAAAGGTCTCCACCAGGTTCATGTTGCTCACCTTGCGAAAGGTCCACTTCATAACCAGCACCACAAAAATATTCTGGATAATAATGCTGTAGAGCAAGTGGTTATCCACAAAGGCGATTATTTGTCGCGCTTGCAGAACGACTGGCGATTGCCACGGCGCAGTCATGTGTCGTTCGAGTTTGTTAAGAACAAGTTGCAAACTCGAGGTGTTGTCGAATGGGGCAAGGCCGACGGCTTTATTCATCACCCAAATCACAAACATCAGCAGCACAGTCCACACTGCCAGCATCTTGAATGGCGGGAAGTAAGAGAGATGGTGGCCTCGCAGATAGTCGCGAATCATGTAGCCCGGGCGCCAGAACAGGTCGCGGATTGTGCGGAACATGGAGCGGTTGCCCAGCCCCCAAATATCCATGAAATTCAAGAACATCAGCCGCCAGTTGAAGCGCTGCCAGCGGGCCGGCAGACTGCACTTGGGGCAATACTCGCCATTGAACTCAGTGCCGCAATGCGCGCAAGTGTGAGTCTCCTTGTCATGCACTACGATAGGTGGCTTGTCGAGCATCTGTCGGTGTTCCAGATGCAGCACCGCTGCGCGAAACTTGCGGTACCAAGTGTTCTTCTTGGTATTCCTCTTTTTTTGAATGGCTTTCTCGGCGGCGCGTTGCAGTGCGGCGGCTTTCTTTGCCGCACGCTTGCGCGCCGCCTTGCGCATGGCCAGACGCACCTTGATTGCTACCTTTTTACACCGTTTCATGCCGCAAAGTTACGAATAAGCGAGCGAAAAGCCAAACTCGTTTGAGCTTTTCCGAGCGTGAGTAACTTCGACCGCAGGTCAACGTTACGAATAAGCGAGCGAAAAGCCAAACTCGTTTGAGCTTTTCCGAGCGTGAGTAACTTCGACCGCAGGTCAACGTTACACATTTTTCGCTGCTATAATATTGTGCATATATGAAAAATAACTTATATTTGTGACAGCCAAATGATAACCCATCAGCCCCGCTGTTGTAATTGTTTGACTAACAAGTGCTTAAAAACGGTATAAAGAAGAGCGTTGATTATCACCCCGGTAATTCAAATGTTCTCTTGAGCCAAATTATTAACTTTAAAACCACAAAAAAATGAAAAAATTAATCACACTCGCGATTTGCGGTTTGGTGGCACTTGGTGCTGCCGCGCAAGTAAGAATAGGCCTTAAGGCCGGAGGACAGTATACCTACACTTGGGATACGGAGTTTGAGCGGTTGAAGATGCCCGGTTATGTGTTTGGATTGACAGCCGAATACAAAATCAATGACAGCAAGTGGAGTTTGGCTCCCGAGTTGCTGTTCTCGAGTTTTTACAATACGAATCACGAAAACTACTTGATTCTGCCGGAAGAATTAAACCTCGAGGCCTCAGATTTCCATAATTCCACTTGCAATAATTACCTTCAGTTGCCAGTGCTTATGCGTTACAATGTCTCACCCAAAGTGGGTCTCGATATTGGTCCGCAAGTCAATTTGATGGTCTATGACAAGTCGACTATGGAGTATACACTTAATGGCACAAAACATACCCATAAAGGCAAGTTCGATAGCGAAAATAGAAGTTTTATCCTCGGCTTGGCTGCTGGTGTCACTTATAAACCCACTGACCACATCTTTGTGCAGGCTCGTTATGCCCTCGATTTGACCCACTCCTATGATTTCGGGTCGACAAAACTGGGCAGCGCTCACGTGAGTGTGGGCTATAACTTCTGAGCGGCGTTTCAAAGATTGTCTCTCACGCTTTTCAATCGGCGACAACATACAGTCTTTGGACAGCAACCGACATATTTACTTTCGGTGGACATAACTATAATACAAATAAAAAAATCATTTGCAATATTCATCCTAACAATTAATAAGAAACTGATATGAAACGGCTCACAGTATTTATCGGGACTATTGTAATAACTTTGCTCGGCGCTGTGGCACAATAGCCGTTTGGCGTTAAGGCCGGAGTGCAGTATTCCGATCAGATTGGTGCGGGAGAGCTTCCCGGTCACATGTTCACATATCTCGTCGGCTTGACCTATGAGCATCGTCTCGGCGCCGGCAAGTTGGCTATAGTCCCTGAACTGCTTTTCTCGTCTCAAGGCATTAAGTCGCATAACATGATAAAGGGTGGGGAGCGCGCCAACCCTTCGATAGAACCTGAGGACATAACAACGCACTTCACCTGCAATTACCTCAACGTCCCTGTGATGCTGAGGTGTTATGTCAGCGAATCGATAGGCTTAGATTTCGGGCCACAGCTGGGTGTGAACGTTGCAAGCAGATACTCAAGTGATTACATCGATAAGAAGACAGGACGCCAGATGCATGAAGGCGCATCACATCGCAGTTACGTCAACAGTTTTGACGTTGGCATTGGTGCCGGTGTCAACTACCGCTTGCCGGGGCACTTTTCCTTGCAGGCGCGCTACACGGCAGGTCTCATCCACGTAATCAAGGGCTATAGTTCCCACAACGGCTGCCTGAGTTTGAGCGTGGGCTATAACTTCTGACGGCAGGATTAACGGGCGGCGAACTGCTGCCACTGTGTGGCATACTTGTCGCGCAGGTGCCGCGAGATGGCCATCGCGTCGGGCGACGGGACGGCGGTGACGGGCGTGGTCGACAGCGGCCATGCCCGTTGCAACCCGCGTGTGGCGGCCTGGCGCGCCTCGTCGTCGACAGGTTGTCCTGTAGTGAAAGCCTGCAATGAGGCGTCGATATAGAGTTGCCAGCGGCGCGCGTAGTAGTCGCTGAGCAGGCCGCTCCAGTTGCGGCAGGCATAGTCATTGAGCGAGCCGCCCCACGTGGTGATGATGGTGCGCGCGTTGCGCTCGTAGTAGTCGCTCAACTCTGGTGTGTCACCCAGTGCGCGAGCCTGTTCCAGCCAGGCGCTCAGCGTGGCGTGGGGGTGCGCGGCGTTCAGCGTGTCGAGGTCGGCAAGCAAGTCCATCATCAGCATCGACTGCTCGGCGGCTCCGAATGCGTCGCCCTGCTCCACAGCCTGGTCAAAGGCCCGCTTGCAGTCGCCAAAAAGGTCGCCCAGCAGTTGCCGCCCCGTCCACACCAGGTCGACGGTCAGCGCGTCGGTCGCCGGGCCGTCGTGGTTCAGCAGCAGTTGCCAGGCCTCGAGCAACTTGGCCCGCTCGTAGCGCACCGCGCTGCCACTGCGCTCCTTGCCCAATTGCGGATAGGAACATGGCAAGGGGCAACAGAAGTTGATGGGCGTCATCGTGAGCACCTGGTGATAGAGCACGTTCCACGCCTGTTGCACGTCGGCACTCGGGCGCCCGGCATGGCAGCGGGCCAGCACGGCCACCATGTGGTCGTCGTCGAGGCCGTCGTCCCACGCTTTGTGCATAATCAACTCATAAGGAAACTGTTGCACGTCGAGGCCCTCGAGCGTCGAGCCGATGCCCACCAGGTTGTCGCCACCGCTGAGCAGCGCGGCGTCGAGGCGCCGTGCCGCCTCTTTAACGTTGCCTGCCATGCCCGAGTTGCCGCCGAAGTTGCCCAAGTAGCACCACACGTAGGGCTGGCCGAAGAAACTGCTCAATTCCCGCCACATCTCCTTGAACTCACAGTAGTAGTCGAGCAGTGTCATGCGGCCCTGTGGCACGCCGCTCAGCATGGCCTGCACGCGCTCGGGAGTGTAATTCTCCTGCTCATAATAGAAAAACCACGCCATCTGCAGCCATTCGGCTTGCGGGTCGACGGCGGTGAGGCTCTCATAGATGTGCTTGGCAACACGGTTCAGGTAGTCGGGCTCGAAACTGGGCGGGTCAACCTCGTTAAAGGGGTCCACGCCGTAGATATGGTCGGTGCCGAACAGGCGCGTCTGCTCCTCGAGGAAACGGCGCTGGATAACGTCGTAAAGCGAGTCCTCGCTGTTGAGGAAGTAAGTGCGGTATTGCTCGTCGAAGCCGGCCCACGGCGAGAGTTGCTGGATGTCGGCCTGCGGAAACAGTTCGCGCAGTTGGCCCGGCACATGACCGGCAAAGGCTGGCAGTACGGGGCGCATGTTCAGCGCTCGCTCGCGCTCCACGATGCGCTGTTGCAGTTCCACCTGGCCGTCGAGCCACTGCTTGGGCAGCGGGCCGCACCAGCCGTCGATGTTGGCCATGCGGTGCCACGGCAGGTACGACGGGCCGGTGAAATAGGAGCGCACTTGCTCGTCGGTCATCCCCAGCGAGGTCCACACACGGTACCACACCGCCTCCTGGCCTGTGATGGCCAGCGGCAGATTGATGCCGTTCAGCGCCATCCAGTCGATAAACCGCTCCCAGTCGCGCCATTGCCAATAAGTCATCGTGTAGCCGTAAGTGCAGTAGTTAAGGAAAAAGCGCTGGGGCATGCGCGCGCTCACACGCACCGTGTCGCGTACGTCGGGAAGCACGTCGGGCAACTCCACCGGCACATCGGCATACCACGACACCGTGGTGTGGCAATAGCGCCGCAAGTACTCATTCAGGCCCACAGCCATCGAGCCGGCATTGTTGCCTGCCACCACCACGCGCGAGCCCTCGCCCCACACCGAGCAAACGTCGGCCGCCGCCGGCATCAGGCGAAACTCCACCTTTTGTGCCAACTCAGGCGAGAGGCGCGCCGCAAGTCCCTCGGCCTGCCGCACATCATTACTTTGCCGCACCTCAGTGGCACCAGCCACAACGGCCCATATCATCAGCCACGCCACCGTGGCAATCCTCAGTATTCTATTCATAGCATTAATCACCTCTACCGCGATTTTTTTATCTAACCCGCCATCTTTGAATGCATTGCGAATGTGCATTGTGATGTTCTGGGGCGTCTTTTGAAACAGTTCAACCATTTGTGCTTGCGAGAGCAAAGCGGTGTCGTTCTCGAGGCGGACGTCGATTTGCGTCTGCCCGTCTTCAGTTTGATATATTTCTATGCCGTTTTCTGCCATAATGCCGCTATTTGCACTTAACGATTGCAAAAGTAATCATTATTTCACGATTCGCCCAAAAACCACAACCTAAAAAACGGGAAAAACAAGCCTTGCGGTTTTTATGGCCTCTATAGTGTCGATAGTTGCTATCGCTATCTGAAAATATGGTAAAATTTGGTACTTTACGAAAAAAGTGACTAAGAGTGTTGCACTACCTTTTTCGTTATTCAAAAAAAAATATTACTTTTGCAAAAATATCAACCTATTCGACGATATTCAGTGATGCTACATCCGTATAAATTTCGGCCGATATTCAAAACGGTGCTCTGGGGTGGCGACAAACTCTCGCAGTTCAAGGGCGTGGACACGCAGTTGAGCAAGGTGGGCGAGAGTTGGGAGATTTCGGGCATCCCGGGCCGCGAGTCGATTGTGTGCGGTGGCGAGGACGACGGCCTCACGCTGCGCGAACTCATTGCACGCCACGGTGCCGCCCTGGTGGGCGATGCTGTGCTGCGCCGTCACGGCACGGAGTTCCCGCTGCTGGTGAAATTTATCGACGCTCACGACGACCTCTCGATTCAGGTGCACCCCGACGACAAGTTGGCGCGCCGCCGTCATGGCACAGGAGGCAAGACCGAGATGTGGTACATCATCGACAGCGAGCCGCATTCGCACATCGGCGTGGGCCTGAACCGCGCCATCACGCCACGCGACCTCGACCGCATGGTGGCCGACGGCTCGATAGCCGATGCCATCGCGCAGCACGAGTCGCATGCCGACGACGTGTTTTATCTGCCCGGAGGACGCATCCACACCATCGGCGCGGGTAACCTGCTGGCCGAGATTCAGCAAGCATGCGACATCACTTACCGCGTCTACGACTTCGACCGACGCGACGCACGCGGCAACCCCCGCGAACTGCACACGCATCTGGCCAAAAACGCCATCGACTACACCGTGCACGACAGTTATGTGGCGCACTACGACCGCGACGGCCAGGGCGAGACCACGCTGGTGCAGTGCGAGCACTTTGTTGTCACGCGCGCCATCGTCGACGGCCAGTTGACGCTCGCCATGCCGCAGTCGTTCATGATTGTGATGTGCATCGACGGCAACGTCACGCTCACCGACGATGCCGGTGGCACAACCACCATGCGGCGCGGCGAAACCATCTTGGTGCCGGCTTGTCGACGACAACTCATCGCCGACGGACAGGCCACACTGCTCACCACCTATTTGCCTGAGTGAGCAACACTTCACGCTTTATTTTCGCAAAAATGAAAAACAACAGCAAAATAACCGAAATATCGCTGGACGACGTCCCTCAGATGTCGACCAAGGCCAATTATTACGACGGCGAAATCTTTTTTGCCGACAATATCTCATCGATTCCGCAGGTGCTCGATAAGTTCAAACTGCGCTTCATCGCTTTTGTCTTCTGCACACATGGCGAGGTGACCCTGCACCTCGATTCCCGCGAGTACACGCTTCATGCGCGCCACGCCATCATCATCGATTCGGCAAGCGTGGTGAGCGTGGTCAAGCCCAGCCCCGGATGCATGTGCAAGGTGTGTGCGTTCAATCCTGAGTTGGGATTCAACTTTATGACCAAGGGCATCTTCGAGACCATGATGCAACTGCACCGCAATCCGCTGGTGAAGTTTACCAACGATGAGATTACGCTCATGCTGCGCTACTATGAGTTGGCTAAGTTCAAGATGGACAATCCCAGCCTGAACTATGGCAAGGGCACGATGGCGCAAATCCTAAAAGTCTACGTCTACGACATGGTGAGTTGCATCACCAAGCACCTGGGACAGGACAACAACGAGATGATGCGCCAGGGCGACAAGTTGTATCGACGCTTCATCATGCTGCTCTCCGAGAACGCCAATGTGAAGCGCAGCGTCAACAGTTTCGCCACCGAACTGTGTGTGTCGCCAAAATACCTCACCAGCGTGTGCCGCGCCCACAGCGGCAAGACGGCGGGCGAACTCGTCGCCATGAGCGTGGTGGGGCGCGTCAAGCAGTTGCTGCTGTTCAGCGACAAGTCGATCAAGGAGATTGCTGCCGAGATGCAGTTTAGCAACCTCTCTTTCTTCGGAAAATACGTGAAAAAACACCTGGGGCACTCGCCCAACAACTATCGCCGCATCAATGGCTACGGCAGGTGACACCGCGCCGCGCCATGTGAGCGTGACGGCTCCCGCCAGCCCACGCGGCACCATAGCGCTGCCGGCTTCCAAGAGCCTGAGTGCGCGGGCTCTAATACTCGACGCGCTCACCCAGTCGCCCGGCGCGCTGCATAACCTTGCGGTGTGCGACGACACGCACGCCATGCTTCAAGCCCTACTTAGCAATCAGCCGCACATCGCGGTGGGAGGCGCCGGCACGGCCATGCGCTTTCTCACCGCCTATTTTTCGGCACAGGCCGGCCGGCGTGTCACGCTTGACGGCGACCAGCGCATGCGCTGCCGGCCCATCGCGCCGTTGGTCGACGCCTTGCGTCAACTGGGGGCACACATCACCTACGCTGACCGCGAGGGCTTCCCGCCACTGCACATCGAGGGCTGCACGCTGCGCGGCACGCACATCGTCATGCCAGGCGACGTGAGTTCGCAGTTCATCAGCGCCCTGCTTATGATTGCGCCCACCATTGGAGGCATTACCTTGAAAATCACCGGCGATATCGTGTCGCGGCCTTACATCGACATGACGCTGGCCATGATGGCGCAGCGCGGCGTGAACGCACGATGGACGGGCAACGCCATCGTGGTGCCCGAGGGACAATACACTGCCATCGACTACACCGTCGAAGCCGATTGGAGCGCCGCCAGTTACTGGCTGGCCTGGCAGGCTCTGCTGCCGCAGGCACAACTCACCCTGGCGGGGCTGCAACGCGACAGTCTGCAGGGCGACCAGCGGATGCTCGCACTGCTCGAGAACATGGGCATGAGCGCTCATTGGACCAACGGCGGGCTCACCGTCGTCGCCGAGCGATGCGCGCAGTGCTGCTGCTCAACGTTTGCCGACCTCAGCGGCACGCCCGACCTCGCGCCCACACTCACCGTGATGCTTTGCCTGATGGGGCGCCCGTTCCGCATCACCGGGCTACGAACCCTGCACCTCAAGGAGAGCGACCGCATTGATGCCTTGTGCGCCGAGTTGCGCAAACTGGGCTATCTCGTGAAAATCGAGGGTAACGACGCACTCGACTGGCACTTCGAGAGTTGTGAGCCCGAGCGCATGCCGCGCATCAGCACCCACGGCGACCACCGCTTGGCAATGGCGTTCTCGCTCGCCGCGGTGCGTTTCCCAGGCATCGTCATCGAGGATGCCGCAGTGGTCGAGAAGAGTTACCCCAACTATTGGAAACACCTGCAGCAAGCAGGCTTCGACATATCTTTTGTATTATGAAACCATCTCTGATTCTGCTATTTATACTCCTTGTGAGCGGCACAATACTCTACTTGCTCGACCGTCGGGGTAAGCGTGCTGGCGACACCGCCGAGACCGACGATGCCAACCCCGCCGCCGACCCTGACCCCGCGAAATGTGCCGATGAGTCATGCGTCGTATACGACAATTGCCCCAGCCAGCAACTGCTCACCCAGGCTTGCAGCGACAAGATTGTGTACTACGACGATGAGGAACTTGACCGCTTTGCCGGACGCGCCGCAACCGACTATGCCGAGGCCGAAATCGAGGAATTCCGCGACGTCCTCTACACCCTGCAGCACAGCGACTTGCTCGGCTGGCAGCACTCCATCGCACGCCGCGGCATCACCCTCCCAACGCCCATCCACGACGAACTCCTGATGCTCCTCACCGAGCATCCCTAACGTCGCACCACCCCAAATCACACCAAAAAATCAAGATTTGGGCAAAATCACAGATTGCCACCCTTCCGCTAAAAGCGTCAAGCCGGCCATTAATTCGTTGTGTATGCCGCGGTTGTGCCGCGGCCCAATCTCATTGCCTTGTAAGGAGTTATTTGTGCTTGCGGCGCAGGGTGATGAAGGTGTAGTCGTGGGCGTTGCGGTCGTCGGTGCGATGGTATTCGCGCTCCTCTTCTTCCCACTGCTCGTCGTCGATGACGGGGAAATAGGCGTCGCTGCCCTCGAAGCGGGCGTGAATCAGCGTGAGGTACAGCGTGTCGACACGGTCGATCGTCGCGCGGTAAATCTGCTCACCGCCAATGATAAACACCGGCTCGGGCATCGAGGCAAGTTCGAAAGCCTCCTCGGGCGAGTGTGCCACGACGGCACCCTCGGGCTGATAGTCGGGCTGGCGCGAAATCACAATGTTTTGGCGGCCGGGCAAGGCACCTTTAGGAAACGACTCAAAGGTGCGACGACCCATGATGATGCTGTGGCCCATGGTCAGCGTCTTGAAGTGCTTCAGGTCGGCCGGGAGGTGGCACAGCAGTTGGCCCTGGCGGCCTATGGCGTTGTCGGCTGCCACGGCGACGATGGCGGCGATGTGCTTGTTGTTACTCATGATGCTAAAGATAAAGTGATTGTTACACCGACACCACGCCCTTGATGGCAGGGTAGGGGTCATAGCCCTCGATGGTGAAGTCGTCGTATTCGTAATCGAAGATGCTGGTCACGCGCGGGTTAAGCGTCATGCGTGGCAGTGGGCGCGGTGTGCGGCTCAGTTGCTCGCGCACCTGGTCCATGTGGTTTAGGTAGATGTGCGCGTCGCCGAAGGTGTGGACAAACTCGCCCGGCTCCAGCCCGCTCACGTGGGCCACCATCATCAGCAACAGCGCGTAACTGGCGATGTTAAACGGCACGCCAAGAAACAGGTCGGCACTGCGTTGATACAATTGCAGGCTCAGCCGCCCGTCGGCCACATAGAATTGGAACAGCGTGTGGCACGGCGGCAGTTTCATCGTCGGCACGTCGGCCACGTTCCACGCGCTCACAATCAGGCGGCGCGAGTCGGGCGTGTTGCGTATCATGTCGACCACCTGCGCTATCTGGTCGATGGTGCCGCCATGGCCGTCGGGCCACGAGCGCCATTGGTGCCCGTACACTGGCCCGAGGTCGCCGTTTTCGTCGGCCCATTCGTTCCAAATGCGCACGCCGTGCTCCTGCAGGTAGCGCACATTGGTGTCGCCCTTGAGGAACCACAGCAATTCGTAAATAATTGATTTCAGGTGTACTTTCTTGGTCGTCAGCAGCGGGAAGCCGTCGCGCAGGTCGCAGCGCAACTGATAGCCGAACACGCTCTTCGTGCCCGTGCCCGTGCGGTCGGTGCGCAACGTGCCGTGGTCCAGCACATGCTGCAGCAAGTCGAGATACTGTTTCATCGTCAATTAACTTTTCTGCTGCAAAGTTACGATTTAGTGAGCGGTAAGCAAAGAAAAAAACTTGATTTTTTCTTTGCTTACCCGAACGGTAGTAACTTAGACCCTGGTCAAAGTTACGAATAAGCGAGCGGTGAGCGCACTCCCCCGTGGCAAATTTTCGAGATATTCGCGTTGAAAAATCCCATTCGCGAAATTCGCGTTGAAAAATATCGTGGTAAAAATCTCAGTCGAATAAGTCGTTGGGCAATTGCAGTTGCGATATGCGCGAGGCGTCGAAGAAGATTTCTTGGCCGGTGAACAGCGTTGACGTGTGTGCCGGCAACGTGAACTTGTCGCAGCCGCCGTTGGTCAGTGCCTGCATCGTGGGCCTAGGCAGTTTCAGCCGCTCCATCAGCACGTATTCGTCGTCGACACAGGTGACCTTGAACGGAGCCTCTTGCGTGCCGTTGCCGCTCGCGAGGATGGCCGTTTCCAGCAGTTTTATTCTGGCAAGAGCAAGTTTTATTTTCTCCTTAATATCTTTCGCCGGCTTGTTTTTCAACGCGAAAAACACAAAGTAGTAGTTGTTGGCCAGTGACAGCGGATTGCTCTCCACGGCTTGGCCGAGCAATTCCACCGCAAGGTCTTTGTTGCCTTCTTTCCACGCCTTTCGCCCTTTCATGCTCTCGCTCATCGGCGAGCCGTTAAAGTAGGAATTCCCCATGTATGCCACCAATGCCTCTGCGTTGCTCAGCGCCTTGTCGCCGGTCGTTACCCGCTCAATCAGCGATTTCACGCTGTCGGGGTTACTCTCCACCAGGGCCTGAACCTCAGCCCAGGTGATTTGGCACTTCTCGTCGGCTTGCGTGGCGGCCAGCAGTTTCACTGGCACCAATGCCATTGCAAGCACAATTGGCAAAATTCTTAAGTGTAACATAATGTTAAGATGTTTATGGTTGCAAAATTAATGTTTTTCTGCAAAATTACAACAATCTCGCCCCGTTGTCAACCCCTCAAAACCATATCACCCGGCGGTTATCACATCGATTTTCAGTTCTATCAAAAAATATTCACATATCAGGCCCTACTCACTTTCCGCCTGACCCCCAAAGAGCGCGCGCGGCAAAAGAAAACCCGAATCGGGGTTGGAGCCGACTCGGGTATGGAGTGATGTTGTGAAATGCGATTATTTCACAATGGTTTTCTTGCCGTTGTTGATGTAGATGCCGGGAATTGAGGGCTTGCCGATGAACCGCTGGCCAGCGATGTTGTACCACACGTTGTCGGTCGGCTTGCTTGCCTCAACAGTCTCGATGCCTGTTGACGGCAGGTCCCAGTAGACAATCTCAGAGGCATTCTTCACGCCATCCACGGTGTAGTAGGCCTGGATGCCGATGCGCTGGGTGAAGAACGGAGTGAAGTTCTCGTCGTCGTTGGGAGTGTTGGTGAGGTAGAAGTAAACGCGTGAGTCGCCGATGTCGTAGCCGTTATAATAAATCGAGTAAGGAATCTCGGTCATATCCTCCTCCACGTCTGAACTGTAGGTCTCAGTGTCGAAGGTGAAGATTTGGTCGTCATCGGTGAAGATGCTGAAACTAATTAACTCGGGGTCAATCTCGTTGCCGTCGACATCGGTGGTTGGCAACTTGAAGTCGAGGCATGAGTAGCCGTCGTCGGAGCCAGAGTCAAACCAAGAATCATCATACAGCACTGGATTGGCGGGCACGGCGGGCACGCCCGTCATCAGCGGGGTGAGGGTCAGATCCCAATCGAGGAAACTTCCGAACGTGTTGTCGTCGGTCCAGTAGCAGCCCAATCCGGTAGCGGCGAAAGAATTGGGGTAGCCAGCGTTGAGGTCACCCTCGCCGGGAGTCATGGTGATCACGCCCGTGGCGGGGTCAACATTGTAGACCACCTCGGTCACCGTTTCGTCGGGGATGAAAATAATCTCCGTGTCGGTGACTTGGGTTGAGCCCCAAGCGATCACCACGTCGGCATTGATATCCGTGTTGGTGAAGATTGTTTGTCCCACAGGCACGGTGATTTTAGTGCCCTCGGCATTGATTGTGCCTTGCACCCAGCCATCGCTCATCAAGGCGACATTGTCGTTGAAGATGTTGTTGATGTACACGGTTGTGCCATCGTTGGCATAAACGATACTGGTGTAGGCGGTTTGTTTGCCAACGTGAATGAAATATTCATCGGCGTATATGCATGCACCAGAGCGTTTGTACTTAACGAGCGTGCCCTCGGGCTGCTCGGTGATGATTTGCTTGTCAGGAGCAAAACTTCTGGCCACTTGCATCTGCGGTGTGGCATTTGCCGAAACTGCAATGGCTAAGCCAATCGCCATGAGTAAAATTTTTTTCATAAAAGTAATGTTTTAATAGTTTATGTTAATAACTGAAGTTGCATCAATGTCGGTGCCAATTCTTATCGTTCAGCAAAATTAGCAATATTTTTTGAGCCGCCCAATAATTAAAATATTTTAGTTGAAAAATCTTGTTGTATGGAGAAATGTTGTAACTTTGCACTAACAAAATATGTCGAATAAAAAAAGTATTTACTATGAAGAAATTAACTCTCGTATTGATGTGTTCGTTGCTCTCTTTTGTCGTAGCCTTTGCGCAAAAGCAATTTACTTTCGGCCTAAAAGTTGGTGCGGATTTAACTAATTTTTGGGGAAAGGATCTTCCTCATGGCATGCAATTCAATTACCAAGCAGGAGCATTTATGGAGTATCGTTTCACCGATAAGTTCTCAATAACTCCTGAAGTTGTATTTGCTGCTCAGGGAGGGAAATTTGATGCTACTGAATATCTTGACGACTCCAGTTTTGATGGCAAAGTTGATTTTTGTTTCCATCTCAATTACATCAATGTACCCGTAATGCTAAAGTTCTATGCAACTCCTAAATTGAGCATTGATTTTGGTCCGCAACTTGGCATAAACGTATATAGCAAAGCAACAGCAAAAGCCAAAGCAGAAGGAGCCTCTGCTTCCTATACTGAGGATGCTGAAGGCGTTAATAGTGTTGATTTTGGTGTCGGCTTAGGTGCCACCTATAATATTACAAATGAGGTCTTTGTGCAAGGTCGTTACACAATGGGCTTGACAAAAGTATTTGACGAAGATGATATTTATAACGGAAACATCCAGCTTGCTCTCGGCTATCGTTTCTAATCTCATATCACCACAAAGTACAAAGCGCCCGGGCCTCGAAACTCGGGCGCTAATTGTGTGAAAACGAAGCCTATTTGATGTGACTCGTAGCGGATTGGAACGCGCTTGCGCCACTGATGAATTTGAATAATAAAAAATATTCTATCGAGAGGTGATTAATTGGATTATGGTTTCCTGGGGTGGGACGAAATTCGGGGCTTGTTTACATCTGTAACATATTTAGCATATTTTTGTAAATTACCGAAAACCCAGTGTTTACGCAGGTTTATGCTGGGTTGTTAATAACTTTTTTTGGAAAAATGTAAAATTGGGAATTTGAAAATGTAAATTTTTGCGGATTTTTGCGTAACTTTGTGCGGTAGAAATTTGTGAGGCGTTTTTCAAGCGTTTCACCCTCTTTTATCAACTGCAATGAGTACCGACGTTTACCATATTCCCGCATTGCTCGATGCATGCATGCAAGGACTTGATATCAAGCCCGATGGCACCTATGTCGACGTGACGTTCGGCGGCGGCGGTCACAGCCGTGCCATCATGGAGCGCCTGGGGCCCGACGGCCGCCTCTACGGCGTGGACCAGGACATGGACGCGTGGAATAATCGGCTTGACGACCCGCGATTTACGTTTGTACACAGCAATTTTGCATATATAAAAAATTTCATGCGTTTTTACGGCGTAAACGCCGTCGACGGCATCCTGGCCGACCTGGGCGTGTCGTTTCACCACTTCGACGACGAGAGCCGCGGCTTCTCGTTCCGCTTCGACAGCCCGCTCGACATGCGCATGAATCGCGACAGCGCTTTCGACGCACGCCAGTTGCTCGCCACTTACAGCGAGGCGCGCCTGGCCGACGTGCTCTACCTCTACGGCGAACTGCGACAGAGCCGGCGCATGGCCGCCGCGCTGGTGCGCGCACGGGCACAGCAGCCCATAGCCACCGTGTCGCAACTGCTCGAGGTGATGAAGCCCTTCATCAAGCCCTCGCAGGAGAAGAAGGAACTCGCACAGTTGTTCCAGGCCCTGCGCATCGAGGTCAACCACGAACTCGACGTGCTCCAGCGGCTGCTCGAGCAGGCGCTCGACCTGCTTAAGCCCGGCGGACGACTGGCCGTGATCACATATCACTCGCTCGAGGACCGACTGGTGAAAAACTTCATTCGCAGCGGAAACATCGAGGGACGCATCGAGAAAGACTTCTTCGGACGCGTCGACGCGCCGTTGCGTGCCGTGAACAACCGCGTCATCGTCCCCGACGAGGCCGAGGTCGAAGCCAATCCTCGCTCGCGCAGCGCCAAATTGCGCATCGCCGAGCGCGTGGCACAATAAGTAGAACATTCACACTCAACGATATATGGCAGCGAATAACGATAAAAAAATCAATGGCAAGTCCACCCGCAAGGTAATCAAGCAGGTGTTCCAAGGACGCACCTTCCTCTCGCTCGAGTTTTTCAAGCGAAACTTTGTGTATGTGGTGGCGTGCGTGGTGATGATGCTCATGTACATCAGCAACAAGTACGTCTGCCAGAATGCTATACGCGAGGTCATGGTGCTCAAGGAAGAACTTGACAATGCCAAAACCGACAATGTGAATGCCAGTGCGAACTATAACTCAATGATTCGTGAGAGCCAGATGAAGTTGCTCGTGGACACCATGCACATCGACCTTATCGCTCCCGACCAACCCCCTTACAAACTTAATTAGCCATGAGACAGTCAAACAAACGCTACATCCAACTTCGATACTTGCTCGTCGTGGGCATGATGTTGTTCTTCTCGATGTTTATCGTGTGGGCAATGTTCAAAAACTCGGTCATATACGCCGGCAAGTGGAACGCCAAGGCCGACAGTGTGCTGCTGAAAATCACCGACATTCCCCCCGAGCGCGGCAAGTTGCTTGCCGACGACGGCAATGTGCTGGCTGCCAATCTGCAATTCTATACGGTGCGTATCGACTGGCTCGCCGCGGGCATCCGCGACAGCGTGCTGAAGGCCAACCTGCCGGCGCTGAGCGACAGCCTGGCGGCCTTCGACCCATCGCGCAGCGCACAGGAGTGGAGCGAGGAACTCTATGGCGCCTACAAGCGCATCACCGACCCCACGGCAAAGCGCAAAAACCACGCCTACCGCGTGTTTAAGCGCATGATTTCGCACAGCGAGTATGAGCGGGTGCGCAAATTCCCATTCTTCTGCCTGCCTCCCAACAAGAGCGGCTTCTACAGCGAGCGCGAGAGCAAGCGCTGCAAGCCTTACGGCTCGATGGCGTCGCGAAGCATCGGCAGCGTGGGCAAGTCGGAGAAACGCTCCGGACTGCACGGCCAGTCGGGCCTCGAAGGGGCACTCGACTCGCTGCTCTACGGCACGCCCGGCAAGGCAAAGCGCATCCAACTCACCACCAACATCGTGAACGCCGAGAGTGTGCCGCCCAAGAAGGGCTACGACATCACCACCACCATCAATATCGAGTTGCAGGATATCCTCGAGAACGAACTCTACGACATGTGCCGCGAGACCAGCAGCAAGTGGGGCACGGCAATACTCATGGAGGTGGAGACGGGCGAAATCAAGGCCATCTCCAACCTGATGTGGAACGACAACGCCAACGACTATATCGAGGGCCTGAACAATGCCGTGCTGGGCTACGAGCCGGGCTCGGTGATGAAGCCCATCACCATGATGATGGCGCTGGAATTGGGCGCGGTGAAGAATATCGACGAGCCCATGGTTACGGGCACCAGATTTGAATATTGCGGCTCGGTGACCACCGACCCACACGGCGGCGGGTCGCTCACCCCACGCGAAATCATCGCCACGTCGTCCAACGTGGGTATGTCGCGCATCGCCCTGCGCATGTTTGAGAATAACCCCGACGGCTTCCGCAAAAAACTTGCCGAGATGGGCTTTTTCGACCCCATCAACTCAGGCATTGCCGGCGAGCGCGTGCCACGGTTCCCCAAACTGGGCAACAAGCCATGGGAGCGCGTGGCCCTCACCCGCATGGCTTTCGGATATAGCACCGAGATTCCGCCGCTGTACACCCTGGCGATGTACAATGCCATTGCCAACGACGGCAAGTTTGTGCGCCCGCACCTGGTGAAGAAACTCTCGCGCGAGGGTGAGCCCGACAGCATCGTGCCCGTGGACTACATCCGCCAGCAGGTGTGCTCGCCCGAGAATGCGCAGAAACTGCGCATCATGCTGCACGACGTGGTGTGGAGCGACCGCGGCACGGCACACCGCTACCTGCAAGACAAGAATGTGAACCTGGCCGGAAAGACCGGCACGGCCTACACCATACAGGATGGTGCCTACAACACCGGCGAGCGACGTCTGGCGTTCTGCGGCTTCTTCCCCTACGAGAAGCCCAAGTACTCGTGCATCGTGCTCATGCTTGGTGCCGACCGTGGCGCTGCCGCCAGCAGCGGCATGGTGTTGAAGAATGTGGCGCTGAAGATGTATGCCCGCGGACTGCTGGGCGACGCCCCGCGCTACGACATGGTGGCCGCCAAGGACGGCACGCTGACTCCCGCCACGCCCAGTGCGCCCACACTATTTGCCACCGCATCCGACTCGCACGGACATGTGCGGCGCGGCTTGGGGCTGGCGAGCACCAAGACCTTCCAGCAACCGTCCACCGTCAAGCAAGGCGTGCCCGATGTGAAGGGACTGGGCGTGCGCGAGGCCATCAAGCGCCTCGAGGATGCCGGCCTGTGCGTGACCTTTGCCGGATACGGCTGCGTGGTGGCACAGAGCATCGCGCCGGGCACCGCTTACCGCCGTGGAGAGTCAATCAAACTGCAACTGCGCAATTAACATTAAGAATAATAACACGAAAAACCATGAATAAGAAACTGACTGATTTACTGAATAATGTAAAGCCACTGCAAGTGGTCGGTTCGCTCGACACAATGATCACCGACGTGGTGTGTGACTCACGTCAGGTGAGCAACGGAGCGCTGTTTGTGGCTGTGCGCGGCGTGGCCGTGGATGCCCACCGCTTCATCCCGCAGGTGACACAGGCTGGTGCCGCCGCCGTGCTGTGTGAGGAGTTGCCCGAGCAACTCGCGCCCAGCGTGACCTATGTGGTGGTTGAAAACAGCACCATTGCCCTGGGGCAGGTGGCCAACGAGTGGTACGACCGCCCCAGCGAGCACCTGAAACTGGTGGGTGTGACGGGAACCAACGGCAAGACCACCACCGCAACACTGCTCTATGAACTGGTGCAGCAACTCGGCTATAAGGCCGGACTGCTCTCGACTGTCGAAAACCGCGTCGACCGCAAGGTCTATCCCGCCAAGCAAACTACCCCCGACCACCTCACGCTCAACCGCTTGCTGCACGAGATGGTGGAGGCCGGCTGTGACTACGCTTTCATGGAGGTGAGTTCGCACTCGTGCGTGCAGCACCGCATCGAGGGGCTGAAGTTTGCCGGAGGCATCTTCACCAACCTCACCCGCGACCACCTCGACTTCCATAAGACCGTCGACAACTACATCGCCGCCAAGAAGTCGTTCTTCGACAACTTGCCAGCGTCGGCTTTCGCACTGGTCAATGTCGACGACAAGGTGGGCATGGTGATGGTGCAAAACACGCGTGCCAAGGTGTGCACTTACTCGCTGCGCACCGTTGCCGACTACAGTTGCCGTGTGATTGAGGACCGCCTCGACGGCACCACGCTGAGCCTCAACGGGCATCAACTGGAGGTGCTGTTCACGGGACGCTTCAACGCCTACAACCTGACGTGTGTCTACGGCGCGGCCATGCAACTGGGCTTCGACATGCAGGAGGTGCTGGTGGCAATGAGCAAACTCACGCCGGTGGCCGGACGCTTCCAGACGCTGCGCTCGCCGCGCGGCTTCATCGCCGTCGTCGATTATGCCCACACGCCCGATGCCCTGGTCAACGTGCTGGAGGCAATCAAAGAGGTGCTGCGCTCAAGGGGACGCATAATCACCGTGTGCGGTTGCGGTGGCGACCGCGATGCCGGAAAGCGACCCATCATGGCACACGAGGCTGCCTCGCGGAGCGACCAGGTGATTCTCACCAGCGACAACCCGCGCACCGAGGACCCGGAGATGATTCTGCGCGACATGGAGGCCGGACTCACCGACGCCGACCGCCCACACGTGATTACCATCACCGACCGACGTCAGGCAATTCGCACCGCTTGCCAGTTGGCTCAGCCAGGCGACGTGGTGCTGGTGGCCGGAAAGGGCCATGAGGACTATCAAGAGATTAATGGCGTGAAACATCACTTCGACGACCGCGAAGTGGTGCGTGAATGCTTTGAAACGTTGTAATCACCTTTAAATCAACGCAATATGCTATATCATCTATTCCACTATATCGAACGGTTCGACATTCCAGGAGCACGCCTGTTCGACTATATTACCTTCAGGTCGGGCTTCGCCCTGGTGCTCTCGTTATTCATCGCCATAGTCATTGGCCGTCGCATCATCGACAAACTCAAGAGCAATCAGATGTGCGACAAGGAGCGCGACGAGAAGGAGGGCGGCAACTCCCTCAAGCAGGGCACTCCCACCATGGGCGGTATCATCATCATTATCTCCATCTTGGTGCCTTGTCTGCTGCTGGGCAAGTTGAACAATGTGTACATGCTGCTGATGATAGTGTCGACAATATGGTGCGGCGCACTGGGATTTGCCGACGACTATATCAAGGTGTTCCACCACAACAAGCAGGGCTTGAAGGGCAAGTTCAAAATTGTGGGACAGGTGGGTCTCGGCCTGATTGTGGGCTTGACGATGTATCTCAGTCCCGCTATCGTGATGCACGAGAACGTGACCTTCAGCAACCGCGAGACGCAGCAGGAGGTGGTCGTGCACAAGACCGACCCGGTGAAGGCGCCAACGAGCACCATTCCCTTTGTGAAAAACCACAACTTCAGTTATTCTTATTTCACTAAGTGGATGGGCCGCCATGCGCAAGCCGGCGGATGGATTCTGTTTGTGCTGGTGACCATCTTTGTCGTCACCGCGGTGAGCAACGGTGCCAACCTGACCGACGGCCTCGACGGCCTGGCGGCAGGAACGAGTGCGGTGATTGGCGTTGCGCTGGCGATCATGTGCTATCTGGGGGGCAACGTGATCTATGCGTCTTACCTTAACATCATGTATATCCCCGGAAGTGCCGAGTTGGTGGTCTATGCCGCCGCGTTTATCGGCGCCACAATAGGCTTCATGTGGTACAACTCGTTCCCGGCCCAGGTGTTTATGGGCGACACGGGCAGTCTGTGCCTGGGCGGCATCATCGCCGTGTTTGCCGTGCTAATTCGCAAGGAGTGGCTCATACCCATCTTGTGCGGCATCTTCCTGATTGAGGAACTCTCGGTAATCATTCAGGTGCCTTACCGCAAGTGGCAAATCAAGAAACACGGTGTCGACAAGCGCCTGTTCCGCATGACGCCCTTCCACCACCATTTCACCGCCAATCCCGAGAAATTGTCGTGGAAGTCGACCATCAACAAGCCTGCCACGCCCATTCACGAGGCAAAGGTGGTGATGCGTTTTATCCTCATAACCATCTTTTTGGCGGTTATTACCTTCGTCACACTGAAGGTGCGTTAATTAAATAGATTGTTGTTTCATAATACATTTATAATATTATCCAAATGAACGGAATGAAGAGAATAGTAGTGCTGGGCGGCGGCGAGAGCGGTGCTGGCGCCGCCGTGCTGGCACAAGTCAAAGGACATGACGTGTTTTTGAGCGACATGGGCTCGATTAAGCCCAAGTATCAGGACCTGCTGAATCTTTACGACATCCCATGGGAGCAGGGCGAGCACACCGTCGACCGCATCCTCTGTGCCGACGAGATTGTGAAAAGCCCCGGAATACCCGACACGGCGCCGCTCATCGTCGAGGCGAAGAAGCGTGGCATACCCATCATCAGCGAGATTGAGTTTGCCGGACGTTACACCACCAGCCGCATGGTGTGTATCACCGGCAGCAACGGCAAGACGACCACCACGATGCTCACTTACCACATCCTCAAGGAGGCGGGCATCGATGTGGGGCTGGCCGGCAATGTGGGCAACAGCCTGGCACTGCAAGTGGCCACCGACCCGCACGAGGTCTACGTGATTGAACTGAGCAGTTTCCAACTCGACAACATGTACGAGTTCAAGGCCAACGTGGCCGTGCTGCTCAACATCACGCCCGACCACCTCGACCGCTACGACTACAAGATGGAGAACTACGTTGCAGCCAAGTTCCGCATCATCCGCAACCAGACGCAGGACGACGTGTTCATCTATTGGCAGGACGACCCCGTGATTGCCGCGCAACTCAAGCAACTCAACATCGAGGCTCGACAGATGCCCTTCACGGCCAACGACGAGCCCGAGTGCGCAGCCTATATTCACAACGGCGTGATGCACTTCGACGTGGACGGAAAGCACTGGACCATCGACAAGAACGACCTGTCGCTGCCCGGACTCCACAACATCTACAACTCGATGGCCGCCGGTATCAGCGCCACCGTGATGAACATTCAGGACGAGGACATCCGCAAGGCGCTGGGCAACTTCCAAGCCGTGGAACACCGCCTGGAATATGTGCGCACGCTGGACGGTGTGCGTTACATCAACGACTCTAAGGCCACCAACGTCAATAGCACGTGGTACGCCCTGGAGAGTTTGGGCGACGTGCCTGTGGTGCTTGTCCTTGGCGGCAAAGACAAGGGCAACGATTACAGCGAAATCTTGCCGCTGGTGCGTGAAAATGTCAAGGCAATGGTGTGCCTGGGTGTCGATAACACCAAGTTGCACAACTTCTTCGACGGCGTCGTGCCCGTCGTTGAGGACGCACGCTCCATGCCGGAGTGTGTGGAGAAGTGCCGCAAGTTGGCCCGCGACCATGCGTGCGAGGTGGTGTTGCTCTCGCCGTGCTGCGCCAGTTTCGACCTCTTCAAGAGTTACGAGGACCGCGGCACGCAGTTCAAGCAATGTGTTAATAACCTGAAATAACCGCTCACACCCATGACTGCTGAAAAACGTACACATCTCAACGAGATTGCGCAACGCCACGGCGACCCCTGGATTTGGGGCATATACATCATGCTGGTGATTATCTCAATCGTCGAGTCGTACAGTGCGTCGAGCCGCGAGATAGCCAGCCAGGGCGTCTACATGCCGCTCATCAAGCAGTGTGTGTTTCTTGCCGTGGGAGCAGTGTGTGTGTTCTTGTTACACCGTTGGGACTACAATAAGAGCCAGTTCCTGTTCCTGATGATTCCCGTGCTGGCAATCGTCACGGTAATCAGCCTGATTTATGTGCTGCTCTTTGGCGAGGTGATCAACGGGGCGCAGCGCGCCATCACACTTGTGCCGGGATTCATGACGGTGCAGCCGGCCGAGTTGGCCAAACTGTCGATTGTCACGCTGCTGTCTTACATCATGGCGAAGAATCAGAAAAACCGCGACATCTCAAACACCGGTATGATTATCTCGGGTGTGGCGGTGGCCATCTTCGGCGTGCTGATGATTAGCAGCGGCCTTACCAACACACTGCTGCTGATGGCCATCAGCGTGTCGATGCTGCTGATTGGCGGTGCGCGCGTCAAGAAGATTTTGCTGCTCTTCGGCTTCTACATCATCATTGGCGGACTGTTCTACGTCTTTAAGCACAACAACGAGCATAAGGACGAAATCATGCAGCAAAACACCACCATGGTGCAAACTGTGGATTCGCAGGGCGACACCGTGTACGTCTCGGCACCCACGCAGGATGCCTCAGGCGGCGGCCGCCTGCGCGACGCCACCTGGCGCAACCGCATCAAGGCTTGGTGGTACAGCGACTCGCTGGTGTATCGCCCGCTGACCAACAAAAACCAGCAGGAGATGTTCTCGCGCATGGCTCAGGCCCACGGCGGCATCAAGGGTGTCGGCATCGGCCAGTCGCGCGAGTGCAGCCGATTGCCGCTGGCTTTCAGCGACTACATCTTCTCGATTATCATCGAGGAAACAGGCTTGATAGGCGGCATATTCGTGTTGCTGCTCTACCTGTGGCTGCTGGCACGAGCGGCAATGATTGTGAAGCGCAGCAGGCGAGTGCTGCCATCGCTGCTCATCATCGGTATGGCCTCACTCATCACTTATCAGGCGCTCTTCCACATGGCCATCAACGTGGGCGTGTTCCCCGTGTCGGGACAGCCGCTGCCGCTGGTGTCGAAGGGCGGTACCTCGATTATCGTCATGAGTGTGGCTTTCGGCATCATGCTGAGCGTGAGCCGAACAATAGCAAACTATAACAATAAGAATAACAAAGTGGAAGAAAGCGTCTTGCCTGAGGGCTTGGATGCCGAGAATCCCACACAAATAGTACCGAAAAATGTCTGGAAATAACAAGCGATTCATCATCAGTGGCGGTGGCACCGGCGGGCACATCTTTCCGGCCCTCTCGATAGCCGGCGAAATCAAGCATCGCTACCCCGAGAGCGAAATCCTCTTTGTGGGCGCCGAGGGACGTATGGAAATGGAGAAAGTGCCGGCCGCAGGCTACACCATCAAGGGCTTGCCAGTGATGGGCTTCGACCGCAAGCGGCTGTGGCGCAACGTCAAGGTGATGGCGTGCCTGCTCAAGAGCATGAAAATGGCGCGGCAAATCCTCGACGAATTCAAGCCCGACATCGCCATCGGTGTGGGCGGATATGCCAGCGGGCCAATGCTCAAGGCGGCGCAGAAGGCGGGCATACCGACCTTGCTGCAGGAGCAAAACTCCTATGCCGGCGTGACCAATAAGATGCTGGCCGAGAAGGCAAAATGCATCTGTGTGGCCTACGAGGGCATGGAACGTTTCTTCCCTGCCGAGAAAATCGTGATGACCGGCAACCCCGTGCGCCGCAACCTGCTGGAGTGCGAGGCCACCCCGCAGCAGGCGCGCCAGGCCATGGGACTTGACCCCGACCGCCGCACAGTGCTGATAATTGGCGGCAGCCTGGGTGCGCGCACCGTCAATGAGGCGGTGATGGGCGACCTGGCGAAAATCGCCGCTTGCGACGACGTGCAGGTGCTGTGGCAGTCGGGAAAGTTCTACGACGTGCAGTGCCGCGAGGCCCTCGACGCCTCGGGCGCTAAAAACGTCAAGCAGACGGCCTTCATCAGCAATATGGACATGGCTTATCGCGCCGCCGACCTGGTGGTGTCGCGTGCCGGAGCAAGTTCCATAAGCGAGTTGCAACTGCTGGCAAAGCCCGCAATTCTGGTGCCGTCGCCAAATGTGGCCGAAGACCACCAGACCAAGAACGCACAGGCGCTGGTGAGCCACAACGCAGCCATCATGGTGCGTGATGCCGATGCTGCGGCACAACTGGTCGACACCATGCTGCGCACTGTGGCCGATGCCGATGTGCTGCGCACACTCAGCGACAACGTCGCCACCATGGCGCTGCGCAACTCGGCCGAGCGCATTGTCGACGAGGTGATGAAACTGGTTTAGATTCTTTAGATTACTTATTATAGATAATAGATTGTGATGAAAGACTTTGACTCACTTTACTTTATAGGTGCCGGCGGCATCGGTATGGCCGCTTTGGAGCGCTATTTCCTGGCTAAGGGCAAGCGCGTGGCGGGCTACGACCGCACGCCCAGCGACCTTACTGCCGAGTTGCAGAACGAGGGCGTGCACATCGACTTTGAAGAGCGGCCCGACCTCATTCCCGACTATTGCCGCGACCCGCAGCGCACTCTCGTGGTCTACACCGCCGCTATGCCCGAGAACAGCCCGTTGCTCACGTGGTTTCGCGAGAGGGGCTTCGAGGTGGTAAAGCGCGCGCGTGTGTTGGGCATCGTCACCGAGCACAGCAAGGGGCTGTGCTTCTCGGGCACGCACGGCAAGACCACCACATCGTCGATGGCGGCCCACATCATGCAAGTGAGCGGCGTGGGATGCAACGCCTTTCTGGGCGGCGTGCTGCGCAACTACAACAGCAACTTCCTGCTGAGCGACACCAGCCCTTACTCGGTGATTGAGGCCGACGAGTTCGACCGCTCGTTCCACCAACTCTCGCCTTACATTGCCGTGGTCACCAGCACCGACCCCGATCACCTCGACATCTACGGCACCCCCGAGAACTATCTCGAGGGCTTTGCCCACTTCACCTCGCTGATTAAGCCGGGTGGGGCGCTCATCATGCACACCGGCCTGGCATTGCAGCCGCGCGTGTCGCCCGAGGTGACCGTTTACACCTACGGCCGCGAGGAGGGCGACTTCCACGCCACCCGCATCGTCAAGGGCCAGGGCACCATCACATTCTCGCTGGTCACGCCGTGGGAGACTATCGACGACATCGAGTTGGGCGTGCCGGTCGACATCAACATTGAGAATGCCATCGCTGCCATGGCGGCTTGCCGCCTGGTGAACATCCCCGCCGACGCCATGCGTCAGGCCATGGCCACCTTCCAAGGGCCGAAGCGCCGCTTTGAGTTCTGGCTGAAAGAGGCCGGCGACAACGGACGCGTGATGATTGACGACTATGCGCATCACCCCGACGAACTGCGAGCCAGCATTGCCAGCGTGCGCGACCTGTATCCGGGACGTAAACTCACCGTGGTTTTCCAGCCGCACCTCTACACACGCACTCGCGATTTCGCGCCAGAGTTCGCTCAGGCGCTGAGTTTGGCCGACGAGGTGATTCTGCTCCCAATTTACCCCGCACGCGAACTTCCACTGCCCGGTGTGAGCAGCGAAATGATACTAAATGCGGTAAAATGCCCCGTAAAAAGCATTTATGAGAAAAAAGATTTTATTGATTCAATAAAAATGCGTAACTTTGAGGTCTTATTGACAGCGGGGGCGGGTGACATCGCTAACTTGCTGCCAATGGTGTGTGATGAATTTCAAAAACAACCGCGTTGAAACATCTCGTCCAAAATATCATCCTGATTCTACTCGCAGCAATGCTCGTGCTGGGCATTCTGTGGGCTCAAGGTAAGTCGCGCGACCAATTGTGCACTCGAGTCGACGTTGTCATCGTCAACGTCGATAGCACGACCTTTGTCACACCGCAGGGCGTGAAGGAGGAACTCAATCGCATGGGTCTGCGCACACAGGGTGAGTTGATGAGCAAAATCAATAGCAGCGAAATCGAGCGCAAACTCGCCATGTCGGAGTACCTCGAGAACGTGGAGGTGTACAAGAGCCGTGATGGGCAACTGCTCATCAAGGCACGCCAGTTGGTGCCCGTGCTCAGGGTGTTCCAGGGCGACTCTTCTTATTACATCAATGCCGCCGGCAAAACCATGGCCGCAACAGCCAATTATCATGCCGACGTGCCCGTGGTGAAGGGCCGATTCTCCAAGCAGTATCCCGCCACGCGACTGATTCCGCTCATCAAGTATGTCGAGGGCGACTCGCTGCTGCATGCACTGGTCGACATGTACATGGTGGCCGACAGCAACAACGTGTTCATCGTGCCCAACATCAGCGGGCACGTGGTGAATCTGGGCACGGTCGACAACTTCGAGGCAAAACTCGCCAAACTGAAACTCTTCTACACCAAGGTGATGCCGGCCAAGGGTTGGCAAACCTACGACACCATCTCGCTCAAGTGGAATCATCAGGTGGTGGCCACGCGCCGCGTCAAGGCGCAAAAGGTCGACCTGGGATTCAGTTGGGAGGACGACGAGCCGCTGCCCGACATCAACAACCTCGACGGCGGAGTGACGACAACACCGCAACAGACCAAGCCGGCCGAGGCCACGCAGCAGCAGGAAAAGCCGGCCGAGCAGCCCGCCGAGAAAAAGGCGGCAACGAAGCCTGCCGCAAAACCGGCCGAGAAAAAACCGGCCGAGAAAAAAGCCCCGCCGAAGCAGGCCGAGGCAAAGCCTAAACAGGCCAATAACACGACACAACAAACCAAGACAACACCACCAACTAAAAAGAAATAAAAACTTTACATACATGGAAAAGAACCAATATATCGTAGCTTTAGAAATCGGGTCATCCAAGATTGTGGGTGCCATGGCCGAGAAATCGTCGTCGGGCATGGTGTCGGTTAAGCATCTTGTGAAGGAAAACCTGACTAACTGTGTGAGGTATGGGTGCGTACAAAACGTGGAGAACATCAAGGGCTCCATCAACCGCATCCTCACCGATTTGGAACGTCGTGTGGGAGGCCGTGTCACCAGCGTGTACATGGGGGTGAGCGGACGCTCGCTGCACAACGAGGTTAGCGAGGAAAACCGCAGCCTCGACGCGTCGAAGGGAATTACCGACGAAATCATCGCATCGATTATCAAGGATGCCGGCCGCAAGCCAATCAAGAATTACGAAACCATCGACGTGGTGCCACGCGCTTATTACGTCGACAAGGCCGCCACTCCGAACCCCGTGGGGCAATTCGGCTCGAGCATCAAAATCAAGGTCAACCTGATTGTGGCCAAGCCGGCCATCAAACTCAACCTGAACCGCGTGATGAGTTTCGGCGTGAAGGTTAAAGATTATCTGGTCACCCCGCTGGCCGTGGGCGAGCATGTGCTCTCCGACCGCGAGCGCTCGCTCGGATGCATGCTCGTGGATCTGGGCGCCGAGACGACTACCGTCGCCATCTACAAGGAGGACGCCCTGCTTTACCTCAACACGCTGCCCCTGGGAGGACGCAACATCACACGCGACATCATGAACGGGCTGAATGTGCTCGAGGACACCGCCGAGAAGGTGAAGGTGAACATCAGCAGCCCGCTCGACCCAGGCAATGGCGCGCCGGTGGTGATTGAGGGCGTGACATCGACCGATGCCGCTAACTATATCAGCGCGCGTAACGGCGAAATCATGGCCAACATCAATAATCAACTGACGCTCGCCGGACTCAGCACTAACGACATCCGCTCGATAGTGCTCGTGGGCGGAGGATCGCAGTTGCAAGGCCTTGTGGCAAAACTGCAGGAAACCATGGCGGTCAACGTGACCGTGGGCAGTTATCCATCTACGCTCAACCTGCTCGACCACTCAATCAACCGCATCGAGAACATCGAGATTCTCTCGCTCATCGCCAAGGCGGCCGAGATGATCGAACCAGGCGAGACCTGCGTCGAGATTCAGACCTACGACGACGGTCTGATTGTACAGCCCAATAACGAAGTGGCCGACAAGAAGCCCGCCGACGACGAGGACGACGACAAGCGTGGACGCAAAGGCAAGAAAAAGGAAAAGAAACAGAGTGGCTGGGCTGCCAAAATTGGATCTGCTCTCAAGAACCTCATGAGCGAGGATGAAGAAGAGTATGATGAGTAATAACGAGATAGCACACATTTTATAAACCAAACAAGCACACAATTATGCAAGATTCTATATACAACAGTCTCGACCAAGACTCGGGATTCGAGGATACCAAGAAGCAACCCACCATTATCAAGGTGGTGGGCGTGGGTGGCGGCGGTAACAACGCCATCAACCACATGTATGCGCAAAATGTCGATGGCGTCTCGTTTGTCGTGATCAATACCGACCGGCAGGCACTGAGCATGTCGCCCGTGCCTAACCGCTTGCTCATCGGACCCAACACCACCAAGGGCCTGGGTGCCGGCAACAAGCCCGAGATTGGCAAGCAGGCCGCCGAGGAGAGTTGCGAGGACATCCTCAACCTCTTCGAGGATGAGACCAAGATGGTCTTCGTCACCGCCGGTATGGGTGGCGGAACAGGAACGGGTGCCGCTCCCGTGGTGGCCAGACTGGCGCACGAGCGCGGCGTGCTCACCGTGGGCATCGTGACCATTCCGTTCCTCTTCGAGGGCACCAAGAAAATCCTAAAGGCGCTCGACGGTGCCGAGGAGATGGGAAAATACGTCGACGCTCTGCTGATTATCAACAACCAGCGACTCATCGACATCTATCCCGACCTCGACTTCAACAACGCATTCGGCAAGGCCGACGACACACTGTCGACGGCGGCTCGCTCAATCAGCGAACTGATTACCGCTGAGGGTAAGATTAACCTCGACTTCAACGACGTGAACACCACGTTGCGCAATGGCGGCGTGGCAATCATCAGTTCGGGTTACGGCGAGGGTGAGCACCGCGTGACCAAGGCCATCGAGGACGCTCTGGAGTCGCCGCTGCTCAAGAACCGCGACGTGTACGGCTCGCAGAAGATCCTTATCAACGTGTACTACAACCCCGACTCGCAAAATCCGTTCAAGACCAGCGAGTTGAGCGAGATGCAGGAGTTTATGGCAAACTTCAGCCAGGATGTGGACGTGATCACTGGTGTGGCCTACGACAATACGCTCGACGACCAAATCAAGATTACCGTGCTCGCCGCCGGATTCAACGTCAGTTACGAGAACGAGGCACCAAAGGAACCTCGCAGCCTCAAGAGCCAGCGACGCGACAGCGAGTCGGCAGTCCCGGCAGCCGCTCCGCGCCCCGACGACCTGGAGCGTCTAACACAAGAATATGGCGGACAAGCCATCACCGAGATGCAAACCAAGAAGAACGAGGCACAATATGTGCTGCTCACTGCCGAGGATATCGACAATGACGAATTAATCGACCTGCTCGAGCGCACACCGGCCTACAAGCGCAAGCCGGCCGAGAAAAGCGCAATTCGCGACACGCGCGCCAAGGCAGCCCAGAGGGCACAAGAGAAGGCCAGCATCGAAGCATCGCGACCGGCACAGCGCAAGCCCACCACCGGCACCATCGACTTCGAGGCAATCTCGTGACACTTAACACAGAATATTTACTTAGCAAGATAATGTTAACCTTACAATTAATCAACGAAAATCCCGAGGCGGTGATCGAGCGCCTCGCGGTGAAACATTTCGACGCGCGCGAGCCAATTATGCGCGTCGTCGAACTCGACAAGCAGCGCCGCGCAGCGCAGAAGGTGCGCGACGACAATGCTGCACAACTCAATAAACTGGCTGCACAAATCGGCGCCCTGATGAAGCAGGGCCAGCGCGAACAGGCCGAGGCTGTGAAGCAACAAGTGGCAACTCTCAAGGCCGACAACAAGACTATCGAGGACCGCGTCAAGGCCGCACAGGACGAAATCACCGAAATCCTGCTCAGCGTGCCTAACGTGCCCTATGCCGGTGTGCCCGAGGGACGCACCGCCGAGGACAACGTGGTCGAAAAGACCGGAGGACCGATGCCCGACCTCGGACCCGACGCATTGCCGCACTGGGACTTGGCCCGCAAATATAACCTTATCGACTTCGACCTGGGTGTGAAAATCACCGGTGCCGGCTTCCCTGTGTACATCGGAAAGGGAGCACGCCTGCAACGCGCACTCATCCAGTTCTTCCTCGACCAGGCTGGCGAGGCCGGATACACCGAGATTCAGCCGCCTTACGTGGTCAACGAGGATTCGGGCTTGGGCACTGGCCAATTGCCCGACAAGGAAGGACAGATGTACCACTGCCAAGTCGACAATTTCTACCTCATACCCACCGCCGAGGTGCCTGTGACCAACATCTATCGCGACGTGATCATCCCGCAGGACGAGTTGCCAAAGAAAAACTGCGCTTACTCGGCTTGCTTCCGTCGTGAGGCCGGCAGTTACGGCAAGGATGTGCGCGGACTGAACCGCCTGCACCAGTTCGACAAGGTGGAAATCGTGCGCATCGAGCGCCCCGAGGACTCTTATGCCGCTCTCGAGGAGATGAAGGACCATGTGCAGGGCTTGCTCGACAAGTTGGGCCTGCCCTGGCACATCCTGCGCCTGTGTGGTGGCGACATGAGTTTCACCAGTGCCATCACCTTCGACTTCGAGGTGTGGAGTGGGGCACAGAAGCGCTGGCTCGAGGTCAGTTCGGTGTCCAACTTCGAGACCTACCAGGCCAACCGCCTGAAGTGCCGCTATCGTGGCGACGACAAGAAGACGCATCTGTGCCACACGCTCAACGGGTCGGCACTGGCGCTGCCGCGAATCATGGCCGCTCTGCTCGAGAACAACCAGACGCCCGAAGGCATCCGCATTCCCGAGGTGCTGCACCGCTACACTGGGTTCACCATCATCGACTGAAATCACTCATTATCAACTGATTCACTCGCCACCCACGGGTGGCAATACAAAGAACTACGGAGCACCACTCCGTAGTTTTTTTAATGTGTGAAAAAAACGGGTCCAATAAGTCCAATAGTTCGAATGTGACATGTGGACCCCATTTCAAATGCCTCCGCTGTTTTTTGCTCTAAAATTGGAGCAAGCGCAATTATTTTCATTACCTTTGTCGAAATAACAATAACTCTTCACAATTATGTCGAAAACCGAAGTTAAGAAATACATTAAAGAGCTTGGCGCCGACTCGTTGCGGCAGATGATTCTTGATCTGTACAGCTACAGCAGTGAAGCGAAGGAGTTTCTGGATTACCATGCCAATCCCGACGACCAAAAGATGGCCGCCAAATGCATTGAGGTGATTGACAGGGAGTTCCGCCCCTCCTATCACTATCGTCGTCTCACATTTGGCAAAAGCAAGAAAGCTATCAGCAATTTCAAAAAACTCGACCCCCATCCAGGCATCCTCGCCGACGTGATGATTTATATGCTGACGAGTGCTGTTGAAACGGCCGGGATTTGGGGGAATGTGGAAGAATCGTTTGCTAACTCATTAGGCAACAACTACAAGGCAATAATAGAGTTCCTGGCCAAGCAAGGCCTTCTCGATGAGTATAAAAGAGCGATGACAGAGCTCGCTCACGATGTTGACTCCTTCGGCTACGGCGTAGGGTTTGGAGTATACGACCTATACGAGAAACACTACGGCGTACGCCCTTAACTGGGTCAAAAAATACAGTTTTTTATTAGTGTCCATGGAAAAAACCTGCAATAGTTAATAATATGATGAAATTCAGTTAATTATCAGTACCATTGTTAAATAGGGCTGGTATTTGCTCATATTTTGGCAACGCAAAAATAGCGTTGAAAACGCTGTCGGGTCGAAAATTCGACTCTATGTTAAAGACCATGCGAGCGACCTCGAAGAGGTGCGACGCTTGGTCACAGAGCATCAGCATAAATGTGCCTCGAAGAGGAACTTTATGGCTGTAAATTAGATGGTTGGCAAAAGGAGTACGACTTAACAAAGTTCCTCTTCGAAGCACGTGTTGAGTGCAGCCTTGGACCAAGCTGCGAACCCCGCTAGGGTTCTTGCATGGTCTTTAACACAAAATGCATCGTCGATGCATTGAGCGCCTTCGACGCTTTTTGCCATCATACAACATTACCAGACACTAAACGCAGTTTTGGAGAAAAATAAGCGATAATTCTCCAAAACTGTGTTTTTTGACCCAGTTTTGGAGATCTATCGGCATCAAAAATGATAATTGTCCTTAGTTGTCCATTATGTTGTCCTTAATTGTCTCGAAACCCATCAGGCGGAAAAAAGACAACTAAAGACAATTATCAAAGACAATTTGCGACTATTATCTATAAAAAGCACCCTTTTTGTCGCTCATTGTCTATTCTATTTTCCTAAAAGCAGATTGATGAGTTGGTTCAGGTCGTTGCCGTCACAACTGCCACTGCTGTCAAGGTCGGCGCGGCCACCGTAGTTGTCGGCATTATCCTTGCCGAGGATAATGTTGATTAATATGTTGAGGTCTATGCCGTCAAGTGAGCCGCTGTTATCCACATCGCCCCTTCTGTACTCTTCAAGACTGAAATAAGCCACTCCATCCTTCACCTCCATCAAGATATAGCCCGGATGGCCAACGGGGCATAAGAACGGCGTGTAAGTCGCCTTGTTGTCGGTCGAGAACGCCCATTTCAGGTGATATCGCCCATTAGCAAGATCAGACGGCAACCAAAAACTGTAACCACCAACGTACTCCATACTCCATCTAATTTCGTTAATATCATGGGTTTCCATATAATCTTTTACAACTATGCTTTCGCTCTCATTCAAAATTAACAATCCCAAGTGCAAACTATTACAATTGCTTTTTATTGCAAAGGCATATTTCAAGGATATGCGTGCTACGTCTCCAAGATTTGCTTGAAGATAATCTTGCATAGGATTGAAATCGAAACAACAACCTACCAACGGAGCATTCTTGCCACTTCCAGTATTAGGCTGGATGCCAATAACGGCTTCCTGGTTGTTAATGAATGTACCTGATGCGCTTGTTAAAAAATAACCATCATCAATACCACTCCATCCCCAGTTAATGTGGAAATATCCACTATTATCGTAGCCGTCTAAAACAAAAGCATGGCCTTCATTCTCGGAATATCCGACATAAAGAATAGGACGTTCGCAGTCTAATTCGTTACGGAGTGTATTATCCCATGAATCAGAATCATATATAATTTCATATGATTCACGATTCAAATGTTGAAATCCACTATCATAATTGAAATGGTTTAAAATAGCAGACGCAACCATGTAGGTAAAAGCGTAACTGGTGGGGCCATAATTCATATGGAGGGCATGGCCCACGTCTCTCATCAGCGTGGCAACGGCTGTAGCTTGCTCGTCGCTGTATTCATAATAATCACTATCCCAACATTCTCCACTAGAATTAGACCAAAGCAAATAGTAAACGTTGCCATATCCATCTAGCATTTTGTCCCACTGATAGGTGCTTTGGCTGAAGTCGCAACTGAGCTGAGTACCGTTGTTCTCCCATTCGTAAGTTTCACTGCCAATGCCTCTCTCTGGCCAGTTGTGATATTTCATAATTTGCGCCAAAGCAGTAGCGACACAACCTGTTACTGTTTTTTCACCATCAAGTGTTGGGCAAAGATTGTTGTATGGTTCTTTTTGGCCCCATTTGGTGGTGAGTAGGGGCTCGACGCTGGTGGACAGACGTTTTGGTTGGCGTGCCAATTCGGGATGCTGACGCAATTGCAAGAGTTGTTGCTGGTACTGTTCGAGCCAGTACTGCACATTGCATGGAAGATTGTCCATATCCATGTTGCTATGGTCGCTGTAGGCCAGCACCGGAGTGCCAGCATCGTCACCTGCTACGATAACAAATCCATTTCCGCCCTCGCGATTGAACACATAGAAGTCGGTAGCTTGGTCTACCGTGTTGATTGCCGTGTGGCTAAGCGTGAACGGATTGGTAGCCGTGCTGGGTGCGCGGTGTGAACCGTTGGCGACAAACTCGTTGGCAATGCTCAAAGCTTGCTCGGGAGTGACGTGATTGCCCCAAGCACAAAGGCTTGCCCCAAGCAGCAAAGCAATGGTAGTAATTTTCGTATTCATAGTAATGTGTATTAAGATGTGAGTATTTGCATGTCAGAATACGCAGGCCCAGCCGAATTTGCGCGCCAGTTCCTGCAACAACTTGCGGTCACGCGCCGGTAAAGTTACCGCTATTGTTTCTTGCTGGTTGTCACGTTCGGTAATTAATGATGTGTCGAGATTATAATGAGTCTGCATATTCAGCCATATCTCAGCCGGTATAGCAAGCGCCTGTTCCAAGGCGTTAGCAACGCTCATTGATATTGCACGCTTGCCGTTGATGGTCTCGCTGAGAACCGATTGCTTGATGCCAGTTGCGACTGAAAGCTGTTTCTGCGTCATCGAGCGTGCTTTCAATTCATCCCTTATCATTTCGCCAGGATGTGTGGCCACGAAAGGAGTTATCGTTTTGTTATTCATAATGCTTGGAGATTTCAAAAAATAATGCGTTTACAACAATTCCATTACCATCGGGAAAACTATAGAAGAGCAAGCGATATTGGTCGTTAATCCAAACGGTGTCAACGCCTTTAAGATCGCCCTTCTTTTTTTCGTAATGAAGCGACTTTATAAGAAATAAGTCTTCGATACGACGAGCTGCTCTTATAAAGTTTACTACTTTGATGTACCGCTTAACGATGTCTTTTGATAACTTCTTGTATTTATTATCTTTTGTGACACCGCTTACGTATAGTTCTTCTAACGCTGCATTGTCAAATTCTATGTTCATTATGCATATAGTATTTTGACGTTGCAAAGTTATAAAATAATTCGCAAAAAATTATCATTTTTGCGAATTATTTTATCCCGTGTTTGTGTTTTCTGTTATAATTATCCTTGGCGGTGCTGGGCGAGCCAGGCGGTGACGTTGCGCTGGATGCGGGCGGCGAGGTCCTCGTCGGCGGGAGCGGCCTCGAAGCGCTCGCCGGTGATCTCCTCGTACAACTCGATGTAGCGCTGTGCCACGCTCTGGCAGTATTGGTCGGTCATCTCGGGCACTTGTTGTCCGGGCTGCCCCATGAAGTCGTGCTCGATAAGCCATTGGCGCACAAACTCCTTGCTGAGTTGGCGCTGAGGCTCGCCATTGCGCAGACGCTCCTCGAAGCCGTCGGCGTAGAAGTAGCGGCTCGAGTCGGGGGTGTGAATCTCGTCCATGAGAATCACCTTGCCGTCGTACTTGCCAAACTCATACTTGGTGTCGACCAGAATCAGGCCCTTGCTGGCGGCAATCTCGCTGCCGCGCTTGAACAGGGCGCGCGTGTACTCCTCCATCACGGCATAGTCCTCGGCGCTTACCAGGCCCTGGGCGATAATCTCCTCGCGCGAGATGTTCTCGTCGTGGCCGGTCTCGGCCTTGGTGGTGGGGGTGATGATGGGCTCGGGGAAGGGCTGGTTCTCCTGCATGCCGTCGGGCAGAGGCACGCCGCACAGCATGCGGCAACCCTTGGCGTACTCGCGCCATGCGCTACCGGTGAGGTAGCCGCGAATAATCATCTCGATTGGGAAACCCTCGCATTTCAGGCCCACGGTGACCATCGGGTCGGGCGTGGCGAGTTTCCAGTTGGGCACGATGTCGCTGGTGGCATCGAGGAAGCGCGCGGCAATCTGGTTGAGCACCTGCCCCTTGCTGGGAATGCCCTTGGGCAGCACTACGTCGAAGGCGCTGATGCGGTCGGTAACAACCATCACCAGCAGTCGGTCGTCGATGTTATACACGTCGCGTACCTTGCCGTGGTACACACCACGCTGGCGCTCAAAATTGAAATCAGTATTTACAAGTGTCATGATATAGTATTTAATGTGTTGTCGCGAAATGCTGCAGGGGAATGCCCCTTTTTTTGAGCAAAATTACTACTTTTCTCCAAATTACACAAGTACCCTCCATTGCGGCCGCCTTCGAACGGGAAATTGTCAGGGCGCCGTGTATTTGGTGCCGCCTACGGCGGGAAATTTTAGAAAATTAATAAAAAAATTTCTGCCCATGTCCCTTTCCATATATTTTGTTAGGTGGTGAAATTTTTCATTATAATTTTTAATAAATCTCCGCCCGTTCAGGGCGCTGTCTAAAAAGATGTGGTTACAGTAATCTTACTTTATTGATGAAGCCTGTTTCCTCATCACGATGATACCATTCAGAATACAAGCTTGGAGCGCCGAAGTTGATAATCATCCCATAAGGTTTGTGCGTCATGCTCATGTAGCTTTTCAACTGTTTGCGGTGTTGTGTCTCGATGTGTGATACCGATTTAAGTTCAAGGATTATGTCATCATCAACGACTAAATCCATTCGATAGCTATGGTCGAGTTTTACATCGTCCCAAAAAATCGGCAAATAAACTTGTTGCTCAACTTTATGCCCATTCAAAACCAGTAAATATTTCAAGGCTGCCTCATAAGCTGACTCAAGAAGTCCAGAACTGTATTTGTTGTGGACTTTCATAGCCTCGCCAGTTATTTCATGGAAAAAGGCATATTTCTTATTATGTTCCTCTATCAAATTCATATATAGAATATGTTGTCGTTAGGTCGTGAAATTTTCTTTATAATTTTAATAAATTTCCGCCCGTTAGGGCGCTTTTTTCTGGTGGGGTGGGCGAGGTTATGGCGTGTCGGGGAGGGCCGAGACATCGGCCACCGTGGGCTGGTAGCGCTCGTAGGCTTCGACGATGCGCTGCACAAGTTGGTGACGCACAATGTCCTTCTTGCCAAATTTCACCTGGCCGATGCCCTTCACCCCTTGAAGCACATGCAGCGCGTGAATCAGGCCCGACTGCGTGCTGCGCGGCAGGTCGATTTGCGTGGTGTCGCCAGTGATAATCATCTTCGACCCCATGCCCAGGCGGGTGAGGAACATCTTGATTTGGTGCGTGGTGGTGTTCTGTGCCTCGTCGAGCACGATGATGGCGTCGTTCAGCGTGCGACCGCGCATGAAGGCCAATGGCGCAATCTGAATCACGTTGCTGTCCATATATTCCTTGAGTTTCGCGGTGGGTATCATGTCCTCCAGCGCGTCGTAGAGCGGGTGCAGGTAAGGGTCGATTTTGTCCTTCATGTCGCCCGGCAGGAAGCCCAACTTCTCGCCGGCTTCGACGGCGGGCCGGGAGAGGATGATTTTGCGCACCTCGCGGTTTTTCAGAGCGCGCACCGCCAGTGCCACGGCCAGGTAGGTCTTGCCCGTGCCGGCGGGGCCCAGCGCGAAGGTCAGGTCGTTCTCGCCGAAGGTCTTCACCAGCAGTTGCTGGTTGGGCGTGCGCCCCTGGATGGGCTTGCCGTTCACGCCGTAGATAATCACGTCGTCCATCTTGAGTTGCTTGGGCGGCGTGCCCTTGATGGTGTCGATAATCACGTCTTCGGGCAGTTTGTTGTAGCGCGAGCAGTAGTCGGCGAGTTCATGGATGTGTTTCTCGAGCGTTGCCGTCTCTTGCTCGTCGCCGATGACGGTAATCACCGAGCCGCGTGCTGCCATACGCATCTTTGGGTGCAGGTTGCGAATTAGGTGCAGGTTGCTGTTGTTCACCCCGTAAAACGTTACGGGGTCAACCTGGTCGAGTATGATGTGTCGTTCAATCATTCAAAAGCAGAATCTATAATCTATAATCTTTAATCTATAATCTACTGCAATAACCGCAGTTATTGCAGTACAAAGCACAGCGAGGGGTCGAAGCGCGGCAGGGCATATAGTTGCACGTCGCGGTCGCGCTGGTCGATGGCGTTGCTGCCGTCGCCCACCGTGGCACCGGCATGCTGCAGTGCGGTGAGCATGGCTTCGCGCGCCAGGTCGGGAGTGTTGTTGTCCTTGCTCAGGTGGCACAGAAACACATAGCGAAGCCCGGCGTGGTAGTGGTCGCGGACAAAGTTGGCCGCCACCACATTGTCGAGGTGGCCAACGTCGCCGCGCACACGGTTTTTCAGATACTCCGGATAGCGCCCGCCGTCGAGCATTGCCCGGTCGTAGTTTGCCTCAATCATCAGATAATTGGCGCGCGCCATGTAGTAACTTGCGCGCTCGGTGATGTAGCCCATGTCGGTGGCCACGACAAAGTGGCTGTCGCCCACGTCGATCGAGAACCCCATGTTGTCGGTGCCGTCGTGCGAGGTGTCGAAGGCGGTAAACGTCATCCCTGCCAACCTAAACTCAATCTCCTTGAAGATGTTCTCCTGATACTCCTGCACGCGCCGCGAGATGTTGTGGCGTCGCAGCAGGCCCTTGAGCAACTTGGGCGTGCAATAGATGCGCAGGTGCTTGTAGCGCCGCACCGTGGTGTAGACATATCGCACGTGGTCTTGGTGGTCGTGGGTGAGCACGATGCCCTTGACGGCTGTGGGCTCAACACCGTTGGTGCGCAGCGTGTTGAACACGATGTCAGGGTCGATGCCGGCATCGATGAGCACACCGGCACTGGTGGTGCCCAGGTAGGCGCAGTTGCCGCTGCTGCCGCTGCCCAGACTGATGAAAAACACGTCGCCGTGCCCCTGCGACGTGGTGTCAGGCATCTTGCGCTGTGCGTGACGACTGGTTTCCAGTTCATTCTCGCTGCCGTCGAAGGAGATAAGTTCTGATTCTATATTTTTGTTCATTAGACAATTATTTCAACTATTTGTATAACAAAAAGATGGTTGGCACCTTAGGCAGATCGACCTTTTCTGCCCCCCACTGCGCCACGGTGCGTGTGACGATGTGCTCCTGCGGCCCGGTGATGTCGCTGGCCACGCACAGCCGCAGTTGCTTGGGCAGCGTGCGCACCAATTCGGCCAGCAGCGAGTTGTTGCGGTAAGGCGTCTCGATAAAGATTTGCGTCTGGTCCTCATGCATGATGCGGTGCTCCATCTCTTTCAGGCGACGCGACCGCGCCTTGCCGTCGATGGGCAGATAGCCTGTGAAGGCGAAACTCTGGCCGTTGAACCCCGATGTCATCAGCCCCATCAGTATGCTCGATGGGCCCACCAGCGGAATCACGCGATAGCCCTGGCGCTGTGCCAGCGCCACCACGTCGGCACCCGGATCGGCCACCGCCGGGCAGCCCGCCTCGCTGATCACCCCCATTGCATGGCCCTCGGCAAGCGCGGTGAGGTATGTGGCCACCTCGCGCGGGTCGGTGTGCTCGTTGAGTTCATAGAACGTCAATTCGTCGATGTTGATATTTCGGTCGCATTTTTTCAGGAATCGGCGTGCCGACCGCACGTTTTCCACGATGAAGTGGCGCAACTCGCGCACCACAGCCGTGTTGCCGGATGGCAGCACGTGCTCTAACTCCACCTCGCTAAGGGGCACAGGGATAAGGTATAACGCCGTTTCAATCATCTTTATGACATAAAACTTGGGCTCATCGCCCAAATCTAATCTGCAAAGTTACGAATAAGCGAGCGGTGAGCAAAGAAAAAAACTTGTTTTTTTCAATTGCTATCCCGAGCGAGAGTAACTTCGACCGCAGTCAACGGAGCGAGAGTAACTTCGACCGCAGTCAACGTTACGAATCCCATCGCCCCCTTTGAGAACAATGTGAGAAAAATCGCTTCAAAATGGCCCTTTTTCACCACTTGGTTGCAATCGTTTCAAAAAATGAGACTACCTTTGCATTGCGACGATAAGGATTTCGCTTATGAGATAGCGAATTAAAGATAAAGAAAGGCTTAATCATATCATTTCTGCCTAGGGTTAAACGATATCTCGCTGGTTCTGTCATCTGTCATCTGTCATCTGTTATCTGTCATCTGTTATCTGTCGTCTGTTATCTGTCGTCTGTTATCTGTCATCTGTCATCTGTCATCTGTTATCTGTTATCTGTTATCTGTTATCTGTTATCTGTTATCTGTCATCTGTTATCTGTATATTAAATGATTGGCGAAGTATGACAACATGTTATTGTCGTAAATTCTGCCGCTGATGATTGCAGCAGAATTGTAGCACAAAATGATACTGCACGCTCCGCTCCACAATGCCGAGTGTGTTGTTTTGTTGTGTACTCTCTTTTTTCAGAGCATCCTCAGGAGTGTTAAAAAATATTATTGATGCAGCAAACGTGCAATGTCAGTTGTCAAGAGTAATGATGGTCGCACACCAAGAAATCGAAACCACCGTTCTCGTTGAGGGATGTCGTCAAGGCAACATGGATGCCTTGCGCTTGCTTTATTCCGGCTTATACCCAAGTTTGCTGGAAACGGCACGACGTTATGTCGACAACGACACGGCGCGCGATGTTGTTCATGATTCATTCCTTATGGCTTTGACCTCATTGAATTCATTACGCGACGACAGGCGCATCGAGGCATGGTTGACACGCATCGTTCGCAATATGGCCCTCAACCATATCAAGCATGATAGAGACATACAGACTCTGCCGCTTGAAGCAGTGCAAGACACCATTCCCGATGAAACGCCCGACGAACCTCTCATCCCTCTTGATGTGCTTATGAGCATGGTTCGGAGTCTTCCTAATGGTTACGAGCAAGTGTTCCGCTTGCGCACTCTGGCAGGTCTGAGCCACGATGAAATCAGTCGTCGTTTGGGTATCAGCAGCAGTACCAGCCGGTCGCAATACACTCATGCACGTCGCATGCTCAAGGCCATGGTTCAGCATTGGTGGATGGCACCTATTTCACTCATGTTGGCAATATTGATTTATGTCGGTCTTAACCAGTTACACAAACATCCCGAAATCACTATGCCATCACACCCAAACGTAGCTGATAATCAACCGAAAACTGCGACAACAACAACCAATGAACCGTCGGTTGACACTGGTGAAAGACATCAAGTATCAACACAACCTCGACTTGTTGCAAATGAATCGGCACCACAAGACTCTACGTTAACCGCCCTGCCAGCAATCAATATCGCTGATTCTGAAGAGCGGAACCAAGCGGCCGACTCGACTGATAACTCTGGCAAACCATTGCAGGAGACACTGTATATAGAAACTCCCAATTTGGCAATGGAGAACATTAAAACACAAGATCCTATTGAATGGCGCAATCATCGTCAGGACAATTCGCACATGTCAATTGCAATGGCATTCAGTGGGCTGCCCGACCAACTCAACCAATCGAACGCGGCCAGTATAACTGCGGTTTCTTCGTTGGATGTGTTAACTCCACCTGGGATTCCTTCGTCTATTCCCGATAAACAATTTGTTGACTTCGACAATTGGACTGATTATCTCAATTTCATCAATCAAGAGGCTAAAATCGATCCATCCGAAAAGAACTTGTCGTTGCAACGTATTGCGCAAAGCAATGTCCTGGGTAATCCTCAGCAGAACATCGAGGAACGAGTTCACCACGATGTGCCGTTCACGGTAGGTCTGTCAATGAACAAGACAATTACCAATCAATGGAGCCTGGGAACAGGGTTGAACTATACGTTTATGCATTCGACATTCGACATCGGTTATCCGTTAGCGTTTATTCGCAACGAGCAAACCATACATTATCTTGGTATTCCCGTTAATGCGTCTTTCAAGTTCTTTGACAATGGACGCTGGACACTCTATGGTAATGCTGGGGCGACACTTGACGTCCCCGTTGCAAACGCTTGGCACACCTACCACATTTTGTTCAATCAAACTATCTATTCAAGCGACAATAAGTTCTCATTGCCCCTGCAGTGGTCGGTCAATGCTGGATTGGGTGTGCAATATAACTTTACTCCACGCATCGGCATCTTCGCACAACCCGGTGTCAATTACTATTTTGACAATGGCACGAAGACCATCAGGTCGGCCCACCCGTGGAATGTGACGATACCGATTGGGTTGAGATTTACATGGTGATGATGCAGCAAACTTCTTCTCTCGTTTGTCATTAGAGAAAGAAGTTTATTAAAATGGCACAGTTTCATCTCTTCCCTCTTCAAGTTTCAGCATTGGTGGTTTTCATGTCACTGACTATGCTGAACGCAAATGCACAAACCGGCACTTTGCCTGTAATGTACATCGAAACCCTAAATCACCAACCAATCACGTCAAAGACGGTATATATACCCGGGACGTATTTCTTGGTTGACAATCAGAACCCAGACTTTAACATCGGTTCTGCCGAAAGTCCTATGTCGCTTGAGATTCGAGGGAGAGGCCATTCGTCATGGAGAGGGGTGAAGAAACCATACAAAATCAAGTTGGCGGAAAAAACTCCGTTACTGGGTATGAACAAGCACAAGCACTGGGCTTTACTCAGGTTCTACGAATCCACAGTGGCGGGAATGCAGCTGGGAAACATAATGGGTATGGATTGGACACCATCAACACGACCCGTCGAAGTGGTACTCAATGGCGATTACCTCGGTCTCTACCTGCTCACCGAGACGAACCGCATCGACAAGAACCGACTCAATATATATGAGCAACCCAACTGGAATGAGGATGAAAACACGATACCTTACGGATGGCTCGTGGAGGTGGACAATTACTATGAGACCAACCAGATAAGTATCAGGGAAAACGATTCTTGGAATCTTAGACTCACTTATCACTCACCCGATTCACTCTCCACGGCTCAAAGACAATGGCTGGTGGGAGAGTTTCAGGACATCAATGCGGCAATATATGATAAAGACAAAATCAATAGCACATGGGAACAGATGATTGATGTTGATGCCATGGCACGGTATTTCATCATTCAAGAGGTTCTCGACAATAGCGACGGATTTCACGGCAGTTTCTACCTGCACAAAGACCAGAAGGATGATGCTCGTTGGATTGCAGGTCCGCTATGGGACTTGTCGTGCAATCAACGGGAGAAAACCGACTACACGTTCCGAATGAAAACATCTTACGGCTTCACGCCACATTGGATAGGTGAGTTGATCCAAGACACCGACTTCTGCAACGCAGTGAAAGACGCGTGGGAAGAATTCTATCCTCGAGAGGTGCAACCGTTGATGGATTATATCGATGAGCATCTTCTGTTGTGCCGCGACTCATTCGAGCAAGAAAAAGTCCAGTGGAATTTTACAAATCAAGACCCTCTTGAAGTGAGAGTGGACAAGCTCAAATCGGCTCTACTAGCCAACATTGAATGGTTTGACAACAACCTGCCGTCACCCCCCGGCACCAATACAAAAGTCGTTTTAGTCAATAAAGAAGTTGTTAAGGTAGAGTATGTGAATTTGGCTGGCATGAGAAGCACTCGCCCATGGGATGGAGTCAACATAAAGGTGACAACTTATGACGACGGCAGCACGTCAACCACCAAAGTTATTATGAAATAGAAACCCCAAAGGGCAATGCGCGCCCGCAGCGGCGGGAATAGTGCATTGCCCTATCTTATTCACTTGCCCCCTCCCTCCGTGGGGCGGTGGACTATAGTTTCGCGAATTGCTGCAGGATGTCGCAGTGGCTGATGTAGGGTGCCACTTGTCCTGGGTGCTGGCGGTAGAACTGCAGCAGCGCCGTCATAGCATTGGTCTTGGCGGGATACTGCCCCACATTTTCAAGCCAGGTGCTTTCGATGTAGGGTGCGCCCCAATAGCCATAAGGCAGCCCTTGCGGGATGAAGGCCAGGGCGTAGAGGCATTGCTGGGTGAGTTCGAAGTCGCCGTGGGCGTCGTTGAGCGCCTCGTTGAGCAACTTCACTGTCTCGCCCACATAGTCCATCTCGTTTTTGTATTCCACACTGTCGTTGACGCTGTGGCTGTAACGGGTCAGGTACCAGCAGTCGCCCAGATGGCTCGCCTGGTAGTAGAGCGACGCGAGGCGGTAGGCGTCGTTGGCCCTCTCGATTGTGTTGCTGGTGAAAAGGATATTGTTTTTCAGCGCGACGACATCGCGGCAGAAGTCAAGTTTTTGGTTGCTCGACAATGGCAGGTTGACGTCGTCGTCGGGACGCGGGTCGTAATAGTCGACGATTTGATGCTTGAACCATCGCGGCGTGTTGTAGGTGCGACGCGTCATGTAGCGTGCTATGCCCTGCTGCCTCATGAGGTCGAGAGGTACGCGCTCGAGGTAGGTGATGGCCTGGTCAAACTGTCCTTCGCGAAGCAACTTGGTGCCGATTTGGTCGTTAAAGAAGTCGTCGTCGGGTAGGGCGGTGTTGTTGTCGCGCAGCAGGCGCTCCAGATTGCTGTGGGCCGGCTCCGCGAAGTGGGTGCGCAGCGCGAGGGCCTCGGCCGAGGTGAGGTGGTCGAACGCTGTGGCTGCCTCGTAGCGGAAGCCTTCTTGATAATTATCGTTGTGACCGTCCATCCACATCAGCGCCTGCATGGCTAAGTTGGAGTAGCCCTGCTCCAACATCGAGGGCACCAACTGGTCGTAGATGATGTTGCTCAGCACCTCGGTGTAGTGGTTGCCGAGTTCGTCAACAGTGCCGTTGGCGGCGCCGTATTGCTGATTCTCGGCGGCCTCGGTGGCGAGCAGCCACTTCATCTCCTCGGTGACCCATTTGTCGAATTTCTCGGTGGGCTCATACTTCTGAGTGCCAATTGCCAGGCGGCACAGGCGTGCGTTGTCGCGCATGCGCTGAGTGCCCGCCATGGTCATGGCCGACTCGAGCATGCTCATCGCCTTGCTGGCGTTGTTGCTGTCGAGGTAGTAGGTGAGCACGCCGGCAGCGCTCTGCCACAATGCTGGCGACTTGCATTTCTTGTTGTGCACTGCCTTGTCGGCCAGGGCGATAAACTGGTTGATCTGGTCGCTGTAGACGCTGGTGGCCTCGATCCATTGCATGTTCTCGGGACTGTTGGTCATCGTCTCCTGGGCATTGTTGACAAAGTCCTGAATCAGGAAGGTGAGCGTGGGCGAGTTAGGGTCGGCGTTGTACTCCTTGAGGATGCCGTTGAAGTTGCGCTGGTCGCGCATCACCCACTTGATGCTCTGCATGTCGTTGAGTTCGGCGTAGATGGTGCAGGCCTCGCGGCGCTTGCCGGTGCGCAGCAGCGCGTTGGCGTAGATGCCCTTCATCATGTCGCGATACACGCTGGCGGGCAACTTGTCGCCATAATGCTGCCAGTAGGCGAGGTTGCTCTTGTTGTCGCCCAGCATCATGAAGGTGCGCATCACCAGCAGCGAGTGCTGCGGAAGCAGGCGCGAACCCTCGTAGGTGCGGGCGCGGTTGTTGATGTAGCGCAGACTCTCCTGGGCCGCGCGCTTCTGCTCAGGCGTGGGGTAACTCCACTTGTTCTCGGCAAGGTCGTCGCAGGCGTGCATATAGCCCACCAGCAGATGCAGGTAGCCCAACATCTCATCGTCATGGCGGTCGTAAGCCGTGCGCACAATGACGTTTTGGCTCTCGCTCATGTTTTCAAGTTGTTCGTTGCCTAATGACATCATGTCCCACTGGGTAAGGTCGGTTTTCCCAGTGTAGGAGCGCCAAAAGTCGAGCATACGCTCAGTGAACGTGTTGCCCATGTAGGTGCGGTTGAAGGCACTGAACACATAGTAGTGCGGGCGTGGCCACGGACCGCAAGCCAGCATGCCGAGCCAGCAAGCCAGCACCAGTGTGCTAAGGATGGAAAATCGTTTCATAGTCGTTGTGTGTGTATTTGTTGGTGTTTGATTTGTCGAGTGTGTAGAGAATCACCTGGCGGTTGATGTCGCTGCGCTCGCCTGCCAGGGCGCGAGCCACCTCAATTATCTGGCTGGCCGTGGGGCGGAACACAATCACGCTGTCGCCCACGGTCACCCACGTGGTCGTGGTGCCGTCGCCGCTCAGTTCGGGGATGTCGCGGCTGGCCACCACGGCATAGTGGCCGTCGCTCACACGGCGGTAGAGCGAACTGTCGGCAAGGTCCTCGCCATGCAGCACCGCTTTGAACTCCTTGCCGCGAAACAGCAGTTGCCACTCATAGCAGGGGTAGGCGGCGCACAGCGGCAACTGGTAGTTGGCCAGATGGCGCAGATAGGGCTTCACGTCGCGAAGGTCCAGGATGGGGTTGTGCCCATTGAGTTTCGTGGCGTCGCCGGTGTTGTAGACCATAAGCACGCCGTAGTCGACTGGCGGTGGCGGCATGGTGAGTTGGTGCAGGCGTATCGTGGCCGACAGCCGCATGCCATGCTCGCTGGCAACGGCGCGGGCGTCGCGCAAGAAGGCGTAGAACCGCTCCATGCTCGTGCGGGTCCAGTCGCAGTCGATCTGCACCTCGCGCGGGGCTGCCAGGCCGTTGGTGGCGCTGATTTGCACCACGCGCTCAACCACTAGGCGAGCCATGTTGCCCAAGTCGTGATGCATCACATTCTCCACGATAAACACCGTGGGAATCACCTCGATGCCGGCGGGAATGTCGGGCGCACTGTCGGGAAAATGCAGTGTGGCGTTGGGCATGGCCACCGAGTCTTTCATCACCACATCGAAGTAGCGCACATACAACTTTTTCACGCCGTGCTCGCCCAGGAAGGCGCGCTCGGCGCTGTCGAGGCTCATCGTGGTGCGCCAGTAGTACATGCTACGGGCGGGCTCGGGCACGTCGCCCGGTGCGCGATGACAACTGGTGGCGACTGCCACAAGGATTAGTAACTCCAATATGAAGTGGCTGTGCTTCATGCGGTTATAGTAATTATTATAGTTCAATGTTGGAAATACTCGATCCCCCAAGACTTAGCCAACGGTTAGAGCGTGAGGTCCTCAATCTCGCCGTCGCCGTTGATGATAAACGGTCGTCGGCAGTCAAGGCAGGCCCAATGCTCGGTGATGACGGGGTCCTGCACTTGTTGCGAATGTCCAAAAATCTGGTAGAAATCGGTCTCGAGCGGCGACTCTTTCATCTCGTTCACGTCGGCCCAGATGATGCTGCCGGTGGGCTGATTGCCGCCACGGCGGTAACTGGCCTCGTCGAGCACCATGATGTGCTCGGGAAGGATGTCGTTGAGGGCGGCGGCGCGGGCCTCGCTCACCACGTCGGCATGGCGCTGAAGCCAGTCGGCATTCACTCCGGCGTGGGTGAAGAGGAACTTTTTCCCAGCCACCTCGGCCTCGTGGGCCAGTTTGAACATGTGCACGTTGCGGGCAAAGTAGTGCGCCACCACGGCAGCCATGTCAAAGTCGAAGCGACTGCCCTTCGACAGAGAGCCGTAAGGCGTGCGCCAGTAGTGCAGGTCGTGGTTGCCCAGCAGCAACACCGCATTGTGACCGTAACTGCGGCTCCACGTCACGATGTCCTGGAAGTTGCTGAACGCATCCTCCGGCTCGATGTTCTCGCGACCGTACGGATCGAGGTAGTCGCCAAGAAAGACTATCTCGGAAAAGTCGCGAGCCGAGACGGCGTCGCGCCAAAAGTCGCGCCCATGTATGTCGGGCAATATCAGTATCTCGTTCGCCATGTCAGGTCGCTTGTGTAATTAATGGTGCAAATGTAACGAAAAATCACCGCCTCCAAAAGAAAAACCCACAAAAAATAAAAAAACTCCAACAATTTTTGCGGTTTTTGCGGTGATATAGCAGACGACCCGTATTCCCTCCCCTCGATCAGGAAAACCTTTTATCCCAAATCGGCCATTAGAAATCACGCCAAAACAAAACTGTTATGGCACAATTAGGAATGTCGGCCCATTGAAGTAATGGGGGTGCCTTTTCGCCTTTTTCTTGCAAATTCTCCGACTCCGTCGTGGCCTCATCTCCACCCTGTCGGTCTGTATTGCGGCCGACAGGCTGTACATTCCCCATAATCAAAGGGACGGTTCTTTTGATTTAGAATAATTCTAAATTATAATTTCCATTTATCTTATAATCAGGACTTAAAAGCAGATTTCCGGCTACAATCAAAAGCCCATAATTGTAGTGTATTTAACCTAAATTAACAATCAAAAGAACCGTCCCTTTGATTTGCGGTGGCGGTTTTTGGGCGGTGGATTTCGGTGGGTGGGAAAAATGTTGTAACTTTGCAGGTTGTGCGGGCCGAAGGACCCGCGTGAGGGCGCACTCGGCGCCCGGCATTGATTAGGAACACTCACTTAAAACTGTAGATATATGTCGATTGACCAAATTTTGTCGCAGGCGACGTCGCAGGCAGTCAAGGCGCTCTATGACCTCGACTTTCCCGCCGCCAACATCGTGCCGCAAACCACCAAGAAGGAGTTTGAGGGCAACGAGACCATCGTAGTTTTCCCATTCCTCAAAGCGTCGCACAAGGCTCCCGAGGCCACGGCGACCGAGATAGGCGAGTACCTCGTGGCTAATTGCGAAGCCGTAGAGAAGTTCAACGTCATCAAGGGCTTCCTCAATATCACCATCAAGCCCACTTTCTGGACCGGTGTCCTGCACCATGTGGCCGAGACGCCCGATTATGGCTTTGTGCCCGTGACCGACGCCAGTCCGCTGGTGATGATTGAGTACTCGTCGCCCAATACCAATAAGCCTCTGCACCTGGGCCACGTACGCAACAACTTGCTGGGCTACAGCCTGTCGCGCATCATGCAGGCCTGTGGCAACCGCGTGGTGAAGACCAACATTGTCAACGACCGCGGCATCCACATCTGCAAGTCGATGCTCGCCTGGCTAAAGTGGGGCAACGGCGCCACGCCCGAGAGCACCGGCATCAAGGGTGACCACCTGATTGGCGACTTCTACGTGGCCTTCGACAAGCACTATAAAGAAGAGGTGAAGCAACTCATGGAGCAAGGCATGAGCCAGGAAGAGGCCGAGAAGGCCTCGCCGCTGATGCACGAAGCGCGCGAGATGCTCAAGAAGTGGGAGGACGGCGACGAGCAGGTGCGCTCGCTGTGGCGAATGATGAACGAGTGGGTTTACGCCGGTTTCGACGAGACTTACCGCCGCATGGGGGTCGACTTCGACAAGATTTACTACGAGAGCGAGACCTATCTCGAGGGCAAGGAGAAGGTGCTCGAAGGCCTCGACAAGGGCGTGTTCTACCGCAAGGACGACGGCAGCGTGTGGGCCGACCTCACGCCCGATGGCCTCGACCACAAGTTGCTGCTGCGAAGCGACGGCACATCGGTTTACATGACCCAGGACATCGGTACGGCCAAACTCCGTTACCAGGACTATCCCATCGACAAGATGATATATGTGGTGGGCAACGAGCAGAACTACCACTTCCAGGTGCTCTCGCTCTTGCTCGACAAACTGGGCTTCAAGTGGGGTAAGGACTTGATTCACTTCTCCTACGGCATGGTGGAGTTGCCCAACGGCAAAATGAAGTCGCGCGAAGGCACCGTGGTCGACGCCGACGAACTGATGGACGAGATGATTGCCACCGCACGCACCATGAGCGATGAGCCCGGACGCCTGCAGGGCGTGACCGACGACGAGAAGGCCGAGGTGCTGCGCAAGGTGGGACTGGGTGCCCTCAAGTACTTCATCCTCAAGGTCGATCCGCGCAAGAACATGCTGTTCAACCCGCAGGAGTCGATCGACTTCAACGGCAACACCGGGCCTTTTATCCAGTACACCTACGCCCGCATCCAGTCGTTGCTGCGTAAGGCCAGCGACGACCTCGCCGCAACCGACTATAGCGAGGTCGCTCCAAACGACAAGGAAATCAGCATCATCCAGCGCCTGGCCGACTTTGGCGCCGTGGTGGCCGATGCCGGCAAGAACTATAGCCCGGCACTCATCGCCAACTATGCCTACGAGTTGGCCAAGGAGTTCAACCAGTTCTACCACGACTACAGCATCCTCAAGGAGGACGATGCCGCACGTCGCGTGTTCCGACTGGTGCTCTCGCGCACCGTGGGCGACATCCTGAAGCGCGCCACTTCGCTGCTCGGCATGGAGATGCCCGAGCGCATGTGATGGCACGGTTTTTGCCCCGTCATGCCTTGGATTAATATTAAAAGAAGTACTGAAATGGAAAATTACTCGTATTACAACAATGCGTATAATGCGCCAACGGCAGCGCAGGTCGAGGACGAAATGGCGCTCACCAACTATGTGAACGCTGTTATGCGCCGTGTCTACGGCAAGATGGCCCTCGGTCTGCTGGTTACCGCCTTGGTGTCATGGATGGTTGCCTCGAGCGAGACCATGATGATGTTCATTTTCGAGAACACCTGGCTCTTCTGGGGCTTGATGATTGGTGAACTTGCGCTGGTGTTTGCCATCAGTGCCGGGCTGCAGAAGTTCAGTTCCGCAACCTCGACAGCGCTGTTTTATCTCTACAGCGCCATCAATGGCATCACGCTCACACCGCTCATCCTGGCCTACACGCAGGAGAGCGTAGCGCTCACTTTCTTAATCACCGCTGCCGTCTTTGGCACGATGACCATCTTTGGCTACGTCACCAAGCAAGACCTCAGCAAGATGGGCACCTTCCTGGTGATGGCGCTGATTGCCCTCATCGTGGTGTCGGTAATCAACATCTTTGTGCACAGCACGGCCATGGGATGGCTCATCAGTTGCGCCGGTGTGCTGATTTTCATCGGCCTCACTGCATGGGACACCCAGAAAATCAAGCGTATGGTTGCCGAGAGCGACTCGGTGATGGTGGGCAAGATTGCCACCTGGGGCGCTTTGAGCCTGTATCTCGACTTCATCAACCTGTTCATCTATCTGCTGCGCATCTTCGGCGGCGGTCGTGACTGATGAAGCGACGCACGCTGCGCTGGATATTGTGGCCGCTGGCACTGCTCGTTGTGGCAGTGCTGGCGGTCATCGCTTGGGCGAGTAGTTTCATGCTGGACTACTCGCTCACTGCTTATCACCGCCCCGATGCCGAGGCGCTGGAGCGCTTGGCCGAGCGCTCGCCGCAGGCTGTGGCCTGGGTCGACAGTGTGCGCACCACAGGGGCGTTGCACGACACCGTGGTAAGCATCGGCGGTGTCGACAACCACGCCATCTATGTGGCCGCCGCTCAGCCCACGGGACGCACCGCAATGCTGGTGCACGGATATCACGACTGCGCCATGTCGATGCTCGACGTGGCGAGCATCTATCATCGCAACATGGGATGCAATGTGCTGCTGCCCGACCTGCCCGCACACGGACACACGCCGGGCGACTACGTGGGCATGGGGTGGACCGAGCGCGATGTCGTAAAGCGGTGGATCGACGTGGCCGCCGCGCGATTTGGCAGCGCCGACGACGCGCCGCGCATTGTGCTGCATGGGGTGTCGATGGGTGCATCGCTGGTGATGAACCTCGCCGGCGACTCGCTGCCCACGTGTGTGCGCTGCGTGGTCGAGGACTGCGGCTACACCAGCGTTTGGGACGAGTTTGCCTACCAACTCGACCAGGAGTTCGGCCTGCCGCCATTCCCCCTGCTTTACACCACCAGCGCGCTCAGCGGCATGAAACTGGGATGGCGCTTTGGCGAGGCATCGAGCATCGACGCGTTGCGGCACGCCACTGTGCCCGTGCTCATGATTCACGGCAGCGCCGACGACTTTGTGCCAACCGCCATGGTCTACCGCCTGAACGACGCCTATCACGGCCCGGCGCACTCGATGTGGGTGGTGCCCGGCGTCGACCATGCACGCTCCTTTAGCACCTTCCCGCAGGAGTACGCCTCGCGGGTCGAGCAATTTGTCACGCCGTGGTTGCGGTGACATGATTTTTTGCTCTTCTGCACAATAATTTGCCACGATTGGAGTTAATAAGTGTGTAGATTGCATTATTTTTTTGATTATGAAATTATTCAACAAGATAGTAGTAGCGGCTCTTATGGCCGCAACAGCATTGGGCGCCTGGGCGCAAAAGGACGAGTTCAACCCCATCACCACCGGTGTGGCATCGCTCTCGATTACGCCCGATGCGCGCGGCGCCTCGATGGGCGACCAGGGTGCCGCCACCGAGCCCGACGTGAACTCGCAGTACTGGAATCCGTCGAAATATGCCTTTGCCTACAGTGGCGCTGGCGTATCGCTCTCCTACACACCGTGGCTGCGCAAAATCGTCAACGACATCTATCTGGCAAACCTCTCGGGATACATGAAACTCGGACAAGGCGACAACCAGGCTGTGAGCGCTTCGCTCCGCTACTTCTCGCTGGGCGAGATTCAGATGACCGACCAGGTGAGCGCCGGTATGGGTACCATCAACCCCTTTGAGATGGCCGTCGACGTGGGTTATTCGCGCAAACTGTCGGAGAAGTTTGCCATGGGTGTGGCTCTGCGCTATATCTACAGCGACCTGGCCTACGGCGGATACAGCCTCGACAACGACGACTCGAACAAGGGCGCCTCGGCATTTGCCGCCGACATCTCGGGCTACTATACCACCTATCCCGTCATCGGACGCAACGAGTGCCAGTGGACCGTGGGTTTCAACGTGTCGAACATCGGTTCGAAACTGTCGTATAACGGCGGCAACGATCCTGCGTTCCTGCCCACCAACCTGAAGTTGGGTACCTCGTTCACCTTCCCGCTGGCCGACTATCACAACCTCACACTGTCGCTCGAGGGCAACAAGTTGCTCGTGCCCCTCAAGCCCAAGCAGAGTTGGTATCTCAACGAGGACGGCACTTACAACGAGGAGGAATATGGTATCGCATTGCAAGACTGGAAGGACAAATCGTCGATTGCCGGTATTTTCGACTCGTTCCACGATGCGCCGGGTGGCGGCACCGAGGAGTTGCGCGAAATCAACCTGTCGGTTGGTGCCGAGTATGTCTACAACCAGCAGTTCTTCCTGCGCGGCGGCTATTTCCACGAGAATAAGTACAAGGGCAACCGCCAGTACTTCGGCCTGGGTGCCGGCTTCTCGATGAATGTGCTTCGCCTCGACGCGGCCTACATCATCGCCACGGCACAGAACAGCCCGCTCGACCAAACGCTACGCTTCACTCTGTCGTTCGACATGGACGGCATCAAAAATCTGTTCGGAGGCCGATGAACGCACCGCGCATCGGCATGGGATTCGACGTGCATCGTTTCGCCCCGGGCCGCGAGTTGTGGCTCGGAGGCGTGCGTATTGAGCATGAGTTGGGCCTGCTGGGACACAGCGATGCCGACGTGGCAATCCACGCATTGTGCGACGCCCTGCTGGGCTCCTTGGCCCTGCGCGACATCGGATACCACTTTCCCGACAGCGACCCGAGATACAAGGGCATCGACAGCCGAAAACTCCTCCGCGAGGTGTATCTCCTCGTGAGCGAGCGCGGATACACGCTGGGCAACTGCGACATCACCATCGCCGCCGAGCAACCCAAACTCAATCCACACATCCCAACCATGCAGCGCGAGTTGGCACAGTGCATGCAGTGCCGCGACGACCAAGTGTCGATCAAAGCCACCACCACCGAGCGCCTGGGATTCACCGGGCGAGGCGAGGGCATCGCAGCCTACGCTGTGGCCCTGGTGGTCCCCGCCAAAATCGAATAACACATTCTTTCATAAAAGCAAAAAAACCTGAAACCTTGCTTGGCTTTCGGTTTTTTTGTGTAACTTTACCGCATGAATATCATGGCAGTTGGCAACGTGGCCTTCAGCGTCCAAGTTTGCGGCGACTGCATTAGATGTGAATTAAAATAAAAACTACAATAACGACAACTTTATGAAGAAATTCTTTACTCTACTGATTATGCTCGCTGCTGTCGCGCAGTGGGCCAGTGCCGATATCTATTTTGATAAGAAAAGTTGGCATGCCGACACGCTGCAGCGTCGACAAGTGGGCCCGGGAACGGTTAACACCATCATCCGCCTGCCCGAATACCCCCTCAACCTTTATGTGCTCGAGGTCGACCTCACCGACCCCGGAGTGCGCATCGAAACCACGATCGGTCAGAACCGCGTGGGCACTACCGAGAAACTCAGCGACGCTGTGGTGCGCAACCGCACCGCAACCACACGCCCCTTTGCGGCATGTAATGCCAACTTCTGGGCTACCAGCAGCAACACCCTGTGGGCGCGCTTTATGCTCAGTTCACCGCTGGGCGGTGTGGTGAAAAACGACACCACATTTGTCAACACCAACACCAGTTACGACCAGTGGAACGGTGGCCCCTCAAGAACGGGCGTTTCGGCCTACACCCACGACCGACGCGTGGTGCAGGGTAGTTTCATGTGGTACGGCAGGGTGGTGAGCCCCAAGATTGCCGATGGTGCACCCCAGCCCTTCTACAACATCAACCGCCGCTGCGTGCAGGGCGAGATGGCGCTCTGGAACGGCGCCTACACCGCAACGCGCGAGTTCGAGGACAACTGGACAGGCTACGATACGCAGGGCGACAACGGCTCTAACAACTATTACCTCACGTTCACCGAGGGTAATGGCTGGGCTGTGAACAAAGACATGCAATTCGTGGTCTCGAAAATCGTCAAAAACGCCGACCGACAGACGCTGGGCAGTTACGACGCCTGCCTGACTACCACCGGTGGCATGAAGGACGTAATGGACCCGCTGGAAGAGGGCGACACAATTTTGGTGAGTTCTACCTGGATGCTGATGACCCCCAACGGCGAGGTCTACCCCGGCCAGATTGAGCAATTGGTCGAGGGCAACGCGCCGCTGATGATCGACGGCACAGTTACTGGCCGTAACAGCGATGAGGACTACAACGCTCACGCCTACTCTCGCACATGCTACGGCACAAATGCCGATGGCACTAAGTTCTACATGTTTGTCGCCGACCAGTCTAACAGCCCCCTCTACGGCCGTTCGAGCGGCTGCAATACGCGCGTGGTGTGCATGATTATGAGGGAGATATGCCCCGACATACGCTATTTGATGAACTACGATGCCGGAGGCTCGGCCGAGATGCTGGTCAACGGCAAGGTCATCAACACCACCACCGAGGGCACGCCGCGTGGCGTGTGCTGCGGATGGATGCTCGAGGCAGTGGGCGTGGAAGATAACGAGGTGGCTTACGTCAAGTTCAACGACTTCCGCGTCGACGTCCCCGTCTATTCGAGTTACAAGCCTGTGTTGCTGGGTTACAACCAGCGGGGCGAACTCGTCAACGACAACATCACCGACGGCTTTACGCTGAGTTCCACCGACAACGTCGGTACCACCTCGGGCACCGTCTTCTACGCTTGCGGCGACACCCTGGAGGGGCGCCTGATGGTCGACTATAACGGCATGCGCGACACAATTCGTGTCAACACCGTGGCGGCCGTGCCCGGCATCAAACTGAAACCCACCATCCTGCTTGACGACCGCGCTTATCCCATCGAAGTGAACGCCCCCGTGGGCTTGAACAACTTCATGTACGACCCGTCGAAACTCGACTGGGCCATCGACGACGATGACGTGCTCGACATCACCGACGGCGTGATTCTCGCCAAGCAAAATGGCGAAACCGACATCTTCTGCAGCGTGGGCGAGTATCGCGACACCACAAGTGTGAAGATTGAGATTAGCAATCAGGAGTACATCGACCAGACGTGGGACGGCTGGACTATCACCGGGGCCGGTGCCAAGAACTTCGTGCTCGACGACAACGGCAACATCTCGTTCACCTACTCGAGCCACCGCGCTCCGCACATCACCATGGAGAAGGAGATTACCTTCTACAGCCTGCCCGACACCATCGCATTTACCTTCACCTGCGGCCTGCCGTGCGACTATGTGCAACTGGATGTGCGCAACTACAACTTCCCCAAGGCCAACTACCTGAAGATAGAGCCTGAGGGGGGCTTCGAGGCTGGCCAGCCTTACACCATCTACATCGACTTGGCTGCCATGGGT
>CACYRK010000015.1 GCA_902776835.1 uncultured Bacteroidales bacterium
GATGGTGGCATCCTTGCCGCCACTGGCCACGAAGTTCCAGTTCTCGGGAATCACCTCGTCGCCCTGGATGGTGGTGATGTGAGCCTTGGGATTCTCGACACGCACCACGAGGGTGTCGGAAAATCCCTCACCCACGCCGTACACCTCGGTGCGTCCGTCGGCCACGGCGATCAGTGTGCCATCAAGTAGGCGGCACACAGTGGGGTCTTGGATAGTCCATTGCATCGACATCGGGTCGACATCGTCCTCACCAAGTCCGCTCACGGCCACCACGCCGATGCGGTAGGGGTGGTTGCGGTCGATGACCACGCTGTCGCTGCGCAGGTGCTTCTCCGAAGCCATCAGCAGCACGTCGGTTTCGCATGTGATGCCGTTATAATTGGCGTAAATCTTGCCTGTGGCGGGCAACGACGCGGCGTAGAAGGTGCCGTTGTTGTCGAACGTACCCAACTGCTCATCGCAGGAGAAGGTGCAGCCCTGCAAGTCCTTGTCGAGCAGCACACCGTACTGGTTGTAACCATAGATTTTGAAATCCAATTTCGACGAGCATGAGAGGTTGAAACTGCGCGGGGCGAAGTCGATGATGCCGATTTGGTCGTCGACCGGCGCATTCGAGATGATTGCCCATCCGTTGCCAGTGTCACGCAACATACCGTCGCTCAGGCGGTTGGCCACATCGCCATTCACCACCATGCACGACGAGCCGCCGCCATCCAGATTCACCGCATTCCAGGCTCCGAGCCCCAGCATAGCACCGGCAGCCTCGAAGAGCGACACACCGAGCGAGGTGGTGCTGCGTCCGTCGAGCACGGCGAAATAAATCTTGGTGCTGTCGGCGCTCATACCCATGCAGGTGCGCGGCTGGCGTCCTTCCCAGTTCTCGGCGAGTTGGCCGTTGCGCAGGATGATGTGGTTGCTGCCGCCCACGTTTTGCATGAAGTTCACGTCGAGGTCGGGCATGCCACTGAGCCACACCTTGAAGCCAATCTCCATCTCGTCGCCCACGTGCATATCTTTCGTTAACTGGACCGGGTCGCCACGGAACCACAGCAATGCTTTGCCCCGCGGGATATTGATAACCGACGCGTTGAACACGCTGTCGATCACCACCGTTTCCGAGCCGTTGGGTTTCCACTTGAACTGGCCGTCCTTGGGGCTGACGAGCACCATGCGGCCATATATCCAGTACTTGTAGGCCGAGCCCCAGAACTCGTTGAACAGGAAGATTCCGGTGGTAGGTGTCGACTCGTTGCCCACACGAATGCAGTTGACGCTATGCAGGTCGTGCTCCACGCCATTGAAGGTTATGGTGCCCTTGTAGTTCACACGGTCGATGTAGGGATGCCGCTGGTCGTCGAGGGTGAATCCGGCACGTCCGGCGGGGTTGATGAGCAACTGTCCGTTGCGCAGCATACCGCTGGTGGGGATGCCCCACTCGCTGGATGGCGAGGTGCGGAAGAAGTCGCCGTTGACGGCTCCCACCACCTCACGGCCGGCAGCGCGGTAGCGTTCGTAGACGCCCAGGGGGTCCTCGACGCTGGCCGCCTTCTCGCCCGAGAGGTAACTCTCCAGATCGATATAGGGGTTGTTCAGGTCGATTTCCAGCACGCTCACCTTGAGCGGGAAGGAGGGCAGGTCGTAACGGCTATAGGTCACACCGGGGCCCACCTTATGAGGATACACGATGGTGTCGACATCGTAGGTTTTGCCCTCCATTGTCCACTGGTTCTTAGCTTGCAGTGGCATGGCACAGGCAGCGATAGCCGTTATGGCCAGCAATGTCTTTATCAGTTTCATTTTTACAGTGTTTTCTTGAAATTTCTACTATGATTATTTTCCCAAAAGGATGTTGATGAGCGCGTTCAGGTCGTTGCCGTCGACTCCGCCTTGTTCATCAACGTTTTCGCGGCCTTCGTAGTTGTTCTGATCCTTGCCCAGCAGGATGTTGATGAGGATGTTCAGGTCGGTGCCGTCCACCTCGCCGTTGCCGTCGACATCACCCTTCTTGCCTTGGGGCTGCGGAGCCTCAACATTCTTACCAATCTTGTAAACTGCCATACCGTTCTGGGCCTTGAAGGTGAGTAGCGTCACCACCTCGTTACCCTCGTCATCTACACTCTTCTCGGTGGCGAAGCAGTGTACGCGCAGGCCGGAATCGTTGACCTTGCCCAGCGAGTCGGCTGGGATGGTCCACATCGGGGTCATGTTGTCGAACGACATCATGCTCGGGTCGTTGTACTCGCAGATCATCGCCTGGCAGCCGTTGCCGTCGTTGTTCATGTCGGCGATAGTGTAGACGATGAACGCGCGTCCGTCGATGGTAAAGTCGAGCACGCCATTCGAGCGGTAGGTGCGCGGCTGCGCGGCCGGGTCGGCGTACTCAAAGGTGTCGATAATGTTGCCGTCCAGGTCGTAGAGCACGGGGGCAGCGTCGTAGCAGTCGATGTAGAAGAGTTCGCCGCTGTAGCGCGTATCCTCGTTCAGCGGGTCCTCACACATCTTCACGATGGGCGCCAGGCTTAAGCCAGTCTTGGTCTCGGGATAGAAATAGAGCAGATCCAGGTAGCAGTCGGTGCCGTAGAAACCCGGCCCCCAGTCGCCATCCTGGTCACCATGCCAGCGGTAGATGGTGGGGAAGCCTGCCGACTCGCTCGATCCTGCGGCCGTCATGATGTTGCACTCGGCCTGCTCAAGAGTCAGGTCACCCAATACGTCCAGATAGTCGGTGCGGTACAATATTCCGCCCTTGTCCATCTCGGTCACCAGGGTGAGCGCTCCGCTCTGCGGGTCGCAAATGTACACGGGCACCTTATTGACGACGTTCGACGTCATCGGCGCCACCCACAGGTGGCCGAAACTGTCCTTACCCACGCTGGTTGCGCCCAGGAACGTGCAGTAGGGATTTCCGTCGAGCGTGAGGGGCATCTCGCGCAGGAAACTACCGTCGATGGCGCTGTACACCAATATGGCCGACTGCAGGTTCTCGTCGGTGACGGGGATGTAGAGCGAGCGGCCCACGTACACCTCGTCGCCGATCATCGTGGCCGTGCGGGCATAGTAGGCGTTGATGACCGAAGCGCTGTAGGCGTCGCGTGTGTGAACCTGGTCAAAAATCCATTGGTTAGCGATTTTCATCCCATTGATTTCGGGATAAACCTGGCCGTCGGTGACGGCGGCTGCCGGCAAAATCAGCCCGACAAACAGAGCGAAAGAAAGTAAAAATCGTTTCATAAGCATGCTTTTTAAATTTTAAATGAATATTTGGGGCTAAAGTTACGAATATTTGCACAATCCACCAAACAAAAATGCCAAAATCGCAAAATTGATAAAAAAGATGCGGAGTTACAGGACTGACGTCGCCGGGGAAGACCATGGGATTCAGGGATGTGAAGGGGGTTGAAGTTGCACGACAAGCCTCTGATGAATGATTTCCCGGCAATAACCATCAAAAAAAGAGGGTCGTGATGGACCCCCTTTTTTTTGTGCATTAGGCATTAGGCATTAAACTTTTCCTAACAGGATGTTGATAAGCAAGTTCAGGTCGTTACCGTCGATGCCGCCTTGTTCATCAACGTTTTCGCGGCCATCGTAGTTGTTCTGATCCTTGCCGAGCAGGATGTTGATGAGGATGTTCAGGTCGGTGCCGTCCACCTCGCCGTTGCCGTCAACATCGCCCTTCTTGCCTTGGGGCTGCGGAGCCTCAACATTCTTGCCAATCTCGTACACGCCGAAGCCATTCTGGCACTTGTAGGTGAGGAGGCGAATCAGTTCCTCGCCCTGAGCGTCGGTGTCGTACTCAACCTGGATGCAGTGCAGACGGATACCACTATCCGACGTGTGACCCAGCGAGTCGGCCGGCAGTTGCCAGTACTTGTTCATGCCTTCGAAGGTCATGCCCTCGCCCATCTCGCACACGTTGATTTGGCAGCCATGGCCATCGCCAGTGTACTGAGCCTTGGCATAAGCGAGGAAGTTACGGTCGTCGAGGTGGAACTCAGCCACACCGTTTGCGCCGGGCTCAGGAATGAGAGCGGGATCGACATAATCGGTGTCGAAGCAGTCTTGGACTGTACCGGCGCGGTCGTAGAGAATAGGCGCGGTAGTGAAAGCGTCAACATAGAAGAGGTCGCCATTGTAGTAGTCCTCCTCCTCGGGGTCCATACCCAAGCATTGGCGAATCATGGGAGCATAACCCCACAGGGTCACCTCCTCAGGCCAGAAGAAACGGATGTCGATCGAGGGGTCGCCATCGAAGCCGCCCACCCAGTCTTCAGGACTGTCGCCCTGGTCGTAGTGCCAAGCGTAGACTGTGGGGCTGTTAGAACCCGGAGCCATGATGTTGCACTGTGCCTCCTCGCCGGTGATATCACCGATGACATCGAAGTAGTCGATACGAGCGATGATGTCGCCCTTCTCGAAGGTTGCCAGAGGAGTGAGCGCACCAGTTGCGGGGTCGAGCATGTAGAACGGGCAACTTGCATTCTGCTCGCTGGAATATCCAGCCAGCCACATGTGTCCGAAGTTGTCGACACCGATGTTATTGGCCTGCAGTGAACTCTGTGCGGGAGTTGCAAAAGGCTCGCCATTGAGAGTCAGGGGCAGTTCACCCAGATAGGTACCATCCTCGGCACTGTACTTATAAACGATGCTCTGGAGAATAGTGTCGTTGGGGACAACCCTTGCACCGGTCACCGAGATGTAAACGACGCCATCGTGCATAACTGCCGAACGCGCATAGTTAGTTGCGACAGGCAGAGCATTGTAGGCAAGTTCTCCGCTGTGCACACGCGAAATGATCCACTTGTTGACGCACTTGATGCCGTTAACCTCCTCATAGACCTGTCCGTCGGTGATAGCCGAAGCCGAAACAGCCATGAGAGCGACTAAAGCGCTGAGTAAAAATTTCTTCATGCTGTAAAAGTTTTTAATGTTAATAATTTATTTAATTTTATGAATTTCCCTATAATCGAGCAAAGTAAACAATTATTCGCCAAATGGCAAAGAAAACAGAGAATTATTTATGTTAAAAATAATTAACAACATTCTCTTACTTGCTCAATATCAAGTTGATAAGCATATTTATGTCGCTACCATCCACGCTACCGCTATTGTCGATGTCGGCGCGAGCCGTGGGGGCCGCCTTGCCCAGGACAATATTGATTACCACATTCAGGTCGAGGCCATCGACGTGGTCATCGCCATTGACGTCGCCCGGCACGAGGGTGGGCACACAGTTGTAGACGGTTTCGAGGGCGTCCCACTCAAGCCAGTAGGCCTCGCCGGTGGTGCTTGCCCCCATGGTCAACTGCACGCTGCCGACGGTCACCGGATATGTATCGAACTGCGAACAGTCGTAGTAAGCCGCCAGCGGCACGTCGACCACGGTGGGTTGTCCGGCGGCGAAAGCAACATCGCTGATGGTGGCATATTGCAACTTGCCTTGTGCCGAGCGCATGCCCAGCACCAGTCCGGTGACGGGCGCGTTGCCGGCATTGATGGTCAGCCGCAGTGTGTCGGGCCGGCTCCACAAGCGATAAGTGCCCGACAGCGTGATGCGCGGCGCGCGTCCCGACGAGCCGGTGTAACTGTAACGCAGATGGCCGTCGGTGGCCTCCAGGGCCCCATTCTTGCCGCCAGCCTGCGAGGTGCTCCACACGGCAGGGTCGTTCCATCCGGCTCCGGCCATCACATGTGCCACGGGGCGCTCGACAATCACCTTGAGCGTGAGTTCCAAGCCCGGCGCTGTGCCAGTGACCATGGCTGTGCCGTCGGCGAGGCCATGCATCACGCCAGCGTCGTCGACAGTGACAACGGCGGGGTTGTCGCTCGTCCAACTCAAGGCCGAGGGGTTGACGGGCTTTTCCACACCATCGACAGTGTTGTGCATCGGCACCGGCACGTCGTGCCAGCCGTCGAGCAGGATTGAGTCGCCGTCGAGCGCCAAGCCGTTGAGGTCGCCCACAATCATCACATCGAGCGACGCAGTGAGGTCGCCCCAATGTGCGGTGAGCGCGCCCACGCCCTGCCCGGCAGCCACAAAGGTGGAGCCGTCGGCACTGATGTTGCCCAGCGACTCATCGCATGAGAGTGTCACACCCTGCAAGTCGGTGTCGACGAGCATGCCGTAGCGGTTATAGCCATAGAAATGCGGTGTGTAAGCGCCATATTTTGGCAGCGTCATCGCCCAATCGACAAATGCTATGCTCGCCACCTGGTCGTCGTCGGGCGCCAAGCACACGGCAAACAGGCCGTTAGAGTCGGGCCTCTCGACGCCGTCGCTGCACTGGTTGCGAATTCCCAATGCGCTGGTGTAGAACGTTGTAGAGCCGCCGCTATCGAAGTTAAGCACCTGCGTGCAGCCCAGTTGCCGCATCAGGTCGGCAACCTCGGTAGTGCGCGCCCCGCTGGAGATCGACGAGCGTCCGTCGATGACGATGAAGATGATGGTCTTTCCGTCGTCGGCAATGCCCACCTCGGTGACCGGCTGGCGCGTGCTGAACTCGTCGAGCATCCACTCCGTCTCAGTGACCACGCCGTCGCTCACACTTTTCGGGAAGCCTGAGATAATCTGTTCGGGTACAAGTTGTTGTCCATCGAGGGCAAAACCGATGTTAACGGTTACCTCGTCGCCGTCGTGCAGGCCTTGAACGAAGTCATTCAGACCTTCTTGGCCGTGAATCACAAATCCCCCCTCGGGGATGGTGAGGTCGCCGCTCGTCGACGGCGCGCCGTCAACAATAAGCCTAAACGGCTGTCCGATGGCAAAACTCTCGCCCGGTGCCAGATGTGCCGCCACCTCGCAAGTCTGGTAGAACTGGTCGGTGCCAGTCAAATAGCGGTCGTTGTACAGCACAATACCGCTATAGTCGGCATCGGCATTCACGCCCGCCAATGGTGCTGTGGCGCCACTGGACGTGGTCAGCGAGCCGCTAAACACAGCAGTGCCCACATGTGGCTGCTTCGACGTGTCGAGCACAAACTGCGTGTAGTAGTCGTTGTTCTGGCCGCGGTAGATCACGCCATCGGCCATGGTCGTGCCGCAGGGCACACCCACGTACGACTCACCGCGCGACGTCTGGCCCGAGGTGATAAAAAAGTCGCCGTTGATGCCTAAAAAATAGCGCGCTCCCGGCTCCGACTTGCGAATGGCCATGTCGCTCACGCGCTCCACGCCGTTGTAACGGTCGTTGGCGGTGACGGTGCGAAGCGTCACATAGGGATTTGTGAGGTCGATACGCGAGTAGAACACGTTCATGCCTCGCGTGCCGGCGGTCATGCGCAGTGAGGTCTGCGTGGTTCCGGGCCCTATCGCCGCATGGTACAGCGTATCGACTTGGAAGTCGGTACCACGCAGGTTATAGGTGAGCGTGGCACCGGCTACCAGGTGTAGCGAAGCGGTGAAAAGAAGCAAAGCCAACTTTTTCATGCTTGTTTCAATTTATTTACCTAAGATGATATTAATCAATTGGTTGAGGTCGTTACCGTCGACATCCCCCACTCCATCCACATTGGCGCGGTCGGCATAGTTGCTTGCGCTGTCCTTGCCCAGGATGATGTTGATGAGGACGTTCAGGTCGTTGCCATCGACAGCACCGTCGCCGTTCACGTCGCCAGCCATGCTCTCGTGATATACAAACGAGATGATGGGCGAATACTCGGTGAACTGGGCCGATGCCCCGGTGGCCAAAGTGAGGTAAGCAAAGCGTGCGCGCACGTAGTAGGTGACGCCATCGTTAAGTTTGCCCACGCCAGTGATGGTGTTCAACTGCGGCGACCAGAATTCGCCGCCATTGATGGTGCCGCGATAAGAACTGCGTGCCGGGAAGGTGTTGTTGGCACTGATTTCCAAACGCAGATTCGAAGCGCCCTCCACGGGCTGCACCTCGACGCGTGAATTGCCGTAAAGCGTCATGCCGTCGGTCGACGGGTTGATCACCACCGGCACAGAGGGAATAACTTCCACAGTGCGGAGTTTCGACACGTTGCTCACCAGCGAGTCGGCCCCGAGATGAGCCGTCACGCGGACAAAGTACTCGCGCGCGCCGCCCAGCACATAGCGTGGCACGGTGAACGTGGTCGTTGCCGAGGTAGCGGTGTAGACGGGGTTGACCATGGTGTTCTTGGCCGAAATCTCGACGTTGTAAGTCGCTCCGTCGGCGGCGTGTCCCCATGCCAGTTCAGGAGTCAGCGACACGTCGACCTGGCCATCGCTCGGAGCGGTGATTTTGAACTCTTGCAACGTGATTTGGCGCACGTCGCTGGCCGTATCGTAGCGGTTGAGGCCACGTGCCGTCACACGCCAGTAGAAGGTGCCGGTGTCGGGAAGTTGCCCAATCTGGGTGAGGCTCAGCCAGGTGTTTTGTGTCTCGGCGCGCGCCACGAGGTTGGTCAACTGTGCGTCGCTGAAGAACTCCACGGTGTAACTGTCGCCCGGCTCGCCGGTCCATTGCAGGCGTGCCAGTCGTGTTGCCGACTGTCCGTCGGCCGGCGCCAGCAGCGTGGGCTTGGCAGCGGGAGCCGCCGTGGCCCCGAGCACCAGCGGCGCATACTCATAGCACCAGCGGTCGAAGATTGTGACAGCATAGCGGTAGCCGCTCTGGTATGCGTCCTTGATGCCGAATGCCGTGTCGTAAGTCATGCCGAGCATATACTCCGGCTGGCAGGTGAACTGGCTGTCGGCCACACTGTCGGGGATGGCGTAGACGATGTAACGCACATTGTCGATGGGCTGCCAGCGCAGCGTGTCGCCATCGAGGGCCATGCCGCTCACTGTGGTGTAGCCGCGCGGCGGCAGTCGCCACGACATGATTGGCGGCAACGACGGCGTGGCGTAAGCGTTGCGCTTGAGATAGTGGCGCAGCGGCGTCACCTTGCCGTCAAGCATCTGGCTCAGGCGGCGCCACGTGGTGTAGCGGAAATACACCGTGCCCCATGCCTCGGGGTTCATGGCCCCACGCATGATATCGAGTTCGGTGAGGTATTCAGGTACCGTCCAGGCGTCTTTCACCGACTCTACGGCGTAACCGCTGATGTAGACGTGGCGGTTGAATTTCTTGCCCACCATGCCCCACCACTGCGTGATGCCGGTGTAGGTCTGCGCTGTGTTCCAATAGACCTGCGGCGAGATGAAGTCGATAGTGCCTCGCGTGACCCAGGCCATGGGGTCGCTATAGATTTGATTGTACTGCCAGTCGCTGCCCGGGCAAGGCTCCACGCCGTACGACGCGGCCACCGACGGGCTGGAGCATGCCACACCAGCCGGCCCGATGCCAAAACGCACCCAGGGCTTGGTGGTGTGTACCATCTGGCACACGTCGGCCACCATCTGGTTGACGTTCTCGCGGCGCCAGTCGCCCTGATTCATCGTGCCTCCAGCGCGCTTGTAGGCGTTGTACTGGATTGAGTCGAGGTCAAACGAACTGCCGCCCTGGTTGTAGAAGTAGTCATCGAAAACCAGGCCGTCGACGTCGTAGTTGTTCACAATCTCGTGGCACACATCCACCACTCGCTGCCTTACCTCGGGAATGCCGGGGTTAAGCACCGTCTCATAATCGGTGGTCATGAGCCACTCAGGATGAGTGTGAATGTAGTCGAGTTCGCTCTGTCCCCACGACGAGTTCTTCGGCGAGTATCGGTAGGGGTTGACCCAGGCGTAAATCTCGATGCCTCGCTTGTGTGCCTCGTCGACGAGAAACTCCAGCGGGTCGAAAGCCGGCGCCACGCCTCGCGTGCCGCTCACATAACTCGACCATGGCTCGTAACTCGACTGGTACAGGGCGTCGCACATGGCGCGCACGTGGAAGTAAATCACGTTCATGTTATTGTCGCGAAGCGTGTCGAGCAGCACGCGCGCGGCACGCTGCACGGTCGACACGTTGCGGTCGTTGATTACGCCGGGCCACTCGCTCAGGTAACTGGTGAGCCACACGCCGCGCACCTCGCGCTTGACGCGGTTCTCGGTAGCGCCCGCCGTAGTGGCCAGAGCTACCAGCAGCGCCATTATGACAAGTAATCTTTTCATCGTGAATGAATTTTCAAAAAATAACAGGGAGGTTGTTACACCATCCCTGTTATTAGTTTTTCATCAACTTAGAACAGTTTCGTGAGTCGTGGGTTGATGCACACGCCCAGAATCTTGTCCTTGTTGCCGTTGTAGTTGTAAATCTTGCCATCGGTGGGGTTGAAGTAACTCAAACCGGTGGTGTAGTTCTTCTCGGTGGTTGCTGCACGGAATCCGAAGTACACCAGGTGGTCGGGCGAATTGAAGTCGATGGCAAACTGAGTGGTGTAGACACCCTCGGCATCGGTAGTGTTAATTGGGTCGGCATCCATGTCGATAAACTTGATATAGTTAGGATAATCGACTGTTTCCGACTCGGCGGGCAGCGGATACTGTCCGAAACCTACCGACGGCGTGGTGCCCTTGGTCATCCACACATACAGGTACTTCAGGTCCTCGTCGAGAGCGAAAGCACGCGGTTGTGTGGTGGCCAGCACGATCTTGTAAGGAGCCGTGGTGGTCTTGCCGATGTCGGTGGTGCGGAAGCGGTAGATACCGTATCCCGAGTAGTTCTTACCCCACCAGAACATGCCTGTGCGGTCCTGATAGATGCCGGTGTGGATAGCACCGTAAGCGATACCTTGTCCGTAGTAACCCAGTTGGTTGTTGACCACAAAGTAGCCCTCGGTGCTGCTGTTGACAGTGTGCTCCACCTCGCCACGCGTGCTCAGCGGGATGCGGCGGATGCCCGTGTTACGGTCGGTGTAATAGAGGTACGTGCCGTCGCTGAAGCCCTGGAACGGGTCGCTGAAGGCGTGACCGCCAACGTTGGTAATCATCACGTTCACGTTGGCACCGTCGGCGCTCATCACGGTAATCTTACCGTCGCCCAGGTTGCCATTCTCATCGTTGACATAGTAGTACTGCTTGCCGCAGTCCAAAATGTAGACGTTGTCCTGCTCGGTCGTGCCATCGCCCGTGGTGTTAACCTCGGTGGCAAAGACGAGTTGCGTGGGCATGTTACCCGAGTTCACACCCATGTCGAAGGGCATGTTCTTGGTGCCCGGGGGCAGTTTGCTGAGGTCGACGAGTTTGTAAGCCTTGATGTTGCCGCCAAACTCGGCATAGTAGAGCGTGGGAGCCGCAATGCTCGAGCCCACTTGCACGTTGACGTACGAGTCTTGCAGACGGCGGTTTTTGCCATTGATGTCGAACCACGTCTGAATCTCGATTTTCTGCGAGCCGATGTGCTTGAAGCGCAGCATGCCCGGGTCGGGGATGGTGCCGTCGGGCAGCGAATTAGCCTCGAAGGTAGTGATTTCATTGCCCTCGGCATCGGTCGTTCCGTCGGGGAACATCCACACATAGTGGCAGATGAGGTTCTCGGGGTTAGGCAACTCGACGCCCAGTTTCACAGCCACGTCGTTGATGACGATGGTGGGGTCGGTCTGCTCGACCACGCTGAGCACCGGGGCGATGTCGTAGATGAGCAGCGGATAAGTGCGGGTTCCCACACCTTCCACCGTAAGGCTCACCTGATACACGCCAGCCTCTTCATATTTGTGACGGGGGTTGGCCTCGGTCGAAGTCGTTCCGTCGCCAAAGTCCCACTTCAACGCACCAGACTTAGCCGATGTGTTGTTGAACTGAATGGTCGATACCACGTAGAAGTCGAGCGAATACTGGTCGCCGTCGACGTTATAGGTAAAATCGACATCCTTGCCGGGGAAGTTGCCATAGTCGGGTGTCTCTTCGACACAGGCCACCATGGTCACGGCCAGCAAGGCCATTAAAACTATATTTTTCATCAATTTCATCGCGGTCAAGAGGTTAATTCAACGTAATTTCCTTGTTATTTGTGGTGACACCCACCTTGCCGTTCTTATCGTAGACCCGGAAGTCGGGCTCGAGATAATAATTGCGTGTGAAGTTCACAGCATAGTTTTTGTCGCTGGTGTCGTAGATCCACGACTCGAATGGGATGCTCTGAATGAGTTCCTTCCAGTAAGGCATGTAGTTGTGGCGCACATAGGTGATTTTGCCACCGGTGTCGTCGCTGTAGCGGCACATCAGCCAGGGCGACGACTTGTATACCTCGTAGACGTTAACACCACTGGGTGCGGCGTCGGGCGTGGCAATCTCGTGAATTGTCGTCACGCCGTCGACCACGGTCTCGTAGTAGTAGTGGTCGACCTCGTCGGTGGTGTACCAGGCATCACTCTTGGTGTCGGTCTCGGTGACGGTCGGGAAGTCGACGCCATACTTGGCGTTGAGCGTCTCGAAAATCTCAGCCGGGAAGTCGTAGGTGATGTAGACGTTGCGCAAGTCGCTGTAGTAGACGCTGTCCTTGGTCAGAGCCCTCACGATGTAGTCGCAGAACTCCTGCTTGAACGTTGCGGGATAGTACATGTTGAACTTCTCGTTGTCCCACTCGCTGGGTTGTGCCCAGATGACCGGAGCGAGAGTGCGCGATGTGGGGAACGAGTCGGACAGAGTGTACTCATATCCGTCCCAGAGCGAAGCGCTGTGGGGATATTCGCTGATTTTCTGGCGCGAGCGCACGGTGTCGGTCGTGGCGACCGATTTCTTGTAACTCAGCGCACGCGTGAGTTTGCTGGTTGCCTCGGCAGTTTGTCCGCGCACGACCATGCACCACACCTCGCTGTGGTCGATTTCGTTCTCGGCCGAGGTGTAATACTGTGCCTTGAAAGTGGCGTAAGCGCCAGCCTTGACCAACGTGGAGTTCTGCTCCCAGTTGACCGTGGGCAGCACTTGCCCGATTTCCATATTGTCGGCAAACGGATCATGAACGGCACAGGATGTCGTCAGGGCCGCTACCAGTGCCAATGAGCCTAAAACTTTATATATCTTCATAATCGTTTTGTTCTAATTATGGTTAATGTGTCGTGAATCATTGTCCGGTGAGCGATTTTACCTCGCCATAAGCGTGAGCCCAAATCATGGGTTTCTGCAGCCACTTGTAGTTCTTGTAAGCACCCAAGCGCTGCAACTCAGAGCGGTTGTACTTCTCCTCGGTCTCGGGGTCGTAGTTCAGACGCTGAATCCAAGTGTTCTCCTTCTCAGCCTCGGTCAGACCGTCGATCCAGTAGGCTGCATAGAGGTTGTAGGGCCTGCGCAGCGTGGGATAGATGATCTCGTTGTTGTCGCCGATGCCGTAAGCGTTACGGTTGTTGCTGTAGTGGTAGCGGCGCATGTCGGTCCACTGCTCGGGCTGCAGGTACATCGAGATGTACTTTTGCTGCATAAGGTCGCTCAGGGTGAACTCGCTGGGGTTGAAGAACCAGTGCTTGTTGCCCTTCTCGGTGACCTTGTGCACCACATAGTTGCGGCGAATCTCGCCGTTACGGCCAGTGGTCTCGGTGTACACCTCGTTGTTGTTCAGGAAGGCGTCGACTTGCTCCTCCCAGTACTCAGCGGCCTGGAAGCCAGGCTTGCCGCCGGTGGCAGAGTTGCCCGGGTACTTGTTGTCGGTGCGGTCGCTGTAGTTGGGGTTGGGATAGTGCGACAAGAAGAAGTCGAGGTGGCGCTGAATGTTGTGCTCGGTGGCCTCCTTAGCCAACTCGCAGGCCAGCGTCTTGTTGCCCAGCCAATACTCAGCCTCGGCCTTGATGAAGTAGAGTTCCTCCATGGTGAAGATGGGGTTGTAGCAGTCGACTGCGCCCGCATAAGCACCCATGTAGAGGTTGGGGTAATTGGCAATCTTGTAGGTACTACCCATGCCGATGTTGTTCTCGAGGTAACGCATCTTGATTTGCTCGCTGGCACTCGAGGCCGTTTGCGGTCCGGTGCGGGCAATCATGAGCAGACCGATGCGCGGGTCGCAACCGAAGCCGTCGTGCGAGCCGCCGTCGCCGTTGAAGAGGCCGGCGAGTTTCTCGTTGTCGGGAGCGCTGCTACCGAGCAGGTCCACCATGAAGAATTTCGACGGGATGGCGTTGCCCAGCAGGTTGCCGCGCGACTCCCACGAGTTGATGATGGGCTGAGCCACACTCCACACGCAGTTTTGCTCGCCGGTACCACCGTCAAAGTTGTAGCGGGGCTCATTGCCGAACCAGTCGCCGTAGAGCAGGTCGCCCTTGCGCCACTGGTTGATGGCTGCGTCGGCGGCAGCGATGATTTGCTGGCACATTGCCGGGCTGCGGTCGATGTTGGGGATGTTGCGCAGCAGCAGGCGGGCCTTAATGGCCAGCACCAGGCCTTTCCACTTTTCGAGGTCACCGGCGTAGACGCGGTCTTGCTCGGCGGTGATGGGCTGGTTGCCCTCAGCATTGACAACACTGGGGTCGTCGTACATCGCCAACAGGTCCTCACACTCCTGGAACATCCAGGCGTAGATCGACTCTTGCGTGTCGTAAGCGGGCGAGTTCGACGTGTAGGCTTGGCTACGGGGTATGTCGCCAAAGGCGTCGGTAGTAAGTTGAGTTGACATCAACTTGATAGTGCGTGCAATCAACTCGTAGTTGGGCGAGTTGATGGCTTGCGAGTTGGCAATCAGGTTGACACCGTTCTTGCCAATGTCGTAGAAGTGACGGCGCCACATCGGGTGGCGGTTCATGGTCAGCATCTCCCACTCGCACTTATAGGAATATGCGCCCACCGAACTTTTGCCTCCAGTGGTGAGCATCTGCGAGAAGTAAGCGTAATACTCTGAGTGGTCGTAAACGATCTGGTTGGCATAGAACACCAGCACAGGCAGACCCACCTTGGCATCAATTTCATGCGCTGCGTCGGGGTTGACGTTTTCGTCGAGTATATCGGTGCAACTAACGGTGAGCAGGCTCGTGAGTAAAACTAATGCGAATGCTTTTATCTTATTCATAGTCGTCGAGTCTGAAAATTAGAATGTTGCTTTAATTGATAAGTTGAAACTGCGGCTTGCCGGCACACCATAGTTGTCGACGCCCATGCCACCGGTACCACCGGCCGTCGAGGCGAGGATTGCGGGGTCGTTGCCCGTGTACTTGGTGAACAGTAGCAGGTTGCGTCCGGTGAGGGTGGCGCTCAGGCCCTTCACTGCCCAGGTGCTCTTGAACATCGGGGTGAAGTCGTAGCCCAGCGTGACGTAACTCAAGCGGATGTAGGAGCCGTCCTCGATAAAGTTGCTCGAGACGGTGCTGTAGTACTGGCTGATGAAGTTGTAATCGAGCACCACGGGAGTGCGGTTCTCAACGTAGGTCACTGTGCCATCGGCACCGGTGACGGCCTGCACACCGTTGAAGATAATCTCACGGTTGCGGTAGTCGTCATAGAGGTGGTTCATGCCGTTGGTGATCAGGCCACGGCCGGTGACGTTGACCACGTCGCCGCCATTACGGCCGTCGACCAGGAACGACAGCGTAGCGTTCTTGTAGCGGAACGTCGAGCCAAGACCCAGCAGGAACTTGGGCTCGCGGTTACCAATATAGATACCCTTTTGCGGGCTGATGATGGGATAACCGTTCTCGTCGCAAATCACGTTGCCATCAGGGTCGCGCTCGTAGTCCTTTCCGGAAATACCGGTCGACGAGCCGCCCAGGCGAGCCACGGGGAAGATGTCGCCATATTGCGTACCTTGAATCTCAATCACGTCCTCGGGAAGTTTCTTCACGCGGCCGCGGTTGAACGAGAAGTTGGCAAACATCATCCAGTCGAAGTCGCCGTTCTTGATGATGTCCTGCTGCAGCGTGACCTCCATACCGTGGTTCTCGATGGTGCCCTCGTTGCGGGTTTGCAGAATCTGACCCGAAGCGGGCGACACACGCACACTCACAATCTGGTTGTCGGTAGTGGTCGAGTAGTAGGCGATGTCGAGGCGCGTACGGCTGTTGAAGAAGCGCAAGTCGGCGCCAATCTCCCACGAACTGGTCATCTCGGGCTCAAGCCCCAGACCGGCCTGGCTGATGACGGGGTTCACACCGTAACCGCCATCGGGGAAGGTCACCCACTCCTTATACGTGTCGCTGAACAGGTTGGCCGGGCAGTCCTTACCCACCTTTGCCCAGTTGCCACGCAACTTACCATAACTGAACCACTTGTTCTGCAGGTGGAAGAGTTCGCTGAAGATTACACCTGCGGTGACGCTGGGGTAAGAATACACGGTCTTGGCGGCCTGGCGCAGACGCGACGTGCCGTCGCTGCGGTAGGTGGCCGAGAGTTGTGCCATGCCCTTGTAGTCGAAGCGGATCTCGCCGAAGTAGCCATATTTGTTCCACTCGCTGTGGGTGACGCTGGGGCGGTTGGCCTTGAGCAACTCGCCGTCGCCGAAGTTGGTGTTCTGGAAACTGTAGTACTCGCCACCCAACTGGAAGGCCTCGTTGTAAATCGAGGCGCTCACGCCGTTATACTCCTTGTACTCCATACCGTAGAGCAGGTCCACGCCGAAGTCCTGAGCGAAGGTGCGGCGGTAAGTGGCCAAGAACTGGGCAATCACCTGCTCGCCGCGCGAGGGGTTGAACGAATAAGAGCCGTACTTGTCCTGGCTGCTGCTCAGCGCCGACACGACCTCGCTGTCGTTGGGGTTGCGCAGGTCGCCGTCGTAAAGGCGAGGCACGGTGTATCCGTCGTAGATGTAGTTGCTCTTGTCGTAAGCCACCTTGCCGGTGAACACCAGGTCCTTGATAGGCTCGTAACTGATTTGGCCGTTGAGCATGATGCGGGTGTTCTCGTTGCGGCCCTTGTCTTTATAGCGGCTGTAGTAGGGCGAGATGCCTGCTGTGATGCGCTCGGTGTCGAGCAGGGCGTCCCAATTGTCGTAGCGGGCGGCCCAGTTGACGTGGCCCTCGAGGGTCTGATAGTCGCGCATGTTCTTGTTGATGCCCCAGTTGTACACTGTGCCCATCATGCCGCCGTTGCCGCGGTACACGCTGTTGACAAAGTTGGTCGACAGTTGCACGGTCACTTGCTTCGAGGGTTTGTACACACCCTTGAGGAAGATGGTGAGTTGCTTGCGGTAGTCCTTCAGTACGGTACCCTCGTTGTTCAGGTAGGCCACGCTGGCGTAAGAGTTAAACTTCTCGGTACCGCCCGAGATCGATGCGTCGTACTTCTGCATGAATCCGGTGCGCAGCCACTCGCCCACGTTGTCGTAGAGGGTGTCCTCGGGACGCATGTAGGGTCCCCAACCGCCGCTGGCGGAGTTCTCCTTGTACATGCCGTAGACGCCCGGGCGGAACTTGCTCTGGATTTTCGGCACGCGCATGGCGTTGCTGATTTCGAAGGTTGCCGAGGCATTGACACGGATTGTGCCGTCCTGGCTACCGCTCTTGGTGGTAATCATAATCACACCGTTGGCGGCCTCCTGTCCGTAGAGTGCCGATGCGGCAGCGCCTTTCAGCACGGTCATCGACTCGATGTCGTTGCTGTTGATGTCGGCCAGCGTCGAGCCGGCGCCGCGAATCGCCACACCGTCGACGATGATCAGCGGCTCGTTGCTCTGGCTGTTGTTGACCGACGAGATGGCGCGGATAATCACCTGCGTGTCGCCGTTGGGCGAGCCACCGGTGGTGCTGACCTGCAGACCGGCCACCTTACCCTGCAGCGAGTTGGCGAAGTTGGTGGTTCCACCGGCCGTCACCTGGTCGCTGTCGAGTTGCTGAACTGCGAAGTTCAGTTTTTTCTTCTCTTGGGTCTGTCCCATTGCGGTCACGACGACCTCGCTAAGCACTTGCGAGTTCTCGGTCATCTCAACGTTGATGACGCTCTTGCCGCCAGTGACCTTGATCGACACGGGATTCATACCCACATACGAGATGTCAAGCACGTCTCCGTCGTTGACATCGATTGAGTATTTTCCATCGAAGTCGGTGGCAGTGCCTCGCGACGTGCCGTGCACCTGCACAGTGGCCCCGATGATGGGCTCGCCGTCGGATGCTTGCGTCACGACACCAGTCACTGTGCGGGCAAAGCCCATCACCGCGAACATGGAAAATAACAGAAGCAGTAACTGTTTTCTCATAGCGTGTTACATTTTATATTAATTTTTTATATTGATATTCAACGTGTTAACCGAGTTGCGAACTCCAAATGTCGAAGTCGGCAATTGCCGGTTGTTGCCGTGCGGTAACAGCATGGCATATTACGTTACAAACTTACAACAAGTTTTGAAAACAGCGGCGATTTTTTTGTGGAAAAGTTGAGCAATTTAAGATTTTTTTAGAATTAACTACAATTTTTCGTCGCAAGGCCTTTAACGCGAATTTCGCGAATTGCATTTAACGCGAATTCCGCTAATCAATATTATTTAATGAGAATTTCGCGAAACATATATTTTTAAATGCGAATTTCGCGAATTATGCGAATATATTGTTTATCACTTGGTTAATTCGTGTAATTCGCGTAATTCGCATTTCAGTCAATCCATATCAGGATGAGTCGCTGCGGTTTAAGACAAAAAGAGAGGGCCGCAAGGGACCCTCCTTTTTGTGCATTATGCATTATTTAAAGTGCATTAACTAATCTTTTCCGAGGATGATGTTTACCAGGTCGTTGATGTCGCTGCCGTCAATGTTGCCGTCGGCGTGGACATCGGCGCGACCCTGGTAGTTGTCGGCGTTGTCGTTACCCAGGACTATGTTGATGAGGATGTTCAGGTCGATGGCGTCGATTGCGCCGTCGGCATTAACATCGCCCCGGAGGCCCAGGCGCAGCGTGTAGGCGGCCAAGCCGTTGCCCGGCACGTATACGAAGAGGCGCTTGCTGTTAGCGTCGCGGCCGTCGGTCACGGCACAGGGGGCGTCCCAGGTCTGCGAGTTAAGGTTGCCCATGCCCTGCTGCGGGAACACCCACTTGAGCGTGTAGTCGGCAAAACTGTCGCCCACGGGGTTCTCAGCCAGAGCGAATCGGAAGCCCGTCTCGCTGTTATAGTCGCTGTAGGGATACAGCATGTAGCCCTTGCCGGCCAAGTCGAAGAATGCCGCGCCGTTGGCGTTGGTGCCCTCGGGCTCGAGCGCGCTGTTGTTGGCAAAACTGTCGGTCATGCGGCCGGAACTAATCACGTAGCGCGACAGGAAGGTGGCGCCGCCGGTGACATAGAGTTGCGTGTTGCTGATGGGATACACGCGCGGTGCCAGACCGAAGTGCGATGCCGACGAGGGGTAGAAACTCTGCGCCCTGGTCACACGGGTGGAACTGATTTCGCCGTTATCGACGGTCCAGCGCACGATTTGCGTGCCGTTGCTCAAGGCGGCCATCACGGTGAAACTGCCCGTGCTCACATCGCCAAAGATGTTGCAGTGGTCGATGCGCGACGTCTCGGTGTTGTCGATGGTGAGGCTGGCGCGCAGCGTTGCCTCGCCGGTCTCGGGGTCGACCTGGAAGATGTTGATGGGCTGCGACGAGATGTTGAGCACGAGGTTGGTGATCACCACATTGCCGGCGCGGTCCAGGAAGATGTCGTTGCCCGGATAGTAGTAGCACTTAACGTTGTCGCTCACCGCCACGCGCTTGAGGTGCTCGCCGGTGAGAGCGCTGTAATGGTCGATGTAGACGTTGCTGGTGGGGTCGCCGGCGATACGGCCAATCACGAGCACGCGGTCGTCCTTGACGGTAAAGCCGCGGTTCATGAGTCCGTCGCTGTCGAAACTCATGTTGCTGTAGGGGCTCTTGGTCGAGCGCACCCAGTCGTTTTCAAGAATCAGCGTGCCGATGGGCTGATAGGTGTCGATGTCCTTCTTGATGACGTATCCCGGCTCAAACGCTCCGGTGGTGAGGTTGGTCACCACAAACGAGCGCACCTCGGACGCCGTGGGCGTTGTGATTGCCGACGAGGTGAGCACACGCCAGTAGAAGCGACCCAGGCCTACGAGGCCCGGCTGGAAGTTCAGCGTCATGCGGTCGCCAGCGAGCGTCATCTCGTTGCTTTCAAATTTCACATTGGTCATCTCGGCATCGGTGGCCACCTGAACGGTGTACTGCGTAGCGTCGACCACCGAGCAGGCGAAGTCGAAGTCGGTCTCAAACTCTGCACCGTTGTCGGGCGCAAGCAGTGTGGTTGCCGGAGCGGGCTGGCGCTGGGGCACCACGAAGGTCTCGACTGCCGACGACTTGTCGAAGCACTCGCTCTGCGTGGTGTACACACGCCAGTAGATCGTGGTTCCCGACTCGAGGGCCGAGAGGTCGACCACCTCGCTGCTCTGCGTGAGGCCGGCGCGGTCGACGATGAGTTGGGTGAAATTCACGTCGCGGGCGAGTTGCAGGCGGTAGGTGGCGGGCTGCTCGGTGTCGCTCCAGTCGAAGGTCTGGCTCCACTGGGCCGTGGCGCCGCCGATGGGGCTGATGAGCGTCACCTGCTCGGCCACGCCCGAGGGCGCGTTGATGTAAGCCGGCTCGTTCTCGTTGCCCCAGCCATCGATCACGGTGACGGCATACCAGTAGCCCTCGCGCACATTCTCGGGCAGCGTGAATTCGGGCGCAAAGGTGACGTCGACGAGATAGTCGCTCTTGATGCCCTCGAAGGTCACACTATTGATTTGGTCGACCGGCGTGCCGTTGGGGATGGCGTAGACGGCATATTTGATGCACGAGGCGTCGACCTCGTCCCAACTGAGGTCGCTGCCGCTGAGCGTCAGGTTGGCGGGAGCGTCGTACACCACGCGGTCCTTCCACGTTAGGGCCGGCGTGAGCGCCTTGTGCTGGAACATGTGCTCGGCCAGATAGGCGCCGAAACCGGTGCACGTGGGGCCGTTGATATACTTTGCCGAATAGAAGTTGACACCGGGGGCGTTGTCGAGGTTATAATCGCGGCTGTATTGTATTTGCTGCAAGATTTCGTCCCAATCTTCCTGGGTGTTGGTGCTGGCCATGAAGTAGATGTTGTGGCTGGCGTAGTGGTGACGCCCGAAGTGGTGTGCGATGTAACTCCACCACTGGGTCAGCGGGCCGAAGGGATTGGTCGAGTGGTTGGTCTTCCAATAGAGTTGCGGCGAGATGAAGTCGATGGTGCCGTCGTAGAGCCAAGCCAGCGGGTCGCTATAAATTTGGTTGTACTGCCAGTCGCTGCCCGTGGGACAGGGGTCCACGCCATAGAGGCTTGCGCTGGTCGACCGTGTGCCGGCCACACCGGCGGGGCCGATAGAGAATTTCACGCCGGGGCGTGCCTCTTGCACCATGTTATAGAATTGGCGCACCATGATGCGCACGTTGTTGCGGCGCCAGTCGGCGATGCTCATCCCAGAGTTGGCGTTGGCCCACAACTGGTAGTCGGGGGCCGATGCGTCGGTGGGTGTGCCGTCACCCGGATAGAAGTAGTCGTCGAAGATGATGCCGTCGATGTCGTAGTTCATAATCATCTCACGGCACACCTTCATCAGGTGGTCGCGCGACTCCTGCAGAGCCGGGTTGAAGACGATCTTCGAGCCCACCTGCATAAGTATGCCCGACTGCTTCAGGGCCTGGTCGATGGCCGTGTTGCAGTCGTTACCGCTGCTGTTTGAGAATCGGTAGGGGTTGACCCAGGCGTGGAATTCGAGGCCGCGCTTGTGGCACTCCTCCACGGCAAACTCCATGGGGTCCCAGCCGGGATCCACACCGCGTGTGCCGCTCACATAACTCGACCACGGCTCATAACTCGAGCGATACAGCGCGTCGGCCATGGGGCGCACCTGCAGGCACACGGCATTCATGTTGCTTGCCACGAAACCGTCGAGCAAGTCGGTGAGTTGCTTTTTCTGCTTGGCAATCACCGAGGCGCTGGTGCCGCGCGTCTGCGGCCAGTCGATATTCGACACCGTGGCAATCCACACAGTGCGCATCTCGCGCTTCTGAGCCTCGTTCTGAGCCAGTGTCAGCGGGCAGCACAACAGCACTGCCAGCAAGGGAAGTAGAAATCTTTTCATTATGCTAAAATATATTTTATAAGTATTTTGGCGACAAAGTTAGTATAAAAATCACTATTTTTGCAATTCCGCTGCAACTTTTTGCCACCGCAAGGCTTTATTGGGCTAATCGTTCGCCATAAGTCAGATAATACATATCATCAACGTCGACTACAAGACGGAACCCTATTACAACATTGTCGTCTGTGTTCAGATCTGCTGGGTCAGTATGGCCATTGGGATAACCATAATAATCATACCATTCCGTTTCGTTCATCCAACCATTATCGTAATTGGGGCCATAAATCTCGGCAGCCTTATCAATAAATGTAAGTTGATGCGACCCTTTTTGAGCAAGCCACGATATGTTACGAAGTATTCTATCTCCTACCGTAGAAGATGTTATGTGTGAGCGCACATAATAGAAGTTCTTCTTAATCCCTAATCTTATACCAGTACAAAACACTTTCTCATAAGTTATCGGGCCACAGTATTCATACACACCCCCTTCCATATCATATAGCCCCAATTTATTTGCTGGAAATGTTTTAACAGGTGTAAGCTTTTCTTGCTCATCACATGCGGGATATGCAAAACGTGTCCATTCTGAATCTAACAAATCAGGGTAGTCATTCCTATTTCCGCATAACATAGCCAAATAAAGCCACTGATAAATAGATGGTAGTTGGACGTTAACACCTGTTATTTCCCTGATTGATTGAATATATACCTCCACAAAGTACGGTTCAAAATATGGTGCTTCAAACATATATATTGGGTCGAAATTAGTATAATAGTTGTCGCCATACCTTGATTTACATAAGTCTAAGTCGTAGGGAAAAGCAAATGTCGCAGGATAGTTGAGCGCAGAGTCAACAAAATGACCATTTTGTGCTCCATACGGAGTGTCTTCGCCCCCAGGTTCATAAAATGGTGAGATTGCCGGCCATATATTATTGAATTTTGTGATTCCGGGGGGGGCAGATGTCGTTAATTTCTCATTTGAACGCAAGGTCTTAAGAATCTCAAACATGTCATGATTCGTCACCAACGTTTCAGACACCCAAAAATCACCAACCTCATGCCCATTTAAGTCTGAAGGCAACCCGAGATTTTTACCATTTGGGCGATATAAATTCAACCCGCTTGAGAATGGGGATGATAGCGTAATTTGACCTCCATCAACTTTCACAAACTTTATATCTGTGCTATCGTTTATTCGCAAGACACAGCTATCTGCAAAAAATTGACGTGTAGGATCAATAACATTGCTATAACCTAACACCAAGTTTATTACCAAATTCAAATCGGCCCCATCAACCTTGCCATTCCAATCTCTATCATAAGCCCCATCGTATTCACCCTTAAGTATAAGATTAATTGTATTATTCACATCGACACCAGTATAAATGCGACTATTAGCAGAAAAACAGAGAAGTGCCATCACGAGGACCACCACATGCTTTAATATTTTAGAATTATTTGCTTTCATAATAATGTTTATCTATTACTGCGGTATGATTATTATCTCGCAAAAATACGAGGAAAAGAAGAATATTGCAAATAAAAATCACTATTTTTGCAATTCCGTTGCAACTTTTTGGCACCTTCAGTGCATCTAATGCACAAAAAACAATTGAAACAATAACAACATTTTTAAAAACAAAATGAAAATGAAACGAATTTGGACAATACTTCTTGTGGTGCTACTGGCAATGCCGGCCTTCACCACGCGAGCCGACAAGGTGGAGATCATCGGCGACACCCTGGTGGCCGTGTCGGGCAGCGACACCGTGCGCCTGAGCGGCGCTGCCGAGATTCAGAAATACATCGCACGCATGCTCGACGACACCGTGGCAACGCAGGGGCAGCCCGGCGACTCGCTGTACAACGCCGAGGAGCAACTCAATGCGCGCCTCGACAAGGAACTTGCCACCCAGAACGAGATTCACAAGCGCATGGCAAACACAGCCCAAGACATCACTATGGCATCGCTGTTCACCATTGCAGCCATCGTGTTCATCACACTGATGTTCCGCTATCTGCACCGTCGCCGCAAATACAAGATGGTGGAGAAAGCCATCGAGAACAACTACACGCTGCCCGACGGAGTTTTCGGCACAACGAGCCGCACCACGCAGACCATCATCATGCCGCCGGTGCCCGAGGGCCCACAGCCTGTGGTGGGCACGCCGATTAATGGTGCCCCAGGCAACGCCGCCCGCGCTCAGGCCACGGCGCAGAAAATGCCGATGAGCCGCAGCATCAACTGGATGGCGCTCAGAGGTGGCTTTATCTGGGCCGCAATCGGTGTGGCCCTGATGCTCGCCTTTGCCACAGCCAACGCGCCGTTCATGGTGGCCTTGTGTGCGATACCCACACTGATTGGGGCCGGCAAGATGTTTGTCGCCTATCAGGAGCAGCGCGACGCCGTGGACGCCTGGAACCAACGCCAAGCCTGGGAGGCCGCACACCCCACCCCGCCGCAGCCCGAGTACCGCGAGCCCGAGCCGCCCGAGTTTCACGCTCCCACCGACGAGAACGACCAAGCCACTGCCGGCGCCGAATAAACCGTGAACGCAACGACACAGCGATGAAACGACTCGACGAATTGGCATTGATTACCCGATGCGTGCTGGCCGACGACCGGCGCGCATTCGGGCAACTCGTCGAGGCTTACCAGCCACAGGTGCGGCGCATGCTGATGAACCTCACCCTGGGCGACGCCATGCTGTGCGACGACCTGGCACAAGAGACGTTTCTCAAGGCCTACGTCAACCTGCGGTCGTTCAAGGGCGTGTCGCGCTTCTCGACATGGCTTTACCGCATCGCCTACAACGAGTTCTACGCCTATCGCCGCCAGCGACAGGACGCCTCGCTCGACGACTACGCTCATGAGGCGGCAAGCCGCGATGCCGACGACGATGTGGAGACCGCGCTCACGGTGCAACAAGCCCTGTCGCGCCTGAGCGATGCCGAGCGCACCGCGGTCACACTGTTCTACCTCGAGGAGCAGCCAATCAAGCGCATCGCCACCATCATGCAAATTCCCGAAGGCACGGTGAAGAGCCATCTGCACCGCGCCAAGCGACATTTATCGAAAATAATTGATTCAAGTTCTTAAAAGCAGAGTAATCATGTGGGAAATGGGGCGTGCACCCCACCATCTTGCGAAACTTCTACTTGAATAAAACATCAGAACAATGACTATCGACGACAATAAAATCGCTCAGCAACTGCGTGAGCACGGCTACAAAGCAGGCGCAAACCCATGGTTCACGCCTCGTGTGATGAATCGCTTGCCCGAGCGCCAGAGCACGCATCGGTGGGTGGGCCACGTCATCTATGTGGTGGCCGCCATCGTGTGCCTGGTGTGCTGGCTCGTGTTGCTGAACAATCAGGACTTTACGGTGATTACCGTGCGCGACATCACGCACTACGCAGTGGCCATCGCGGTCACCGCCTTCCTGCTGTGGAACGCGGTGGCCCATGTGGCTCGTTCAATCGAGTAACACCCATCCGGCTCATTAAGAGCCGCCTGACGGCGGGAAATTAAAAAATTAAGAAAATTCCACGACCTAACGGCTTCTTTATTTTTCCATTAGGTCGTGAAATTTTTGTTATTTGCAAATTTTCGCCCGGCAGGGCGCTAATTATCAATAATTTAATTCGTGAAATTCGCAGAAATCAGCGTAATTCACGTTTATTCCCTGCGAGCCACGTTAGCACGGAGGTTAGCCTTTGGCGCCGGCTACGCCCCACTGGGCGGTGAGTTGCTCGAGATAGGCGCGTGCCCCAGCGTCGGCCATCTTCTTGATGTCGCCCACCAGGATAGCCTTGTCCATGTTTCCGTCGCTGACGATCGACTCCATCAACTTCTGCACCTCGGTGGGAGCGTCGCGATGTGCGGCGATGTAGTTAAGCACCTGCTGCGGGTTGCTGTTATAGATGCGCCACATGATGCTCGAGAGCGAGAATTTCACCATGTCGCCCGGCTGCTTGGCGTAGCGCACGCACTTGCTGTTGATGCTGTCGAGGCGCGCCTCGCTCGAGACGGGGAGCATGGCCACGTCCTCGATGTCATCGAGAATCACGTCCTCGGCATCCACCGGGCCCTTGCGCTGCTCGTCGCGGCCCAGGAACACGAAGTGGCCGGCCTCGTCGATTTTATAGCGATATTTCTTCAGGATTTCCCACTTGCTGTCGGTGACCTCGATGGGGCCCGGCTCGCCCTTGTCGTCGGCACCCATCTTCCAAGCCACGTCGGCATAACTGCTGTTGAGCACAAACTCGTCGGCGCTGGTAAACTCGCACTCAGCCTTCCACTTCAGCGCAGTACCCGCGGTGTAGTCGTCGTTGGCTTCTTGCGGTGCCATAGCGTCCCATGGGCCGGTTTGAATGAAATCGGTCAGTTTGCCCTCGCTGTCGTAGATTGCCATGCTCTCTTCTGAGCCATCGCCGTACTCGGTGAGATAGACCACCAGCGTGTGTCCATGCCCCACGGCTTTCACACCCAGAATGAAACACAAGCCTTCGACCTCGGGATAGACGTCGAAGCGGTGCACCTGGTTGAGCAAGGCCACGCGCTGCTTCTCGTCGAGGGCCATAGTGGGCGTGACTGTGTCCTCGACGAGTTTTTTGTCAAACACGTTGACGCTGTCCATGTTTATACCCAACTTGGTCAGGAAGGCGAAGTTGTTGTCGCCGTTGGCGCTCGACTGCTTGGCGTCGCGGTTGCAGGCACATGCCAGCACCATAAGCGCCGCGGCAAGGAAAAGCGAAATCTTTTTCATCGTCAAAAATAACTAAGTGAATAATTCTGCGCAAAAGTAGAAACAAAACACCGCATACGCAACCTTTTAACAAAAAAACAGACACAACTCATGCTACGAAACGTGCAACCATCATAATTTGCCACGCAAAATCGCTATTCACGTTCTTTTATTTCCCCAGCAAGATGTTGATGAGTGCGTTCAGGTCGCTGCCGTCGATTTGGTCATCATAATTGATGTCGGCAATCATCTCGGCATTATCGTTGAAATTAACCGATCCAGGCTCTCTTGTCAATATCATATTTATTAACTGGTTAAGATCGTTGCCATCAACCGAATCGTCTTGATTAATGTCGCCACGGCCCACTACAGTAAGATAACGATACCTGCTTTTTAGCCACTGTGTCCTTGACCAATTAGGTTCGGGGGTAATTATCAAATAATGAGTTGCATTAAAATCAGGATCCAAGCCAAAGTCAGTAATAAACACTTCGTCAGATGTTTTGCCTGAAATATTATCGAATACAATCCTTTTTATAAAATCACGGGACTGATTAAAAGCGCTGTACTCATCTTCATTTTCATCATAGTCATCTATATCCACCGCTTGGTCAAGCACTACTGTATGCAAACTTTTACAATAGCCAATTACATCATGCTTCAAAACGTCTACAGCAAGTATTATTGTTTTGAGGTCTGTGCCGCTAAAAATCGATTTTCCCAACGTTCTGTTTTCCCGATAGTCGAAAACCACTTTTTCAAGATTCTTACAGTTCATAAATGCCTGGCTATCTATTACTCGCAGCGAACGATTGACGTGTATAACATTTGGCACATTACTACCGACAAAAGCTCGATATCCAATTTGAGAAACCTTTGGCATAGACTCTAATTCAAACCCTGCGACATTGCAAAAGGCTGAATCGCCAATATACTTCACAGTTGCTGGGATCTTTGATGATTTGCAACCCCTTATTAACTTGTTGTTGGATGTCTGAATAATAGCGTTACAATTGTCACGTGAATCATATTTTGGATTGCCTTCTTCGACCGAGAGCGACATCAAAGATGGAGTGTTGTCCAGAGCACTCTTATCAAATTCGACAACATTCTTGCCGAGTTTAAGACTTTCAAGGTTTTGACAAGAAGCGAAAGCGCTATGCTCTATAGATGTCACTGTGGGTGGGAGGTTGATATGCCTCAATTCAGTATAAGCGAAAGCACCGCGCTTTATAGTTGTCACTGTTGGCGGGAGGCTGATGTGCCTCAATCCAGACCCCCAAAATGTCATTTGTTCAATGGCCGTAAGAGGCAGCATGTCGAAATTGGTAATACTTTCGAGATTTGATAAAGCGAAGCAACCAGGACCTATTGACCGAATCGAAAGTGGCAGTGACAGTGATGTATTTTCAAATTGAATGCAGTCAAACAACCATTCGCCCAAACACTGGGTAGATAACGGGATAGCAGTGATGGTTCTCGCAAAAACCAGTGTATTACTTGACGTTTCTAATACTCCATTGCAATTGTCCCGAGAATCTAAATAAGGATTCTCGGGGTCGACAGCAATCTCTATAAGATTGTTGCCATCAAAAGCCGAATGATCTATAACCCTTACATTTTTCGGCACGTACAAGGATTCTATACCACAATGACTAAACACGCCCCTATTTATTGCTTCAAGAGAAATAGGAAGTGCTACGATCCTTAAATTTTGATTATGAGAGAATGAACCACTATTTATCATCTTGAGTGTCGGCGGTAAGACAACAATCTCAAGGTTTTTAAGATGTTCGAATGAACCTTCTGACGAAATATACAACAATGAATCAGGCAAAACAATCTTCTTAATACGTTTGAGGTACATTGTGTCGCTTTCAAATTCTGGTTTATTGCAGTATGAATTGCGTATTTCTCCTGTAGGATATCGCCAAGCATCAATCCCAACAACCGTGTAACTATTGCCGTTGTAAGTAACATGAGAAGGAAAAACCACAGTGGAGTCATGCCAATCATATGTTTCGAAATCCATCCACTCACAGTTATCTTTTCCCGCAAAATCATTGTTATACAATTCTGCATAATGCATCGGGAGGCCCGTTTCAGCTGCTTCGCTTTCTGTGAGGTTAAACAGTCTATACCGAAACTTTCCTATCACGATTGATTCATTTTGAAGGGGTTGCACTGCAAACGCTGGTAAAACGCCGACAATAACAATTAAACATAACCACAGGACACTTAATGACCTGTCTTTTTTATTCATTAACAATGTAAACATAGTGCATTTAATTTAAGATTATCAAAAACCAAAAAGCCATTGACAGAAAGAAATCCATCTCCTGTCAATGGCTGAAAATCATTGAATATTCTGATTATTCGGCGCGGTGCCGAATCTCCTGAAGATTTCATACATTCGCTCCTCCAGATGAGTTCCATTTCTGCGAGAAATAACAACATTGGGATCGTTATTGTTGTTATCAGCATTGGAACTGTCGTTGTAAATCCAGTCGTGGAAGAAAACCACCATATACTTGAACGGAACCTTTTGCGCGAGTTTGTCGAGTGCCTTCCAATAAATGGGCATCACACACTCGTTGAAGCCGCCGATTTCAGATGGATTGCGATTGGCTGTCGCACGCAGACTTTTTTCGCAGGGACGACAACCCACTTCCGACAATGCAATCTGCCGTGTGTTGTCAAAACGATATCGTCCTTTCCAAAACGTGCCCAAAGCCTCAAATCTTTGAATAAGGTTCTCAGCCAAAAACTCTTTTTTTACCATTGCATTAACAATTTAATTGTTGAACAAAAATTACTTTAAATAGGCTTCCGTCCCAACCAAACGGGCCAAAGACGGGCGTTTTAAAACAACGTTGCAAATATAATATCTTTTTTTTGTATTTGCAAGCCGTTTCCACCGCCTTAACATTTAGTTTACTAATTTCACCCACTCATGATGGGGCTTTGGGTTTTTCACATCAAGAATTGTTGAGAAATGAAATTTTTATTACTTTTGCACAAAATAGTTTTGACAATGAACGACAACGCATTACCCACGCAGGTTCAGCGGCCCGAATTGTGGACGCTGCTGCTTTGCGTAGGCCCTGAGAATGTGCAATATATGCTCTACGCCGCATCGCAGGCGCAGTCGCTGATCACCGGCGAGGTGGCTATTGCCGACACTGGCGAGGGCTACCTGAAATCGCTGGAAAACGCGGTGTACGACACCCCGCTGCTGCTCGACGACTACGGCAGCGTGCGCGTGCTGCTACACTCGCCGCACTTCGTGGTGCTGCCCGCCGGGGTGACGCCCGAGCAGGCCACCGCGGCCCTGGCATTGCAGTTTCCCGACGACCACGGCGAGGTGCTGGTCACCACAGTGCCACACTGCGGCGTCGACATCGCCTACACGCTCGAGCCGGGCGTGGCGAATTTTGTGCAACGCACGTTCAACACGCCGCCCGTCTACCACCACCTCTTCCCGCTGTGCGAATATGCCACGGCGGCGCTGGGCGCCGACACGACGCGCATGCTGCTCGACGTGCGTAGCCGCGACCTCGACATGGCGGTCGTGAAGAACGCGCACCTGCTGCTGGCCACCAGCCAGCGGTGCCACGCGGTGAGCGACGCGGCCTACCTGGCGATGCAGGCGTGGACGAGTTACAACCTCGACAGCGAGCACGACGAGTTGCAACTCATGGGCGAAGCCGCGGCAGTCGACGAACTGACGCCGCAACTGCGGCAATTTATCCACTACGTGGTGCCGGCAATCATCCCCGCCGCCGAACTGCAACTCGGGCCAAAGGCCATGGATGCGCCACGAAACTTGTTAATGCTTGCCTTATGCGAATAATCACCGGAAAATATGGGCGACGCCGCTTCGACGTGCCCACCAACATCACCGCACGGCCCACCACCGACATGGCGCGCGAGAACCTCTTCAACGTGCTGGGAAATATCGTCGACTTCGACGGCATGACGGCCCTCGACCTCTTTGCCGGCACGGGCGCGGTGAGTTTTGAGTTTATCTCGCGCGGCTGCGCGCATGTGACGTGCGTCGAGAAGGCGTCGACACAATATAACTTCATCCGCAAGGTGAAGGAGCAACTTGGCGAGCGCGAGATGACGCTTGTCAAGGGCGACGTGTTTCGATTTATCGCGTCGTGCCAGCAGAGTTACGACATCATCTTTGCCGACCCGCCCTACGACCTGGAGCGCCTGCCCGAGTTGCCCGAGTTGATAATGAACAGCGCGCTGGTGCACCCGGGCACGCTGCTTATCATCGAGCACTCGCGCGCCAACGACTTCAGCCACCTGCCCCACTTCATGCAGCACCGCACCTACGGCAAGGTGAACTTCACCTTCTTCCAAATCTAATCCCCCCCTTAGATAATCTAGAACTTCTAGAATTTCTAGAGTTTCTAGAATTCTAAAAAGAGGATGAGCCAAAAAAATGACTCATCCTCTTTTTAGTGGAGATATTTCTTAAATCTTACAGGCGGAAGGAGATGGGGAGGACGCAGCGCACGTTCACTGCCTGGCCACCCACACGGCCAGCCTCCCATCGCGGCATGGCGCTAATCACGCGCATTGCCTCGCGGTTGAGGCTCTCGTCGCGCACACCGCGCAGTACGCGCACGTTGCTCACCTTACCGTCGGCACCGACGATAAAACTGCACACCACGCGTCCCTGGATGTGGTTCTTGTAAGCCTCGTAAGGATATTCGCGAGTCTTATTGATGAAATTCATCAGGCCATGCTCGCCACCAGGAAACTGCGGCTGCACATCCACGTATTCAAACTCGTACACCTCGATGTAGCCCCTCTGGCCCGGAGCCATGGGGTTGACAGTAGTGACGTGCCTCACCTGCGCAGTAAGCGGCAAGCAAGCCATCGCGGCAAACAAAATGATTAGTGAATTGCGTAAAAAACGACTCATGACCTTAAATTTCTATCAAAATGACATGCAAATATAGTGGTGAATTCGCAAATAGCAAGAATTCCACCTAAAGATTTGTAAATGATTAAGTTTGTTTTATCTATTTTTACTAATTTCACCCCCATTTTATAATTTGTTAGCACTCAAAACGCCTCTTCCGTTGAAATTTTAAACTTCACGACGCCCCACAAACAACACCCAAAATTGTCACCAAACGACATAATGCCCCACAAAACCACATGCCGATTCAGGTTTGGCCACATCGCTCAAGCAGAAAGTCAGATGAGTCAATGATGACACATTTCAACCAACGGATGAAATGTGATTTTGGCGCACTTTTTTGATGGGGATTATACTATTTCGGGGCGTTTGTCGTTATAAAGGTAGTATAAATGACATCACAGATGAATACTCGCATATTCAAGCATATTGCCACCATAGTTGCGCTGGTATGGACTCTGGTGGCGTGGGGCCAAGATGGCACGACGGCTTACAATTTCCTGTCGTTGCCGTCGTCGTCGCACGTCTACGGCCTTGGCGGCCACAACATCAGCATCATCGATGACGACATCAACCTGACCGAGCAAAACCCGGCGCTGCTGGGACCGGAGATCGACCACCAGATTGGCGTGAACTACATGCGCTATCTGGGCGGCAGCAACTTCATGGGAGTTCGCTACGGCCAGGGCGTCGACGACCATAGCGCGTTCACCGCCGGCGTGCAATATTACGGCTACGGCTCGATGGAGGGCTACGACATCACGGGCGTGAGTACCGGCTCGTTTAACGCTGCCGACGCGGTGATCAGCGTGGGCTACAGCCGCGACATCACCAACCGTCTGCGCGGCGGTGTAATGCTGAAGTATATCCACTCGAAATATGAGGAATACACCGCCGGGGCGTTAGGCGTGGACCTGGGTGTGAACTACTTCGACCCCGACCACGACTTCTCGGTGTCGATTGTCGGCAAAAACCTGGGCGGCCAGTTCAAGAAATTCGACATGGTGCGTGAAAAACTGCCCACCGACGTGCAGATTGGTGTCACCAAAGGCATCACTGGCACCCCCTTCCGCGTGTCGATTACCGCCTTCAACCTAACGAAGTGGAACTCGCCATACTACGAGCCGAGCGACAAAAACAACACGCAGTCCGAACTCGTAAAGCGCGACAAGTTTGGCAGCAACCTGTTTCGCCACCTGGTGCTCGCCGGCGAATTCCTGCCGAGCGAAAACATGTATATCGGCATCGGCTACAACTACCGCACGCGCACCGACATGTCGACCTACCAGCGCAATATGCTGTCGGGACTCTCGGTTGCCGCCGGCCTTCGCGTGAGCGCCCTGGGCTTTGGCATCGCGCTGGCACAGCCCCACAGCGGAGCCACCACCTTTATGCTCAATATCACCACCTCAATCGGTGAACTGATGAGATAACATTTCAATGCACAACACAAAAAAGGAAGGCTCTTACGGCCTTCTTTTTTTGTGCATTCTGGATTGCGCAATCTGCATCGAAACAAACATTGCGCATTGTGTAGTGTGCATTCTTCATTAAAAAAAAGTGAGTTCGGCATAGCAAGCAAAGCCACCCCAGCCGACTAAATTTGGGCGTCAATCGCGGCTGCGAAACCAGCCCCTCAGCCCAAAAAATTACTTCCTATTTAGAACAAAGTGTGGTCAAAGGGACAGTCCCTTTGACCACACTTATTTTTCAATTACTTCACAAATCACCCCGTAAACGCAAAATTATATTTATTTAATTTACACAAATAATTGCGGTGCAAATATCAATATACAAAGGTAATTATGTGGCGGAAAATTGGCTTGTTCTCGCCGACTTCCATTTGGCGATATTTGTTAAATATAGTTTATGCTTGAAATTTTGTGTGGTCAAAGGGACTGTCCCTTTGACCACACATTTGGTGGTAAATTTGGCGCATTTTAATGAGATTAATTTTCTTTGCGGGAGAGATCTTTGGTGCTATGATAAGCATTGTTTTGCTTGGTCTTTTTGTGGGTGTCTCAATGGGGCTGGGCAGGGGTAATAGCAGATTGTTTATCGATTATTTGCTGCCAATGAGTGTTGTCGGACAAGTCGGACAGGTCGGACGAGTCAGACAGGTCGGACGGGGCGGACAGGTCGGACAGGTCGGACGGGTCGGATGCGCTCAATATAACTTTGGTGCCGGGAAACGTTTTGTGTGGGGTGTAGACATAGCCGCAAAAATGGCGGCGGCCTCTTGGGATGAGTTAGAAGAGGGAGGGTCGGACAGGTCGGACAGGTCGGACAAGTCAGACGGGGCGGATGCCCTCAATGTAACTTAGGTGCCGGGAAACGTTTGTGGTGGGGGGCAGACATTGCCGCAAAAATGGCGGCCTCTTGGGATGAGTTAGAAGAGGGAGAGTTGGCGGGGGTCGACCACGCGGGGTGCCGGGGCGGGCTCGGGCTCGGGTTCGGGCTCGGGTGCTGGGGCGTCGGGCTCGGCGGGCATGAGCCAGTCGATGTCGTCAATATCGTCGATAGCAGGTGCTGTGGGCACCGGTGTTGACTCGAGTTTGGGCTCGGGCAGGGCGTCCTCAAAGTCGTCGATTGCCGTCAAGGCATTGTCGAGAGCGCCAGCGGGCTTCGGTTTCTCCTCCACCACCTTGCGCTTGGGCTTTGCCTCGGCAGGCTTGCGCTTGGGCTTCTCGGCGGCTTTGCGCTTGGGCTTTGCCTCTACAGCAACGGTTTTGGCGACTTCAGGCTCGGGCAGAGGATCGAATGTTATTGTCTCATCGGCCGACAGATCGTTGGGCGAATCCAAAGCAGGTGAATCGAGAGCAGCCGTATCAAGAGCGGGCGTATCGAGGGCCGTATCAAGAGCGGGCGAAACATCAACGGGCGTATCAAGAGCGGACGCATCGAAGGCCATATCGATGGCGGGCGATGGCGCAGGATGTGCTTTCGGCGTCATTACCACGAAGTCGCTCTGCGCGTCGATTTCGGCCTGCTCGGCCCTCAGGGCCAGGTCGGCATTTTCTCGCGTCAGTTCATCGATGCGGTTTTGCAACATAGCGATGCGTCGCGCCGCCGTCGACTTCTCGGTATTTCGGGCCTCGGCGACTGCATTGGCGATTTGCTGGTCGCGCTCAAGTTGCGCCAACTGCTTCACCAGGCTGTCGCGCTCGCGGCTGATCTGGTCCTGCTCGTCGACGATGCGACTCATCTCGGCCTCGCGCTGGCCGAGGGCTTTCTTGGTAGCCTCGAGTGCGTCGCGCTGCTCGCCGAGTTGTGCGTTCAGTTCCTCGACTTGCCGCTGCAACTCTTGCTCGGCGTGTGTGGCACGGTCGCGCTGCTCGGCCTCAATATTGTCGAGGCGTGCCTGCAGGCGGTCGCGCTCGGCACAGGCATTGTCGAGCGAGGCCTGCAGATGCTCGTTCTGCTCGTTGGCCAGAGTGATGGCTACCTGATGCTGCTCGTCGTTCTGCGAAGCCTTGTCGAGGCGCTGCTGCGCCTGTTTGAGTTGCTGCTTCAACTCCTCGACCTGCTGCTCGAAATCGTCGGCCAGCGTGCGAGTGGCGGCCAACCGCTGCTTGTAGTCGTCGATGCGGTTAGCCAGGTCGATATCGCGGCGGTTTTGGCGCTCGGCGGTGTCTTTAGCCTTTTGGTTGAGTTCCTCGATTATCTTGCTGAGCCGCTGGTTTTGCTGCTGCGAGTCTTGATTGTCTTGATGTGCCTGCTGCTCAGCCTGTTGCACCTGCGATTCGAGAGCGTCCACCTTAGCCTTCAACTCGGCGATCTCGTCGTCTTTCTGCTGACGGCCGGCTGTTGCCTCGTCGAGTTGCCGCTGCAACTCGGCGGCCGACGACTGCTGCTCGTTGGCGGCGTCGAGTTGTTCGCGCATCTGCGCATTTTCCTTGCCGACCTCCTCCAGGCGCGCGCTGATGGCATCGAGTTGCTTGCGCCACTTATCGTGCTGCTCGTCCCACTCTTGCTGCGAGTGCGACTGTGCGGCCTGCCGCTGGGCCTCGTCGAGTTGCTGTTGCAACTGCGCGGCACGCTCCCTTTCTTGAGCGAGTTGTGCGTTTAGCGTGTCGATTTGCTCGCTCATGTTGTCGAGGTGCGCGGTGTCGAGGCTGTTGGCATCGATGCCGCTTTTCACCTGCAGCACCTTGAGTTTGGTGAGCAGTCCTTTTCGCTCGATATCGGCACGTTCGGCCTTGAGTTGCAAATCGGCCATGCGCTCGTTCATCTCGTTGACGCGAATCTGTGTTGCTCGCCGCTGTGCCTCGCTGGCCTTGAGTTGCTCGCGCAACTTCTCCACCACGTCGTCGTCGACAGGCGCGCTTGCCGGCGTCGCCTCGCGTTGCTTGATTCCCGAGAGCAACTGCATGAGCGGCTTGCGGATGTCATCGGGCAAGTGGCTCAGGTCGGCCTCGCTGGGCAGGTTCAGCGTGCCGGCGGTGGATGCCGCCTTGCCGCGCTGCTGCTCATACTCGTGCAGCGGAATCACCTTTTCCTCGACGTGCGCGGGCGGCTCGCCGCTGGAGCGGTTGGGATACGGCAACGCCTCGTGGCCGAGGACCAATTCGTCGAGATCCTCGCCAGCATCGTCGAAGCCTAAGGCTTGCTTTATCTTGCTGAAAAATGCCATAAGTCGTTACTCGTTAATTTATTAATAATCAAGCGGTTTCGTCAATTCGAGCATTCAATTTTTCACACACGCGCCCTTAGGGGCGATCCTTGCTCAATCGTCGTCGACATCGACGGTGTTGATGGGGTCGCAGCCCGGCTTGAACACCACGCCGCGGCTCATAGGGCCGTTGATGGCGATGGTGAGCGGCTGGGAGAACTGCACCACACGCGCCCACTCGCTCTCGTAAGTCGTCTCGCAAGCGTCGAGGTAGTCCATGTCGACCATGCCCTCGCTGTCAATCATAAAGTATCCCACGCCGTAAGAAGTGAGATTTTGGAAGAAATGCGTGCCCTGACTCGGCTCGATGTAGCGTCCGGGCAACTCAGTCTCCACAATTAGACGCGCCTGCGCGATATGTGCCCACTTCACCGGGATGCCCAGTGCGGGATCGCTCGACCCCCATCGTCCTGGCCCGATGAGCATGTAACTTTGATTGCGAGCCGTAAAGTTAGCATTTATTTTTTCAATTTCCGCAGCAATTTGGTAATTATTTTCAAGCGAAAAACGTTCGGGCTTGACTATCACGGCGTTACAAACGCCATCAGTTGTGCCATGTCCGAGTGCCTGAAAACTCGACACCAGCAGTTGGTCGGCGGGCACGGTGAGAATGCGCTCGTCGAGCATCTCGGTGCGGTCGACCATGGGTCGGATTTGCAGCCAGTAGAGCGTGCCGCGATTGTCGTCGGTGGGATTTCTTGCTATGTTTGCGGCAAACTCCACCTCGACCGGGCGTCCCATTTGCTGCTGCCCTGTGGTGAGCATAAAGTCGACGATATTTGCCAGCGGGAACACGCCATGGCGCAGCACCCCGGCAAATGTCACCACCTTGCGTCCACGCTGCTGGTCGTTGTCGACCAGGCGCTCATTTTCAAAGTCGTAGGTCGACACCATGTGTCGCAACTCGCCACGGTCGGCGGCCTCCTGGATGGGCAGCCGGGCGATGTTGAAGCCCTCGTCGATGGTGAAATGCTCGTCGACCATACTCAGGTCGAGCGCCTCGAAGGTGGTCTGCGTGTCGCGCAACGCGAGTTGCAACGTGCTGGTTTGCAGCACATGGCGCGGATGTCGCGGCGAGAAGCGCAGAGCGCGGCTGCCGTCCACGATATGTTTTCCCAGTCCCACGGCGAGTTCGCACACGCCGTCGCCGGGCTTTTCCTTGCCAAGCGGATAATAGTTGATTGAGCGTCCCACGCCCGACATTGCCGGGAAGTAATATTGGCCGTGTTTCTCGCCCACCACCTCCTGGATGATGACCGCCATCTTCTCCTGGTCGATGACGTTGCTTGTGGCAACCATATACGCCTTGCTCTCGCGGTAGAACACTGATGCGTACACCGCCTTGACGGCCTGTGCCAGCAGTTTGATGGCCGCCATCTTGTCGCTCAGGCGCGGAATCATATATGTGGCATAGACGCCGGCAAAGGGCTGGTAATGGCTATCCTCGAGCAGACTGCTGCTGCGCACGGCCAGCGGCGAGTCCATCACGTTGTAAATCGTGGCGAAGTCGTCGATAAACTTGTCGGGCAACTGGGCGCGCTGGAAGGCGTCGAGAATCACCTCGTCGGGGGCGTTGCTCAGCGCCAGCGGGTAGAGGTCGTTCTCCTCCATAAACGCGTCGAACACGTCGGTGCAAAGCACGATCGTGTGCGGGATGCGCACGGTCACGCCCTCGAAGTTGTCGCACACCGGGTGGCGCTTGATGATTGAGTCGATAAACGCCAGGCCGCGGCCCTTGCCACCGAGCGAACCTTGCCCGATGCGTGCGAAGTTGGAGTAGAAGTCGTAGCGGTCGTGCTTAAACTCGGCCACAACGCCGCGGTTTTTCATCTTGCGGTACTTGGCGATGATGTCGCGCAGCAACTGTCGCACGGCGGGCACACCGCTGAGGTCGGGCAGGCGGTGCTGCTTGGCCACCTGAGCCAGCGGGAACAGTGCGCGCGAATAGAGCCAACGCGAGATGTCGTTGGTTTGCGCATGATACACGAGCGACTCGCCAGGGATGTCGTCGAGATGGTCCTGCAAGTCCTTGAGGTCGCGCAGCCGCATGATTTCGGCGCCGTTGGCGGGGTTGCGCACCACAAAGTCGCCGAAGCCAAACAGGTCGGTGACGGCCTTGCCCAGGTCGACGGGCAGTTTCTTGCTGTTCTTGTCGAGGAAGACGCCACGGAAGCCGCTCACGCGCTCGCTGTTCTCGCTCTCGCTCGACTCGATGATGATGGGCAGGTAGGGGTCGCGACGGCGCAACTCATGAGCCAGCGTGATACCGGCGCTGCGGTCTTTCACGCCCTCGTGCTTGAACGACACGTCGCTGATTACGCCCAGCATATTGTCGCTGTACTGCTCGTAGAGCGTCATTGCCTCCTCGTAGTCGCGCGCGAGCATCACCTTTGGGCGTCCGCGCATGCGCAGCATGGCCTCGTGGGCGTTAAGTGCCTCGGTCGAGAAGCGCTGGCTCTGCTGCAGGATGAACTTGTAGAGCGTGGGCAGCACCGACGAGTAGAAGCGCACCGAGTCCTCGACGAGCATAATCATCTGCACGCCCACCTCGAGCACGTCGTGCGGGGCGTTCATCTTGTCCTCGAGCAACTTGATGATGGCCACCAGCAGGTCGACGTTTCCCAGCCAACTGAACACGTAGTCCACGCCGCTGAAGTCCTCACCAGCCAACCGCCGCGACACCTCGCGCGAGAAAGGGGTGAGCACGACAAAAGGCACGTCGGGATAGTCGCGCTTGAAGTCGAGGGCGCGCTCGAAGGTCTCGGCCACGTCGACGCCCGGCATGGCGATAATCAGGTCGTAATGTTTCTCGGCCAGCGAGGCGAAAGCCTCGTCGTAGTTGCTGACCAGCGTCACGCGGGGCGGCGAACTAAGGTTGAGCGACATGTACTCCATGAAGATGCGTTCCTCGATGCGTCCGTCCTCCTCGAGCATAAAGGCGTCGTAGGTGCTGGCCACGAGCAGCACGTTGTAGATGCGCTGCTGCATCAGGTCGTTGAACGCCGTATCCTTGAGATAAAGTTGGCTGAGCATTGATTCTTCCATAACTTTCTTTTTTAGAAGGTTTTAAGGTCTTTAAAGACTTTAAAGTCATTAAGGACCTTTATGGACTATAAAGGCATTAAGGTCATCAAGGACGTGGGTCCCTAATGACCTTAATGGCGATTTAACTCTTTTTTGCTGCGCGGCGGCGCGTAGCGGGCTTCGACGCGTTGCTGTCGTCGGCCACGATGGCCCGGCAATCGTCGAGCGTGAGTGCCTCGGCATCGGTCTTTCTTGGGATTTTGTAGTTCTTTCCCTTGAACACGATATAAGGGCCGTAGCGGCCGTTGCGCACCTGCAGGTCGGGCTCCTCGTCGAAGGTCTTGAGCACGCTTTGTGCCGCCAGACGCTGCTTGTTGGCAAAGATTTCCAGAGCCTGCTCCTGGGTGATCACCAGCGGGTCGAGGTTCTTGGGAATCGACACATTGTCCTTGCCGTGCTTCACATAGGGGCCGAAGCGCCCCACGGCCACCACCATGGGCTCGCCGTCGACATCACCGAGCGTGCGCGGCAACTCGAAGAGTTTCAGCGCCTGCTCGAGGGTGATGGTAGCCACGCTCTGGTCGCGCATCAGCGAGGCAAAGCGGGGCTTCTCCTCGTCGTCGCTGCTGCCCAACTGCACCAGCGGGCCGTAACGGCCGATTTTTACGCTCACCGGCTTGCCCGTGGCGGGGTCAGTGCCCAGCACACGCTCGCCGACCTTGTGCTCGAGGCGCAAGGTCGACACCTGGTCGATATTGGGGTGGAACGTCTCGTAGAACTTGGCGATTTCCTCGTTCCACTGCTCCTTGCCCTCGGCGATGTCGTCGAAGTTGCTCTCGACGCTTGCCGTGAAGTTATAGTCGAGGATGTCGGGGAAATAACGCATCAGGAACTCGTTGACGACCATACCCACGTCGGTGGGGATGAGTTTGCCCTTCTCGCCGCCCACGAGTTCGCTCTTTTTGCGCACGGCAATCTTGCCGCCATGCAGCGTAATCACCTCATATTCGCGCTTCTCGCCCTTGCTCTCGCCGCGCTGCACGTAGTCGCGTGCCTGGATGGTGGAGATGGTGGGGGCGTAGGTCGACGGGCGACCGATGCCCAACTCTTCCATGCGTCGCACCAGCGAAGCCTCGGTGTAGCGCACGGGCTGCTGCGTGAAGCGCTGTGTGGCCACCATGTCGCCGGCGGTGAGCGTCATCGACTTCTCGATGTGCGGCAGCACGGCCACCTCGGCATCGTTGTTCTCGTCGTCGGTCGACTCCATGTACACCTTCAAGAAACCGTCGAACTTGATCACCTCGCCGGTGGCGGTGAAGGAGTAATTGCTGGTGTCCTGGCCGTGAGTGTCGATAGCGATGTCGACGGTGGTGCGCTCGAGTTCGGCGTCGGCCATCTGCGACGCGATGGTGCGCTTCCAAATCAGGTTATAGAGTTTTTTCTCTTGTGCGTTGCCTGTGATTTCGTGCTTGCTGATGTAGGTGGGGCGAATAGCCTCGTGGGCCTCTTGCGCACCCTTGCTGGTAGTGCGGTAGCGGCGCGTGCGCAGGTAGCGCTCGGTGTGCAACTCCTTAATCTCGTTGCTGATGGTGCCCATGGCCAGATTGCTCAAGTTGACCGAGTCGGTACGCATGTAGGTGATGTGACCGGCCTCGTAGAGCGCCTGGGCCACGCGCATGGTCTGGCTCACAGAGAAGCCGAGTTTGCGAGCGGCCTCCTGCTGCAGCGTGCTGGTGGTGAACGGTGGCGCGGGCGACTTCTTCACGGGCTTCACCTGCACGTCGCTCACGTTGAAACTGGCGCCGGTGCACATGTTCAGGAAGTCGACAGCCTGCTCATGGGTGGCGATGCGGTGGTTGAGTTCGGCGGTGAACTCGGCGTCGCTGCCCGGCACGGCAAACTTGGCTGTGATGCGGTAATACTGCTCGCTGCGGAAGTCGCGTATCTCCTGCTCGCGCTCAGCGATGAGACGCACGGCCACGCTCTGCACACGTCCGGCCGAGAGGCCTGGCTTTATTTTCTTCCACAGCACGGGCGACAACTCGAAGCCCACGATGCGGTCGAGCACGCGACGCGCCTGCTGGGCGTCCACCAGGTTGCGGTCGATGTCGCGCGGATGCTCGATGGCCTCGAGGATCGCCGGCTTGGTGATTTCGTGGAACACGATACGGCGCGTCTTTGCCGGGTCGAGTTCGAGCACCTCGTTCAGGTGCCACGCGATGGCTTCTCCCTCGCGGTCCTCATCGCTTGCCAGCCACACGGTGCTGGCCTTGCTGGCTGCGCTGCGCAGATTTTTTACTATATCCTTTTTGTCGGCAGGAATCTCATAGATGGGCTCAAAACCATTAGCCACGTCGATGCTGAAATCCTTGGTGTGCAGGTCGCGGATGTGACCATAACTCGACATCACCTTGTAGTCCTTACCCAGAAATTTTTCGATAGTTTTCGCCTTGGCAGGCGACTCAACGATTACCAAATTGTCAGGCATATTCTATTTTGCTTTATTTATTTCTCAAGTTTCAAAAACTCCCGAAACTTGAACTGCTTAAGATGTGTTCTATAAATTAATAAAAAGTCAGGATGGGTTCTTGGCTGTTTTTGTTTCTTTTCGGCATCTGCTGCGTTAAAGTCTCGCAACATAGCCCGCTATGCTGCTTCACCTTTAACTTCGCATCTACTCGAAAATAAATCAAAAACATCTCAAGGTAATTTACATAACCCACCTTTAAAAAATCGGGTGCAAAATTAGGCAAAATTTTTCTTCCATATATAATAATGTGTAAAATTTAACAATTTCACCACCTTTGACATGTGTTTTTGGGGCGTATAGGCGAAATGCTATCGGGGCGGGGATGGCATTGCGTCATCCCCGCCCCGATGTGCGGTTAAGCGGCTGCAAGCAGCCTATGCGATAATGTTATGCCTTCTTGCTCTGGCGCTTGCTGATGGCGTAAGCCACAGGCGAAGCGACGAAGAGCGAAGCGCAAGTACCCACAATCACACCCATGATCATCGTGAAGATGAACGAGCGGATGGTGGCACCACCCAGGAAGAACATCACCAGCAGCACCAGCAACGTGGTGATTGACGTCATCAACGTACGCGAGAGCGTGCTGCTCAATGCGCGGTTGAACGTCGTGTAGAGGTCTTGCTTGGGGAACAGAGTCTTGTACTCACGCACACGGTCGAAGACCACCACGGTATCGTTCACCTGATAACCGATCACGGTCAGGATGGCGGCGATAAACGTCTGGTCAACCTCCATGGTGAAGGGGAAGATTGCCTGCAGGGTGTAGAAGCCGATACACACAAATGCGGTAAACGATACGGCAGCCAGAGCGCCAATCGAGAATGCCACATTGCGGAAGCGCAGCAGGATGTAGAGTGCCATGGCGAGCAGCGAGAAGAACACTGCCCAGATGGCGCCACGCAGCATGTCGCTTGCGATGCTCGGGCCCACAACCTCGCTCGAGACGACGCCCACGCTCTCATTCGAGATGCTGAAGTCGTTCTGGCTCATGTTGCCAAGTTCGCTCTTCAAGCCGGTGTAGAGTTTGCTCATGATTTCATCGTCGAGGCCCTCGTCGTTGCTGTCGATCTTGTAGTTGGTCGAGATACGCACCTTGCTGTCGTTGTCGATGGTGATGACCGAAGCCGTACCGTTGAGCAACTCAGGAGTGTTAAGGGCGGCGCGCAGAGCCTCGGTCTTGACGGGATGGTCAAATTGCACAACGTAGTTGCGACCACCCGAGAAGTCGATACCGCGGTTCAGACCCAGCGTAGCAAACAGGGCGGCGAAAATCACCACTACGGCGGCGATAACCACCCAGGTCTTCTTGGCCTTGCCCATGAAGTTCACGTTCACGTTCTCAAGCATGTGGCGCGTGAGCGGCGTGGTGAAGGTCATGTTCTTGAATGTGCCATTGTTGATGAAGAATTCCATCACCAGGCGGGTAGCAAACACTGCGGTGAAGAACGAGCAGATGATACCCACAACCAGAGTCACGGCGAAACCGCGAATCGGGCCAGAACCCAGGATAATCAGGATGATACCGGTGATGATGGTGGTAAGGTTCGAGTCGAAGATTGCACTGAAGGCATTCTTGTAACCGTCGGCCACAGCAGCCTTGAGGCCCTTGCCGTTGCGGAGTTCTTCCTTGCAACGCTCGAAGATCAGCACGTTGGCGTCCACTGCCATACCGAGGGTCAGCACGATACCGGCGATACCCGGCAGGGTGAGCACGCTCTGGAACGAAGCCAGGATACCGAAGATGAAGAAGAGGTTCAGGATCAGACCCAGGTTGGCGATGCTGCCAGCCTGCCAGCCATAAGTGCACCACATGAAGATGAGCAGCAGCACCAATGCCACGATAAACGAGGTGAGACCCTTGTTGATCGAATCTTGGCCGAGCGACGGACCAATCACGCTCTCGCTGGCCACATTCACACGTGCCACCATCTTACCCGACTCGAGCACGTTGGCAAGGTCGCTTGCCTCCTCGGGGGTGAAATGGCCGCTGATTTGCGAACTACCGCCATCGATGCGGCCGTTCACGTTAGGATAAGAGTACACTTGGTCATCGAGCACGATGGCGATGGCGCGGTTGATGTTCTGGCCGGTGATTTGGCCCCAACGGCGTGCGCCGTCGTCGTTCATGCGCATCGACACCACCTGGCCCTGCATCTGGTCGAACTCGGCGCTTGCGCGAGTCACCACGTCACCCTCGAGCACGGGCTTGTCGCCGGGCTCGGTGCGCAGTGCCACCAGGTTGAAGATGCCACGGTCGTCGGCCTTGACGCTCCAAGCGAGTTTCAGGTCGGCGGGCAGCGTGGTCTTAGCCACGGGGCTGTTGATGATGCGGTTCACGGCAGCGGTGTCGTTGATGTTCACCATACCCACGACGGGCGAACTGGGAGCCTGCTGTGCGAGCATCTGGAATCCGGTGAGTTCGGCGAGCGACTTGCCAGCGGTGGGCGCTGCCTTAGCGGCGGGCTTAGCCGTGCTGTCGGTGGCGGCGAGTGCCGTGCTGTCGGTGGCAGCGGCGGTAGTGTCGGCGGGAGCAACCTCCAGGCCACCCTTAGCCTTGTTGCTCAGGGCGGCGAGAGCAGCACTGACCTCGCTGAGTTTGTAGGTGCGGTAGAACTCGAGGTTTGCAGCACCCTGGAGCAGTTTGCGCACACGCTCAGGCTCCTTCACACCGGGGAGTTCGAGCAGGATGCGGCCCGTGCTCTGCAGTTTCTGTATGTTAGGCGACACCACGCCGAAGCGGTCGATACGGTTGCGGAGCACCTTGTAGGAGTTGTCGACCATGCTGTTGACTTCCTCTTCGAGGATGCGCTGCACCTTCTCGTTGTTGGCGCTGGGATCGTCTTTAATCTTTTCTACGTTGCGGAATACTTGCGACAGTTGGGCTGTCTTGTCCAGGGCGAGATACTCGCGGCAGAACGAGGCAACATAGTTGTCTTGTGCTGTGCGGTTTTTCTCGACGGCGGCGATAGCCTGCTTGAAGTTCTTCTCGGTGGGGTCGCTGGCGAGAGCGCTCAGAATGTCGGGCACCGAGATTTGCAGTGTCACGTTCATACCACCCTTCAAGTCGAGGCCGAGGCCCAACTCTTTCTCACGTACTTGTTGCAAGGTGTAGTAGTTGAGGTACACCTTTTCGTTAGCCATAGAATCAAGATATCCGTTGAGAGCGGTCAAGTAAGCCTTATTGGATGTGTCAGGCGACTTGATACCGGCCTTGGCAAGCGCGATCTGCTCGGCCTTGTTCTGATAACTGTTAGAAACGAAGGTAAACGAGAGATAGAACACGCAAATCAAGATCAGCGCAACGGTAATGACTCTGATAAAACCTTTAGTTTGCATTTCTTAAATCATTAATTATTATATGTGTTTTGTTCAATTCAATAATGCGCACAATCGCCTATAAATGTAATCACTATCGCCCAATGAGCCAGCCAGTTAGCGGTCAAATTTGCGACAATTATCACATTCACAAGCATTTTCGGCGTGCAAATATACGACTTTTTTCTCAACCCACAAAAATAATTAACTAATGTTTGAGAAAATCACCCCCAAACACCTTACCAGACCAGCCCCATGCCAGAACCATGCCAGACAAGCCCAAACCATGCCAGACCAGCCGGACCAGTCCGACCAGTCCGACCAGTCCGACTTACCCCATTGGCCCCATACGGTTACTTGCGGAGGATGGCGGTGAAGGTGCGGCCGCTGGCTGTGCCCAGGCGGCGTGCCGAGAAGTAGCGGTCGCTGTGGCAGCGGCTGCAGGCGGCGGGCATGGTGATGTTTTCGGGGGCGAGGCCAGCGGCTTGCAGCACGAGGGCGTTGGCGCGGGCCAGGTGGATATGGGCCTTGCCAGTGGCGTCGCGGTGCATGATGGCGTCGATGTCGTGGCCGGCGTCGGCAAAGTTGCTCACCACTTCGTCGCCCACCTCAAAGCAGTCGTCGCAGATGCTCACGCCCATGGCGGCCTGGATGCGCTCGGGCTGCGCGCCGAGGCACTGCATATTGCGCACGGTGGCCTGGGCGATGCGCCCTGCGGTGCCACGCCATCCGGCATGGGCCACGCCCACTACCCCACTCTGCGGGTCGGCCATCACGATGGGCACACAGTCGGCGGTGTTCACGCCGATGCAGATGCCCGGCAATGCGGTGACCAGCGCGTCGACGTTGTCCAGGTGGAGTTCCTGCTCCTCGATGTCGGCATCGAGGAATTTGCGGTCGATGACAGCCACGCGTGTGGTGTGGCTCTGCCGCGGCATCACCAGGCAGTCGAGGTCGATGCCCATGAGTTGGCAGAACTCAAGGCGTGCGTCGAGCACGCGCAGCGCGTCATCGCCCACGTAGTCGCACAGGTTGTGCTGCGAGTAAGGGTTGCGGGCGTTCACGGTGCCGCGTTGCGTGTTCACAGCACGGATGCCAGGTATCGGGGTGGCAAAATGCAGATCGTCGAGTATCATAATTATCTTTTCTTTAAGGTCTTTAAGGGCCTTAAGGACTTTAAGGACCTGTGGGGGAATTTATGGTTCTGATGACTCTTGAGGCGCGTTCTCCTTCTCGGCGATGGCGGCTTGCGCGTCTTTGTGCTTGAGGCGCACCTTCATCTCGTCGAAGCCCTCGCCGTACACGCCGTTGACGTTCCACTGCGAGATGAACGCCTTGGGGTCGACGGCCTTGGTGATGCGGAAAATCTGCATACTCTGCATCTTGCGGCACATCACCATCAGGATTTTCACATGATGCTTGGTGTACCAGCCCACACCGTCGAGCACCGTGCAGCCGCGGTGCGTCTCGCTGGTAATGGCGTTGGCGATGTCCTCCCACTTCTCGCTGAAGATGAGGAATTGCACCGCCTGTCGGTTGTTGTTGATTACCAGGTCGGCCACGAAAGCGGTGATAATCATGAAAATCAAACCGTACACGATTTTGTCGACACTGTGGAACACCAGGTAGGACGACGAGATGATGACGACGTCGCAATAAAGCATCATTCGGCCGAACGACACGTTGCGGAACTTGGTCACCACGGCGGCGATGATGTCGGTGCCGCCACTGCTGCCGTTGTGGGTGAAGGTCATGCCCAGTCCCAGGCCGCACAGCGTGGCACCGATGATGATGTTCATAAACGGCTGTTGCTCAACGAGCGGCTTGGGGAACAGCGGCACCATGAAGTAGAGCAGCACACTGGCCACGGTGGCGCCGAAGATGGTGCGCAGCACAAATTGGCGGCCCACAGTGCGATAGGCGATTACCAGCAGCAGGATGTTGATGGCATAGTTGACCACAGCCACGTTCCAGTTAAAGGCAAAGTGGAACAGCGAAGCCAAACCGATGACGCCACCGGTCACCACCTTCTCAGGCAGCACAAATGCCGAGAAGCCCAAGGCGTAAAACAAGAGGCCAAGCACAATCATCACATAATCGCGCACTTGGTGCCAAACGTTGAATTTCAGATTTGGATGAGACATTGTCGTACAAGAAAATTAAGGCGAGATTAAACTGGTTGGAACTTGATGGCGTTGCGGCTGGCGCTCTCGATGCGTCGATTACGCCAGCAACTGCGGCACAGGGCCACGTACTTGTCATCGCCGCCAATCTCCACCTGGTCGCCGTCGGTGACGATGTTGCCCTGCGAGTCGATGCGCGCGTTGATGATGGTTTTGCGGCCACACGAGCACGTCGACTTTATCTCGTCGATGCTGTCGGCCAACTCAAAGAGTCGGCGACTGCCCTCGAACATGTGGCTCTGGAAGTCGGTGCGCAAGCCGTAGCACACCACGTTGGTGCCGTAGTCGTCGACCACGCGCGCCAACTGGTCGATTTGCTGCGCGCTCAGGAACTGAGCCTCGTCGATGAGAATCCAGTCCTTCACCACCAGCGTCGACTCGTAAAGACGCTTGATTTGGTCGTACAAGTCGGTGTCGGGATAAATCCACTCGCAGCGGCGCTCAATGCCGATGCGTGAGCGAATCACGTTGTCGTTCTCGCGGTCGTCGATAATGGGCTTCATGCACAGGTACTGCATGCCGCGCTCCTCGAAATTGTAGGCTTGGGTGAGCAGCATAGCGGTCTTTGCCGAGCCCATCGTACCATAACGAAAATATAGTTTGCCTATTCTGTTCATGTCATTGAAATATTTCCTGCAAAGTTACGAATAAGCGAGCGGTGAGCAAAGAAAAAAACTCGTTTTTTTTCACATAGCGTCTATAGTCGCTATTGTGGCTCGGAGGATGGCTCGAGCACGGGCTCGGGCGAGGGCTGTTCGGCGTCGCCAGCGTGAATTCGGTTGAGGACGAGTGCTATGGCGCCGTCGCCGGTCACGTTGCATGCTGTGCCGAAACTGTCCATGGTTATGTAGAGCGCTATCATTATCGCCTGTTGTTCGGCGTTGAAGCCGAGGATGCTCTGCAGCACAGCCAGCGCCGCCATGATGGCACCGCCAGGCACTCCGGGCGCCGCCACCATCATCACACCCAGCATCATAATGAAGCCCAAAAACGTGCTAAACTCGATGGGCAGCCCCTTCATGAGCATCAACGCCACTGCGCATGCCGTGATTTTCATCGCGCTGCCCGAGAGGTGTATGGTGGCGCACAAGGGCACCACAAAGCCGGCGATGCCGGGGCGCACACCATTGGCAACGGTCTGCTTGAGCGTCACCGGGATGGTGGCCGCGCTGCTCGACGTGCCCAACGCCGTGAAATAGGCCGGAAGCATTGTCAAGAGCGCCTTGAACGGGTTGCGCCGAGCAATAGCCCCGGCAATGCAGTATTGAACAATGAGCAAGACGATGTGCATGGCAAAAATCACCCCAATAATGGTAATGAACACACGCGCGACGTGCCAGGCCTGACCTGTGTGTGCCATGCTCATGAAAATGCCCATGACGTAGAGCGGAAGCAGCGGAATGAGTGCCACCTCAATCACTTTCGCCACAATATCGCGAAACTCACGGAAGCCGCGGCCCATCGACTCCGAGCCGAAATGGGCGATGCCCAGTCCCAAAGCAAACGAGAGCACCAGGGCGCTCATCACGTCCATCAACGGCGGTATGGCTACCGAGAAATAAGGATCGATGGAGGCTTGTTGGGCAGCAACCTGCGACGCGGCGGCAGGATTGATGAGATGCGGGAACACGCTCACGCTCGTTGCGTAACTGAACAAGCCCGAGAGCACCGTGTCGCCGTAAGCGATGATCGCCGTAATCAGGAGCAGTTTTCCGGCCGACTTGCCAATGTCGAAGATGGCCGGTGTCACCAGCCCCACAATGATTAGCGGGATGAGAAACGAGAGGAAGTTGCTGAACACGCTGTTGAACGTAACAAACAGACGCACGCCCCACAACGGCAACACGTTGCCAAGCAAAATACCCAGTACAATTGCTATAATCACACGCCCCAACAGGGGAATCCGCTTCAATAGTTTCATTCTAAGGTTTTTTATAATTACCGCAAAGGTACACAAATTCCGCCATAACACAAAATCCAAGGGGGCGCAGCAGCCGTCGGCCACAGCCAGCCATATCTGATTTTCAGGCGATTAACAACATAGATGTGGCCAAAGGGACAGTCCCCTTGACCACACCTGGGAAAAAAAATGGTATCAAACGCAGTACTATTTGATGGTCATTTGTCGTCGAAGAGGTAACCGAAACCGGGGCGGCTGATGATGCAACTGGCATACGGCCCAAGTTTCTTGCGCAAGCGAGTGATGTGCACATTTACCGAGCGGTCAGAGATGATCACACCAGCCCAAACAGAAGCAATGAGTTGTTGACGCGACAACACCTGGCCACGGTTAGCAAGAAGTTGATGTAGCAGTTCGAACTCGGTGCGAGTAAGATTCACGTACTCGCCGTCGACCGACAGTGTTTTCTTGTCGACATTCATTTGGAGGTCTTTGTAACTCAGTATTCTTTTGCCGAGTCGAGCCTCAACTACGTTAATCACATAGTCGCCAAGTTTTTCGCACTCGATTACAATGTCGTTATACAATATACATAGTTCGTAAGAGTAGTCGTGGCTGTCCACAACGTTGATACTTTCCGCCCTGAGTTGATCGCGCAGGGCATTGATGTCGTTCTCAATCTCCATCGAATCGTCGATTGAGAGATCCTTATGGCGTCCGTTAAGCACAATCATCATTTGCGTCAGGGCCTCGTTGACAAGCAGAAGCATCTCATGAAGGCGAGCATATTGCTCGGTAGTGAAATCGCCGGCGCTCTCCTTAAGGCGTCGAATTGAACGGGCGGTATTAAAACAAGCGTCGCCAATCGACTCCAGTTCACCGATTTGGCGAAACATCGATTGAATCTTTTCTTTAGTCTCGTCAGAAAGGTGCTCGTTGCTGATTTCGCTCAGATAGGTAGCAATTTCAAGTTCCATATTGTCGGCAATATCCTCATACTTCGCTATGCGCTCGTATTGGCTTTCGAGTTCTTTCTTGTCTTTTTCGTCAAGATAGATGCGCACCATGCCGAACATGCGATGCAGGCGTTCGGCAAAATGCACTATCTCCTTTTGTGCCTGGAGAACCGAGATTTCGGGCGTCGACATCAGCCCATTATTAATATATTGAAGTGTGGTGATGGGCTTTACAACCACACGGCTTTCTGGCATCAGCCAGCACACCAGGCGTTCCATTTGCGGAATGAATCCGATGAGCAGTGCCGTGTTGAGAACGTTAAAGCAGGTGTGAAACATGGCAAGCACTATGGGCAATCGCTCAGCCTGCCCCGACATTGTGGGGTCATATCCCACAATGCCACACACCATGTCGACAAAGGGATAGAAGATGCATAGCACCCACATCACACCAAACAAATTAAACATCAAGTGTGCCAAAGCCGCACGCCGAGCGTCAAGACTTGAGCCCAGCGCAGCGATGTTGGCAGTGGCTGTGGTGCCCACGTTCTCTCCCATCACCAGGGCAATGCCCATGTATATAGGCATGACGCCTGTGGAGCACAGCAGGATTGTGATTGCCATAACCGCTGCCGACGATTGCACGAGGCATGTGATTACGGTGCCAATGGCAAGGAACGCGAGCACGGTGAAATAACTGCTTGTGTCGAACGAGGCAAAGAAGGCCACCACATCGGGATTATGGGCCAAGTCCATGTCGCGCCCCACCCCACTGAGCAGCACAAGCGACCAGAACAGGAAGGCCATGCCGAAAAGGAAGTCGCCCAAGAAGCGATGCCGCTTTTTATATATCAACACCATTCCCACGAGAAACGCCGGGAAGACCACGACAGTGAGGTCGACATTGTAACCCAAGGATATAATCCATGCCGTGAGCGTGGTTCCAATGTTTGCCCCCATGATGACCGAGATGGCCTGCGCCAACGTCAGCAGGCCTGCCGACACAAACGAGACAGTCATCACCGTAGTTGCTGATGACGACTGCACGGCGCATGTGACAAACGTTCCTGTGAGCATGCCAGTAAATCTGTTGGTCATCATGCGCTCCAGGATGTGGCGCAATTGTTGTCCGGCCAACTTCTGCAATGCTTCACTCATCATCTTCATGCCGTAAATGAGCAGTGCCAGTGAGCCAAGTAGTTTTAAAACAATTCCTAAAGTCATAATTCCAATTTGGTTGGGATTTCAGTCGCAAAGATAATTTGTCACCAATAAAGAAGGCCGCGGGGGGCGGTTACATTTCGGCTACGATTTCAGCATGCCGTCAGGGCGACCATCGGCAATCTGAAAGCCACCAATGATTTATGCGATTTTGACGTGTTTTGGGCGTTGCTTCGGCAATTTGGGCAGTCGTGGCTTTGCGGAATCGTATAATTGTCGTAAATTTGCACATTAATATATTGAGTGGCTTTTTCCCGGCAGTGAGGATTAAGCGGCTGAGTAACAAAAATATTTGAATCACGTTATAATTGCATTATTATGGAACTGATAGATTATTGCCGGTATTACATGATTCCCATCATCATTACGGCGGTGTGGCTCTGCCTTTCCGTGGCATTTTTCTTCTGGAAAAAGAATCGCGGCTGCGCGCCCGCAATATTCGTGTTTGGCGGCATGGCATTATTGGCTTTCGTATGGCCGCACTGGACCACTAACATCGGCGATTACAAGGCCGAAGTGCTCGACCGCGTCAACCAAGAGGAGTGGCAGTCGCTGGACCAGCAGTTGCGCGTGCGCCTGAACGATGTGGTAAAACTGACGCAGCCACTCTACAACAATTCCGACACCGTCATCAACCCCGACAAGTTGCTCGACGGCAAGTTTATCGCTGTCACTTTCAACCATAACACGTCGGACACCACCATGGTGTCGACCCTTGAGCGCCGCATCAACGAGGCGCTGAAAGAACACAACCAATTCTGCACTGTAGCCAATGAACTGGATTACGCAATTGTGTTTTACAGCAGTGGAGATTACGACAAATATGGCAGGAACGGCCAAAGCAGCGTCTACACCGAGCAGGGCACGGCCTTTGTTGTCGACTTCAAGACCGACAGCATCGTAAAGGTCGTCCAGTTCATGCCGGAGAACCCTTACAGCATCCAGGTAAAGAAACACCATGAAGCGCACTATGAGTACATGCTCAGCAAGGAAGACCTCTACATAGGCGTCATGCGCACCGAGGATGAGAAAGGGGCGGCTTTGTTAAACCCCGACAATGATGATTAAAATCACAAAACGGTCATTAGAACGGAGTTATGTTATTTTTTATTCCTAATTATGTCAGAACATAATTTCTAATGACCGATTTGGGTTAAAACCACAAAACGATACGATTATGGGATTTTTTGACAACATTTTGGGTGGAGGTCCTGGGCAAGGCAACCAGGCCTACACCGTACCTATTCCGTTTTTGCCGCAAAACATCGAACAACTGATGCAGATGCCCTACGCGGCACTGCGCAACGAGTATGAGGTGGCGGCTCTCACCGTGGCCGTGCTGTGCAACTACTGCCAGAACCCGCAAGCCACCGTGGAGATGCTGAACTACCTGCGTGGGCCGCGCCCGCTGTCGCCCATGGAGGTGCAGTTTTTGCGCGACCGCCTGGCCGGCAAGCCTTATAAGATGATGTCGTACCTCAACGGCACGTCGCCGACCAACAACTACACGCCCGCCATGCCACTGGGGGTGACCATCGTCGTCACGCCCACCAGCGTGCTCCAGCCCGACATGATACGGCTGTTTGTCCCGTCGAGCGGCGCCGACAGCCTGCGACAAGTGGACCTGCGCCGCAAGCCCAGCACGGGCCAGTGGTTCCTATGGTCGCTTGAGGGCCTAATGCCCGACGTGCGCATTCCCGTCAACCAGGACCCCTGGGCATAAACAACAACACAAAAAAACGACAACATGAAACGCTTATTTTCAACTGTTTTGGCTGTGGCGATAGCCATGTTGCCATTGCTGGCGCAAACCATCGAGCACATTTTCAAAGACGCATTTGCGGCCGAAATGGACGACATGATTGAGTTCTTCGACCACGACAAGCCCTGCCACATGTTTGCCTATTGGTACGACGTTACCGATGTCGACGGCGACGGCACCTTGGAGATGGTGCTTGGCGACTATGCCAAGGAATATTACGCAATCTTTAAGTATGTCGACGGCGATGTGCGATTCATCAACCCCGTGCCACTGCAGAATGTCAACTGGAAACCGATATTTTGGGCCGTGAGCGACCTGCTGAGCGAGAACTACGACAACCAGTTTGACATCACGCTGCGTCATCGCCCCATTTTCGCCCACGACATCAACATCAACGGCAACCGCTACAAAGCCTCGAGCGAGGTGTGGAGTCATGTCAACCCATCGACACTGGGCGGTTACGACCGCATGATTTTCAAGCCCCACGTCGGCGAGGTGAAACTTGCGAAGAAGAGCGAGACCGAGAAGGCCGTGACGGCCACCTGGTCGCTTAAGGACCCGTCAAAAGCCAAGACGATGTTCCGCGGCTACACCTACACACTGGCCACGCCGGTGATTGTGCCTCACGCATTTCTCGACACGCACAACCCGCTGCAGTTCAGCCGTTGGCTCAATGGCGAGAAGATTACCCATGCCAGTTCCGACGCGAAAGCCATCATCAGCGAGTACTACGGCGGGCGCCGCATCCACGAGGCCCGCTGGGTGGCCTCCTGTCCGAGCAACGAGCGCACTTTCTATAATGTGGTGTTTGAGCCCGAGGACGGCAAGGTGCTCAGCGCACTGGTGTGCATCGCCGAGGGCGATGTGGAGTCGGTACGGAATCAGTGGGACGACATGGAAGGCAATGATTTAGCCACCGGCGAGTCGCTCGACGACATCTTCTTCCACGGCCCGCAAATCATGGCCATGATAGCCTGCGACGCCGGGCTAGAACTGTACGTGCGCTGGAATTCCATGGAGGGCATCCACTACGCCATTTGGCGCGAATATGAAGACCAGTGGATAACCATCCAGGACGACTACCAGTACCTGGCCCCCAATTAATCCCTATCTTCAAGCAGCCGAGGCGGGATTAAACATGAATTATCCATGAATTATTTAGTTCTTTGAATCAAAAAATATAATGGCTAATTCATGGATATTCGTGTACAACATCATATCAAAGCAAGCGCCAAAGCAACATCTGGCGACGGTCCTTGAGTGTTCGGGCATCATCAGCAACGCGCTCCGACAAAAACTCCACAAAAACTTCGGGCGGAATGGCTGAGATTGCGATAATTGTTGTACCTTTGCAGTGATAACGGAAGTTGATAGGCTATGGTTTCGGCAATCTGCATAGAGCACCCTTTGCCCGATGAATTGCAAACTGTCTGCAATTCGTTGAATAACGACCCGTTATTACCCCCAATTTGGTGGCGTAGACTTTTCAAAATCAACATATTACGGCACATTCTGGCTGCGGCTGGCGTGTGCCGCTTTGCTTCGTGAAACCTATTATTCACTATTAAGATTATACGCTTATGAAGAAGATTCTACTTATCTTGATGGTGCTGCTCGCCAGCCTCTCGATGTGGGCCGAGCCGAAGTACATCGCCGAGGTGATGCTCATAGGAGGCACCCAAACCGAGACCGACTCACTTAAGGCCACCTACACGGCTCAGGGCTGGACGGTCATCGACCAGGACCTGAACGCGGGCTGCGGCTCGTCGAGCGACTACATCTATCTGCTCTACAAAGAGAGAAGTACGGCATCGCCCAACCACACCTTCATCACCAAATTCTATATCAGCAATGCCTCTGGCACTGCCCCCGACACCCGTGACCACAACGGCCTCCGCTATAAGTTAGTGCCCTATGACGGCGGCGACCACTTCAAGCAGAAGAAGGGCGACCTGAACAGCAATGCCGGCGGTGACGACATCCACCTCTACTACACCACGGAATTATTGGAAAATTTTACAGCAGTCAGCCAAATCACCTTCAACGCGACGCAGAGCGGCGCCGTGACCACATTCGGAGATACTGGGGGCTACGACCTGAACGATGGTGCCGATGGAGACTACATCTATATGCACTGCGAATTCAACGCTGCGCCAGGTTGGGTTATCCAGAAGAGCAGCGACGGCTCTCAATGCTACGTCCGGGGACTCTCTTCTTCGGGCTTAACGAAAAGAGACATATTAGCCTTCCCCGCCATCATCGACGGCGCAGCAGTGGTAGGAATAACTGGCATGAACTTCTCGGATTTAAGCTGGCTCAACACGATATACTTCAGCCAAGACTATGACGCCAGCACGATACCGTCGGCCTATAAGTGCACATATTTAAAGAATGTCCATATCGTGGACAACAGCGGCATAAAGATAAAGGAAGATGAACTACCTGCCTCCGTCACGAGCATCGCTGACAGTGCATTCATCTGGACCAAACTTGAGACCCTCAAGATGCCCAATGTAACGAGCATTGGAAATGAAGCCTTCAGTGGTTGCACCCACTTGACGAGCGTCACATTCCCGTCTGGCCTGACGAGCATCGGCACCAAGGCATTCTACAATTGTTACGCCCTGACGAGCTTCACATTCCCGTCTGGCCTGACGAGCATCGGGACGATGGCATTCTACAATTGTGAAGGCCTGACAAGCATCACCCTCCCGAGCAGCGTGACGAGCATCGGCACCAAGGCATTCAACTGTTGTGACGCCCTGATCTCAGTTACCATCAGCGGCAATCCGACGATGGGAGCGGAAGCCTTTCCCAACGCAACGACGCTGGTGTTGAAGCCAAGGACGAATAACTGGGACGACGCGAGTTGGACGACGTTCTACAACGACTACGCCAATTTCAAGGCGCAGGGAGCGGCTAAGGTCTATAAAGCCACGGTGGCCCACGGTAAGGTGGTGTTGACCGAGGTGAAGGACAAGATAGTGAATGTTGGGACACCCGTGGTGCTGAAGACGGGCAAGAGCAACAATTTCGTGCAACTGAACCGCACCACCGACACAAGCAGCGACACGTTGGCTAACGAACTGCACGCCGTGAACGCCCCCACGTACATCCCCACCTGGGTAACTGTAAACTACCCAGACCATACCTTCTACTTGCTGGGCAACAACTACGGTGTGGGCTACTACCGCTACTTGGGCGACATGATGCCGCAGAACGAGGCGTTCCTCGCCCTGCCGCCGGGCACCGACACACCCCAGATGATGCCCATCGTGGAATATCAGCAATTTGCCATTACGCTGCCCGAATCGTTTGAGAACGGCTCGGTGACTTGTGACAAGACGGAAGCAGCCGAGGGTGAGACCGTGACACTGACGGTAATGCCCGACAACGGCTATGAGTTGGAAACGCTCACCGTCACCCCCGTTGACGGCGAGCCGAGTGGCGCACCTATGTTGCGCTTGAGCGGCGGCACTGTTGAACTCACGCCTGGCGAGAATGGCACTTACACCTTCGCAATGCCCGCTGCTCCCGTGACCGTGAACGCCACGTTCAAGGAGAGCACCGTCACAGGCGTTGTTGACATCAACGCAGCCGACCGCAAGAGCGGCCAGCGTTACAACCTCATGGGTCAGCCCGTAGGCAACAACTACAAGGGCATCGTCATCGAGGACGGACGAAAAATCATCGTGAGATAAGCATGGTTTCGGCATAAGAAAATGCATGCTTGTTGCATGTAAGCAACTGAGACACAGCCCCCTAAGTTAGGCGAGGTAGCCCTAAGAGCGGGAGGAGTGTGCGATAACACACTGGTTGGTAATTGTTTGTTGGCACATGCCTCCGCCCTTCGGGCACCCCCTCCAACTTAGAGCAGGACCTGCTAACGCATTGATTCTGTGGCCATTTTACACCGAACCCACGTTAACTTGAGTAAAATATTTTGTTTTGCTCTTGAATTGTTGTAATTTTGTAGTCTAAAAAAATAACGAGATATGGCTAAACAAGGACAAGGGCTGCGAACCGAGCAAAGGCTTAAGCAAAACCTCTCAGCAGTCTTGCAGCGCGAGTTGGGCCGCATGCTGGAGATGAACAGCGCGGCCTTCGAGGAGGAGGTCCGCAAGACCGAGGACGAGAACGAGGCTCTGGAGCGCGTTGTCGAGGACACCAACGAAGACAACGGCATCAACACCAAGACCGACGACAACCGCGACTTCAAGGAGAGCAGCGAGGAACTTCAGGCAAAGGACTACGGCGACGACGACGAGCGCATGATTATGCGCTACTTCGCGTCGAACCGCAGTGCCGACGACGAATATTACGCCCCCACGGTGGTCAATGAGCAGACGCTCTACGACTACCTGATGGAGCAGTTGGGCCAGACCGACATCAGCCCGCGCGAGATGTCGATTGCCGAGTTTGTGATTGGCAACATCGACAATAACGGCTACCTGAGCCGCTCGGCGCGCGCCATTGCCGACGATGTGACCTTCAACTCGGGCGACGAGAGCATCGGCGAGGTCGACACGCAAGAGGTTGAGGCTGTGATCAAGCAGGTTCAGACGCTTGACCCTCCCGGCATTGCCGCCACGTCGCTAACCGAGTGCCTGACGCTTCAGTTGGAGCGTCGCGACACGCCCTCGGCTGCCATAGCGGCACAAGTGGTTGCCAACCATCTGGGCGACCTTGCCGCCAAGCGTTTCGACACCATCTGCGCCAGCCTGGGCCTCACATTTGAGGAGTTGCAGCACGCCGTGAGAGAAATCCTTACCACCGACCCCAAGCCAGGCAGTAAATTTGCCGGTGGCATGGCCGAGCACGGCAACGCCATATCGCCCGACTTTATCGTTGAGGTCGACGACGACAACCGGCTCACCCTCACCCTGCCCAACTCCATCCCCACACTGCAGGTGTCGCAGAGTTACGACTTGGAGAACGAGAAATTCAAGAAAGACCAGCCCGTGACCACGGCAAAGAAGGACGAGGCCGCCAAAGTGCGCGCCAAGGTCGAACGCGCCACACAGTTCATCAAACTGATGAAGATGCGCCAAGAGACGCTGAAAAACACCATGGAGTCGATCATGCTACAACAGCGCGAATATTTCCTCACCGGCGACGAGTCGAGGCTGAAACCGATGATTCTTGAGGATGTGGCCCGCGCCATCGACCGCGACGTGTCGGTGGTTTCGCGCGCCACGGCCAACAAGTACGTGCAGATGCCGTGGGGCTTGAAACCGCTGAAATTCTTCTTCACCGAGGGCATAAAGAGCAACGACGAGGGCGAGGAAGTTAGCGCCCATGCTGTGAGGATGACGCTGCAACAACTCGTCGACGAGGAGAACAAGAGCCATCCGCTGAGCGATGCAGCCCTGGCAAAAGAACTCATGCAGAAGCACGGGTTCCAGATAGCGCGCCGCACGGTGACGAAATACCGTAAAATGCTACACATTCCCAACGCCACGCTGCGCAAGGCATAAGCGGCGGCAGTTTTAGGGCTGAAAATACTGAAAGACATGAATGTTACACGATATACAGTGAACAAGGTTATAGTGGGCGGGGCACGATTTCTGTCGACCGCCATGTCGCCGCTGCTGATGCCCACCTACGGCGCCTTGCTTGTGCTGTGGACCTCGATCCTGTGCACCCTGCCGAGCGGCACACGCATGACGGTGCTTGCCGTGGTGCTTGGCATCACGGGTGCGCTGCCAGTGATAGTGATTGGCCTGCTCGACCACTACGGCATCATCACCAACAAGCGGCTTATCAACCGCCGCGAGCGCTTGATTCCTTACGCGTTTTCAATCCTGTGCTACATTGGCGCCACATTCTACCTGCAGCACATCCACGCGCCGCAGTGGTTCGTGATGTTTATGGCCGGAGCCACGCTGGCGTGCTTGGTGTCGATGGTGGTGAACCTGTGGTGGAAAATCAGCGCCCACATGACCGGCATAGGCGGCATCGTGGCGCTGCTCTATCAAATTCACGTGCAAGGTCTTAGCGCCTTCGACTACTTCTGGCTATTGTGCATCACCATGCTCATTGCAGGCATCTTGGGCTCAGCCCGCATGATTATGCGCCGCCACGGCCTGCTGCAAGTGGTGGCTGGCTTCATCAACGGCTACTTCTGCGTAACGTTACTGATGAAACTCTTTGGATGATTAACCCTTGATTATCAACAACATAAACCACATATTATGCAAGCACTCGTTAGCATTATAATGGGCAGTACCAGCGACTTGCCCGTGATGGAGAAGGCTATGGCATGGCTCGACGAGCACAACATAGCATTTGAGGTAAACGCGTTGTCGGCGCACCGCACGCCGCAAGCCGTAGAGCAGTTTGCGCGCACGGCGCAAGAGCGTGGCATTAAGGTGATTATCGCTGCTGCCGGCATGGCCGCCGCACTGCCTGGTGTGATTGCCGCCAGCACGCCACTGCCGGTAATCGGCGTGCCCATCAAGGGCATGCTCGACGGCATGGACTCGCTGCTGAGCATGGTGCAGATGCCGCCGGGCATCCCCGTAGCCACCGTAGCCGTCAATGGCGCGATGAACGCCGCCATCCTCGCCGCCGAAATCCTCGCCCTGAGCGACCCCGACGTCGCCGCGACGGTGGCAAACTACAAAGCGTCGCTTGGCGAGAAAATTGAGCGCGCCAACCGTGAACTCAGCAACCTCGACTACAAAAACAAGGTATAGACACATCGCTATGGGAGTATTTGATTATAATCGCCGCTCGACGCTCACCGTGAACGTGGGCAATGTGCCGATGGGCAGCGAATGGCCCGTGAGGATACAGTCGATGACCAACACCATGACCGACGACGTGGAGCGCAGCGCCGAGCAGTGCCTCCGCATCGTGGAAGCCGGTGGGGAGATTGTACGCTTGACGGCGCAGGGCGTTCGGCAGGCCGAAGCCATCGGCATGATCCGCAACTCGCTGCGCGCGCAGGGCTGCGACGTGCCCTTGGTGGCCGACATCCACTTCAACCCCCGTGCGGCCTTTGCCGCTGCGGCGCTTACCGACAAGGTGCGCATAAACCCAGGCAACTTCGTCGACCCGGCCCGCACGTTCCAGCACCTAGAGTACACCGACGAGGAGTACCAGGCCGAACTCGACAAGATACGCGAGACGCTGCTGCCGTTCATTGCGCTGTGCCGCGAGCACGGCACGGCAGTGCGCTTAGGCGTGAACCACGGCTCGCTGAGCGACCGCATCATGAGTCGCTACGGCAACACGCCGTCGGGCATGGTGGAGAGCGTGATGGAGTTTCTGCGGGTATTTGTCGCCGAGCGCTTCTTCGACATCGTCATCTCGATGAAGGCGAGCAACGTGGTCGTCATGGTTGAGGCCGTGCGCCGCCTGGTGAAAGCCATGGATGCCGAGGACATGCACTTCCCCCTGCACTTAGGCGTCACCGAGGCCGGATTTGGCGAGGATGGGCGCATCAAGAGCGCCGTGGGCATCGGCACGCTGATGAGCGAGGGCTTGGGCGACACCATACGCGTGTCGCTGAGCGAGGATCCGGAGAAAGAGATTCCCGTGGCACGCAAACTGGTCGACTACATCGCCTCACGCGCGGGTCACGCGGCCATCGAGGGCGACTACTGCCCCGGCTACGACCCCGTGTCGCCGCCAAAACGCGCCACGCGCCTGGTGGGCGAGGCCCGCACGCCGCTCGTGGTGGCTTCGTGCGACCGCGACCTGATTACCGGCGCCTTGCGGCCCGACTTCTTTGCCGAGGACCTGCTCGACCTCGCGGAGCCCGTGCTGGTGATTACTCCCGACAATGCCAACATCCCCGGCTCGCTGCTGCAGCAACTGCACCAACTTGAGGCCCAGGGCAACGACTGCCCCGTGGTGGCACGCGTGAAATACGACGACAGCGACCTGGAGTGGCTGCAAGTGAAGGCCGGCGCCGACCTGGGCCCGGTGGTGATGAGCGGCTTGGTGGACGGCATCTGGATTGACGCTCCCGAGTGCGAGAGCCAGGACGACGTGATGCGCATCGCTTTCGGCATCCTGCAAGCGGCTCGCCTGCGCATGAGCAAGACCGAGTTTATCTCTTGTCCGTCGTGCGGCCGAACGCTGTTCGACCTGCAGACCACCGTCAAACGCGTGCAAGCAGCCACGGCCCACCTTACCCACCTGAAAATCGGTGTGATGGGCTGCATCGTCAACGGCCCGGGCGAGATGGCCGACGCCGACTATGGCTACGTGGGTGCCGGACCAGGGCGCATAAGCCTGTACAAAAACAAGGAGTGCGTCGAGAAAAACATCCCCGAGGGCGAGGCCATCGACCACTTGGTGGCCCTCATCAAGCAACACGGCGACTGGACCGACCCCGCCTAACCGCCACGAGCCGCTATTTGTCGTCGTAATGCCCCTCGACCGAGATAATCAGCACAGTTACCACCTGGTCGTAGATATCGTAAATGACTCGGTCGTTGCGCGATAACCGTCGGGAATATGTTATGTCTCCGCCTCCCTTCAGTGGCTCAGGATGGCCTGTGCCCGTTCGTGGGTGTAACTCAAGTTCGGGAAGGAGGTTGTATAATTTTTTGAATGAACGAGGATTAGACTTCTTCAACTTCTTAATCACTCTCTGAGCCTGCTCGGAGAATTCAATGCGATAGTTCATAACTCATCCATCCATTTTTGGGCCTCAGCCGCGTTGTCGAAACCCTTGGCTGAGCCATCGGCATGCTCTTGGCGCGCTTTCTCAATTTTTGCGGCCAGTTGAGGGCTAATGCTCAAGTCGCTATCCTCGACCACAACGATTGTATAAGTCTTGTTGCGGCGTCGCAACAGCACGGTCTCGCCCTGGTCAACACGGTCGAGCGAAGCCGACAGATTGCTTCTGAAATCCCTTATTGAAAGTGTAGTCATATTATCGTGTTTTGCTGAAATGATACTTGCGTTTTTCAAGCGACAAAAGTAATGCATTTTATTGAAAACACCAAAAAATGTGTACAAAAATGTGTACACGCATACTACTTTTTTCAGAAAGTGTGCAATAGCAACTATAGACTCTATGGTTGCTATTATTACTATGGTTGCTATTATTGTTTTTGGTGTTGTGGCTGTTTAAACCCAAATCGGTCATTAGAACGGTATTATGTCGTTTTTTTTCCTAATTATGTCAGAACAGAATTTCTAATGACGGGTTTAAAAGGGCCAGCGCTTTAGGACGATGTCGAGGGGGGCGACGGTGAGTGTGGTGTCGATGGGCGTGAGTTGATGCTTGGTGTAGAGCGTGAAGTCGACGTCGTCGCACTTGTTGGGGCTGTATCCGGGACTCAGATACCACTTGTTATAGCCTAAGGCCTCGAGACGCTGGGCATGGTCGGCATCGTTGACAAAGACGAAGTCGGCCTGATTGTTCACCACCGCCTGCCACTGATTCTCCTTCATCTCGGGCGTGGCGCCGTTTTGCTCGCTCCAATATTTGCAGCCGGGCAGTCCTCCCACCGGCGTTTCGTAGCCCACGGCACAGGCACCCCAATAAATCACCTTGGGGTTAGGCACCTGCGCCATGAGGCGCGCATAGCGGTAGTATGCGTCGCGCCCCGGATGGTGGCTGATAAAGAAATTCGAGCGGTTGAGATACAGCGACCAAAATGCGGGCACCAGCACCGCCGCTACAGCAATCAGTGCCACGGCCCAACTCTTCACGCGCTTGAAGCCCTGTTGTTGGCAAGCCACCGCAATGGCGATTAGCAGCCATATAAACGCCCAAGTGTCAATCACATAGTAATAACGCCACCAGGCATTGAATGTGGTGAGGACAAAGAACCACACGGTGCTCACCAGCGGCAGCCAGCGCAGGCGTGGCAGCGCCCACATGCCGGCCAGCGCGCTCACCGCCAGCATCACCGGCAGCACCTTGAGCAACTTGTGAAGGGTGAGTTTGCCCAGCATGGCCGAATAGCCGCCCATGTCGTCGCTCAGCGCGCCCACCGTGGTGAGCGTGTTGATGAAATATTCCTGCACAAAGTCGTCGAAGATGCCCACCGCAAGCATATATATCGTCCAGGGCACCAACACAATAGCCGCTCCGGCAACGCCCCACCCCAGGGCTGCGGCAATGCCGTAGCGTCGCCGCCACACGATAATCAGCGAGTAGATGGCGAAAATGGAGAGCATGGCGGTGAATGAGTACTTGATCATCAGCGTCATTGCCATGCTCACACCCAAGGCTATCATCATGGGTTTCAACTGCTTGCGGTCGCCCAAGGCAAGGCGGCACGTGGCAAATAGCGCCAAAGCCACCCACAGTTGGGCAAAATCCTCGCTCTTGATTTCCTCGTGGAGCATGGGGTAGAAATAGCCCAGCGACATGAGCAGCGACACCACGATGCCCCATCGGCGGCTGCCAGTGAGCAGCCATGCGGTGCGGTAGTTGAGCCAATAAGTGATGGTGTAACTCAGGCAGGTGAGCCAGAACACGCCGGTGTAGTCGCGCGGACTGAGCAGATAGCCCACGCCATAGATGAGCCACAGCATGGGGCCCTTGCTGTCGGCAAAGTCGACATAGGGCGTCATGCCGTTCATCCACGCCTTGCCACAGATGTAATACCAGGCCGAGTCGACGTGGTCAAAGAGGTCGTGCAGGTAACTGTCGGCCGACACGAGCATCAGCAGCGCCACCACCACGGCGGCAAGCAGGGCCACCACCCCAGCCTCGCTGGCCGGTGTGGCATGCATGCTCGATATGTTGCTGCGACGATTCATCTTACGGTTTCAACAGGACGAAATGCGTGTCTTCGTATACCACGCGGTAATTGTTTCGCGACAGGAAATTGTTGAGTACCACCAACTTGCTATCGTTTTGATAAGGATTCTCCACATTGTAGTGCTGCAGGTAGTCGGTGCTGGGCTGACTCCACTCGGGGCCGATGGTGTTGAACTTCTGCCGCAGCACGGCGGGCCTACTGTTGCCAAGTTTGCTCAGCCGCCGCTCCAGGGCCGACGTGCTGAGTTGCTCCACCCACGAGCACCCTATGGCTGGGCGTGTGCGCGTGAGGTAATTGATTGTCGGCAGGCTGCCATAGGCCATCAGCGTGTCGCCCGGCTGCACATGAGGCGCTATGCCATGCAGCAGCGTGGTTACCACCTGCGCCCGCTCTTGCGTGGTGAAGACAGCCGTGGCGCGGTCGCAATCCACGGTCGAGCGCTTCGCCAGCAGGTTTCCGCCGTCGAAGTAAGCGCCATCCTTGACCATCATCACGGCACAGGCAGCCAGAAACAACGCCACGAAGGGGATGAGGCGTCGGCGTGCCCACAGCACTCCGGCCACCGGCGCGGCAATCCATGCTATGACGCTGTCATTGTTGTAAGCCGCGCAGTCGCTGCCAATGGGGAAGGCGAGCATCATGCACAGTCCCAGCCATGCCGCCAGCCGCAGGGGCCGCTCGCCGCGCACTATAGCCCACAGGCAGCCCGTGAGGCACATCATCCACAACGGGAGGACAGGTCGCATGCGCAACACAAACCAAGCCTCGACCAGCAGACAGCCGGCAAGCAGTACATAGCGCAGCCAACGCTGGCCCGAACGCGGGGCACACAAGAGGTAGACCAGAATGGGGGCCGCAAGTTTCACGCCGGTCCACAGCGCCGTGCCGTAGAAGGTGAGTTGCGACATAATCATCTGGCCCGTGGTGTGCGATGCCGTGCCGCTGGTGTCGGCGGCCATCTCGCGCAGGTCGTCGAGGACCTCAAGGAACACCGGCCAATGGCCTAAGGCCATCATCACAGCCACCATCACGGCCACGGCCGCGATGACTCCGGCGAGAAAACTCGCCACGGCAAGCCATGTGCGGCGCCAGGGCACCGCATGATAAAAGCGGTCGATAAACACGACCAGCAGCATCGACAGCCCCACCACATTCGGTATGCGCACAAACACATTCAGGCCGGCAAAAAAACCCGCGAGGGCTATGCACAGTAGGCTGTCACGTGTGATGCCACGCAATACGCAATTCATGGCCAGCACATAGAACAACGCAGTGCACAGGTCGTAACAGAGTGTGTAAGGCGGCTGAACAAATGACACCACCACAGCGGCAATGCCGAGCAGCAAAGCGCCAGCGGGCACCACGCCACGCAGCATGCGCCACACCACGACGGCCGTCAACGTGTTGAACGCCACACCCGCCAAGCGCATACCCAGCATGCCCATGGATGGAAACAGCCATTGTAACGCACCGCCGATCAAGCCGTTGAGGTAGTACATAAAGTTGTACTCGACCGTCTCGGGGGCGGTGAAGAAATTGTCGTAGAAAGTGAGGTAGAAACCGGCGTCACACAGGTCGAGGCCATAAAACACCCCCAGCAACTGATAAGCCACCAGAAGCGCCAAAGTCACGCCGAACCAGCGTCCGGCATGCTCCTCAACATTATGTAACGAGTCCAATGTCATTCTTTACAACTAGTTATTCTAGAGGTTCTAGAGGTTCTAGAGATTATTATGAGAGCCACACGGCGCGGTCGGCATGGCTGAGCAGGTCGCGGTCGCCCTCGCTGTCGCCGAACGCGATGAGTTCGCATTGCTCGACATCGGGAGCCGCCTCGAGCAGGCGCCGCCATTTCTCGGCTCCTTTGCAATTTGGCGTGGCGAAGCGTCCGGTGAGCACGCCGTTGTCGTCCTCGAGTTCGGTGGCGACGATTTGCACCGGGAAGGGCAAATCGGCAAAAAACGGCTCCACCCACTCGCGGATGCTTGCCGTGACAATTAGCAAGCGGTCGTCGTCGCGAAACGACACCGTGGCCAGTTCCCTGATGCCGCGCGCCACCCCTTGCGGCAACAACGACTGCGCAAAAGCGCGGCCCAACATTGCCAGTTCGTCGCGCGTCAAGCCCTTGACGAAGTAGCCCACCAGGCGCTCCTTGGCCTTGCCGGAGTCAAGCAGGTGAAGTTTCATGCCCGCCAGCCACGGCGAGCAGGCCAACAAGCCCAGGCAGTAACGCCAGCGCCCAAAGGCATATTTCAGAAACAGCGGCAGGCTGTCGGCGGCCAGCAAAGTGCCGTCGAAGTCGTAGGCGAAGATGCGCCGGCGTGAAGTTTCCATTTTGTTATCAGCCATAAATTATGAACAAGAACGACACCACCCATCCCAGTAGGCACACTTGCACAAAACGGTCCTTAAAGAGCACCCGCGTGGGGCTGCCGGTGCGGCCCTCGACAATGGTGAGTTGCATATAGCGCATTATGCCCGCCAGCACCCACACTGTGGTCAGGTAGATGTAGCGGTTGCCGAAGTTCTCCATCACCTCGGGCGAGATAGTGTACATGATATAGGCCACGATGGTCACCGTGGCGATTAAGGTAAGCGACAGGTTGAGGAACTCAACGTTATAGAGGTCGGTACCGCGCCGTGCCTCCTTTTGGCCGGCGGCGCGCAACATGGCGTCGTCGCGGCGCTTGGCAAGCACAAGAAACAGTGCCAAGAGGAACGTCATGATGATTATCCACGACGATGGCTCAATGCCTCCGGCTGCCGCACCAGCCATGACGCGCATGACGTAGAACACGGCCACCACCATCACATCGACCAGCGACAAATGCTTCAGCAAGGTGGAATACAGCACGTTTACCACCATATAAGCCGCAATGATTGCCGCGGCCTGCCAGGGCAGCAACCACCAAGCCAAAGCCATCGCCACAGCGGAACACGCCACCATCATCGCGATGGCGGTGGGCACCGTCACCGCTCCCGAGGCCACCGGTCGCTTGCACTTCACCGGGTGCTTGGCGTCGGCCTCGCGGTCGAGCACGTCGTTAAGGCAATATACCGCGCTGGCGGCCAACGAAAAAGCCACAGCGGCTATCACCGTGAGCCACAACACACCCATGTCGGTGAGTTTGCGGTCGAAAAACAAGGGCAGGAACACAAACACGTTCTTGCTCCACTGCAAGGGGCGCAGCAACTTAAAATGCTGTAACATAGCCATAAGCACAATTATGTCATTCCCTTGACTCACGGCGCAAAATGCCATCGCGGGCTAAGGGTGACGATTATAACAAGTGCAAAAATACACATTTTTCGTCAAAACATTCACTTATCGCCGCATTTTTCTTCACGGCGCAGGGTTCAGCGCAAGCGGTGACGGGCGTAATGTGGGCGGGCAAGCACGATAAAGGTGGCGACCGAGACGGCGTTCACCGCCACGCTCGACCAGAATGCTGCCGGGAAACTGATGTATTCGGCCAAAACGCCGCCAATGACCACGCCAAGTCCGATACCCACGTCCCACGCCACCAGCAAGGTGGAGTTTGCCGTGCCACGCTGGTCGTTGGAGGCCAGGTTGATAAACATGTTCTGGAAAGCGGGCCACAGATGCCCATTACCCAAGCCTATCAGGATTGCCGCGCCATAGTAGCCCCACAAATCGGGCACCGCGACAAACAGCGTGTAGCCCACCAGCGAGATGCACATGCCTATGGTGGCATTGTACACGATTTTGCCCTTGCGCAACGAGGCGGCACCCTCAAGGCGCGACAGCATCAGTCCTACTGCCAGCAGCAGGAAGAAGGTGCCCGTGCCGCTGGTGATGCCCAGTGTCTCCTTGCCGTAGATGGCGAGGAAGTTGCTCAGCACGCCGTAAGAATAGCCGAAGCCCGTCATGCACAAGAACAGTATCCAGCCCACCACCAAGAAGAAGCGGTCGAGCGAAATCTTGCGCTTGTCGCTCAGCAGTTGGCGCCGCGGCAGACGCACCGTGGCGTCAACCACGAGCCCGATTCCGGCCACCAAGAGCGCCGAGACGAAGAGGACGTCGAAACTGCCCGTGAGGTCATAGAGATAGATGGCCGCCATGGGCCCGGTAGCCATCGCCAGATTATTGCTAAGCCCGTAGTAGCCAATGCCCTCGCTGCGTCGGCTGCTGGGCAGCACATCGATAGCCGCCGTGCTGTTGGCCACCGTCAGCGCCCCGAATGGCACGCCATGCACAGTGCGCACAATGAAAAACAGCATCAGCGTGCCGGCGAGCAGATATCCGGCAAAAAAGATGAAAAATAGGAAGAAACACATCATCAGCACCTTCTTGCGTGGGAAACTGTCAACAAGATAGCCGCTGAACGGGCGCGCAAGCAAGGCCGCCACGGTGTAGCCGCTGAGCACAGCGCCAATCACGTCTTTTGTGGAGTGAAACGTCTCCTTGAGATACAGCGGCAACAATGGCATGAGCAGGTAAAACGCGAAGAACAGCAAAAAGTTGCCCGCGCTGACCTTGATGAAATTTGCATTCCACAATCGCTCAGACTTGGTGGTTAATTGAGGTGTTTCCATTTTTTCAATGCACAATGCTCAATATTAAATGCACAATGCATATCTGTTATCTGTAATCTGTTATCTGTTATCTGTAATCTATACCCTGACGATTCGCCGCGTCGGGTCGGACAAAATGTCGCGCTCGATGTGGTCGAGGATGGCAAGCAACTCGTCGCGCGTCTCGGCCCGCAGCATGGCGATGCGCGTGTCGCGGAAGTTGTACAAGCCCTTGAGCACCGGCGTGGCGGCCAGGTGGCGGCGGATGTGCATGATGCCGCGGCGCTCGTCGATGCGCTCGATGCTCTCGTCGATTTGGCGACGAATCAGCGCCATCTTCTCCGTGTCGGGGATTTCGAGACGCTCGCCGGTGGCCATGTAATGCTTAATCTCGCGGAAAATCCATGGCGCGCCAATCGATGCACGGCCCACCATCACGCCATCCACACCGTAGCGGTCGAAGCACTCGACCACGCGCTCGGGCGTGGTGACATCGCCGTTGCCAATGATGGGGATGTGCATGCGCGGGTTGTTCTTCACGGCGCCAATGAGCGTCCAGTCGGCCTCGCCGTTATAAATCTGCGATCGAGTGCGGCCATGTATGGTGAGTGCGGCGATGCCGCAGTCCTGCAGTTGCTCGGCAAGTTCGACGATGATTTTGCTGTCGTGGTCCCAGCCCAGGCGCGTCTTCACCGTCACGGGGAGCGACACGGCGTCGACCACGGCACGTGTGATTTCGAGCATCAGCGGGATGTTGCGCAGCATGCCGGCACCAGCGCCCTTGCTGGCGATTTTCTTCACCGGGCACCCAAAGTTGATGTCGATAATCTCGGGGCCAGCCTGCTCGGCAATGCGCGCCGCGTCGACCATCGGCTGCACTTCGCGGCCGTAAATCTGGATTACCGCCGGCCGCTCGCCATCAGCGATGCTCATCTTGCGCATCGTGCTCTCGATGCTGCGCACCAGGGCATCGGCGCTGACAAACTCGGTGTACACCATGTCGGCACCCTGCTCACGGCATATCTGCCTGAACGACTGGTCGGTGACATCCTCCATCGGAGCCAGCAACACCGGCCTGTTACCTAAATCCACATTCCCAATCTTCATGATGATGACTGCTTTTTAGCCTGCAAAATTAAACATTTTCTTCCACGCTGCGAAACTAACGCCCCAAAAACGCCAAAAATAAGGAGATGGCCAAAATGCATAGTGCTGGGGCAATTATTAATAAAGGTTTAAATCTTAATTATTTGGCGGTGGGGTGAAAAAAATATCATAACTTTGCAGTTTGAAAACTCGCGCCGCCCATCATGGGTGGCCCACAATAATAATTATTACCGCAATTATGGCACAGAAAGAAGACGTTTTTAAGAAAATTGTATCACACGCCAAGGAGTATGGCTTCGTGTTTCCATCGAGCGAAATCTATGACGGACTGGGCGCCGTCTACGATTACGGCCAGAATGGTGTGGAGTTAAAGAATAACATCAAGCGCTACTGGTGGGAGGCCATGACGCGGCTTCACGAGAACATCGTAGGCCTTGACTCGGCGGTGTTTATGCACCCCACGATATGGAAGGCATCGGGCCACGTCGACGCGTTCAACGACCCCTTGATCGACAACCGCGACAGCAAGAAGCGCTACCGTGCCGACGTGCTCATCGAGGACGAGTTGGCCAAGATCGACGAGAAGATTAACAAGGAGGTCGCCAAGGCCGCCAAGCGTTTCGGCGACAGTTTCGACGAGGCGATGTTCCGCCAGACCAACCCCCGCGTGCTCGAGCGCCAGGCCGAGCGCGACGCGCTGCACGCACGCTTCGAGAAGGCGATGAACGACAACGACCTGAAGGAGTTGAAGCAAATCATCGTGGACCAAGGCATCGTGTGCCCCATCAGCGGCACGCGCAACTGGACCGACGTGCGCCAGTTTAACCTCATGTTCAAGACTCAGATGGGCAGCAGTAGCGACTCGACGATGGACGTGTACCTGCGTCCCGAGACGGCTCAGGGCATCTTCGTGAACTTCCTGAACGTGCAGAAGACCGGACGCATGCGCATCCCCTTTGGCATCGCACAGATCGGCAAGGCATTCCGCAACGAGATTGTGGCACGCCAGTTTATCTTCCGCATGCGTGAGTTTGAGCAGATGGAGATGCAATTCTTTGTGCGCCCCGGCGACGAGATGCAGTGGTTCAACTTCTGGAAGCAGACCCGCCTGGCTTGGCACAAGGCACTGGGCCTGGGCGACGAGAAATACCGCTTCCACGACCATGAAAAGTTGGCCCACTACGCCAATGCCGCCACCGACATCGAGTTCCAGATGCCGTTTGGCTTCAAGGAGGTTGAGGGCATCCACAGCCGCACCGACTTCGACCTGACGCAGCACGAGAAATTCTCGGGCAAGAAGATTCAGTATTTCGACCCCGAACTGAACCAGAGTTACACACCTTATGTGATTGAGACCTCGATTGGCGTCGACCGCATGTTCTTGAGCGTGATGTGCTCGAGTTACGAGGAGCAGACGCTCGACGGTGGCGACACCCGCGTGGTGCTGCACCTGCCCAAGGCCTTGGCACCGGTGAAGTGCGCCATCCTGCCGCTCGTCAAGAAGGACGGCATGCCCGAGAAGGCTCACGAGATTATGAACCTGCTGAAGTTTGACTTCGCCTGCCAATACGACGAGAAAGACTCGGTGGGCAAGCGCTACCGCCGCCACGATGCAATCGGCACGCCCTACTGCATCACCATCGACGGCCAGACCGTTGAGGACAACACCGTCACGCTGCGCGACCGCGACACCATGCAGCAAAAGCGCGTGGCCATCGACGACCTGCCCGCAATCATCGGCCGCGAGTGCAGCCTGAAGAGTCTGCTGAAGAAGTTAATGTGAACCGACTTTTTAGTGAATCATGAAAAAACTACTTTACACATGCATGCTCATGGGGGCGCTGGCCATGATGACGTCGTGCCTGGGCTCGACCAACGTCGAGGATGAATACAAGGAATGGCGCGAGGCCAACGACCGCTGGTATACCGAGCAAGCACTGCTTACCGACCCAGCCACCGGCATGAAATATTACAAGCAGGTGACCGCTGTGTGGGACCCTGCCGCCACAGTGCTCATCCACTGGTTTAACGACACGACACTGAATCGCGGCAACCTGCGTCCGCTCTACAGTTCGACCGTCGACGTGAAATACCGTGGCATGACCAAGGATGCGACACCCTTCGACTCGAGTTACCTGCGCACCACGCCCGCCGACAGCGTACTGCGCTGCCAACTCAACAACGGCGTGATTGAGGGTTGGGCCTTGGCGCTGACCCACATGCGCGTGGGCGACAGTTGCCGCGTGGTCATCCCGTATGCCCTGGGCTACGGAGCCTACAAGCGCAGCAACGTGGTGTTGCCCTACACCGCACTGGTGTTCGACATGAAACTGGTCGACATCTACGGCTACGAGACCAAGTAAGCAAAGCAGTAGAAACAACAGAAAGCGGATTAATCTGATACTGATTGTCAACCACACGACATCAGGCCATCAGGTTAATCCGCTTTTTTCTCGAATGCTCGAACGCCCCACTGTGGTGCGCAACCAAAGGCTGTCCCATCTTGATTTCCGCGGGACACCCTGGGACAGTATGTGAAAATACGGCAATGGGTGGGGTTAGCCTTTGAGGGCTGAGAGGTGGGTGGGGTCGCCCACAATCCACACGATGTCGCCAGCGAGAAATTCCAGGTCGGGTGTGGCGTCGACAAACTCCTCCTCGCCACGCTCTACGGCCACAAGCATCGAACTGTAGTCCTCGCGCAAGCGGGCGTTGCGCAGCGTCTTGCCCACGAGGGGCGAGTTCTCACCGAGCGCAAAGTGCAGGAATCTCACCTGGTTAGCAGCGTCGGTAGCCGGCGGAGCACTGGCTTCGACCAGCGGCAGCATGGCTTGAATCTGCTCATCGTTGCCAATCACGCCCAGCACGTCGCCCGGGAAGATGCGCATATCGCCGGTGGGCACCGCGTGCAGATTGCCATTGCGCTGGATATATACCACATTCACTCCATAGCGGCGTCGAATGTCGGCATTCTTCAGCCGCTCGCCCACAAATGGGCAGTTGTGCCCCACGGTCATGTAAGCCAAGTGGAGGTCGCTCACCAGAACGTTGTTGCGTCCGGTGCGTCGGTTCTCGCGCACATTCACGTTGCCGATAAAGCGTTCCTCGATGCGGCGCAAGCGCTTGCGCATGAATGGTGCCAGCACCAGTGCGAGCACTTGCACGATGATCACGGCGGCAATAATCGAGGCGTGGCTGGAATAGTTGCCCGAGAGCACCCACACAATCAGCATCGCGGTGAGCACGAGGCTAAACAGCGCCATCAGCACCAGCGGCAAGTAAGAAATGCGGCCCCACAATTCGGAGAGTTTGGCTTTTTCGCTCGACTTTATCGCCGGCAGGATAATGGCATAGAGGAAAGGTGATATGATGAGCAGAGTAAGTCCTACGCCCGTGAGACGTCCCGGGGCGCCGCCCAGCCACTGGTTGGCCAGCGGCATGAGGTAGGTTCGGCACGCCATAATCAGGGCTATAATCACCACGGTATAGAGCAAGAGGCGCACCACATAACGTGTGATGATGGCCTTGAGCAAGACTTGCCCCTCGCCCGGCTGGCTCTGCGTGGCATTCTTGCTGTAGCCCTCGAGCAGCACGGTCCACGTTTTCGGCAAGATGCTCTCGACCTTGCGATAGGCCGGGATGGCACCCTTGATAAAGAATGGCGTGGTAAACGTGGTAATCACACTCACCGCCACGATGATGGGATAGATGTCGGGCTGCAAGACGCCTAAGGTCATTCCCAACGATGCTATGATGAACGAGAACTCGCCGATTTGCGTGAGCGCGAAGCCGCTCTCCATGGCTATGCTCAACGGCTGCCCCGTGGCGAGCATACCGAAGGTGCCAAACAGAATCATGCCCACGACCACCACAACACTGAGCAGGGCTATGGTGCCTGCGTGCGCCACAATCACCGCCGGGTCGACCATCATTCCCACCGAGATGAAGAACACGGCTCCGAAGAGGTCCTTGACTGGCGTAATGATGCGCTCGATGCGCTCGGCCTCGACGGTGCCCGCCAATATTGAGCCCATCACGAAGGCGCCGAGTGCGAGCGAGAAGCCCGACTTGACCGAGAACACCGCCATGAGGAAGCAAAGGCCCATGGCGATAATCAGCATAATCTCGTCGGTGAGGAAACTGCGGAAGCGCTTGAACAGCGAGGGCAACAAGAACACTCCCACGGTGAACCACATTACCAAGAAGAACGACAACTTGAGCACGCTGCGAAGCATCTCGCCGCTCTCCACGGTCTTATTGATGGCCACACTCGAGAGCACCACCATCATGACCACGGCAAAGAGATCCTCGACGATGAGCACGGCGAAAATCATCGGCACAAAGCGCCGTTGTCGCATATTCAGGTCGGTAAGCGCCTTTAATATGATGGTTGTCGACGACATGGAAATCATGCCGCCCAGGAAAATGCTGTCGACAGCGGCAAAGCCCAGCAGTTTGCCCACCAGGAAGCCCAGGCCCATCATTCCCACAACGATAATCAGGGCCGTCATCACCGCTGGCGCCCCCACCGCCAGCAACTTCTTGAAACTGAACTCCAATCCCAACGAGAACAGCAGAATCACGATGCCAATTTGCGCCCAGAACTCGATATTGACCTCGGTGGTCACCGAGGGGAAGAGTGAGAAGTGCGGGCTCGCGATAAAGCCAGCCACGATGTAACCCAGCACCACCGGCTGCTTCAATTTCTTAAACAAGACGGTAACCACAGCACCGAGCACAAGAATCAAAGCCAAATCGTTGATAAGGCTCTCTACGGTCATATTGGCAATCTCGTTCATAACAATTTCAAAAACGTGATAAAATCACCAACCGAAGATATTTCGGGTCACGGTCCAAACGACAATCAGCACAAAGGCAATGATAGCCGCCGTGCCCGAATTCAGGGCGTTATACAGTCGTGGTGCCTTCTCGCGTCGGAAATCGGCCCAGAAGTACAAGCCCACGACCACCAGGGTTATCGGCAGGGCCGCGTTGTTGCGCAAAGCGCCCACCACATCGCCATGCAGCAGCGCGTGAATGGCGCGTTGGGTGCCACACCCGGCACACTTGTACCCGGTGAGTTTATAAGTGATGCACTGTGGGAAGAAACCGGCTTTCGACGGGTCGTAGGTGAAGTAGAGAGCAGCCAATAAGGCCACCCCTATCACCGCGCCTGATATGAGAAACCAGCGGCGTGTGCTCATCAAAACAGCAGCATGACGAACGGTTGCAAGATGATGCCAAGAATTATAGTGCCGATGCACCACCAGGCGCTCACCTCGCTATAATGCTCAGCAGCCGCGTAGTCGCCCTCGTTGTATTTTGTCATCACCTTCACCGAGTAGAAGATGGCGACAACGCCGGCGGGCAAGCAACACAGTATTGTTGAAATGATGGCCCACACCAGGTTGTGTGGCGGGCACTCGGGTCGCGTGGCCGGTTGCGTGGTGTCGACGGCAGCGGGCATAACCGGTGCTGCCGGCGGCACGGGCGGCATGTTGGCGGGCAATTCCGGGGGAGGCAGCGGAGTGCCGTCCACGGCATCCTCGGCTTTTGTGCCCTCGACGGGAGGCAGCGGAGTGCCGGCCACGGCATCCTCGGCCTTTGTGCCCTTGACGGGAGGCAGCGGAGTGCCGGCCACAGCATCCTCGGCTTTCTCGCCCTCGACGGGCTCGGTGCCGGAAAACATCTGTGCCAATTCGGGCACCTCAGCGATTTTCACCCAGTCGTCCAAGCCCGAATGCCACACATAGGCCTTGGTGCTCACATTCATAGCCCTCAACTGATCGATGGTAAGCGGGCCTGACTGCTCGCCATTCTGATTAATCCAATATTGCTTCATAGTTATAATGCATTATAACGGACTTGATGACACAGCAATCAAGCCGAAACGCGACAACGAATCGGGCGATTTCGGGTGCCATCTCACCTTTTTTTGCAAAGTTAGTGATTCTTAATGAAAAAATGGCACTTTTGTCACACATTTTTTTAGTAACGTAACATTTTTGTGCTTTATCCCAAATCGGTCATTAGAAATTATGACAGAACAGAATTTGTTTTGAGAGTATTGCTGTTAGTGAAATCGAAGGCATAGCGGGCTATGGGCTGTTTTTTAGCGGCGCTTGAAGATGTAGCCTATTGTTTGGCCCCAGAGGTCGCGGCGCAACTTTGCGTTGGTGGTCGACTGCAAAGCGATGGACACGAGGAGTTTGCCGCACTGCACGATGTCGCTCAAGCGCATCCTGGCCGGGTCGAAGTGCAGATAACTGTTGCGGAAGCGGCGGCGCTTCATCTGCTGGCTCTGCTGCTGCGTCCACTGCTCGATGGGCGCGAGGTCGGCAACCGCGTCAAACCGCGCCGGGATTGCGTCGATGACACCGGTCTCGCGGAGCACCATGTGGATGGTTTTTGCCACCTGCTCGGTGTGGCTAAAGACCTGCTCCTCGCTAAAGCGCACCACCCACCATCCGGCATCCTGGAAACGGCGGTTGCGCGCGCCATCGCGGGGCGTGCCGTTGTCGTAGACGTAATGTGTGGGATGGCCCGCGGCCGCGTATGGCTCATCGACCTCGATGTCGATGTAGACGTTGCGCTTCGGGTCGATATACACCATGTCGGGCTCATAGTTGTGGCGCTCGAGCCGCACACACAGGTCGCTGCGCAACTCGCTCAGGCCCAGGTGCAAAAGGCGCGCAAAGGCCACAATCTCCGACGGGCCATGCTTTTTGTTTTTGCTTTGGTTGGCAACGGGCTTAACGATGGATGCGCCCGGTGTGGGCTTCAGAATGATTGGATAGGTCATAACGTTTTGTCTATTTGAGTGTTGCAGAGGCCGACGCGGGGTTGTAACGGGCGTAGAGCCACGTCTGCACCACGCCGCGCAGAGCAAGATAGGTGACAAAAGCCAGCCACAGTCGGTGGTTACCCATGCTTACAGGCAGGATGAAGTAAAGTGCGAAGAAGGCGGCGTCGGCCACCGCGACGGCCAGCAGCATGCCTCGCGAACGCGTCAGGCCGATGAACACGCCGTCCCACACAAACGCCGCCATGCCGGACACGGGCAGCAGTGCGCACCACCAGCGATAGTCGAGGGCGGCGGTAATCACGTCGGAGGCATCGGTGAGAATGGCAAAGATGAGTTGCGGCCAACTGTAGAGCACGGTGAACGCCGACGTGAGCACCGCGGCCCACACAAAGAGCCGTCGCACGCACAGCCGCAACCGCGGGCCGTTGTTGGCGCCGTAGTATTTTCCCACCAACGCCTCGCCAGCGAAGGCTATGCCGTCGAGGAAATAAGCGAAGAGCGAGTTTAGTTGCTGCATGAGGGAGTTGACGGCCAGAATCATGTCGCCACTGCGGGCACCGGCGGCCACGACAAAGAGGTTGACCAGCATCAGCAGGAAACTGCGCAGCAAGATGTCGCCGCTGACCGAGAAAAAGCGCCGCGCTCCCACAAAACTGCGCGTGTCGCGCCCCCACAGCCGCGTCAGGCCCAGACGGCGCATCTTGCGCCACACCACCCACAGGGCGTAGGCCAGGCCGAGCCACTCGGCCACCAAGGTGCCCACGGCAATGCCCATGAAGCCCTGACGCAGGACGTACACGGCAAGCAGACTGGCAATGATGTTGAGCACGTTAACCACTATCGAGACCCACATAGCGGCTTTGGAGTCCTGCATGCCCAGCAGCCACCCCTTGATGCTCATCATCACCAACACTGGCGGCGCGCCCCACACACAAATGCGGAAGTAATCCGACGCCAACGCCACCACATCGGCCGACGGGCTGATTACCCACATCGACAGCGCGAGCAGCGGCACCTGCAGCACCACGATGGTCAGTGCGATGGCCAGTGCGATAGCGCACGACTGCCACAGCGTGCGCAGGCAGCGCGGCATGTCGGCAGCGCCATAGGCCTGTGCCGTAAGGCCCGACGTGCTCATGCGCAGGAAGCCGAAATTCCAATAAATGAGGTTGAACATCATCGTGGCCACGGCAATGGCACCAATGAAGGTTGCCGAACCCAGATGGCCGGCAATGGCCGTGTCGAGCAAGCCCAGCAACGGAATGGTGATGTTGGCCACAATCGATGGCAGCGCTATTTTCAGGATTTCGCGATTCACGCCACAAAGTTACAAAAAATCCCCTATAACTGCTAGATTTTCTAGCCCTTCTAGAGGTTCTAGATTTTCTAGAGATTCTAGAGGTTCTAGAAAAAAATAGGGCGCATGCTGTTGCACGCGCCCCAAGAATAAATCATGATAACTTAGAACATCACCTTGCGGGTGGTGGTTGAGCCGTCGCTGTAGCGGGTCACAACCACGTTCACGCCGCTGTGAGGCATGTTGCTCACGCGTCCCTGCAAGTCGATGTAGCGTGTCTCAACCACCTGGCTCACGTTGTCAACGCGGTCGATGCCGGTGACAATCTGGTCGTTGCTGCCAGTGAGGTTGAGCGGCATCACCATGTAGCCTGTGCTCTGAGCAAGAGCGGCGTCGCCCTTGGGCTCCATCTGCTCGACACGGCGCGGAGCGTTCTGCGCGTTGCTGTCCTCGGCCTTGCGGATGATGGCCTTGAAGGAGTAAGCCTCGCCGTGAACCAGGTTGGGAATCGCAACACCGTCGTTGAGCGCGTTGAGCGTCAGGTCGTAGAGGAAGGCACCACTCAGGTTACCCTCGTTGTTCCAGTGGCCGTTGAGGAATGACTTCGTCGGCATGCAGAAGATGGGAGGATTGGTTTTGCCATTGTACACGGCCCAACTAATCTCGCAATACTCTTGCGGCTTGGGAGCGACAAAGAAGTACTCGTTGGCCGGGTTGTGGCTCTCGTCGTCGCAAGGCTGTGTGCCCACGAAACTGGCGGGGATGTACACGTTGAGGTTTTCGGGATAATTGCTGGTCTTGCCCTCGGTGTCAATCTCGAGCATGTGCATCTCGGGGTTGACGTTGTTCACGATGTTGGCGTGCAGCGTACCGCCCTTGATCACCTTGCCCACATACTGGTCGAGCACGTTCTTCTCGGCATTGCCTACTTCAATCTCCGAGCCTTCCTTAACCATGGTGGGGGAGATGACGATCTTCACCCAGTTGCTCTGGTCGTAGCGGCTGCGGCCCTTGCCCTGCATGAGCGGCGAGCGCTGGAACATATAGTCGATTTGTCCCTCTTTCTCAATCAACGAGGGAGCCAGATAGTTGTTCATATCCTTGGCATAGAGCGCATACTGTGCCGTGCGCAACAAGTGACCGTCGGTGGGGTCGTAGATTGGGGTGTCCTCGCGAATCACCTTCACGCCCACCAACTCGTCCTCGACGGTGTACTGCGGGCCCTTGGCGACCACGCCCTGTGCGATGATGTTTGCCAGCGAGTTACCCAGGTAGATGGTGCTCAGGTAGTCGTAGCAAGCGCCCTCGTGGTAGACAAAGTCGCCACTCTGCTGCTTGTCGGCGGCGTTGCTGCCGTCGTTGAAGATGATGAACTCGGGAGTGGGATGATCATAGCCAGCGGCGGTGAGGTCGAACATCCAGATTTCATAGCCCTCGGCATCATAGCCCACCAGGGTGCAGCGGTCGCCAGGGTATGCTTTCTTGTAGACGGCTTCATACTTTTGATTACCATTGTCATCGAGTACGGGATTACCCTCATCATCGTATTGGGGCTCCATAATCCACATGTAGGTGTAGACGTTCTGCCAACCTGGAGTGTTGGTGAAGTACACGTAGTGGTGGCCTTCGAGCATCGTTGCACAGTCGGCCACGCCCTCAGCGCCCAGGTCCTCGTAGTTGCGGGTCACCTCGTCCTGAGTGCCGCTCTCGTAGGTGAAGAAAATCTCACCGCTGCGCTTGCCCGACTCAACAATCAGGTTCTCGCCATCGTAGATGTAGATGTCGCTGATTGAGTTGTCGATAGTCCAACTCCACCACTTGCGGCCGTCCACGGTCTGGTACTCCTTGTTCACGTGAACACGATCACCTTCGTTATAGTCTGTACCCAGGAAACTTGCCTTGAGAGTGGGGTTGCTCACGTTGCTGGTCTTCTCCAGGTGCACAATTACCTCACCGCTGGGCACATAGGTACGCTTGAGCGTGAGGGTGTGGTGCTCCATGTCCACAGTCATGATGTAGTGGCCCTTGCTGGCGCTGGTCACCATCAAGAACGACTTGTCGATCTCTTCCTGAGTAAGATTACCTGCCTGACTGAGTGGCATCGGGGTGAGGTTGTTAATCAGTTCGTCGGTGACGTTGTAGTGTTCGCCATCGGCCACGGCGGCAAAGCGGTTGTCGAAGATGGCATCCCATGAATCACCGAGTTTGGTCGAGAAACTGAAGGTTGCACCGTTGGCCAGCGTCAAGTTGCGCTTGTAGATCTTGCCATCGGTAGTACGCATGCGGCTACCCACGTTGGGAGCCCACTCCTGGGTTTTTTCGCTGTAATCCAGGTCAAGATAACTGATATTACCCAGAATGTATACCGCACCGAACGACGGGGTGAAGGTCACCGTCATGTCGTTCATGTCGACCAAGATGTCGTACGAGTCGCTGATTTCCATCATGAAGTTCGACTCGTTGTAGGCTGCCTTGCCGCGGCCTCCGAGGTACACCTTCACGCCCATGTCCTTCTCCTGCACCAGGTAGTCCTGATTGCCGTGGGGATAGAACAGGTTGGGCAGCAGGTGCTCCCAGTCGTCGGTCGTGGCGCCCTTACGGCTGGCCAGAGAGAAGGTAGCACCCTCAACCAGCGCCACATTATTGATTGAGAACGTGCCATCGTTGTTGTTGGTCAGTTCAGTGCCGGCGTTGGCGCTCCACTTCTGGTTGCCAACGATACCCATCAGGTAGAGGCCGTCGATGGTGCTCGGGCCCTGAGTGCTGTAGAAATACGTGCCGTCGGGACGGTACACGATGTAAACCTCGGGAGCCGTGATGCCGTTGATGTCGGCCGTCTGTGTGCCGCCGGCCGTCTTGGCAATCAGGTTGTAACTGCTGAAGTAAGTGTCGAACTCGAGGCAGTACCAATCGTGGTTGTCAACACCGTTATGCACGGTAGGCAGATTGGTTGCCATTGCCTCCACAAACGTCCTGCCGTTAAATGTCGTGCTTCCGTTCCATGCATAGAGGAAGACGCGGGCATCGTCGCTCGAACGCACATACACCTTAAAGTGATTCTGTGCCCCAGCCTCAACAAGCGTAAGCGTATGGGTGAGTTCGCCAGTGGAGATATCATACGTAAACGTGATATTGTATCTTCCCGGAGTGTCGACGGTGAACGTCTTGTTGGCACCATCCGGAATCCAAGCGTCGCCATTCTTCACCTTATACTCATAGGTAGTGCCTAAATCAAGAATGACATTCTCCTTGGTGAGGGTATAGACAGTGCCGTCGCCCGAAGTTGTCATCTTGTTGTTCTCGTCGGTGTCGTTCCACTTCGTGCCAAATATAGCCTCGCTACCAGCCACGATAAAGTTCATCGGCTCGGCCTGCACGAGGGTGAGGGTATGCGACACCTCGCCCGACTGTGTATCAATGGTAATCACAAGATTGTAGGTACCATTCAAGTTCACCGAGAAGGTTTTATTGTCGCCCGAGGGATACCATTGTGAGTTGTTCTTCTTGACCTTATATGTATAAGTGGCACCAGCCGCAAGCGATACGTTCGACTTGGTGAGCGTATAGGTCGCGCCATTGTCGGCAGTCGTCATCTTGTTGTTCTCGTCGGTGCCATCCCAGTCCGATCCCCAGAACGAAGCCGGTCCCACAACCACATAAACGTCGGGGGCGGCTTGAACGAGCGTCAGGTTGTGGCTCATTGAATTATCGGTGGCATTGAAGTTGATGGTAACGTTATAAGTTCCGTTCTGAGTAACCTCAATGAGGTTTTCATTTCCTTCCCCTTCAGGAATCCAAGTCACTTCATTAGTTCTATCATTTATCGCAACGACTTTGTAGCCGTAAACATCGGTACTTTGGGTAAGATTTACATTCGATTTGGTGAGCGTATAGTTCACATCGTTGTTGGAACTCATGGTATTAGCAGCAATACTCGAATCCCAAGCGGCACCCCACAAATCTGCAGGCTTGCCCACTACACGATAAGTGTAAGTGTCAACGATAGGTTCTGTGCTCTGCTTGAGAGTGGTTGTTACGTTAACGGCTTTAGATAAAATATCGAAAGTAACCTTAACGTCGTAAATTCCGTTTTCACTAACAGTAAATTCTTTGTTGTTTGATGGATAAGCCTCATCCCAGCCGCCATTATATACGACTTTAAAAGAATAATTAGTATTTGGTGCGAGAGTCACATTTTGTTTTGTCAGTGAAAAAGTCGTACCGGATTCAAATGTCATGTTATTGTTAGTATCGCCTGTGTTCCAATCTGATCCAAAAACTGAAGACACACCCGCCACACGCAATGACGAAAGTTGAGTTAAACTATGCGTCTTATCATTCGTATTAAAGTAGAAAACGGCAATTTTAGTAGAACTGCTTATAGTAGCTGAAATATTACTACCATTATTTCCGTACCATTCGCTACCATTTTTTACGAACTTATACTGTATTGACACATTACTTGAATTGTTGAGATTCGGAATCACAAGTGCGCATGTTTTAATTGACGTATTCTCCGTCATTTGATTAACTTGTGCCGAAGCACCCCACTCCACTCCATTAAAGAATGATCCAGGTTGCCCCGCAACAACGTAAGTGTCGGCCCAGGCGTTGGTCCAGGTGATGGCGAGCATCACGAGGGTTAGCAGGCGGCCGAGCATGCGGGCGACTGCTGATGTTTGTTTTGTGTTAATTTGTAAATTCATCATTTTTTATGCTGTTTTATTTGTTTCTGGCACTAGTAAGCCGTAAAATGAGGGTTTTCAAACCGAGTCGCAAAAATAATGTATAGTTTTTTGCCGAAACGCAAAAAATAACATTGTTTTAGTCAAAAACGCCGCAAACGATTGCATAGCGTTGATTTTTTTCACAACTCGCTGAAATTTAAACCATCTAGCCTATCTAGTCGGGCTAGCCCATCTAGAAAAAACAGGAAATCTAGGAATCTGGTCTGGGGACAAAAAAGCGGACACACAGGGTGGCTGTGAGTCCGCTTGGTTGCTCGTGTAACTTGAGTTATTTTTTGCGTTTTGATTTGCTCTTTTTCGAGGATGATTCTTCCTTAGAGGATTTGCCTTTCTTCTTTGAGGTCTTTTCCTCGCTGGCTTTTCCTTTACGCTTCTTCGAAGGCTTTTCTTCGGTGGCTTTAGATTTGCCTTTCCTCTTGCCTTTGCTGGCCGACTCGTCGTTGTCACGGCCTTTCTTCTTGCCACTGGATGCCTTGCTGCCACGGCCCGACTTAGCCGGGATGGTGAGCGTCTGGCCAGCCTTGATCTTGTCGCCCTTGATGCCATTGGCGGCACGCAGTTCGCTCACGGTCACGCCATTGTCGTGCGCGATGTCGTAAAGCGATTCGCCGCGTTTCACCTTGTGGGTCTTGCTGTGCGACTTCTCTTCAGCCTTTTTCTCATGGCGCTTGCTCTCATGACGGCTCTCCTGCTTGCGCTCCTGGTGGCTGCTGCGCTCGGCCTTGTGCTCCTCGCGGTGTGCCGGACGTTCCTCGGCTTGCTGACGGCGTTTGGGCTTCTCACGCTCGACGCGCTCAGGCTGGGGCACATAAGCGGTGGCCTGTGCCACGGTCTGCTCGTCGGTGTCGTAACGCGGAGCGTAGCCCTCGACGGTCTTGTCCTCGCCGGGGTTGACGACGGTGCGGTTGGCATACAGGTCCTTGCGGTAGTTAACGATGCTGTCCTCGCTCATGATGTAACTGTAGGCCTGCTGCGAGGGCAGGATGAGCGTGTAGGCCCGGCTGTCGCCCGGGATGATGTCCTGGCGGAACTGCGGGTTGAGCACGCGCAGTTGGTCGACGGTGATATTGAGCGCATGAGCAATCTGCTCAAAGTGCACGCGCTCAGTCACTTGCAGCGTGTCGGTGATAAGCGGCTTGCTTGCGAGCACCGGGCTGATGCCATGCTGCTTGTAGTAGGTCATCACATAGTTTGCTGCGATGAAGGCGGGCACGAAGCCGCGTGTTTCGCGAGGCAACTGGTTATAGATTGCCCAGTAGTCCTTACCCTTGCCTCCGGCGCGCTGCAGCGCCTTGTTGACCTCGGAGGTGCCGCAGTTGTAAGCGGCGAGAGCCAACGACCAGTCGTTGTAGATGTCGTGGAGGTTTTTCAGGTAGCGCACAGCGGCATCGGTACCCTTGTAAGTGTCGCGACGCTCATCGACGAGCGAGTTCACCTCCAGGCCCTGTCCGCGCGCGGCGTCGATTTGCAGTTGCCACAGTCCGGCAGCCCCATCGCGCGACACGGCCTGCGGGTTGAGTGCGCTCTCAATCACTGGCAGATAGCGCAGTTCCAGAGGCAGTTGCTCGCGCTCGAGCGCCTTTTCGAAGATGGGCATGTAATACAGGCTCATGCCCAGCATTTGCTCCACCAGGGTGCGGTTGCGCTTGATGTAGCGGTCGATGTAGGCGCGCACCACCTGGTTGTAAGGCATCTCGATGACCGTGGGCATGGCGGCCAGGCGTTTCACATATTCCTGGTCGCTCACGTCGTTCACTGGCGTGTTTTCAACATTGGCATCCATAATGGTGTAGTTTTGCAGATACCAATTTTTCATCATCTCGTTGGTGTTGGTCTCAAAGCTCTCGGGAAAGGCGATATCGTTGTCGCTGAGCGACTGCGCCACCGTGATGATGTTCTGGTCGTCGGCCCAGAGGGTCGTTGTGCCAGCCACCACGGCAAGAGCGAGCAAAGTAATTCGTAACGTCTTCTTCATATTGTGAATGTTTTATTATGTTATCAAAAACTTAATGCGCACCGCATGCCCAGCGAGGGCTTCACGGGGTCGTAAGGCGACGGCATCACGGCCGGCGTGACCTTCATGGTCAGGTCGGGCGAGATGTCGAAGTTGGCCATCGACGCGTCGACATAGGCGTCGATTATGCTGATGCCGTAGAGCGCCACCATGCCGATGATGCACAGGTCGCGATAGCGGCGATAGTAATTCTTTTTGTTCCTCAACGAGCGCTTGAGCCACTCCATGTCGAGCGAACTCTCCTGCGTGGTGGGCGGATAGAAGTCCATGTAACTGCGCGTGTTGGGGTCGTTGTCCATGGCGTCGCGGTAGGCCCGCGTGTAGTCCTGGAGCATGCGGTTGTTCCACAGCGTGCCGTAACTCATGCCCAGGAAGGCGCCAGCCACGATGGGCAGTTTCCAGTAGCGCCGGTTGTAGATTTGCCCCAGTCCCGGGCAGAGCGCCGAGAGCCAGAGGGCGCGCTTGGGGTCGACATTCACCTGCCGCTCCTTGCCCAGTTGCAGGCGCGCGATGCTGTCGGCATCGACTACTTCGAGCACCTCCACGCCGTCGAGCCGGCTGACGCTGTCGGTGGGCAGCGCGATGGTGTCGCCCTCGACGGTCACCACGCGCGTGAATCGCCCGGTGGTGCGTTGCGAGTGTACCGGCGTGCGGCTCATGTTTGGCGATTCGGGCACAACCAGCGTGTCGGGGTCGAGAGTCTGTCCCGCCGCCGTCAACGCCAGCACCACGAGTGCCAGCAGCAAAGCCGCCCTATGTCGCCACGCCATTGTCATCGCTGTCCAGCCTTGAGTTGGTCGAAGCGAGTGATAATCTGGTCCAACTCGTCCTCGTCCTTGAACGAGAAGGTGATTTTTCCCTTTCCGGTGTAGTCGCAACTAAACTTCACCGGCACGCCGAATGTGCTGGAGAGGTGTTGCTGCAGAATTTTGAAGTCTTTGTTGCCTATGCGGTTTCCCGTCCACTTCGAGCCCGATGCGGCAGCCTGGTATTGCTTGACCATCTGCTCCACCTGCCGTACCGACAGTCCACGCTTCACCGTCTCGTTGTAGAGTTTTAGTTGCTGCGACGGCTTCTCGAGCGAGAGCAAAGCGCGCGCATGCCCCATGTCCACCAATTTGTCGCGCAGTCCCAGTTGCACCTCGGCGGGCAACTTGAGCAGGCGCAGGAAGTTGGCTATGGTGGCGCGGTTCTTGCCTATGCGCTCGCTGAGTCGCTCCTGCGTGAGGTTATACTGGTCGATGAGTTTGCGGAAGGTCAGCGCAATCTCAATGGCGTTCAGATCCTCGCGCTGGATGTTCTCGATGAGGGCCATCTCGGTAATCTCGCTGTCGTTGGCGGTGCGGATATATGCCGGCACGGTCTTCAGCCCCGCGAGTTTCGCGGCGCGGTAGCGGCGCTCGCCCGAGATGATTTGGTAAGAGTTTGCCCCCATGCTGCGCAGCGTGAGCGGCTGGATGATGCCCAACTCGCGGATGCTCGACGCCAGTTCCTCGAGCGCCGTCGCGTCGAACGCCTGTCGCGGCTGCTCGGGATTAGGGGTGATTTGGTTAATGGCGATTTCGTTGATGGCCGATGAGCCGCCCGTCTGGATGTCGTCCATCGAGATCAGCGAGTCGAGCCCACGTCCTAACGCACTTCGTTTCATAGTAATGAGTCTTTATCTATCTATCTATAATCTTTAATCTATAATCTATAATCTTTAATCTTTAATCTTTAATCTTTAATCTGCCCCGGGCCTACGCTCTGCGTCGGTTCTTAGCAATCAGTTCCTTAGCGAGTTGCACATGGCTTGTTGCGCCTCGGCTGTTGGGGTCGTAGAGGATTGCCGGCAGGCCGTGGCTGGGAGCCTCGCTGAGTCGTATGTTGCGTGGAATCACGGTGTTGAACACCATGTCGCCAAAGTGGCTCTTCAGTTCCTCGTAGATTTGGTTGGCCAGTCGCAGCCGCGCGTCGTACATGGTGAGTAGGAAGCCCTCGATGTTGAGGCCCGGATTGAGGCGCGTCTTGATGATGCGAATGGTGTTGAGCAGTTTGCTGATGCCCTCCAGGGCGAAGTATTCGGCCTGTACGGGTATGATGACGCTGTCGGCAGCGGTAAGGGCGTTCACAGTGATCAGTCCGAGCGACGGGCTGCAGTCGATAAGCACGTAGTCGTAGGCGTCGGCCACGGCCTGGATGCTGCGGCGCAGCACGCGCTCGCGGTCGTCCTTGCCCACCAGTTCCAACTCGGCGCCGACGAGGTCGATGCGCGAGCCCACCACGTCGAGGCCCTCGACGCACGACGGCACAGCGGCACTGGCGATGGGATAGTCATCGACCAGACATTCGTAAATGGTGCCCGACATCTTGCGCGGGTCGATGCCCAGGCCCGATGTGGCATTGGCCTGCGGGTCGGCATCGATGAGCAAGACGCGCTTGTGGCAGGTTGCCAACGAAGCGGCGAGGTTGATGGCCGTAGTGGTCTTTCCCACCCCACCCTTTTGGTTGGCTATAGATATAGTTTTTCCCATAAATTTCGTTCAAAATTGTTTCACGGCACAAAGAAACGAGTTTTTCGTGAAACAGTGACAAAAAAATGCGTTAAATACATTGAAATGTTGATAACTTGCCATAATAGGGCTTGTGTGGCGCATGTGGGTGCCGTGAAACATTGCGGTAAAATTTAGGACTTTAAGGGCAATTTTGGCGGTCATGGCCTTAAAGTGTTTCAAGGGCAATCGCCCAAAGTGGTTGATGACGATTGATTTAAAAATGAGGTTAATTTAAATATTTGAGTTGCACAAATGGAGAATTTTTTGGATATTTGCACCCGCAAAAAAATCAACATTGTACTATACTATGAAGAAAATCCTTTTCTTGCTGGCTATGCTGGCAATAGGCGTGAGCGCCTGGGCCATCCCGGCCCATAAGGGCGCTGCCAAAGTCACGCAGCCCGATGGCACGCAAGTGACCATCCAACTGCATGGCGACGAATTCTACCATTTCAACACCACACTCGACGGCTACACCGTGCTTCAAAACGAGGCTGGTGCATGGGTGTATGCGACCAGAATGGGCGACTACCTGGCACAAACCAACGTGCTGGCCCACGACGCCGGACACCGCGACGCCACCGAGACAGGCCTGCTGGCCATCACGCCGAAGTACCTGAAAGAGACTGCCGGAGTCAACAACAGTAAGTTGCAGCGCGCACGCCGCGACGTGCCGGCGATGAACACTCCCGCTATCGACTACACGCAGTTCCGCGGACTGATTATCCTCATCAACTACAAGAACCGCACGTTCGAGATGAGCGACCCACAGTCGTTCTACAACCACATGGTCAACGACGTGAACTTCACCGGCTACACCGACACCGACGGCAACTTTGTGAACTGCCAGGGCAGTGTGCGCGACTATTACAGCACCAGTTCGATGGGGCTGTTCCAGCCGGTATTTGACGTGGTGGGCCCTTACACGGTCAACTATAACGACACGCAAGGCAACAATTACTCCAGCAGCATATTCACCTCGGCTCTGAGCCAAGCCAATTCAAGTGTGAATTTTGCCAACTATGACTGCGACAACGACGGCGTGGTCGACATGGTGTTCTTTTATTGCGCCGGCTTGGCCTCGGCCTTCTCGGGCAATAACTCAGGCTATTTGTGGCCCCACAAGTCATCTCTTGGCGGTTACACGCGCTACGACGGCAAGTATGTGCGCACTTACGCCTGCTCGACCGAGGTCTACGGCTGGGAAGACTATCCCGAGACGCTGGAGACCGAGGGCATCGGCACCATCTGCCACGAGTTCAGCCACGTGATGGGTCTGCCCGACCTCTACGACGCCAACTATGAAACTAACGGCCAGAGCCACGACCCGGGCGACTGGGACGTGATGGCCAGCGGCGGCGGACACAACGTGTCGCGCAACCCGGTGACTTACTCGATTTTCGAACGTTACTTCATGGGCTGGGCCAACCCGCCTGTGATTACAAGCGAAGGCGCATACACCCTCAACCCGCTGATTTCCAGCAACGAGGGCTACATCATCAAGAGTCCCATCAACAAGGAATACTTCATGCTGGAGAATCGTCAGAAAACCGGGTTTGACTCCTATCTGCCGGGCCATGGAATAATTATCGCGCGCGTCGACTCGACCAACACCTCAGTATGGTCGAACAACAGCGTGAACAACAACAGCAGCCGCAACTATTACGAACTGCTGCGTGCCGGCAACTCGACCGAAGATGCGCAGGCCAGCGACCCGTTCCCCGGCACCGGTAGCATCATGACGCTCAACAACGAGACCACGCCGAGCCTGAAGACGTGGAGCGGCCGTGCCAACACGCTGTCGCTGATCAACATCCGCGAGACCGACGGCGTGTCGTCGTTCTTCGTCTTCCGCCCCGAAAACGTGCAGAGCGTTATCGAGGACTTTGAGGGCATCGCCCCCAGCACGGCCGCTACGCAAACCGACGTGCAGGGCAACTTTGCCAAGTGGACTTTCAGAAACTGTAACGTAGCCGCCGTGACCGAGGGCAGTTCCACGCGCTCGATGAAGATGAAATCGGGTAGCGCCTTCATGATGAGCACCCCGTTTGTCAGCGACGCTTACCAGTTGACGCTCACCATCCGCAACACCACCTCCTCGGCCGCGAAGTTTGTGCTCAAGCAACTCGTGGGCGACGAGTCGGACTGGACCAAAGCCACCACGGTTCCCGATGCTGCCCACGTGTCGACGCTGTCCGTGCCCAAGAACAGCACCGTGACCCACAGTTGGCCCATCACGCTCAACGGCGTGCAGCCTGTGAAACTGTTCCTGAACATGACCTCGGGCAGTTCGCCGGTTTACGTCGACGACTTCACCCTCTATTACACCGACACCAGCATCCAGGTGATTGAGGGCGACGTGAATGCCGACGGCGCCGTCGATGGCACCGACATTAACATCCTCGTGGCCATCATCTTAGGCAACGATGACGCCGCCAACTACAACGGCCGTGCCGACCTTAACGGCGACGGCATTGTCGACGTGATTGACTTGAACCGCGAAATCAACTTCGTCCTCGGCAACAACTAAAAGCAATAGCCACTATAGCCAATTGATACTATAGAGGCGATAGATGCTATAACACGCTAATGCGTGGAGAAATCCACGACCTGCTGAAAGTCATTGACAACGGCAGGTCGTGTTTTTGAAAAGTGGCGGCACGCCTTATGCGCACCGCCACTCATTATCTCTAATCTATAATCTATCAATATATTGCTTGGCAAATTATTTGCCCAAAAGGATATTGATCAGAGCGTTGAGGTCGTTACCGTCGACTCCACCCTCGCCATTGACGTTGGGATTGCCCAGTACGCTGGGATCGTTGGCGGTAATCTTGTTCAGCAGGATGTTGATGAGC
>CACYRK010000016.1 GCA_902776835.1 uncultured Bacteroidales bacterium
CGATGGTACTGCGAAAGTGGGAGAGTAGGTAACCGCCCCCTAAGAGCCGCGAGCAATCGCGGCTCTTTTTCTATATAATAGCCCCTCTAGAACTTCTAGCCTCTCTAGAACTTCTAGATCCTCTAGATTATCTAGACCCTCTAGAGGTTGATTTTTTGGTGGAAATTTTGGGGATTGAGGTTTTTGCTGTAAATTTGCAAAAATGTGAAATACTCAAGATTATGAAAAAATACTTACTTTTACTGGTTTCTTTGGTGACTTTATCGGCTGCGGCACAAGTGACTGATACGCTGGCTCGTTTCGACCGTGCTCATTTCGAGGGCTGGAGTTACAGCCGACCAAGCGTGGAACTCACGCAGCAATCAATAGGCGCGCTTAAGGTTACGCTGTATTCGCCGGGCAACGGCACGGAGTATGTTCTCGACTCGCCGTATTTTGCTTTAGGCGAAAACGACTCGGTGCGCGTCACAGTCACTTACACTCCCATCGACGTGGCCTATGCAGCCGATAAACTGGAGTTGTCGCTGGAATTCTACAACCGAAATGATGTGCTTGTTCAGGCGATTCACCTGCCTGCTGAGGCCGGTGTTGCCGAGATGGTCCTGACGGGCGCTGTTGAGCGCGCGTCGATAGGAGCAGCGAACGATGAGGTGCGCCTTCGCCTGGCGGCCCACAAAGCCGACATCAACAATAACGCCGCGGTGCGCATGGCACTGGTCGAGGGCGTGTCGACTGCGAAAAGAGGCGATGTGAATGGCGACGGCTCGGTCGATGGCAATGATATCAATACATTGATTAACATCTTATTAGGCAAAGAGCCGCTGACCGCTTACGGCGACCGTGCCAACGTGAATGGCGAGGGCGACGTGGATGGCGCTGATATCAACGAGTTGATAAATATTGTGCTGGGGAAGTGATTGCTTAGTCAAGTTCTTCTTCGAGCGAAGAAATAATGTGCAGGAGGGTGCCGTCGGCATCCTCTTTTGCTTTTGCCACCCATCGCGCGATGGTGTCGCGGCTGTCGATACGCCTGGCGATGGCGAGGTTCAGCGCGAGTCGCACGGCAGTGTATTGCGCCAATCTGTCGCCACTGTCGAGCAGCGAGTCGACGATAGATGTTGCGCAGGGCGCGTGCCGCAGCAGGCGGTGGCACAGCACGTCGGCGACTTCGGTGGTGGTGACTTGGCTGCACCATTGCAGCGCTTCATCGAGGGTTAAGTCTTGTGGCGGAAACAGCATGGTGGCCGCCAATTGGCACTCGCGGTGTTGGCTTTGCTGCCACAGTGCTCGTGCAAGGCCCGCGTCGCCAGTGTGTTGTGCGGCGATAGCCGCCACCTCGTGCAGTTGGCATCCCATTATGGTGTGATGCTGGTCGCCAGCACGACGCAGCGCGTCGGCCACGTTGCCGTTGCGGTGGGCAAAGAAGTCGTGCTTGAGTTGGGCGATGGTGGTGTTAAGGTCGTTCATGGGGTGGGTGAGTTAGCGGTAAGTGCGCAGCCTTGGATAGAAAGCCCGCGGGATGTATTCAATTTTCAGGTCGTCGACATTTCCAGTGATAATCATCACGTCGAATTGTACGCCCATGTTCAGTTTGTAGTGCTTGATGTATCCGTTTGCGGCATTGATGAGGTTGCGCTGTTTCTTGGCGTCGATGGCTTTCAGTGGGTCGTATGGCCCGACGTTGGAGCGCGTTTTCACCTCGACGATGTGCAGCAGGCTTTTCTCCGGCTCTTCGGCCACGATGTCGATTTCGAGATGGTTAAGTTTCCAGTTTTGTTCGCGCACAATCAGTCCCCGCGTGATTAGGAAGTCGCGCGCGACCTGTTCGCCGATGTGTCCGAAAATGTTATGCCTTGCCATGGTGTAAAAAAACGCCGAAAGCCGGATGCCGTCGGTTATCGTTCGGCAATGTCCGGCTTTCGGTGTTATTGATGGATAGCCATCGTGTGAAGTTAGGCTTGCTCCTCGGCGGGTGCCTCGGCGGCGGGCTCTTCGGTTGCCTCGGCCTGTGCCTCAGCGGCAGCAGCCTCTTGAGCAGCCTTAGCGGCCTCGGCCTCAGCGGCAGCCTTAGCGGCGGCGATTTCGGCTTTCTTCTTGGCTACGGCCTCGGCCTTAGCCTCGTTTTTCTTTGCCTCCTCTTCGAGAGCCTTCTTAGCGACGGCTTTCTTGTTTTCGCGGTCTTGATTCTTCACTGCCTCGAGCTTGGCATCCTTCTCGGCCTTCCAAGCGTTGAAGCGACGTTCGGCCTCGGCCTGGTCGAAGGCGCCCTTCTTGACGCCCATCTGGAGGTGCTTCATCAGCATGACGCCCTCACGGCTGAGGATGTTGCGCACGGTGTCGGTGGGGATTGCGCCCACGTTAATCCAATAGAGCGCACGCTCGAAATTTAAACTTATTGTAGCAGGATTAGTGTTGGGGTTATAAGAACCAATCCTTTCAATAAATCTACCATCTCGTGGTGCCCTGCTATCGGCGACGACAATAGGATAGAACGCGTAGTCCTTGTGACCGTGGCGTTGTAATCTAATTTTAGTTGCCATGAAATAAAAAAATAGTTTAAATTTGTAATACTTAATGTTTTTGACAAGAAAAGTGACCCTTAACTGGGTCACCTTCTCGTTGTTGTCCTGGTAGGATTCGAACCCACGCAAACGGAACCAGAATCCGGTGTGCTACCGTTACACCACAGGACAATTCCTTAATTGCGGTGCAAAGTTACTGCTTTTGGTTGGATGCGCAAAATTTTTTCGTGATTTTTTCAAATTTTTTTTTCAAAACCAGCAAAAACGCGCTCACGGCAGGGATAATCCTGAATCGGGATTATGCGTTGTCCTCGGGGAGCGACGACCGGATGCTCTCGTAACTTTGCTGCATCGCACTCTCGCAGTCGTGCTTGCCGTCGACGGGCATGATGGGCTCGTGGATCGACAGCACAATGCGGCCCGGCGTCACGTTGAACGTCGAGCGCGGCATCACGCGATAACTGCCGTCGATGGTGATGGGCACAATGGGCAGGCCAAACTCTGAGGCGAGCATGAAGGCGCCACGCTTGAAGGGTGCCATGTGGCCGGTGTCGGTGCGGCGACCCTCGGGGAAGACGACAATCGACATGCCTTTCACGAGGCGGCGCTGAGCGTCGTGGATGGTGTGGATTATGCCCTTTGTGCTCTTGGTGTCGACCATGATGTGTCCGGCGCGCTCGCAGGCGGTGCCGATGAGCGGGATGTTGTGCAGCCCCTTTCGCATCATCCACTTGAAGTTGTGGCCCAGGTAGCCGTAGATTGAGAAGATGTCGAAGGCGCTCTGGTGGTTGGCCACGAAGACGTAAGCCTCCTGGCGGTTGATGTTTTCACGTCCGCGCACCTCCACCTTGACAAACAGCAGCGCACACCACAACCTCGACCACCACTTGGCTGGGTAGTAGCCGAAGTAATCACCGTTGATGAAACTGCCCACAATGGTCGTTAAGGCCGTTATGATGGTGGCAACCAGCAGGATGGGCGCCACGATGAACCATTGATAAATCCAGAATATGTATTTCATTAATATTAGTCAGCAATTATTTACTGCAAAATTAGTGCAAGGCGAGCGAAAAACCAAAACTTGTTTTGAGTTTTTCCGAGCCGCAGCCTAATTTCGCTGGCGAAGCCGGCAACATTAGTGCAAACCGAGCGAAAAACCAAAACTTGTTTTGCAATTTTCCGGGGAATACCGAACTCCGGTGGCGACGCAAAAACAAAACAACCGCCATGCGATTGTGGCGGTTGTTTTGTGTGGTGTGTGGTGGTCTTACTTCGGCTCGTCGGTGGGAGCGATGAGTTTGTATCCCTTGCCGTGGATGTTGATGATTTCGATGTTGGGATCATCTTTGAGTTTCTTGCGCAGTTTGGTGATGTAGACATCCATCGAGCGAGCGTTGAAGTAGTTGTCGTCGATCCAAATGGTCTTCAGTGCGAAGTTGCGTTCAAGAATCTCGTTCATGTGTGCGCACAACAGGCTCAGCAACTCGCTCTCCTTAGTGGTGAGGTTGTCGCTCTTGTCGTCGGTAAACAGCACTTGGCGCTGTGTGTCGAAGGTGAATTTGCCAATTTTGTACACGGTCACTTCTTTGCCCTTCTTTCCCTTGACGCGGCGCAGGATGGCCTCGATGCGCAGCACGAGTTCCTCCATGCTGAATGGCTTGGTCATATAGTCGTCGGCACCGATTTTGAAGCCTTCGAAGATGTCCTCCTTCAGATTCTTTGCTGTAAGGAAGATGATGGGCACGTCGCTGTTGACGGTGCGGATTTCCTGTGCGAGTTGGAAGCCGTCTTTTTTCGGCATCATCACGTCGAGCAGACAGATATCGTATTTACCTTTCAAGAAAGCCTTGTAGCCGCTCTCGCCATCGGGAAATAGTTCGGCCTTGTAGCCTTTGTCATCTAAATACTCACGGGTGAGGGTTCCCAGATTCTCGTCGTCCTCACAGAGCAGAATACGCAATTTTTCGTCCATAGTGTTTTGTTATTTTATAAGTGGTAAATTAATAATGAATTTCGATCCTTTGTTCACCTCGCTCTCAGCCTTGATGGTGCCGCCGAACAGGGTAATCATTTTGTGCACGTAGGCAAGCCCCAGTCCGAATCCTTTAACGTCGTGGCGGTTGCCGGTCGACACGCGGTAGAATTTCTCGAAGATTTTCTTCAGGTCTTCGCGTTTGATGCCTATGCCGTTGTCGGCGATGCTGATCTCGAGCGTGTCCTCATCGGGGTTGCGTGTGGTCACGGTGAGTTGTGGTGGCTCGTCGTCGCGGCGGTACTTGATGGCATTGTCGAGCAGGTTGAATATCACGTTGGTGAAGTGCATCTTGTCGACGTTCACGATGGGGTCTTCGGCATCGAGGTGTGCGTCGATGTGTCCGCCGTAACTTTCCACCTTCAGCATGAAGGTGTTGATAACGCCGTAGATGATGGCGTTGGCGTCCTCGTCCTCGATGTGCATGGTGGCGTTTTTGCGGTCGAACATCGACATTTGTAGCACTTTCTCCACCTGGAATTGCAGTCGCTTGGTCTCGTCGTTAATCACCTTGCTGGCGTGCTTGAGCATGGTGGGGCTCTTGCGCACCGACTCGTCGTTGAGCATCTGTGCGGCAATGGAAATCGACGAGATTGGCGTCTTGAACTCGTGCGTCATGTTGTTGATGAAGTCGTTCTTGATCTCGCTGAGTTTCTTCTGCTTGAATGCCACCGTGATGGTGTAGATGAAAATCACGAGCAGGATGATGGTGAAGATGAACGACGGTATCATGAAGCGAATCGTCGAGAAGATGTATTGCCCGCGCGTCGGGAAGGTGACGTTGAGGCTGTTTTGATTGCTGAGCGGGTCGTTGGGGAAGAGCACCTGGCTGTAGACGTCGCTTTGCGACTGGGGCTTGTAGCCGGCGCTGGAGTAGACGATTCCGGTGGTGCGGTTGATCACGGCATACTCAAATGGCAACTCGATGCCGTTGAACTCGAGTTCTGACTTAAGGTAGTCGTGCACCGTGGCCGAGTCGGCGCGCTCGGCGATGGGTCGGTCGCTCGACTGCCACAGGATGGTGAGAATCACCTCGTTGAGCAGGCCCCGCTGATACAGGTATTGCCCCTTAAGGATTTCCTGCTTGGTCGAGTAACTGTCGTGCAGGTCTTTCAACTGACCCAGGTTGGCGGGCCGTGTGAGTTTTGTGGTGTCGACACTCTGCGGCAGATCGCCGGTGATGGGGTAGGAGGGTTCACCACGCATGGCCGAATAAGTCGCCTCGGCTTCTTCGAGGTCCTGGTCGAGGAAGTATTTGGTCTCGTTTTGCTCAAGCATGGTCGAAACAGAGTACAGGCTGCGCTTCACCAACTCGGCAAACTGCTCATTGCGCATTTTAATCATGTTTTCCATGTACATGATTTGCACAAAGAGCAGCCCCAAGAAGGTGCTGGCCATTACTATTGTCAATATCCAAATTGTGGATTTCTTCATGCTATATATATAAATAAGGTGTAGTGCTTTAACATTACGGTGCAAAATTAACACTTAAATGTGAAAATACAAAATTTTAACATCTCTTTTTTCAAAAAAAATTATGAAATGCGGTCGATGTGCAGGTAAAGGGTGTTTTATAGGCTTGAAGCGATGGACAAAGCACAAAAAACACCCCGCTCGTGATGTGAGCGGGGTGCGATGCAGTGTGTAGTGTAAGGATTAATCCTCGTCCTTGCTTGCTTCCTCGTAAGCCTTGAGCAGTTTCTCCTGCACGTCGGCGGGCACGAGTTCGTAACTCGAGAACTTCATGTTGAACGAAGCACGTCCACCAGTGATCGAACTCAGAGCGGTCGAATAACTTGCAAGTTCCTTCAGAGGAATGCGAGCCTTGATGCGCTCGAGGCCATTGGCGCTCGACATATCCATCATGATGCCGCGGCGGCCCTGCAGGTCGCTCTGCACGCCACCCATGGCGTCGCTCGGCAGCAGAATTTCAACGTCGTAAACCGGCTCAAGCACCTTCGGGTTAGCGTTGCGGAAGGCATCGCTGAAGGCGTGGCGGGCGGCCAGACGGAACGAGATTTCGTTACTGTCGACCGGGTGCATCTTACCGTCGTAGATGCACACGCGCACGTCGCGAGCGTAACTACCCGTGAGGGGGCCTTGCTCCATGCGGTCCATGATACCCTTAACGATTGCGGGGATGAAGCGTGCGTCGATGGCACCACCCACGATGCAGTTGTAGATAATCAGGTTGCCGCCCCACTCCAGAGGTATCTCTTGCTTGTCCTTGATGTTCATCTTGTACTCCTGGTTGCCGAAGCGATAGGTATCGGGTTCGGGATCGCCCTCGTGGTAGGGCTCAACAATCAGGTGCACCTCACCGAACTGACCCGAGCCACCCGACTGTTTCTTGTGGCGATAGTCGGCACGTGCGGCCTTGGTGATGGTCTCGCGATAAGGAATCTTGGGCTCTTGGTATTCGATCTGAACCTTCTCGTTGTTCTCGATGCGCCACTTGAGGGTGCGCAGGTGGAACTCGCCCTGGCCCGACACGATGGTCTGCTTCAACTCCTTCGACTGCTCGATGAGCCATGTGGGATCCTCCTCGTGCATGCGGTTGAGGATAGTGCCCAACTTCTCAATCTCGCTCTCGTTCACGGGGCGAACGGCGCGCTGATACTTGGGAGCAGGATACTCAATGAAGTCGTAGATGCTCTCGCAATCCTTCTCGTTGAGGGTGTTGCCGCGACGCACGTCTTTGAGTTTCACAGTGGCACCGATGTCGCCGGCTGCCAGTTCGTCGACGTTGGTCTTCATCTGGCCGCACACCACGTTGAGTTGGGCGATGCGCTCCTTCGAGCCGCGGTTCATGTTGTTCAGGTCGGTACCGGCCTTGAGCGTTCCCGACATCACCTTGAAGTACGAAACCTCGCCGATGTGGGGCTCGATGGTGGTCTTGAAGAAGAAGAGGCTCAGCGGGCCTGCTGCGTCGGCCTTCACCTCGTTGCCATCGGTGTCCTTGACGCCCGGCATATCGCTGGGGGCGGGAGCGATGTCGGCGAGAACCTCGAGCAGTCGGTCGACGCCCATGTTCTTCTCACCGCTGAGGCACATCACAGGAATCAGGCTGCTGTCGGCCAGACCCTTGCGAATACCGTCAAGCATCTCAGTCTCGCTCAGTTCGCCAGTCTCAAAGTATTTGTCCATCAGTGCCTCGTCGTTCTCGGCAGCCATCTCGATAAGTTCGGCGCGCAACTCCTCGGCGCGGTCGGCCAGCGAGCCGTCGATATCGGTCACGGTAGCCTTGCCACCGTCGGCACCGTAGGTGTACTGCTTCATCGTCAGCAGGTCGACGATCGACTTGAAGCCGGGGCCGCTGGAAGCGGGGAATTGGATGGGCACCACCTTGTTGCCAAACGACTCCTTGAGTTGAGTCAGCACGTTGTCAAAGTCGCTCTTCTCGGCCTCCATCTTGTTGATGGCCATCATCAGCGGCTTGCCAATGCTCGACACAGTGCGGAACTGGTTCTGAGTACCCACCTCAACGCCATACTGGCCGTCGATGAGCATCAGCGCCGACTCGGTGACGTTGAGCGCTGTGACCACGTTGCCAACAAAGTCATCACTACCCGGGCAGTCGATCAAGTTGATCTTCTTACCGTTCTTCTCGGCATAGAGCAGCGTGGAGAACACTGAGTAGCCATACTCCTTCTCAACGGGGAAGTAGTCACACACCGTGTTGCCGGCATCGATGGTGCCGCGGCGATTAATCATACCGCACTCAAAGAGAATCGACTCGGCGAGTGAGGTTTTACCCGACCCTTTGCCTCCCAGCAAAGAGATGTTTCTAATCTCGTTAGTTTTGTAAACCTTCATGTAGTTATAAATGAATTAAATAAGTTATATTTACATACGTCAAACGTAGGCCCTGGACACCCCTTTCAGGGCCTTCCACGACTTACAGCCTACAAATTTACTAATTCTTGGCGAATTAGAGGCCCGTTTTTGAAAAAATCGGTAAGTTTTTATAATTTTGTAACGTTATTCATCTGTTTTGCCCGCCTTGGGGCATAGAAATATGGCTGGTTTATACGTTCATATACCGTTTTGCAAACAGCGTTGCATCTATTGCGACTTCTACTCCACCACGCGCATTCACGAGGTGGCGCGCTACGTCCAGGCCGTCGCTGCCGAGGCCGCTCTGCGCGCCATCGAGTTGAAGGGCGAGCCGCTGACCACGGTCTATATAGGTGGCGGCACGCCGTCGATGCTTGGTGCCGAGCAGTTGGTGCGCCTTGCCCAGGCTTTGCGCGCGCAGTTTGACTGGACCCAGGTTGAAGAGTTCACCGTCGAGGTCAACCCCGACGATGTGCGCGATGCCACGCTGCCCGCAGCGTTGGCTGCCATGGGGGTGAATCGCGTGAGCATGGGCGCGCAGAGTTTCGTCGACAGCGAGTTGCATCTGCTGCGACGACGCCACGACAGCCGTCAGCCGGCACGCGCCATCGCGTTGCTGCGTGAGGCGGGGATCGACAATGTGAGTCTCGACTTGATTTACGGCATTCCCGGGCAGACTCTCGGCACATGGCGGGCCTCGGTCGACGCCGCGCTGGCATGCCATCCGCAGCACATCTCGGCCTACAACCTCACCTATGAGTCGGGCACGCCGCTGTGGCGCATGCGCGAGGCCGGGCAGATTGTCGAGGTGGGCGACGACGACTGCGTCGACATGTACACACTGCTCGTGCAAGCCCTTACCGCAGCAGGCTATGAACATTACGAAATTTCCAATTTCGCAAAACCCGGTTTCCGCTCGCGCCATAACTCGGCCTACTGGACCGGGGCGCCTTATCTGGGGCTGGGCGCCGGGGCGCACAGTTACGACGGCACCACGCGCCGCTACAACCCCGACGACCTCACCGCCTACATCCAAGCGATGGAGGCCGGCCGTGTGGCATGCCTTGCCGAGTCGCTCGAGTGGTGGGAGCGATACGACGAAATGATAATGGTGCGCCTGCGCACGTGTGAAGGTCTCGACCTCGATGTCGTGGAGCAAAAATTCGGCTCTTGCGCACGCGCGCACGCGCAAGAAGCCGCAAAGCCTTATCTGTCAACCGGATTACTGAAGGCCCATGGCACAACGCTCCACCTCACCGAACCAGGCGTGATGACCAGCGACATCATCATCCGCGACCTCATGTGGGATGCCGACGGAATAGTGCAAACTCAATAGAGAAATCCGAAAAGCCAAAGGGGGATGCGGTTGCCATTGCCAATCTCGATGTCGTCGACAGCAAGATAACTGTCGGCAACATTTTTGATTTGGGCGAATGATTTGCGACGACCTCCGATTTCCACAGTATGCTTGTTGTCTATTAGGAAGTCGCCGTCTCCACTGAATGTCAACTCATGGCCACTAAGCAACTGGTTGGCAAAGAATGTCTCGCGTATGGTCCCCGACTCCACATTGTCGGCCAAAGCATACATTAAATTGGTGTTTTCAATATACACTTTCTCGGGCTTGACCATTTGCTGGACATTGTTTTTGCCTTTGTATATGAGGTTTATCAGTGATGCCTGGCAAGCAATCTCTAACAGCTTGTGTACCATTTGACGATCACAGTCGAGCAGAGTTGCTATGCGACTGACGTTTACAGTGAATGGGCTCACATGTGCTATGGTGGTGATGAGCCGTTTGATTCGATTCAACGTGATCGGCTCAACCGATTGGGCATTAGGAATGTCTTGTTCTATTACATTTATCGCCATCTGGCGCAGCGACATGTAATAGCCTTCGGTTATCTCGTGATAGAAGGGGTAGTAGCCATGATGCAAATATTCATCAAAATATTTCAATACATGCACTTGGCTGGTAATTGACGTTGCGGCCGAAACGTGGCGGGTGAGGATGTCGTCAAGGGATAAGTTCTTGAATTGATGGCCATGCTCAAACTCCAGGTATTCGCGAAACGACAAACCCAGTAATGTATAAAATAGGCATCGCCTCGACAAGTCGGTATGCGATTGGTCAATCTCCAACACCGACGAACCGGTGAAAATGACATGAAATCCTGGATATCGGTCATAAATATTCTTCATCTCCTGTGCCCAACTCTGCTGTGGATAGCGATGCACCTCATCGAGGAAAAGATGCGTCCCGCCGTGTGTATAGTGGTAGTCGGCAAGCTCAACGAGTCTGTTTTGAGAAAACCATAACTCGTCGAGCGAAACATATAGGGCTTTGCCATCGTGTTCGGGAAAGGCCTCGGCAATGCGCTGAAGCAACATTGTTGTCTTGCCAACACCCCGCTCACCGCGAATGCACAACATTCGTGCATCCCAAGGCAACTGGTTGTACAGGCTGCGCTTGAATGTTGTAGAAACCTGTGAAACAAGCCTATAGCTGTTTTGGTATAACTCTTGAATGTCCATAACTGTATGTTTTTATGGCGCAAAGTTACAAAAAATGCAATGTTAAAACAACAATTTCGCCCAAAAACTGCAACTTTGACCTCGCAATTTTAGTTAAAAACTGCAACTTTGACCTTGCAATTTTTACCAAAAACTGCAACTTTGACCTTGCAATTTTCTCCAAAAAGTGCAACTTTGACCTTGCAAATTTAGGCTTTTAGCCTTTGCAACAACCCCATCAACGTGCGTCAATTCAAATCGGTAAATATATACTTTATTGCCACACCATTACACAAATTGTGCTGATTATCAGTTATTTAATTCGTGTAATTCGTGTTGAAATTTAGTTGCGTGGATTAGGGCGCGGAAGTAGGCGAGGCCTTCATCGAGGGGCATGAAGCGGTGCTCGTCGGCAGCGTGGTCCAGGTGGCGGCGCACGGCCTCTTCGGGATGGTATTGCACGCCCAGGGCAAACGTCTGGTCGGTGCGCTCAATGGCCTCGATTACGCTGATGCCGTCGTCGGTGGTGACAGCCGTCACGCGAAGCAGGGTGCCGTCGACACTGGCCACCGCCTGATGGTGCCACGAGGGCGCGCCGTGGATGGTGTCGCACTGCGCGATGGCCCACAGCAGCGACTCGTGGTCGGTTACTACGACGTCGTGTGGCGTGTAGTGTCGCTCACCCTTGCTGTCGCGTGCCGAGCGATGCACGTAGCGGTCGTGTGTGCCGCACTGCTCATAGTATGTGGGCAGGTCCTGAATCAATGGTGCCCCCGACACTACGCCGAGCAGTTGCATGCCGCGGCACAGGCCCAACACCGGCAGGTCGTGGTCGAGACAGTAGGCCATGGTGAGGAACTCCGAGAGGTCGCGAGCCACGTCGTAGTTGCGCTCTGCCTCGATGCCGTGCCAAGGCTCGGGTGTGGCGAAAAGGGTGGGGCACACGTCGCCGCCGCCAAGAAACACCACCGCCTGCACGCCGGCCAGCAGCGAGTCGGCCCCGGTGCCGTGCCAGGTGTCGCGCTTCACCGCGTCGGCATAGTCTTGCAGCAGGATGCCGTTCTCGTCGAGGCAGCGCTCGGCCACCTCGGCGCCATCGTAGTCGACGCCCACGGGTCGCAGTTGCCCCAGGATTACGGGTTCGCCGCCAGCTGCACGTATCGAGCGCACCACACGGTCGTAGTTGCCCTCATACGGTTGCCAGGCGATGCCCACGCGCACCAGTACGCCGTCCGATGCCCACGACAGCAGGCTGGCCAGCACGGCAACCATCATCACAAATCCTCGCACCACAGTGCCATTCACATTACGTCCCATATCAAATGTTTTTTGCAAATTTACCCATTAGCAGCCAAACTGCCAAATTTTTGCCATTTGATTCGACAGATTATCCTGAATTTGGCGCTTTTGCAAAAAAAGCATTACCTTTGTGTGTCGTAATGGCGACGCATTGTTGCCAGTGCGTAATATTTAATAATGAATACGTTATGAAACACCTTTTATCACTCATCCTAGCGGCCATGCTCGTGATGGCTGTAGCCTGCTCGAGCGACGAGCAACAGGAGCAACAGCAGCCGCCTCTGGTCGACATCTCGAGCGTGTTGCCCACCGACACGGTATATATGTGCACTGGCAGCGGTTCCAAGCGGTTTCACTCCTGCGACACCTGTGCCGGCGTGGAGCAGTGCACCAAGGAAATCATCGCTGTCACCCGCGCCGAGGCCGAGAAGCGTCACCGCAGTTTCTGCCAGCGATGCTACCAAGACACCGTGCTCGTGAAGAAAGTGAAAAAAATGAGCGCCGGCATCACCCCACACCGTAAAACAACCGACTAAATGATAAAGACATTATTTAAACAAATCGGGCAGTATGCCCGCGCGTCGATATTGACCCCCATCTTCATCATGCTGGAGGTGATTCTCGACGTGCTCATCCCCTACGTCACCGCGTGGCTCATCGACGAGGGCATCAACGCCGGCGACTTGGGTAACGTATATAAATATGGTGGCCTGATGCTGGTCATGGCGGCGCTGAGTCTGCTCATGGGCATCCTTGGCGGTCGCTATGTGGCTTTCGCGTCGACGGGCTTTGCCGCCAACTTGCGCAAGGCGATGTACCGCAACATCCAGCGCTTTGCCTTCAGCGACATCGACAAGTACAGCACCAGCGGCCTGATTACGCGCATGACCACCGACGTGAGCAACCTGCAGAGTGCTTTTCAGATGTTTTTGCGCACCAGCATCCGCGCACCATTCTCGATGGTGTTCAGCATCGTCATGTGCTTCGTCATCAGTCCGCAACTGAGTTTCATCTTCATCACCGCCACGGTAGTCCTGGCGCTGGTCATCACGATCATCATCCGCAAGGTGTCGGCCACGTTCACGCGCGTGTTCAAGCAGTACGACGTGCTCAATGCCGCCGTGCAGGAGAATGTGAGCGCCATCCGCGTCGTGAAGGCATTTGTGCGCGAGGACTATGAGAACCAGAAGTTTGAACTCGCCGCCAAGGGCCTTTATCGCCTATACGTGAAGGCCGAGAGCCTCATGGCCATCAACCACCCGGTGATGAACCTGGTGGTATATGGCTGCATCATCGCCATCTCGTGGTTTGGAGCGCAATTCATCGTGGGCGGTGACTTAACGACCGGTCAACTCACATCGCTGTTCTCCTATGTGATGAGCATCCTCATGTCGCTGATGATGCTGAGCATGATTTTCGTGCAAATCACCATGAGTGCCGCCAGCGGCAAGCGCGTGGCCGAGGTGATTAATGAGGTGCCCGATATCGTCAACCCCGACAATGCCGATACTGAGATTACCAGCGGCAGCGTCGACATGAATCATGTGAGTTTTGCTTATCTTGGCGGTAGCGGCGAGTATGCCCTTCACGACATCGACCTGCACGTGCCCAGCGGGGGCACCTTGGGCGTGATTGGTGGCACGGGTAGCGGCAAGAGCAGCCTGATAACCCTAATCAGCCGTCTCTACGACGTGAGTCGCGGCAGCGTGATGGTGGGCGGAAAGGACGTGCGTTCGCTCGACCTGACGGCGCTGCGCAATGCTGTGGCCGTGGTGCTGCAAAAGAATGTGCTCTTCAGCGGCTCGATTCTCGACAACCTGCGGTGGGGCAACGAAAATGCCACGCTCGACGAGTGCCGTGTGGCGTGCCAATTGGCGCAGGCCGACGACTTTGTGATGGCTATGCCGCAGGGCTACGACACCCACGTGGAGCAGGGTGGGGCCAACCTGAGCGGAGGACAGCGGCAGCGCCTGTGCATCGCTCGCGCACTGCTCAAGAAGCCCAAGGTGCTTATCCTTGACGACAGCACCAGCGCTTGCGACAACGCCACCGATGCCCTGATTCGCACCGCGCTGGCCAAGCATGAGCCCACGATGACCAAAATCATCATCGCGCAGCGCATCTCCAGCATCAAGGACTGCGACCGAATCCTCGTTCTCGACAACGGTCGCATGAGCGGATGCGACACGCACGACAATCTGTTGAAAAGCAATCGTATTTATCAAGAAATATGCGCCATTCAAGAAGAGGATGGCGCCGACTTCGACGCCCCGAAGGGCAGAAAGGAGGACGCACAATGAGAATGCCACAAATGGGCCCGGGTGGAGGCCGAAACAACATCCCCGTGGGCGAACTTACCGGCAACCGAAAGGACATCCTGCTGCGCCTAACCAAGTATGTGCTTAAGAGTTACCGATTCTCGTTTGTCACCGTGGCGGTGTGCATCATCATCTCGAGCGTCACCACGCTGGCCTCGACACTGTTCACGCGCACACTCATCGACGACTACATCGTGCCGCTAACACAGCAAGCCAACCCCGACTTCGCTCCGCTGGCACACACACTGTTCACCCTGGCGGCCGTGCTGCTGGTGGGCGTGATTTGCTCTTACACCTACAACCGCCTGATGATCAACGTCACCCAGGGCACCATGCTGAGTCTGCGCACGAGCATGTTCCGACACATGCAGCGCCTGCCCATCAGTTATTTCGACACTCACTCGCATGGCGAGGTGATGTCGACCTACACCAACGACGTCGACACGCTGCGCCAGATGATCAGCCAAAGCCTGCCGCAGGCGCTGAATTCGCTCATCACAATATCCATCACGCTGGCAAGCATGATTGTGCTCAGTGTGCCGCTCACCATTGTGTCGATTGTCATGGCCGCCGTCATGGCTGTGGTCTCCACGTGGCTGGGCAAGCGCTCGCGCCGCCACTTCAAGCAGCAGCAACAGCAACTGGCCGAGGTCAACGGCTTCATCGAGGAGATGATGACCGGGCAACGCGTGGTCAAGACGTTCTGCCACGAGCAGCGCGCCATCGACGACTTTGAGCGCATCAACGAGCGGTTGCGCGACAGCACCTACAACGCCAACCGCATCGCCAACATCGTGATGCCCGTCAATGGCAACTTGAGCCACCTGAGTTACGTGCTCATCGGTGTGGTGGGGGCCACGCTCATCCTCGGCGCAAATGTCGACCTGAGTCTGGGTACGCTGGTGGCGTTTCTCACGCTCAACAAGAGTTTTGCTCGCCCCATAGCGCAGGTGAGCCAGCAAATCAACAGCGTGCTCAACGCCAGCGTGGGTGCCGAGCGGGTGTTCCGCATCCTCGACGAGCCGGTTGAGGCCGACGAGGGCAACGTGACGCTGGTCAACGCCATCGAGGCCGACAACGGCGTGCTCATTCCCGTGCCGCAACGCACCGGCCTGTGGGCGTGGTGCGTACCGGGCACTGGCGGCGACAAGCCAAAGTTTGTGAAGGTCGACGGCGGCGTCGAACTCGACATGGTGGACTTCGGCTACACCACCGAAAAACAGGTACTTTTCGACATTAACATTAATGCCATGCCCGACCAGAAGATTGCCTTCGTGGGTGGCACCGGTGCCGGAAAGACCACTATCACCAACCTGATTAACCGCTTCTACGACATCCAGGACGGCACCATCACAATCGACGGCATCGACGTGACGCGCATCGGCAAGCCGCATCTGCGCCACTCGCTGGGCATGGTGCTGCAGGAGACGCAACTCTTCTCGGGCACGGTGCTCGACAACATACGCTACGGCCGTCTCGACGCCAGTGACCAGGACTGCATCGAGGCTGCCAAACTGGTCAATGCCGACGGTTTCATCCGCCGTCTGGCCGATGGCTACAACACGCGCCTCGACAGCGCCGGCAGCAACCTCAGTCAGGGCGAGCGACAATTGCTGGCCATCGCCCGAGCCGCCGTCGCCGACCCGCCCATTCTCATCCTCGACGAGGCAACTTCGAGCATCGACACACACACCGAGCAACTCGTGCAGCGAGGCATGGACTCGCTCATGAAGGGGCGCACCACATTCGTCATCGCGCACCGATTGAGCACTGTGCGCAATGCCGACTGCATCATCGTGCTGGAAAAGGGACGCATCATCGAGAGTGGAACCCACGACGAACTCCTTGCCCTACAAGGCAAGTACTACCAACTCTACACCGGCCGCGAAATCTAACCCCCTAAAAACCCCTAGAACAACTAGAGCAACTAGAACAACTAGAACAACTAGAACAACTAGAACCCCTATAACTGCTATAACAACTACAGCAGTTATAGGGGTTAATTCAGCCAGAAAAGCCAGTGGCTTATTTCTGTTTTGTGAAGGGTTTCAGGCCTTGTGCAGCCTCGGCAGCAGTGATGCGCTTGCCGCCGTTGTCCAGGTCGATGAGGATGTAGCGGTCGTTGCCCATGCCAAGTTCCTTCATGTATGAGAGTTGGCGCAGGCCGTGGCGCGTCTCGATGCGCTCCAGCATGTCGTGGTGCTCCTCGGCAGTCATGGCGTAGATGATGTCGATGCAGGCTTGGTCGATGGCCAGGATGTCGGTCGACGACAGGATGCCCACGTCGGGCGTCACCACCGGAGCGGCTCCAACGCCCTCACAGTCGCACGACACCGACATGTTGCGCATCACGTTCACGTAGGTCACATGCTTGCCAAAGTGGTCGATGGTCGCCTTGGTCGACTCGGTCATGCGCTCCATAAACTCCTCCTTGGCGATGTCCCATTGGTTGGGCTGGCCGGGAGTGGTGTGAATCCACGCTTTGCCCACGCGGCCGTCGGCACAACCGATGCCTATGTTCTTGTTCGAGCCGCCAAAGCCGCCTTGGGTGTGACCCTTGAAGTGGGTCAGCGCCACCATCGAGTCGTAGTGGGGCAGGTGGCTGCCAACAGCCATTTTCTCAAACCATTTTCCACCCACCACCGGCAGGGTGATGGTGTCCTCCTCGTCCATGATGTCGACCGGGCAGAAGGTCCAGCCGTTCACCGCCAGAGTCTGCCGATGCTGCTCGGTGGTGTAGCGGCCACCGCGGTAGTAGGTGTTGGTCTCGATAATCGTGGCCTCGGGCAGGTCTTTCTCGATAAGGGCTTTCACCCACTCGTGAGGGATGATGTTGGGGCCGTTAGGCTCGCCGGTGTGCAACTTCACGCCCACGCGTCCCTCGATATTTCCGCACACTTGCTCGTAGGCCGCAATCAGGCCCTCGGCGCTCAGGTTACGGGTGAAGTAAACCACCGATTCGTTGCCCTCGCGGTTATCGTAGGCAACATATTTGTTGCCGTCGACTCCGGCAACAGGTTGCTGTGCAAAGCATGGCAAAATGGCGATTGCCATCAGCATGATGCAAAATGTTTTCAGTCTCATAATGGTGTATTTTTAATTGTTTTTCTGCTGCAAAGATACATAAAATCTTTTTTTATGTAACTTTGCAGACTGAAAACAATACTTAATATGAAATTACTCAGATTTTTCCCGGCGATTGTGATCGCCATCGCCATCGCTCTCACGGCATGCGCCAAGAGCGGTGAGCAATCGACTCAGTCATCAACTAATCAAACTAAAGAGATGAAAACACTTGTGGCTTATTTCTCGGCATCGGGCGTGACCAAGGGCGTCGCCGAGCAGTTGGCACAGACCATTGGCGCCGACCTGCACGAGATTACCCCCGAGCAGCCTTACACCGCTGCCGACCTCGACTGGCAAAACAAGCAGTCGCGCAGTTCGGTGGAGATGGCCGACAGCACCTCGCGACCCGCCATCACCGCCAAACTTCAGAACATCGAGCAGTACGACACCATCTACGTGGGCTTCCCCATCTGGTGGTACACCGCTCCCACGATTATCAACACCTTTATGGAGAGTTACGACTTCAGCGGAAAGACGCTGATTCCGTTTGCCACCTCCGGAGGCAGTTCAATCACCAAGGCTTGCGACGACCTCAAGCGCACCTATCCTAATGTGAACTGGCTGCCCGGGCGACTGCTCAACAACGCCACTGCCGACCAACTCAAGCAGTGGACCGACTCGCTCTGACGAGCGCCGAGGCTGTTGTAACCGGCAAGAATCACGGCCACCTGTGTTACGCAACAATGTGTGCGAACTCAGGTGGTCGTGTTTTTCGTGAATATTGGTAGATATTCCAAGAAAATAGTTTGTGGCTAAGTAGTTATATAGCAGTAATTTTGCACCGTAAATCAATAAAAATGGTATTATGAAACGATTATTTACTATTATGTGTGCATCACTGATGGCCATGTCGATTGCGACAAGCGCCAGGACTCTTATTGCATATTACACCTACACTTACAACGTGATGGGCATCGTGGGCGAACTCAGCCGCAACATCGAGGCCGACGTGGTGCGTGTGCTGCCAACCGACACCACGCTGCGCTACGAGGCCAATAACTATGCGTTGGGCAGCCAACTCATCGCCACCATTCGCAATGCGCCCAACGATCCGGCAAGTTATCCGCCCATCCAACCCCAGGAGGTGGATTTCGACCTATACGACAACATCATCATCGCCACGCCGCTGTGGTGGAGCAATATGGCCGCACCCATGCAGACCTTCCTCTTCAACAACGGCAGTCGCATGGCTGGCAAGAACATTGCACTGGTGGTGTCGAGTTCGAGCAGCGGCATCTCGAGTGTGGTGGCCGACGCCAAGCGGCTCATCCCCGATGGCGTGCATCACGACCCGGCACTGTGGATCAACGACACCAACCGCTCAAGCAAGGCCACACTCATCCAGCAGTGGGTGCAAGGACTGGGATTTGACCAGCCCGAGCCGCAAAGCATCACGGTGAGCGCCGGAGGGCACTCCTTCACCGCCACCCTCGAGACTAACGCCACCGCCGAGGCTTTCATGCAGTTGTTGCCGCTCACCGTCACCATGAACGAACTCAACGGCAACGAGAAATATCACTATCTCGACACCTCGCTGCCAACCGATGCCGTGCGCCCGGGAACCATACATGCCGGCGACATCATGCTATACGGCTCGTCGTGCATCGTGATTTTCTATGAGACCTTCAGCAGCGGCTACTCCTACACCCGCATCGGCCACATCGACGATGTCACCAACCTCAAGGCGGCGCTGGGGCAGGGCGACATTGAGGTGACGTTTGGCACCGACGCCGGCCCTGTGACGGGCGACGTGGACGGCGACGGCAAGGTCGACGGCAACGATATCAACCGCATTATCAACATTGTGCTGGGCAAGGAACCCGCTGGCGACAGCGCCGACGTTGACGGCAGCGTTGGGGTCGACGGCAGCGACATCAACACCATCATCAACCTGGTGCTGGGAAAGTAAGTCCAGGCTTTTACCCCAAATCGGTCATTAGGAATAAAAAATAACATAACTCCGTTTTAATGATCGATCTGTATTTAGTAGATATTTGCGATAATGTATGTAACTTTGCAGCCAGATATGGAGAATAATCTGGCTGCAAATTCTTTTGTGCGACGCGACGCCGGGCTTGACCTGCTGCGTGTCATGGCCGTTGTGGCGGTGGTGTGGCTGCACGCCTCGTCGCAGCGCTTCGTCGAGGCTTTCCCAACGGCCGAGTGGACGGTGCGCGTGTGCTACGACGCGCTGTCGCGATGGTGCGTGCCGGTGTTCCTGATGATTTCAGGAGCCCTGTTTTTGCGCCACGACCGCACGATTTCCTTGCGACATCTTTTCGGGAAAAATGTGCTCCGCATCGTGGTGGCTTTTCTTGTATGGAGTTATGTCTACTCGTTTGTCAAGATTAACGCCGGGCCGCCCAGCAAGTCGTTCTCGATACTGATGGCCGGCCCCAGCCACTTCTGGTATCTGAAGATGATATTGGGCATCTACATCGCCGTGCCGGTGTTCCGCGCCATTGCAGCCAGCAGGCGTGCCGAGCAATATTTCATTGTGCTGGCGATTGTTGTGGCTCATCTCATCCCATTTACCCTGTCGGTAATGAAAAACCTTACGGGCCAACCTTGGGTGACCACGCTGCAAGGCTTCTACAACTCGCTCTACCTGAATGTGGCGGCTGGTTATGGCGGCTACTTCGTGATGGGGCATTACCTCTACACCTATCGCCCCTCAGCGCGCATGCGCAAGGTGTACTACGCACTTGGGCTGGTGGCACTGCTGGCTATGGTGGGTGGCACCGTCGCTTGCTCATACCACATGGGTAAGGCAGTCAACTGGTTTATCAACTATCTTACGCCCACGGTTCTGGGCCTGTCGGTGGCGGTGTTTGTGCTGTTCACAGCCCGCCCGTGGCAAGTTGGCGGACGCGCACAGTGGTGGCTCACGACGGCTGCACGCCTCACTTTCGGAGTCTACCTGGTGCATGTGCTCTACATCCGCACCGCAGTGGCACACGGCATAACCTCGTCGTGGATTCATCCAGCCATCGGAATTCCCCTCTACACGCTGGCCATCGTTGCCGCGTCGTTCATCACTGTGTGGCCTCTAAGCAAGATCCCATATCTTAATCGCTACCTGCTGTAGTGGCCAAAGAGTTAATTTTGTGATATTTTGCCATAAATTATTTAGAATTTGAGAAATTAATTCTATCTTTGTCGCAAAATTGTAAATGGATAATTACATCTTTTGCAATGCAAGTGTTTAACAATTAAATAATTAAAACATGAAAAGTATCAGAATTATTCTTCTGCTGGTGACAGCATTGGTTCTTGGCTTCAATGCCAAGGCCGACCATGACCAGGTAATCAACTTCAATCAATTACCCCAGGCTGCCCAGAATTTGCTGAAAGAGCATTTTGCCTCTAAAGTTCCTCTGATTGTTACTGTTGACTGGGACGATTACACAATTGTCTACGACAGTGGCGAGAAGGTTGAGTTTGACAAGCAAGGCGAGTGGAAAGAATTCAACTGCCGCACTTCGCATGTGCCTTCGGCATTGATTCCCGAGCAAATTAAGTCGCACATCAAGTCTACTTTCCCCGGAACCACAATTATTCAACTTGAACGTAATCGCCGTGGTTACGAAGTTAAACTTAACAATGGCTTGGAAGTGGAGTATAGCCCCGCATTTAATGTCATTGATATCGACAATGATTAATCATTAAATTAACAAACCGATGAAGAAAATTGGGTTTATTGTTTTGTTTGTGGGGTGTGCGGTAGTTTCTTTGCTCTCCTGCACCGGTAACACCACCCAACCTAATGCTCAAGGTCAACAGGACACTGCAGCCGTGACCCAACAGGCTGCGCCTGCCGTGACGCCTCAAGATTTGCCCGAGGCAATCACGGCCTTCGTTAAGGAGCATTTCCAGGACGCCACAATTGCTCGTGTCGAACTCGACAACGAACGCGGTGGCAAGGAATTTGATGTGTACCTGAACGACGGTACGGAGATCGAGTTCGACGCCAACAATCAGTGGGATAATGTCGATTGCCGCACCAAGGCTGTCCCTGCAGCACTTGTGCCCGAGGCCATCGCCAACTATGTCAAGACCAATTATGCTACACTTCCCATTGTCAAAATCGACAAGGACGCGCGTGGCTTTGATATCGAGTTGTCCAACGGCTTGGATTTGGAATTTGACACAGCAGGCAAATTCGTGAAAATCGACGATTAACCACTAATCGGTCACCTGGCCGAATAAGGTAAATAAAGTAGGAGGTGAGCACCCATCGCAGGTGTTCACCTCCTAACTTTATCGTGAACTCATCCTTCCTTTCCCGCCCTTCCGGCCACGTCGATCGCGACCGCTAAACCAGCGCCACCACCATCAAAATTTTTACTTCCTTTTTAGAACAAAGTGTGTTCAAAGGGACAGTCCCTTTGACCACACTAATTTTTCATATAATTCATAAAAACACTCTAAAATGTAAAATTAAGTTATTATCAAAATACGGGGGTTGTAGTTGCATGATTGATTTATATATTAGCGTGTTGAGATTGCTATGGACTGGGTTAGGTTGATTTGGGTGTTTCGCCACAATTGTTAATTATTGTTTAAGTTTAAAATAAGGTGTGGTCAAAGGGACTGTCCCTTTGACCACACCTTTGGTGGTTAAAATGACTTATTTATCATCGCAGTCTCAGCCTCCTTGCATCAAGCATGCGTTTTCTTACATCGAACTCGCGTTAGTTTAGGGATTTTCAGGCATAACCCATTTTGGCATTCCTCCATCGAGAATAAAGCACATCCCCATCGAGAATAAAGCACATCTCCATCGGGAATAAAGCACATCTTCATTGGGAATAAAGTAGGAGGTGAGCACCCAGCGCAGGTGTTCACCTCCTAACTTTATTTCAGGATATCAGTATAATCCTGGTTTTACTTGATGTTGGGCTCCTCGAGGCCGAGACCCTTCTTGCGGTCGATAACCTTCAGCAAGAGGCCGAGCAGCAGGGCAGCGACACCCAGCGCAGCCAGCATCACCAGCGGCCAAGTGTAGTCGAACTTGGTGGGGTCGGTAACACCGGGGTTGGTCTTGTCGAGAACCTTGCCAATCAGCAGCGGGAACAGCCACAAACCGATGTTCTGAATCCAGAAAATCAGTGCGTAAGCCGAACCAATCACCTTGGCGTCAACCAACTTGGGCACGCTGGGCCACAGCGAGGCGGGAACCAGCGAGAACGACGAGCCGAGCACCAGAATGGTTACATAGGCAATCACGATGCCGCCTACAGCGTTGCCCTTGAACATGGGCAGGATGAAGGCAAACGTCAAGTGGCAAGCGATAAGCAGCAGCGAGCCCAAAACGAGCATCGAAGCGGCTTTACCCTTGTGGTCAACATAACTGCCCAGGATGGGAGTGATGAGCACAGCAAGCAAGGGGAATACGGCGAAAATCGACTCGGCCGACTGGCGCATGTAGCCCATGTAGCAATAAACCACGAGCGCGATAATCGACACGGCGAGCAAGCCGTATTTCGGACCTTTCTTCTTCATGAAGTTGCTGGCGAAACCGGCGGCGGCTACCACAAGCATAATCACATATTGGATAATCGTCACCGACGAGCCGGCCCAGAACGAGCCTGCATCGGGCTCTTGAAGGGTGAGGTTGCACTGAAGCATGTTAACGGCATACTTCTGGAAGGGGAAGATTGCCGAATAGTACAGCACGCACAGCAGGGCCACAATCCAGAAACCGCTGTCGGTAAGAATCTTGCCCAGGTCGCTGATCTTGAACGGGTCGTCCTTCTCCTCGGCCTCGCCAGTCTGCGAGTCGAGTTTCTTATCCATGAAGAAGTACACCACAAACATGATCAGGGCGATGCACAGCAGCACCACACCGAAGGCCACCGAGCGGCTAACGTCGACGGCGCCGCCCAACTTGGCGAAGAACGGCGAGAAAATCATGCACGTTGCCACACCCAGGCGGGCCAGAGCCATCTCAGAACCCATTGCCAGAGCCATCTCACGGCCCTTGAACCACTTCACAATACCACGGCTCACCGTGATACCGGCCATCTCGCAACCGCAGCCGAAAATCATGAAGCCCACAGCGGCAAACTTGGCCGATGCCGGCATGCCCTCATAGAAGGGCGACACGCCCAACTCGTCGAAGACGGGGATGTAGTTCAGGTGGTTGGTAAACCAAGCCTCGATGCCGCTGCCAGCAAAACTGGCGTCGACGGCATACCACTTGATGATTGCGCCAATGAGCATCACAGCACCCGACAGCACGGCGGTGAAACGCACGCCCATCTTGTCGAGGATGATACCGGCAAAAATCAGGAAGAATACAAACACGTTGAGGAACACCTCGCTACCCTGCATCGTTCCGAAGGCGGTAGAATCCCAGCCGCGGGTTTCTTGCATAAGGTCCTTGATGGGCGAGAGGATGTCCATGAAAATGTAGCTGCAGAACATGGCGAGCGCGAGCAGCAGCAGCGCGGTCCACCTCATTCCAGCCGAGTCTCTCAGTGTTTTAACTGTGTCAGTCATAGAATTTAATGATGTTTAAAGTTATTTTTTTAAGTATAAAATAAATCTCTAATCTATAATCTATAATCTCTAATCTCTAATCTATAATCTATAATCTAACGATTAGATGCCCAGGTCGTGGCAGATGGTGTCGATTTTTGCATCGGCCCAGTCGTTCTTGGCATCGTAGTCGGTGCCGTCCCAATTCACGTCGTGAACCTCGATGTAGAACTTGATCTTGGGCTCGGTGCCGCTGGGGCGAATCGATACCTTGGTGCCGTCCTCGGTGAAGTATTGCAGCACGTTGCTCGTGGCGGGCATGTCGAGCGTGGTGACCTCGCCGGTGAGCATGTCTTTCTGCTCGAGTTTCTGGAAGTCCTTGATGAGCACCACGGGGCTGCCGGCGATGGCCTGCTGCGGATTCTCGCGGAAGTTCACCATCATCGCCTGGATTTCCTCGGCGCCGCTCTTGCCGGGACGCACCACCGAGATGCCACGCTCCTTCGAGTAGCCGTAGGTCTTATACAGTTCGATGAGCATCTCGTTCATCGTCTGGCCGCGGTCCTTGGCCCATGCGGCGATTTCGCACATCAGCGGAATCGACGACACCGAGTCTTTGTCGCGGGCGAAGTCCTCGGGAAGGAAGCCGTAACTCTCCTCGCCGCCGCCCAGATAGTGGGCGCTCGTGCCCTCCAGTTCGCGAATCACCGAAGCAATCCACTTGAAGCCTGTGTAGCAGTCATACATCTTGATGCCCTGAGCCTTGGCGATGCGGGCGATGGTCTCGCTGGTGACGATGGTCTTCACGATGTAGTCGTTGTCGCGGTCAAGTTTGCCAAGTTCGGCATTGCGAGTAATCAGGTAGTAGTGGAAGATGAGTTGGATTTGGTTACCGTTAACCAGGTCATACTCGCCCTTGTTGTTCTTGAACACCACGCTGATGCGGTCGGCGTCGGGGTCGCTGGCAAGTGCGATATCGGCTTGCACTTCCTCGGCCTTGGCGATGGCCATCTCCATGGCGCTGCGCATCTCGGGATTGGGTTGGGGTACGGTGGGGAAGTCGCCGCTCATCACGTCCTGCTCGGGGATGTGGATGATGTTGTCGAAGCCCCAGCGCATAATCGAGCGTGGCACGATGTCGCGGCCTACGCCGTGGATGGGGGTGTACACAATCTTCAGGTCGTGGTGCTTGCGGTCAACGTCGGGGCTGAGCGACAGCGTGTGAATCTGCTCGATGTACTGCGAGTCGATGTTCTCGCCCACGATTTCAATCAGTTCGGGGTTGCCCTCAAACTTGATTTCGCTCACGTCGGCAATGCGGTTCACGTAGTCAATGATATTGACGTCGTGCGGCGACACCACCTGTGCGCCGTCGTCCCAGTAAGCCTTGTAGCCGTTGTACTCCTTGGGATTGTGCGAGGCGGTGATGTTAACACCACTCTGGCATCCCAGCAGGCGTATTGCGTACGACACCTCGGGAGTGGGGCGGGGGCCTTCAAACAAGTACACCTTTATGCCGTTGGCCGAGAAGATGTTGGCCACTGTCTCGGCAAAGAGGCGGCTGTTGTTACGCACATCGTGGCCAACGACAACCTTGATTTGCTCAAGGTCCTTGAAAGCCTCTTTCATGTAGTTTGCCAAGCCCTGCGTCGCGCTGCCAACGGTGTAGATGTTCATGCGGTTGCTGCCGGCACCCATGATGCCGCGCAGGCCGCCGGTGCCGAACTCCAGATCCTTGTAGAACGACTCGATAAGTTCGGTGGGGTCGGCATTGTCGAGCATGGCGCGCACTTGTGCCTGCGTCTCTGCGTCATAACCTTCGCGCAGCCACATTTGTGCTTTCTCTCTCACTTGTTTTAATAATTGTTCGTCTGCCATAATAGTAGTATTTTTTGGATGAATAATTATCTTTGGAATTTGATTAACTGAAGAATTGTTTCATGACCTTGATCATGTTCACATGGTCGTCGACACTGGCTGTCTCTCGCGCGCTGTGCATGGCCAGCAGCGGGCTACCCACGTCCACGCCCTCGATGTCGATTTGCCCGGTGAGGATGTTGCCCAGCGTCGAGCCGCCAGCCACGTCGCTGTGGTTGACGAAGTACTGGAAGGGACTGCCGGCCTCCATACACAGGCTCTTGAAGATGGCTGCCGAGTGTGCGTCGCTCATATACTTGCAGTTGGCGTTGATTTTGATGCACGGGCCGCTGCCCAGGGCGGGATGGTTGGTCGGGTCGTACTTGCTGGCATAGTTGGGATGGAAGGCGTGTGCATTGTCGGCCGAAATCATGAACGACCGCGATATGGCGCGCGCAAAGGCGTCGTAGTTGCCGCCCTGGCTTTCCACCATGCGTTGCATCACATTTGCCAGCACGGGGCTGCCGGCACCCTGCTTGGTGCCGCTGCCTGTCTCCTCGTTGTCGAAGATGGCGGCAACGCAGGTGGCGTCGTCGTCGCGGGCCTCGAGCAGAGCGCTCACTGCCGCGTGAACCATACTCAGGTCGTCCAAGCGGCCGCACGAGATAAATTCCTGGTTCAGGCCGAAGCGCTTAGCACCCTCCACGTCGTAGAGCATCAGGTCAAAGTCGAGGATGTCGTCCACCTTCACCTTCAGTTCCTCGGCCACCAGTTTCAGCAGCAGGCCGTCGGCCTCGAGCGTGCTGTTGAGTTTGGCCATGATAGGCAGCATGTCGGTTTGCTTCGAGAGTTTGTTGCCCTCGTTCACCGCACGGTTGAAGTGGATGGCCAGGTGCGAGATGCACATCAGCGGGCGGTCGATTTTCAGCAGGCGGGTCATCGGATGCAGCGCGTCGTCGCCCTTGAGGATTACGCGGCCGGCAAGCGACAGCGGACGGTCGAACCAGGTGTAGAGGATCGGGCCGCCGTACACCTCGGTGTTCAGTCGCAGGATGCCGCCTTCGCCAGCCATTTCGGCGTGGGGCTTAACGCGGAAGCACGGCGAGTCGCTGTGTGCCGCAACCACCTTGAAACCGGTTTCGCACAGGGGCTTCTTGCCAACCTGGAACGCCATCAGCGCCGAGTCGTTCTTGGTGATGAAAAACTTGGCTCCCGGCTCGGCTTTCAGTGGCTCGTCGAGGCGCTGGTGAGTGTATCCGTTATCTTCAAGCATGCGTTTCACCTCGTTGATAGCCAGAAAATTGCAGGGACTGGCATCCATGAAGCGAATCAATGAATCGATGTAGTCAATATTCTTACCCATATCTAAATATAATCTGTTATCTGTTATCTGTAATCTGTTATCTGTTATCTGTAATCTGTAATCTGTTATCTCTCAATAATATATTGAGTTCAGCGCGCGCAGCACGTTGCACAGTGTCTGGCCCCAATATTGCACGAAATTGTCTTTCTCGATGCCCACCAACTCGGTTTGCACCTCGGTGGGAACGTCACGCACCGCGTTGATGAAGTTGTAGAACTCCTGATACAAGTCGGCCAGATTTTCGCTCACGGTCACGGCGATGGGTGTGTCGCTGTACTTCATGTCGTCGAGGAAAACCTCCAAGTACACGTCGTCGTCGGCCATGATGGCGGCGAGCATGTCGCGGGCCTGGTCGTAGGCCATCTCGTCGAGCGCGCCGTCGATGTAGTAGTCGCTGTAGCCGTATTCCTGGTCGATGTCGCTCACGGTGATGTAGATGCGCGGCAGCAACTGCAGCATGCGGGCCACCAGGGCATCGCGATTCATCTGTGCGGCCTGCTCGATGGCTTGGCAGTACTCGTTGGTGAGCGCTATCAAGGCTAGGCTGTTGGCTGAGATTTTATTGTTGCTCATTGTCTCGATACAAGTTATGTTTTAATATGTAGGCGCTCACCGCGTCGGGGACCAGGAAGTCGATGTCCTGGCCAGCACTGGCACGCTGGCGCACTTGGGTCGACGACAGTTCGATGATGGGCGCCGCCACCAGGGTCACACGGCTGCTGAGCGCAGGGGGAATCACTACCTCACTGCCCAAGCGAGGGTATACGTACACGTGGTGGTGGGCCAGAATCTCATCGCCGTTTTTCCAACGGTCCCACGCGGCCCAGTTGTCGGCACCTATGACGAGCGCAAACTCGTCGTCGGGGAAGCGCTCACGCAGCGTGCGCAGCGTGTCGACCGTGTAACTGGGGCGGGGCAAACTCATCTCGAAACCCGACGTGGTCACGCCGGCGATGCGGCGGCTCACCAACTCGGTCATGCGCAGGCGGTGCAACTCGCTGGCCATCCTGTGGCCGCTCTTGAACGGGTTCTCGGGCGACACCATGAGCCACAACTGGTCGAGGCCGCACTGCTCGAGCATGTGCCGGGCAATGATGGCGTGGCCAGTGTGTATTGGGTCGAACGACCCGCCCATGATCCCGATGCGTTTCATTCTATTATTAAATTTCGTTAACGCCAACGAAGTCCGCAATCAACTGATGCACTGAGTTTACCGCCACAGTGAGGTCGTCGTTGACGATATAGTAGTCGAAACTCGGCGCAAAACTCAGTTCATATTCTGCCTTGCTGATGCGCTTGTTGATTTCCTCCATGCTGTCGGTGCCGCGGCCAATGAGGCGCTCACGCAGCGTTTCGATGTTCGGCGGAGCGATAAAGATGCTCATCGCACGTTTGCCGTACAGTTTCTTCACGTTGATGCCGCCTTTCACGTCCACGTCGAGGATCACGTTGTCGCCCTGAGCGTTGATGCGCTCGATTTCGCGCTTCAACGTGCCATAGTAGCGACCTTCGTACACCTGTTCGTACTCGGCAAACGCGTCGTCGGCAATCTCTTTCTGAAACTGCTCAACGCTCATGAAGTAGTAGTGAACGCCATCCTGCTCGCCTTCGCGCGGCTGACGCGTGGTCGCCGAGATTGAGAACGACAGCCTGAGGTTCGCATCCTGCATCACCTGGCCGATAATCGTCGACTTGCCGGTGCCTGACGGAGCCGAGATGATAATCAATTTTCCTGTCTCCATGTGGTATCTTGTTTTTGTTTGTTGTTCTTGGTTGTTACAGCACGTTCAGCACCTGCTCCTTGATTTGCTCCAACTGGTCCTTCATGCGCACCACCACCTTTTGCAGTTCGGCCTGGTTGGCCTTCGAGCCCAAGGTGTTGATTTCGCGACCCATCTCCTGGCTGATGAAGCCCAGTTTCTTGCCCTGGCCCTCGCCGGTGTGCAGCGTGTCGAGGAAATAGTTCAGATGGTTCTGAAGGCGTAGTTTTTCCTCGGTGATGTCGAGTTTCTCGATGTAGAAAATCAATTCTTGCTCCAGGCGGTTGCTGTCGTAGTCCACGCCCTCGAGTTTCGACAGGCTGTCGATTATGCGGGCCTTGATTTTGTCGATGCGGCACTGTTCGTATTGCGGCACCTCGTTGAGTAACTGCTGTATGGCGGCGATTTTCTCTTCGAAGAACTGCTGCAGGCGGGCGCCCTCTTGCGTGCGGAACGACACTAAGGCGTCGACGGCCTCGTTGGCCACCGTGCGCAGCGCGTCTTTCTCGCCCGAGTCCAGTTCGTCGTTGTGGTCGGCCACCAAGGCGTCGGGCAACCGAAGCAGGGTGGCGTACCAGTCGCTGGGCAAGGGCAGCGAGAGTTCTTGCGACAGATGCTCAATCTGCGTCTTATATTGCTTCAGGGCTTCGACGTTAAGCGTGGTGCCCGTTTCGCCCTGGATATATTCTACCCACACCGTCACGTCAACCTTGCCGCGCAACAACTTGTGCGACATCAGGTTGCGCAACTCCATGTCCATCTCGCGGTAGGATTGAGGCATGCGTGTGCTCAAGTCCAACTGCTTGCTGTTGAGCGATTTCACCTCTACGGTGAGTTTCTTATTTTGGTACAAGGCCGAGGCCTTGCCAAACCCAGTCATCGATAGTATCATTTCAAACTTTGTGTGTTTTTAAGGTTGTTTATCCTCAAAAATGCAAAGTTACAAAAAAGTTGAATAGCCCGCAATACCACGCCCACCATTTTTGCGTTTTTTTCCCACCCGACGCCGTACAATAGCGCTATCGCTGCTATTGCAGCATTCGCCGCCGAGCGGGCAACAAAAAAAGTGCGCCCCGGTGGATGGGGCGCACTGCGTATTATACGGGAGTGAGTGTGATTACTTGATCACGACCTTCTTGCCAGCGTTGATGTAGATGCCGGCCTCGGTGGGCATGCCGTTGAGTTTCATGCCCTGCAGGTTGTACCACACGTCGCTCTTGGCGGCCTCGCTCTTGACCTCGGTGATGCCGGTCTCGGCAAGGGTGGTGGTGAAGATGGTCGACTCGGTCCACTCGCTCTCGCCAAGTTCGTCGTCGATTGCCATCACCTGAACCTCGTAGTCGGTCTCCTCAGTCAGGCCCTCAATGAGGTAGGCGGGCTCGGTGAGGCCTTCAACCAGTGTCCAGTCGGTGATGGGATAGTCGGCATTGATAACGGTCACGTCGTCGATGTTGAGGTAGAACATGTCGCTCACGTTGTGATGGCGGATGGCGATGCGGCCATTGCCACTGAAGGCGCTCAGGTCATACTCATATTCGGTCATGGCGTTGGTGGGCGTGACGAGTTCAGAGATGGCTGTAAACTCGTCGACCGACGTATAGTCCTCGCCCTCAAGAGCGTAGACGGTAAACGTGTCCTGGAAGTAAGTCTTGTCCTGTCCGCAGGCGAAGAACTTGAGTTTGCCGCCCAGTTCCACCACGGGGCTGATGAGCCAGTTGTCGGGAGTGAGGGCACCAGAGCCGTTGACATAACTTTGCGAGAACACTACGCCGGTGCCGCTGTTGGCCTTCAGGCCCAGGCCGCCTTCGGCACTGTTGTTGTACGCCCAGTTATTGCCGTCGCCGTCGGCGTCGACAATGGTCCACTCGTTAAACTGCTCTGCGGTCTCGAAGTCCCACGTGGTCATGTAGTCGGCCGGGTCGACATCGAAGTAGGGGCGGTAGCGCAGTGCCCACTCGCCAGCCTCGTCGGGTTGCGTCCAGGTCACAGCAGCGGTAGTCGAGCCGGGCTCTACGTTCACGTCGGTGGGCAGAGCGGTCTTCAGCAGTGGAGTGAACACAATGTCGAGCATAACGGCATAATAGGAAATGTCGTCGTCGGTCTCGGCGGGCTTACTGTTAAGGATAATCCAGTCGGTGGTGGTGATAGTGCGGTCTTCGTTGATGGTGAGCGTGGCATCGTCAATGTCATCGGCCAGAGCCGTGAAATAGACGGGATACTGCTCGTTGTCTAATGCGTTGCCAAGAAACTGGTTTTTGGGCAGGATGATTGTGTTGTCGTTGATGGTTCCGGCCACCCAAGCCTCAGGCAAATAATAGTCGGCGGCAATACCCTGGATATAGATGTTGTTGCCATCGATGCCGATGTTCACGACGAGTTCAAATTCCTCCTCGCTTTCAAAGTCTAAACCAGACAAGGTGTATTCCTGCGTCACCAGGTCAGATGGCGGGGTGACCACATCGGCCTTGCGCGGAGCCTTATGGGCTGCATTCTTGTCGATTTGCACTGCGGTTAAGTTCTTAACCATGTTGTAGCGGGCCTGATCCATCTTTTGCGCCATAACGCAAAGGGTGAAACAGAGCATCAATGAAAGAATAGTAAATTTCTTCATAAAATAGTTTTTTAGTGATTAATAAGATGTTAAAGAATTAATGGTAAATTTTTCTGCAAAAATAAGAAAAAAACATGGGATAATCATGGCTTTGCCCAAAGAATCGCCAAAATCGCCCAAAGAATCGCCCAAAGAATCGCCAAAATCGCCCAAAGAATCGCCCCCGGCCAACCCCCAGCAATTGCAATAGCATCTATTGAAACTATAGAGCCAATAGTTGTTATTGTTCGGCGTTGTTAGCGTGCCAGGTGCGCTAAAAATCGCTAAATAGGGTAGGTGGGGTTGTGGGCTAAGTAACTTTTTTGTAATTTTGCAGGTTGTATGCGCCACAATGCGCGCGCAATGGCAAGCCAATGGCAACGATATTGAACATAGAAACCTCGACCACGGTGTGCTCGGTGGCACTGACCAGCGACGGCCAAGTGCTTGAGCATCATGAGAACTACGACGGCATGCAGCACGCCACTCTGCTCAGTGCTTACGTGCGCGACGTGCTGCACTACGTTCGCACGCGAGAACTCAAACTCGACGCCGTGGCCGTGAGTCTGGGACCCGGATCATACACTGGGTTGCGCATCGGCCTCAGCGAGGCCAAGGGACTGGCCTTCGGCATGCAAGTGCCGCTCATCGGGGTCAACACGCTGCAACTGCTCACCGTAAGCGCCATGTTTGCGCAATTCTACGACGATGACGTGGCTTTCGTGCCAATGATCGACGCGCGACGCATGGAGGTATACACCGCCGCCTACGACACGGCGCTCCGCGCCATCGTCGAGCCACAGGCCATGATTGTCGATGCCGACTCGTTCCACGACCTGCTCGAGTGCCGACAGGTGGTGTTCATGGGCGACGGCTCCGACAAGGTGCGCCAGGTAATCAGCCACAAGAACGCCGTGTTCGTGCCAGGTATAAAGCCTGTGGCAGTCGACATGATGGCACTTGCCGAGCGCGCTTTCAGGCAACAAGACTTTATCGACGTGGCTTACAGCACACCGCTTTACCTCAAGGACTACCAGGCCAAGGTGGGACGCAACAAGGTGCTCGACCAGGCGGTGAAACAGGCGCAACAATAACATTACAGAAATTTCATTAAACGATATGCTCACTTATAATTCACAACTTAAAAAACTCATCCTGCCGGAGTACGGACGCAACATCCAGCAGATGGTGGACCACTGTCTCACCATCGCCGACCGCGAGGAGCGCAACCGTTGTGCCAACACCATCGTGGCTACAATGGACGTGATGTTTCCCGAACTGCACAGCGAGGCCGACTATCGCCAAAAACTGTGGGACCACCTGGCAATTATGAGCAATTTCCAACTCGATGTCGACTATCCCTACCCGGTCATCCAGCAGGAGAAACTCGACACCAAGCCGCTCGCCGTGCCATATCAACTCGAGCCAATCAAGTTTCGCCACTACGGCAAAATCATCGAGCGAATGATTGAGCGCGCTGCCGAGTATCCCGAGGGTGAGGAGCGCGACGCGCTGGTGATGTTGCTGGCCAACCACATGAAGAAACTCATCTTCCAAATCAGCAACGAGGATGTGGAAGACGCAAAAATCTTCAAGGACCTCGCCTGGTACTCCCACGGCGCGATTCGCCTGTCGCCAGCCACCCACGCCCTGCATGAGTTCCAGGTGGTGAAGCAACCCACCCCGGGCAAGAAGAAAAAGAAAAAATAAAAAGCACGCATGATTACGCACGACCAAGTCATCAGCATCGGCCACTACAACAAGCCTCACGGCGTGGGTGGCGAAATCTCGGCATCGCTCGATGTCGAGCCCGACGTGCTGCAGCGCTTCTCGTGCCTGATTAGCGACATCGACGGCATATTGGTGCCTTTTTTCATCGACGAGTGGCGAAGCCGCGGCCCTGGCGCAACGCTGCTCACCATCGACGGCGTGCACAGCGACGTGCAGGCGGCAACTTTGGCCAATAAGGACATCATGGTGCTGCGCACCGAGTTTCTCGAACTCAGCGAGCAGGACCAGTACGACGGGTTGCCACTCGACTTCTTCATCGGCTTCACCGTCATCGACGACAACGGCCACGACGTGGGGCGCATCGTCGACTATGACGACTCGACCGACAACGTGCTCTTTATCGTTGAGCGCGACGGCGACACCCTGCGTCTGCCGGTGGTCGACGATTGGATTACCGACATCGACAGCGAACATCGCACCATAGCCATGACGCTGCCCGACGGGCTGCTCGACTTGTAACACATTAATATATTATACATTATTATGAACGAATTTGACGAGAACAAAGCCGTGCAATACATCAAGCAGAATGCCCACGGTGCAGCACAATACACCGACGATGACATCCTGCTCACCATCGACACCATGATGGACTACTACGAATCGCTCGACGACGACGCCCCCGACGAGGCTTACGACACCGAGGCCGTCGCAGCCTACGTCGCCAAGCAACTCAAGCGCGACAAGCAGTGCGCCATAGCAAGCGACGACGTGCCCGCCATTGTCGCAGCCGAACTTGAATACGAAGACACTCTCGAACTATAACAGCAGTCACCACTATGAAACGCTTTAAATACATCATCGCGCTCACGTTGGCAATGGCTATCGCCGCCACATGCCCGACGATGGCCAAGAAAAAGGTCACCGTCGACATCTACGACCTCTCGCTCGACGAGAACCTCGAACTGCCGGCAATCACCAACGAGAAGCACGCTCTGCGGGTGCAGGACTACCAGTACGACACCGCCGTGAAACTCAAAGAGCAAAACTACGACGTGGAGATGACACGCGACAACGAGGTGATCATCGTCACCATTCCCGCCAGCCAACTTTTTGGCGCCAACGACACCACGCTCACCGAGGTTGGCAAGGTATCGTTGAAACCGCTGCTCGCCTTCCTGAAGAATCCCGGCTTCTACAAGATGATTATGGTGATGCACAGCGACAACACTGGCAGCACGCAATACACGCTCGACCTCACACGAGGCCGTGTGAACTCGGTCTACGACTGGATTGAAGACAACGCCAGCGTCGACTATGTCGTGCCTTACGCTCTGGGTGAGACCAGCCCCATCAACGACAACAACTCGGTGGAGAACCGCAAGCGCAACCGCCGCCTCGAAATCTACCTCGTGCCCGAGGAAGTGATGCTCGAGCAGGCCAAGCACGGCAACGTGAACATCAACAAGACAAAATAATCCAGATAACACAACACTTTAAATACAAAATCTCTTTATGGCAATAGAGTTAAAAAACCTCACCAAGAGGGCCGACGACTACTCACAGTGGTACAACGAGTTGGTCGTCAAGGCCGACCTCGCCGAGCAGTCGGCTGTGCGAGGCTGTATGGTCATCAAGCCTTACGGCTACGCAATTTGGGAAAAAATGCAGCGTCAACTCGACGACATGTTTAAGGCTACCGGTGTGCAAAACGCCTACTTCCCACTGCTTATCCCCAAGTCGTTTCTCAGCCGCGAGGCCGAGCACGTCGAGGGATTCGCTAAGGAGTGTGCCGTGGTAACCCACCACCGCCTGATGAACGACCCGGGCGGCAAGGGCGTCGTTGTCGATCCCACCGCGCGTCTCGAGGAAGAACTTATCATCCGCCCAACCTCTGAAACAATCATCTGGAACACTTACCGCAACTGGATAAGTTCATATCGCGACCTGCCACTGCTGTGCAACCAGTGGTGTAACGTCATGCGCTGGGAGATGCGCACACGCATGTTTTTGCGCACCGCCGAGTTTCTCTGGCAAGAGGGCCACACGGCACACGCCACGCGCGACGAGGCACAGGCCAAGGCCATCGAGATGCTCAACGTCTACGGCGACTTCGCCGAGAAGTACATGGCTCTGCCCGTGGTCAAGGGCATCAAGACCGCCAATGAACGCTTCGCCGGGGCTCTGGAGACCTACACCATCGAGGCCATGATGCAAGACGGAAAGGCTCTGCAGAGCGGCACATCGCACTTCCTGGGACAGAACTTCGCCAAGGCTTTCGACGTGAAATTCATCAACAAGGAGAACCAACTCGAATATGTGTGGGCAACCTCGTGGGGCGTGTCGACTCGTCTGATGGGCGCTCTGATTATGACCCACAGCGACGACAATGGCCTCGTGCTGCCGCCGCATCTGGCTCCCATTCAGGTGGTCATCGTGCCCATCTACAAAAACGCCGAGCAACTCACCGAAATCGACGCTGTCGTCGAGCCTATCGTGGCCAAACTGCGTGACCTGGGCGTGAGCGTGAAGTATGACAATGCCGACAACAAGCGCCCGGGATTCAAGTTTGCCGACTACGAACTCAAGGGCGTGCCCGTGCGCCTCGTGCTCGGCCCACGCGACATCCAGAACGGCACCGTCGAGGTCATGCGACGCGACACCCTCGAGAAGCACTCCGCACAATTGCAGGGCATCGAGGAGTACGTGAAAAACTTGCTCGAGGACATCCAGCAGGGCATCTACGACAAGGCGTTGAAACTGCGTGAGAGCATGACCTTCAAGGTCGACACTTGGGAGCAATTCCAGGAGCAGATCGAGAAGGGCGGCTTCCTGCTCGCTCACTGGGACGGCACCACCGAGACCGAGGAGAAGATCAAGGAACTCACCAAGGCTACCATTCGCTGCATCCCCATGGACGGCGACGACGAGCCCGGAAAGTGCATCCTCACCGGCAAGCCCAGCGCACGCCGCGTGATTTTCGCACGCAACTATTAAGCCAGCGCGCTTCTCGCGCCACACAACCACTAATCGCGCCACCCACACACCCGTGGATGGCGCGATACTTTTTGCCCCCCGTAAGCCTCTGTAGTCGCTATTAATGCTATTAATGCTATAGTCGCTATCTATGAGAAAAAGAAGAAACCGCGACGCCAATGCGCCGCGGTTTCGCTAAGTTATGCGGTGAGTGAAACTTATTACTTCACAACCTTCATCACTTGAGTAGAGCCATCGCTGTAAGTGCTGATGACCATGTTCACACCGTCGAACGGAGTGTTGCTCTCCTGGCCGGCAGCATTGACATACTTCACGCTCACGATTGCCTTGCCGGCATTGATGTCGTTAACGCCAGTCTGAACCGGCATCACGGTCATCGTAACCGAAGCGCTAACCTGAGGATTGCTTACCGAGGTAGCCGTGATGGTCACCGGGCGGCCATCGGCGGCACCCTCACCAGGAGCACGGCGCGGAGCACCGTTTGCACCGAAGTCCATAGCGGTCACCAGACCGGTCTCGTCGACGATAGCAACGTTCTCGTCGCTGGTCGACCAGGTAACGGTCGGGTCGGCGGCTTCAGGTGCCCATTCAACGACATTGAGTTGGAATGTCTCGCCAGCCTGCAGCACGATATTGTCGGCATCGGTAGCGTTGAGCGTAATCGAGGTCAGGACAGCCTCGAAGATGGGATCCTCGATGTCGTCAAGGCTTGCTTCCTGCTCCTCCTCGCCGTATTTCACCTTCTTCAGGTCGTCGAATAGGATTTCGCCAGTCCATGCAGCGCGAGGCTCGTCGGGATCGTCGTCCTCAAACTCCTCAAGCAGACCACGCCAAAGCCAGAATGCGTCGTAGCACCACAGGCCGTCGGTCACCAGAGTCTGAGTACCGCTCACAATTTCGCCTTCCTCGTTGTTCACATCCCACGAGATGAGGTCCCAACCACGGTTCACATAGTCGGTAGTGTGACGCTTAACACTTGCGGCATCGGTGCGCCAGCGCACGCCGTGACCCACGCGGTTGCCCGAGCCGTCGCCGTGTACATAGGCTTGGATGATAAAGCCCGTTTTGTTACGAGAACCGTAATTGCCGTCGTTGGTGCGGTTGTAGCAGCGCAGACCCCACCACGGTTCGGTGGTCTCCGGGTCAAACTCATAGTGGATACCGTACGACTGGCTGATGCGCTTGTCGCTCACGTTGGTCGATGTGAACCACCACTGGTCTTCCATGGCGGTGAAGCCCTTAGAAGAGCCTGAGCCACCGGGGCTGTACCATTCGCCCTCGTTATACACCTCGGGAACGAGTTGAGTGCTCTCAACCACGGTGCGGTACTCGCTCAGGAACTTGAAGAACATGGGCTCGCTGACGTTGCCAGCCAAATCCTTGAAGCCACCCTTCACGGTCACCAGGAATGCCTTGTCGAGAGGCAGGTCTTCGTTGAAGTAGAGGTGCAGTACCGATGCGTCGCGAACAACCTCATACTCGAGCGTGCCCTCGTATTTGTTGCCGTCCTTGTCGGTCACCACGATGGCGTCGACAGCCTGGTCCTCGTTCCAGTCGAGTTCCTCGTTGAACTCAACGCGGATTACCGGGCGATGAGTGTACATCATCGTCGAGCCGTTGGCAGGCGTAGTGCTGGCCACGTAGGGATTCTCGACGTCGGCAGGCATGGTGATGAAGTTGAACACGTAGTCGCCGCCTTCCACACCGTCGCCGTCACCGTCAAGCAACTGGTTGGTCTGCGAGTTGCGGGCGATGCTGCCGTTGATGGTGACTTTGTAGAACATGTCATCCATGAGTTGGCTCAGATTCACACGCAGGGTGTACTCGTTGTCCCAACTCAGGGTCACCTGGCCGCCATTGTTGATCGAGAATGCCTCTTCGACGGTGGCCTGGTTCATCTTGCGCGAGAAGGTGATCACCATGTCGTTGCGCGTGTTCACAGCATCGGGATTGTAGATGCTGTTGCCGCTCACAACGGCGGGAGCCTCGTTGGTCAGCGAGATGTTACCCCAGGTAACGTTTTCGCTTGCCAAACCTTGAGGATTGCTGTTCATGGTCACCGTCTGAGTGGCCGAGGTGAAGCCGTCGGCCGAGTATTTGAGTTTGTAGGTCGCTCCCGGCTCAACGTTCTCAAACAAGAAGAAGCCGTTGTGCACGATGCCGGCGTTGCGGACGTAGTTGTGGAACAGCGACTCAAACGAGTCGGTGGTGATTTCCTCCAGTACGGTGTCATTCTCGTCGCACAGTTGCACGAGCACGCCGTCGATGCCCTGGTTGTTCTCGTCGTTAAGGACGACACCAGGAAGCATGACCTTATCGGGACGGTCCAGACCCACATACTCCATAAGCGAGCGGAACGTACCGAAGGCCTCGAGGCGCTTGTAACTATCGTTCATGTTAAGACCCTGCTGCACCGGGTGAGTGTGGAAGCCACCCTCGCTCAGCAGCGAAGCCATGTTGGTGCGGCGGTTGACGCTCAGATAAGGATATTGGTTCTCGTGAGTGTCGACGTCGCCGTTGTAGAACACGCGGTCATAGTAGTTGCCGCGGGTGCCCTGGTTGTACATCACGCCCGTCAGGTTGGGGCACAGGATGTCGCCATAGCGCTTGCCGCCGTGAGGCGTCTTCTCGATGTACTCACCATTGAGTTTCCAGCCACCGAACAGGAACACTGTGGTGCTCTGCACGTTGCCGGCACCAGCGTCGCTGTGGATGCTGTAGAAGAAGTCGGCACCCCAAGCGTTAGCCATGTCGCTGCGCTCGTCCAGACTCACGTTGTCCTCATCGTCGTCGCGAGTCATCTGGATGTTCTCCTCGGTCGCGGTGGTGTAAGTAAACAGATACTCGCGTGTGGCAAGACCCACGCGCAGCACCTTCTTAGCCTCGCTGTAGTTAAACAGACCAGTGTTCTCGTTGCCGCTGTGACCCGGGTCAATCCACAGTTTGAAGTCGCCCCAGTCTTGCTTGACAATCTCTTGTGCTGCTGCACCCATCGCTACGCAACCAAGTGCTATAGCGAGCATATATTTGCCTAAATTTTTCATGGTCGTAATCAATAAGTTAAATCAATAACATAGATGCAGCCATCACGATCGTTGTCAAATGCCACCTGACTGCCGTCGGGCGACACTGCAAGCGTCACAGGAATCACATTGCTGTCGGCAGTGATGTTCATCGGCGTGCCGCCAGCGATGTCAAAGCAATAGATGTCAGAAGCGGTAATCACGTCGCCATTGTCGACCGGGCGCGACGCCATCACATGGCGGTTGTCGGGCATCCACGAGGCGTGGGCACCCTTGCCCAGGAACACGACGTTGCTGCCGTCGGCATCGCACACAAAGAGGCCCTTGCTCACCACCTGGAAGGCGATCTTCGAGCCGTCGGGCGACAGAGCGGGGTTCAGAACCATCTTGCCGGCGTACTCGCTCAGCGAAGCAATGCGCTTCGTGGCGTTCAGCGCGTCGTCGACCATGATGGCCAGCACATCGTTGGCACGGTTCACGCGAGAGCGCTTGAAGTTGCGCTCGGCAGCGGCCACCACGGCTTTCTCGCCGGTGGTGACGTTCACATTCTCGATGCGCGTCATGCGACGGTTGTTAACCATCGTGTAGGGTGTCGACTGGATGCGACTGGCATCGATCCACGACATCTTGTAACCTGCGCCACTGGCCTCGCTCACCTGCGTGAGCCCGCTGCCATCGGCATTGGCAACCCAAATGCCGGTGTAACTGTCGCCAGTAACTGCAATCTTCGAGCCGTCGGGCGACCACGTGGGTGCCATCAAGCCCTGGGTGGTGGCTTGAAGGAGCAGGCGCGGTTGCGATACGCTAACCGGCTGTGCCATCAGGCTGCCACATCCCAGCAATACTGCTGCTGCAAGTAATAATCTTTTCTTCATGCTAATGTCGAAAAATGGTTAATAATATAGTTGGTTGTAATTTGCTGATTTTTCAATCGGTAAAGTTACAATAAAATAAATAATTGCGCAAATATTTGCGCAATTATTTATCAACAATAACCTTAATCAATTGAAAATCAAACTACTTCCCCAACAACATGTTGATTATCGCATTGAGGTCAGCGCCATCAATTTAATCTGTGGTTTAGTGTCAGATTAATCCGTTTATTGGATGTTACGGTTTGAATCCGGTATAGATGCGGAGGGTGGAGGAGGTGGGGGCGGTGTGGCTGGTTTTGGGGCGCCACTGGCCGACGCCCAGTTCGGGCGCCAACTGCACCATGTCGCGGCCGTACTGGCGGTTGACGTCGTCGATGGCAGTCATCAGATTGCGCTCTCCCACGGGGTCGCCGCCCTCGAAGAGGTTGAGTTGCACGCCATGCGCCGGAGTGATGTCGCTCACCAGCACGCCGGCCTTGCGATAGGCCATGCCGTCGTGCCACACGTTGTTGAGTGCCAGCAGGGCGTGATGCACGATGGCCATTGCGCTCGACGAGGGTGTGCCTAAGCGCATCTGGCAGGAGTTGGAGTAGAAGGGCAGGTCTTCACGGAAACGGTCGCCGCGTACCCAGGTGAGCACCGCGCCGGCCACGCTGTTCTGGTCGCGAAGCCGCTTGGCGCAGCGTTGCGCGAAATGCACCACGGCGTCCTGTACCTCGCGGCGCGACGTGATGATTTGGCCGAAGGTGCGCGACTGCATGATGCTGCTGTGGGCCACGTCGACGGGGTTGATGGCCATCACATTCTCGCCACGCAACTCGCGCACGGTGCGCTCCACCACCACGTTGTAGTCGCGGCGCACCTGAGCCGGCGACAGTTGTGCCAATTGCAGCGCTGTGGTGATGCCGCGCGCTTGAAGCGAGCCCTCCAGGCGGCGCCCGATGCCCCACACGTCGCCCACCGGGGTGCGGCGCAAGATGGTGGCGATGGCCTCGGGGCGAACGAGCCAGTACACGCCGTCGGTGATGCGCCGGTCTTTTTTGGCCACATGGCTCGCAATCTTGGCCAGCGTGCGCGACGGAGCGAAGCCCACGCTCACCGGAAGGCCCGTGCTGCTGTAGATGCGGCGCACCACGCGAGCCATGTGAGCATGGTTGCGCTCCACGTCGTCGTAGGGTAGGGTGAAGAACGCCTCGTCGACCGAGTAGACCTGCAACTGCTCCAACTCCTCGCCCAGGATGTGCATCACGCGGTGCGACATGTCGCAGTACATCACGTGGCGGGCCGAGAGTTGCACCACCTGACGCGGGTCGCAATAGTCCTGAATCTGAAACGCCGGACACCCCATGGGGATGCCCAGCGCTTTCGACTCGTTGCTGCGCGCAATCACGCAGCCGTCGTTGTTGCTTAAAACCACGACTGGCTTGCCGTTGAGCGACGGGTTGAACACCCGCTCGCACGACACAAAGAAGTTGTTGCAGTCGGCAAGGCCCAGCATGGCTCACTTGCCGTTGAGGGAGTGGATGATGTGTGTTACCACGCCCCAGATGATGAAATGGTTCTCCTCGCTGACGGCAATCTCGGGATACTCCACATTGGCGGGCTTGAGCAGCAACTGCTTGCCGCGCAGCGCGATGCGCTTCACGGTGAAGTCGCCGTCGAGAAAGCACACCGCGATGTCGCCGTCGTGCGGCGTGAGCGACTTGTCGATCAGCAGCAGGTCGCCGTCGTTGATGCCGGCGTCGACCATCGAGTTGCCCGTCACGCGCGCGCAAAACGTCGCCGCCGGGTTGTCGATGAGTTCGCGGTTCAGGTCGATGCTGTCGCCCATCAACCCCTGGGCGGGGCTGGGAAACCCCGCCTGGATGCGGCTCTCGAAGAATTGCAAGGCTACGGTCTCGCTGTCCTCGATGGGAAATATGTCAATGCGGTCTTCGCTCATAACATGGGGCGGTTACAGCAGTTCGATTGAGCGGTTCAGGAAGGCGCTCAGCGCCTCGCCCTTGAGCAGGCCGTTGCCCAGCAGCGCGATGTCGATGAGTTGCTTAACCACGGGTTGTCCGGCGGCATACTCGGCCACGATGGCGGTCTTCTGCTCGCGCAGTTCACCGGCGCGGTCCTCGTTGTCCTTGAGGTCTTGCTTCTTGTCCTCGGGCACACCCTTGCCGTCCTTGTCGAGGTCGCGGATGGCCTTGATGACGTTTTGCGTGGCGGTGAGTTGCTCGTCGAGCGGCGTGAGTTTGTCGGCCACGGCGGCGTTGGCGTCGGCGATGATGCGCTTCATCAGCGGGTGGTCGGTGTTAAGGGTGAGCGTGTAACTGTCGGGCATCTCGCCGTAGAAACTCATGCCCGGCTGGTACTGTGCCATCTCCTTCATGCGGCGCATGTATTCGCTCTGGGTAATCACCAGCGGCTTGTCGTTCTCGCCAAGGGCGGCCAGGTTGACCATGAAGTCGCTCTTGTCGAGTTTGGGCAGTTGCGTGCGGAACACCGTGGTCATCACCTCGCGCTCGGGCTCGGTGAGTTCCACCTGGCGAGTGTCGGCCTTGACGATGAGGCGGTCGAGCACATCGGCATCGACGCGCACAAAGCGCGACTTATCGTTCTTCTGCTCCAGCAGGCCCACAAACGGCACATCCAACTGGCCGTCCATCAGCAGCACGTCGTAGCCGCGGTCCTGAGCACCCTTGATATAGGTGTACTGGCCCGTCTTGTCGGTCGAGTAGAGGTAAATCAGGTTGCCGTCCTTGTCGGTCTGCTCGCCCTCGATGAGCGTCTTGTAGTCGTCGAGTTTGAAGAACTTGCCGTCGACGTTCTCAAGCAGTGCAAACTTCATCGCCTGCTCGCAGAACTTCTCGTCGCTGAGCATGCCGTACTCGATGAAAATCTTGATGTCGTTCCACTTCTCCTCGAATTGCTTGGCGTCGTTCTTGGCAATCTCCTCGAGGCGCGAAGCCACCTTCTTGGTGATGTAGGTCGAAATCTTCTTCACGTTGCGGTCGGCCTGCAGGTAGGAGCGCGACACGTTCAGCGGGATGTCGGGCGAGTCAATCACGCCCTGAAGCAGCATCAGGAAGTCGGGTACCACGCCCTCGACGCTGTCGGTGACGTACACCTGGTTGCAGTACAGTTTGATGCGGTCCTTGCGTATGTCCAGGTTGTTCCTGATTTTGGGGAAGTACAGGATACCGGTGAGTGTGAACGGGTAGTCCACGTTCAGGTGAATCCAGAACAATGGGTCTTCCTGGCCCGGCTCAATGGCGCGGTAGAACTTCAGGTAGTCGTCGTCGGTGAGGTCGGTGGGCTTGCGCGTCCACAGCGGCTCTACGTCGTTGATCACCTTGTCGCGGTCGGTGTCCACATATTTTCCGTCCTTCCACTCCTGCTCTTTGCCGAAAATCACCGGCACGGGCAAGAAGCGGCAATATTTGTACAGCAGCGCGCTGATGCGCGAGGCCTCGAGAAACTCTTTCTCGTCGTCGTCGATGTGCACGATAATCTCGGTGCCGCGCTCGCTCTTGTCGCACGGGCCCATCTCATATTCCGGCGAACCGTCGCACACCCAACTCACGGCCTGTGCGCCCTCCTGATACGACAGGGTGCGTATCTCAACCTTCTTGGCAACCATAAATGCCGAGTAGAAGCCCAGGCCGAAGTGGCCGATGATGGCGTTGGCGCTGTCCTTGTACTTGTTAAGGAACTCCTCGGCGCCCGAAAACGCGATTTGGTTGATGTATTTGTCAACCTCCTCGGCTGTCATGCCGATGCCCTGGTCGGTCACGGTGAGCGTGCCAGCCTCCTTGTCGACGGCGACAGTCACCTTCAGGCCGTCGGTCGAGCCTTTAAACTCGTCGGCATTAGCCAGTGTTTTCAGTTTTTGCGTGGCATCTACTGCGTTCGACACCAGTTCGCGCAAGAAAATCTCGTGGTCGCTGTAAAGAAATTTCTTGATTACGGGGAAAATGTTTGTTGTCGTTACCCCGATGTTACCTTTTTGTGTTTCCATTGTCAATGTATCTATTTAAATAATGTTGTCATATCCAACGCGATTGCACCCAGCCCCACACCCGCCCACCAGCGAGTTGTGGAGCGCGGCGGCCTAACACGCCAAAGCCGGCGCAAATCACAGCATGGCAAACTGCAAAAAAAATGCCCGCCCACCACCGCCCGCCTCTCCAAAACATCCCAAGTGTCCTCAAAGGGACGGTTCTTTTGAGGACAAAATAGATGTTAAATCAAGTTTTTGATTATTCCATTAATCTATTAAAATTCAATTAAATAATGGGATAAAAGTGTCCTCAAAAGAACCGTCCCTTTGAGGACAAACTGATAATAAGAATGTCCTCAAAAGAACCGTCCCTTTGAGGACATTTTGCAGATGCAAAAAAATGCCACGCAGTGTTGTGCGTGACATTTTTGCAGTCAGTGCTGTTGCAGCACGTCAATCTTGTTTGTCGTCCTCGGCTGGCTCGCCTGTGCCGTCCAGGTTGGCTGGCTCCTCGGCTGCTTCGCCTGCACCGTTCAGGTTGGTTGGCTCGTTGCCTGTGCCGTCCAGGTTGGCTGGCTCGTCGCCTGTGCCGGCCTGGTTGGTTGGCTCGTCGGCGGCATCGGTGGTGGCGGGCTTGACGTTGGCTTTGATGTTGTCTTTGCCGTCGATGTCCATCACGATGGTGTCGCCCGGGCGGGCCTCCTCGCGCAGCAGCATCTCACTCAGCGGGTCCTCGATGAGGCTCTGGATGGCGCGCTTGAGCGGGCGGGCGCCATACTGCACGTCGAAGCCGGCATCGGCCACCAGGGCCTTGGCGGCAGGCGTGATTTCAAGGGTGAACCCCGACGCCTCAACGCGCTTGTAGAACGAGGCCAACTCGATGTCGATAATCTTCATGATGGCGTCGCGGTCGAGCGACGAGAAGGTGATGATGTCGTCAACACGGTTCAGGAACTCGGGCGAGAACGACCGGTTGAGGGCCTTGCGAATCACCGAGTCGCTGCGCTCCTTGGTGATCTCGTTGGTGTTGAAGCCGATGCCGGCGCCGAAGTCCTTGAGTTCGCGCGTGCCGATGTTCGACGTCATGATGATGATGGTGTTCTTGAAGTCGACTTTGCGACCCAGGCTGTCGGTCAGCGCGCCCTCGTCGAGCACCTGCAGCAGCATGTTGAACACGTCGGGGTGGGCTTTCTCAATCTCGTCGAGCAGCACCACCGAGTAGGGGCGGCGGCGCACTTTCTCGGTGAGTTGTCCGCCCTCCTCGTAGCCCACGTAGCCCGGAGGGGCACCCACGAGTCGCGACACGTTGAATTTCTCCATATACTCGCTCATGTCGATGCGTATCAGCGCGTCCTCGCTGTTGAAGAGGAACTCAGCCAGTCGCTTGGCGAGCAGCGTCTTACCCACGCCGGTCGACCCTAAGAACATAAACGAGCCGATGGGGCGCTTGGGATCGCGCAGGCCCACGCGGTTGCGGCGTATGCAGCGCGCAATCTTGTCGATGGCCTCGTCTTGTCCGACGACGAGTTTTTTCAGTTCGTCGGTCATGCCCAGCAGGCGCAGTCCCTCGCTTTGTGCGATGCGCTGCACGGGCACGCCGGTAATCAGCGCCACGGCCTCGGCCACGTCGCTCTCGTCGACGTTTTCGCGCTGCGACTCCAGGTCTTGCTCCCATTTTTCCTTGGCATACTGCAACTCGAGTTTGAGGCGCTCTTGCAGGTCGCGATAGTTGGCGGCACTCTCAAAGTTCTGTGCCTGCACGGCCTGGAACTTGTTGGCCTGGGCCTCGTCGATGCGCTTCTCCAGGTCGTCGATCTCCTTGGGAACCACGAGTTTGTCGATGTGCACGCGCGCACCGGCCTCGTCCATGGCGTCGATTGCCTTGTCGGGGAAGAAGCGGTCGCTGATGTAGCGGTCGGTGAGTTTCACGCAGGCCTCCAGGGCCGCCTCGGTGTAGTTCACGCCGTGGTGCTTCTCGTACACGTGCTTGATGTTGTGCAGGATTTCCAGCGTCTGCTCGGGCGTGGTGGGCGCCACAATCATCTTCTGGAAGCGGCGCTCCAGGGCACCGTCCTTCTCGATGCTCTTGCGGTACTCGTCGAGCGTGGTGGCGCCGATGCACTGGAATTCGCCTCGTGCCAGCGCGGGCTTGAGCAGGTTGGCGGCATCCATCGAGCCACTGGCGTTGCCTGCGCCCACGATGTTGTGGATCTCGTCGACAAACATGATAATCTCGGGGTGCTGTGTGGCCTCGTCGACCACGGCCTTGATGCGCTCCTCAAACTGTCCGCGATACTTCGTGCCGGCGACGATTGCCGCCATGTCGAGTGCGATGATGCGCTTGTCGAAGAGCACGCGGGCCACCTTGCGCTCGATGATGCGCTTGGCCAGGCCCTCCACGATAGCGCTCTTGCCCACGCCGGGCTCGCCGATGAGCACGGGGTTGTTCTTCTTGCGGCGGCTCAAAATCTGCGCCAACCGCTCGATCTCGCGCTCACGGCCCACCATCGGGTCGAGTTTGCCCTCGCTCGCCAGCCGTGTGATGTCCTTGCCGTACTTGTCGATGACTGGGGTGCCATTATTGTCACCCTTCATGACATTTCGTCGCTGTATGCGCTTGTCGCCCTGGTCGCCGTCGTCGGGGTCCTCATCGTCTTCGTCTTCCTCGGCAAAGTCGGGGCCGGCGACGATGGTGCCCCACTCATGCAGGCGCATCAGTCCGAGGCGATGTTCTCTAATATCTTGTTTCTTCATCTTATTGTCGTTATTGCGATTATCTGCTGCCATGCCGCAGCATTCAGGCCGGCAACAGCGCCTTTTGCGCCGTCGCCGATTTGTTCATTAGCAATTATTGTGCCAAAAAACCGAAATTTTCACTAAATGTAACATTATAAATAATGTGTGGTATGGAAAATTTTTGTACTTTTGTCACTAAATTGAACAATAATGGGCATGCGTGCCAGCCGGGGCGTATTTTAGTCTGCGGTGCGGTGCCTGTACATGTATCACAATTAATAACTTATAATGAATAACGATCGTATTCTTGACATCAATATCGAGAACGAGATGAGGACCAGTTACATCAACTATTCGATGTCGGTCATCGTCTCCAGGGCACTGCCCGACGTGCGCGATGGCTTCAAGCCTGTGCACCGGCGTGTCCTCTACGGTATGGCGAAACTAAGAAATTTTTCCACCCAGCCCTACAAGAAGTGCGCCCGCATCGTGGGCGACGTGCTGGGTAAGTATCATCCCCACGGCGACAGTTCGGTCTACTATGCTATGGTGCGTCTCGCACAAGACTGGGCCATGCGCTATCCGCTCGTCGACGGCCAGGGCAACTTCGGCTCGGTCGACGGCGACAGCCCCGCTGCCATGCGTTACACCGAGGCGCGACTGGCCAAGATGGGCGAGGTGATGATGAGCGACCTCGACGAGGACACCGTCGACTTCGAGCCAAACTTCGACAACACGCTCGAAGAACCCACCGTGATGCCAACCCGCTTCCCCAACCTGCTGGTCAACGGCGCGTCGGGTATCGCTGTGGGTATGGCTACCAACATGCCGCCGCACAACCTCAGCGAGTGCATCGACGGCTGCAAGGCGCTGCTCGAGAATCCCGAGATGGAAATCAGCGACATCATGCAGTACATCAAGGCGCCCGACTTCCCCACCGGCGGCATCATCTACGGCTATCAGGGCGTAAAAGACGCCTTCGAGACCGGACGCGGACGCATCGTCGTGCGCGCCAAGGCCGAGATTGAGAGCGAAGGCACACACGAGCGCATCGTGGTCAACGAGATCCCCTACAACGTCAACAAGCGCGAACTCATCGAGGCCATCGCACGCCTCGTCGAGGAAAAACGTATCGACGGCATCGCCGACATCAACGACGAGAGCGACCGCCACGGCATGCGCATCGTCATCGACGTGAAGAAGGACCACAACCCCAACGTGCTGCTCAACAAACTCTATAAGATGACTGAACTGCAGTCGTCGTTCAGCGTGAACAATGTGTGCCTCGTCGACGGACGTCCCAAGACCGTCAACCTCAAGGAACTGCTGCAGTGCTTCCTCGACCATCGCCATGAGGTGGTGATCAGGCGCACCAAGTTCCAACTCAAGAAGGCGCAGGAGCGAGCACACATCCTCGAAGGCCTGATCGTGGCCAGCGACAACATCGACGAGGTGATTGCCATCATCAAGTCGAGCAAAACCACCGAAGAGGCCATGCAGCGCCTCGGCGAGCGTTTCAACCTCGACGAGGTGCAGACGCGAGCCATCGTGGAGATGCGTCTGCGACAACTCACCAACCTCGAGCAGAACAAGTTGCGCGACGAGTTGAACGAGTTGATGAAGACCATCGAGTTCCTCCAGTCGATTCTCGACGACCCCGCCGTGTGCCGCAAGGTAATCGAGGACGAACTCGACGAGGTGAAGGAGAAATACGGCGACGAGCGCCGCACCGAAATCAACCCCAACGACGAGGAGATGAACGCCGAGGACTTCTACAGCGACGACCCGATGATCATCACCATCTCGCACTTCGGCTACATCAAGCGCACCCCGCTGAGCGAATATCGCACTCAGGCGCGCGGTGGAGTGGGGGCCAAGGGCAGCGACACCCGCGACGAGGACTTCATCGAATACGTCTACGAGGCCACCAACCATAACTATATGCTCTTCTTCACCGCCCTGGGCCGCTGCTACTGGCTGCGCGTGTTCCAAATTCCCGAGGGCACCAAGAACAGCAAGGGCCGCGCCATCCAGAACCTGCTCAACCTGGGGCCGGAGAACCGCATCTTCGCCTTCGTGCGAGCCACGCAACTCACCAACCCCGAGTATAACCAGAGCCATTACATCATGTTTGCCACCAAGAACGGCATCGTGAAGCGCACCTGCCTGAGCCGCTACTCGCGTCCGCGCGCCAACGGCATCCAGGCCATCGGCATCGCCGAGGGCGACCGCCTCATCGGCGCCGTGCTCACCGAGGGCGACAGCGAGATCATCCTCGCCAACCGCAACGGACGCGCCATCCGCTTCAACGAGAACAAGGTGCGCGAAACCGGACGCACGGCAATGGGCGTGCGAGGCATGACGCTCGACGGCGACGACGACGAGGTGGTGGGCATGATTTGCATGCGCGCCAGCCGCAACGACGACGTGCTCGTGGTCAGCGAGCAGGGTATGGGCAAGCGCAGCAAACTCGAGGACTACCGCGTGACCAACCGCGGAGCAAAGGGCGTGAAGACCATCAACATCACCGAGAAGACCGGCAAACTCATCTCGATACGCAACGTCAACGACGGCAACGACCTGGTGATTATCAACAAGAGCGGCATCATCATCCGACTCAAGGTGAAGTCGCTGCGTGTCATGGGCCGCGCAACTCAGGGCGTGCGTCTGATCAACCTCGAGAAGAAGAACGACCAGATTGCTTCGGTATGCAAGGTCGACACCGAGCCTGAGCAGACCGACGAGGAGAGCCTCGCCGACGCTTTCAGCGCTCCGGTAACCGCCGATAACGCCCCCGAGGTTATCGACGTTGAGGAAGTTACCGACGCCCCCGAGACCCCGCAAGTCGAGGACAACGAAGACGACGAAAACAACGAAAACAACGAATAAATAATTTTCACATTAAACTATCGAGGCTTTTTGTTATCTAAAGGTCAAGATTTAGTGAATAGGAGATAAAAACCGAAAACAACTAACATTTAATACATTACAAAAATGAAAAAAGTATTTCTTTTCCTTGCGTGCGCATCGCTCATGGCTATGGGTGCTGTAGCGCAAAAGAATGTTGTGAAAGAAGTGGCGAAACTCGCCGGCTCAAACAAGGTTGAAGACCTCACAAAGGCCCTCGACCTCGTACAGCCCGCTCTCACAAATCCTGAGACAATGAATAACGCCGAAACTTGGCTGCTCGCCGGTAAGGCAGCATTCGGTATCTACGACCAACTTTCGGTGCTTAAAAACGCCGGACAGGAAGTCGATAACGACATGCTCAACTCATCGCTCATGAACGGTTTCACTTTCCTCGAGAAAGCCCTGCCGCTCGACAGCGTGAAGGAAACCGAGAAAAACGGTGCCCTGAAACTCGACAAGAACGGTATGCCGAAAATCAAAACTAAGTTTTCTCCCGAAATCGTGGAGTTGCTCACCGGCCACATCGACGAGGTGCTGAACCTGGGTAACGCTGCTCTGGGCGAGAGCCGCTGGGACGACGCCGCCAACGCTTACACATTCTTCACCAACCTGCTCGATGCACCCTTCACCAAGGCTAAAGGCATCGCGCTCGCCGATGATGCAATGTCGGAGGTGCGCTTCTACCAAGGATATGCTCAATACCAGACGCAGAAATTCGATGAGGCTTATACCAACTTCACCAAGGCAATGGCACTGGGCTACACCGAGAACCAAGTGGGCGACTTCAAGACCTCGTCGATGGCCAACATCGTGCAAAAATTCATCGACGCTAAGGACTATAACAGTGCTTACGGCTTTATCGACAACGCCCTCATTGCCGAGCCCAACAGCGCTACGCTCTACGACATGAAGGGCTTCGTGGCCGAACTCGAGAAGGGTATCGAAGAAGCACTGCCGTTCTACAAGAAGGCTACCACCCTCGATGCTAACTATGCCGACGCATTCTTCAACACTGGCCGCGCCCTCTATCTGCAGGCCAGCAAGATTATCGAGGACAACCCCGACAAGACCACGGCTCAGTTCATCCCCATGCTGCAGCCCATCTACGAGGAGGCTCTGCAATACTTCACCAAGGCTCAGGCTCTCGATCCCGAGAACACCAAGATTCCCGGCCTGATCGACGACATCAACTACAAGTTTGAGCAAATGGGCATCAAGAAGTAATCTTAAATAACAATAACCAACAGTGGCGGCGCAACTCACCCGAGTCAGCGCCGCCATTGCTTTACCCCTTAACACACCGCCGTTTTGATCAAATAATCCCAAATCGGTCATTAGGTGCCGAAATTACTCTCACTCTGCATAAAAAATAAACAAGTTTCTTTTTTCTGCGCTCGTTTATTCGTAACTTTGCAGCCGCAAAATTTTCATCCGATTATGAAACAACTACTTAACATCGCTGCTGCGCTGCTTATGATTATCGCACCAGCCGCCGCCAGCGCCCAGAAACGCGTCGTCGACGATGTGAAGCGCATCATCTCGTCGATGACCGTCGGTGTCGACCAATATAAACTTGCCCAGGGCAAAATCAAGCCAGCCCTGTCGCACGACGAGACCAAGGATAATTCCGAGACATGGCTCATTGCCGGCAAGGTGCAATTCGGGCTTTACGACAAATACATGGCACAGAAGTCGGTGGGCAAAACCGTCGACGCATTGGCTATGGGCCATGCCATCATCGACGGCTACGCCTATATGTCGCGCGGCCTGCAACTCGACTCCATCAAGCAGTACGACAAGAATGGCCAGCCGAAAATCGACCGAAAGACCGGCCTCCAGCAGGTGAAGACCAAGCATAGCGACGACATCATGAAAATCCTCAATGCCCACATCGACGACTTCAACGCCACCGGCGCCGAACTCTATAACGTGAAGGATTGGGATGGCGCTTATCTGGCTTGGGACATCTATTGCAAACTGGCCAGCGGCACGGTGGCCAACGAGGCCCTTGCCGAGGCGCGCTATTTCCAGGCCATCGCCGCCTGGCAGAAGGGCGACATGAAACTGGCCGTCGAACTGTTTGCCATCTCGCGCGAGTTGGGCCTGGTGAAGAAAGAGGGCTACGACTACGCCCTGGTGTGCCTCTCGGCGCTCAACGACGAGGCTGGCGTGGTGGAACTGGCCCGCGAGGCCTACGAATACTTCGGCGACGTGGACCCGCAGTATGCCCGCATCATGATTAACGACTACATCAACCGCAAGGACTTTGTCCATGCCAATCAGTTGCTCGACGAGGTGATTGCCACGCAAAGCGCCGATGCCGAGTTGCAAAACCTCAAGGGACTCGTCGTGGAGCAGAGCAACAACCTGGAGAGCGCCCTGCCATACTTTGAGCGCGCCGTGCAACTCGACGCCAACAACGCTCAGGCCGTCTACAATGTGGCCCGCTACTACTACAACACCGCCGTCAGCGCCAGCGAGAACAACCGCCGACTCTCAACCCGCGAATTGAAAAAAATCGTCAATCCGCTTTACGAGAAGGCCATGCCGCTCATGGAGAAGGCCTATGAACTCGACCCCACCAACACCGACGCTCGCGAGGCACTGCGCGCCATCTACTACCGCCTGAACATGGGCACCAAACTTAACGCCCTCGAAAAAGCCAACTGACACACACAGAAATAATAAACTACGGATTAATCTGATTCTTCAGATTTTCAAACACAAGGGAGTGCGCCGCCAGATGCACTCCCTTGCCATTACTATGGGAGTCGCGCTTCGCGAAAAATCTATCAAATCTATTCAAATCAAACAAAATAATTTATTTCTGCTAATGTGAGATTTTGTTAAGTTTTTGTTCGATTTACAGCGCTTCGCTTGCCCTGCGGGCTCCCGTTCGGTCGTGAGCACTTCGTGGTTCTGCGCGAAGCGCACTCCCCACACTCTTTTTTCAATTTTCCAAACAACACCTTGCGAATTAACTACCATCTTTGTGAAATTCGTTGTTAATCAAGGTGCTACAAAGTACGAATTAACTACCTAAAGCTTGGATATCTGGCCTTTTTTTTGTAAATTTGTAGCACAAAATCATTAATTATCCTCAAAAAAACACATTATTGATATGAAAAAATCAATCACATTTTTGCTTCTTTCATTCACCGTTTTTTTCACTTCGGCGTTTGAGTTCCCGTTTGGTGGTAACAACCAGACTTCGATTGTATTCTCTGACAATTCTAGCGGAAACCACTTAGTCATGCCCCAGGGTTATTACAGTTTCGTTACTCAAGCCCTTAACATCACATTCAACGACGCGATGACATCACATTATGTTTCGGTGCTTAGTGAAAACTACTTGTTATGTGAATTGATGACTTATGGTTCAATGGCTTATGTGCCATGCTATATTAACCAGCCTGGATCCTATACAGTGCTTATAGCCTACGATGATATAAGTGAGCCTATATATACAGGCACTTTCGTTGTAACTAACGGAGACTTGTCTTTAGGAGGGCTGGATCGAGTTCGCCTCTCTCCTTTTGAAGCCTTTATTATATAGGCACCCGCCGGTGGCGCGCTCCTCAATCCCAGGCGTGCCACCCAAGCGGGTTTATATATATAAATAAGGTGTAAAATTGCACTTCATTTATTAACATATTATATAATACAACAATGAAACAAACATTTTCTTTAGTAATGCTAATGGCCATTCTACTTATGGCCGTGGTAGGTAACGCCCAGGTTAAGATTAACTCTGCCGGGCAGATGATTGTGGGTAACGACACGGTCGACACCCACTACATGAACTATTTGGCGCCTAATCTTCGCGACACCATCACGTCGGTTAAGATAATCGGATGGAACGGAAAGTATGGCCAGCGTGCGCGCCTGTCGTTTGGCGACCAGGCCAAGCGTTATGCCTACGGCGTACTTGTGGGCGAGTACACCGACGACGACACCGACCAACTGTGGCTCCACGGCAAACTCGGTATGTACGGAACATACAGCGCCAATCGCGATTCTGTATTGTTCGCATTTGACCCTGTTAGATATGGCAGATATTTCAATTTTGCCTTTGGTGTGCAAACCAATCAGGTGCTCGTATCGAGTGATGCTCGATTCAAAGAGGATGTGCAACCTGTCGACGACGCGCTGGCGACGCTCAGCGAGGTGGCGGGTGTGAGTTACAAATATAAGGACCGCGGACGCGCTGTTACATCACGTTTCAACCAAAAAACTGACGAGGGCGACGAAGAAAGCCTTGTGATTGACGAGAAGGACCAGCGTGACAAGGAACTGATGGCCCGCATCGAAGAAATCATGGCTGATGACAGCCGCCACTACGGCTTTGTTGCCCAGGACCTTGAGGCCGTGTTGCCTGACTTGGTATACACCGACAAGCAGGGCTACAAATCGGTTGACTACATCGGCCTGATTCCCATCCTTGTCAACGCCATCAATGAACTCTCGCAACAGGTGGCAGAACTCAGAGAGGAGAAGGACGCTCCCGCGGTGATGAACGCCCCGATGCAGGCAGAGCCCTCCATCGCCACCGAGAACCTTGCCGCCGACATGGTCGCTCCGCGTCTGTTCCAGAACCAGCCCAACCCCTTCAGCACGGAGACCCAAATCCGTTACCAACTGCCCGAGACGGTGGCCAAAGCCACACTCTACATCTACGATATGCAAGGCAAGCAAATCAAGGCCGTCGACGTGGCCGAGCGCGGAATGTCGAGCGTGACAATCGGCGGCGGCGACCTTGCGGCCGGGATGTACTTCTACTCGCTCATCGCCGACGGACAGGAAGTCGACACCAAGCGAATGATACTCACTAAATAAGTCACTGCCATGAGAGCGAATACACATTATTATATTATAATGGCGTTGGTTGCCGTAATGGCGGCTGTCTTGCCGGCTCGTGCCGGTGTGGTCAGCCACAGTGCGACGTTCGCTTCGAGCGGATGGAGCGACAGTACCGTGGTGGTCGACAACACGAGCTATCGTCTCCACACCTTCGCCGGACTCGATGACGACGGCAACAGCGGCGCGCCCATGCTGCCGTGCAAGGCGGTGACCTTATCGGTGCCCTACAACGCCACCAATTTCACCGTCACACTTTCCAATAGCAGCATAAGCACAGGCTCTGACTCTTATGTGTGTTACCCCATACCACAGCCCATCCCCACCGACGGCACGAGCACAGGCGGTGAGGTGATTTGCGACAGCACAATCTACCACACCAATGCGTTCTATCCCGCCTCGCCTGTAAGTGTTGTGGCCGATGGCTTCTTTATGGGCGAGAACCACCTCGTCACGGTGGCGATTTACCCCATGCAGGTCAACCCCGTGACACGTGCGTGGCGCAAATTTACGGCCATGGACGTGACGCTGAGCTACGACATCGACCCTGATGCCGGAGGGGGCCTGATTGTCACGCAGAACAACCGCTGGCGTGCCCAGGACCAACAGACCGCCCAACAGATGGTCGCCAATCCAACCGCAGTAGCTCAAAACGCCCCGCCAGCCACTGCCGGAACGCACTATCACGCTCCAGCATCCGGCACCAACCCCATTGACGAACTTGGCGGCTATGAGTACACCATCATCACAACACGCGCACAAGAGCCCGCCTACAAGCGCCTCGTGGCCTGGAAACGCATGAAAGGTTACACAGCTGGTACAGTTTGTGTCGAAGACATCAACAACTATGCGACACAACTGCACAATATGTATGGCTCAAATATCGAATTTCCTATAGGGGAGTTTTATGATGAGATTCAAGACAGCGTCGGAGTGATACGCAACTACTTGCGTGGCGCAAAGGCCCAAAAGGGCACCCGCTATGTTCTGATGGGAGGTGAAGGTGTGCCATATAGGACAGGATATCCTAAAAAAGAAAAGCATGTTACTACAGATTATTATTATGGAAATCTTACAACGAATTGGAATTACGACAATGATGCTATTTATGGTGAGTATTCATTTTATGAGAATTCAAACACAAATAGATTTGATTATCAACCTCAACTATATATTGGACGATTAGTGAGTTTGAATCAAATAGACGTGAATAACTATATTAACAAACTTTTACGCTATGAGATATATCCTGGAAATGGAGATATGGGTTATCTTAAGAAGGGGTTCTATTATGAACATAAGGATATGATAGATGAAAGTGCTCCGTTAATAAATGCTTTTGCAAGTGTTATTGACAATTCCAAAGTCATTAGGCAAAGCCTTGTGGAATTGTACCCGACTGGTCAAATTTTAATAGATTCAATAAATTCAGAGAAATATGGATTTATTAGCATGCATTGTCATGGATTTGAATGGGCGCATGAGGTTTATACAAAAATGACCCCAACAGATACTATTAAAAGAATCATTCAGGCATATCATGATCATTATCATTCAAGCAAGCCTTTAAAATATGGAGGGGAAACAGGTAATGCATGGGATAATTTATTAAACAAAAAATATCCAAACATAATGTATTCTATTGCATGCTCTACAATGCCTTTTAATGAGTATAAGGTTTGTGGCATACTAAGCAACGGACACTCATATACATGTGGTGGCAACTATGGTGGTGCTGCATATTTGGGATATACGCATAGTGGTTATATCGGAAAATCGGCAGAACTTGAGAAGTTATTTATAGAAGAAATATGTGCATACAACAGCAAAGTCGGTGAAGCCGAGGCAATCTCAAAATACCGGTATAACAATAGGTACTATAAAATATATTTCACTATGACTCATAACTTGATGGGTGATCCGGAGTTTGAGATGTGGACTGACACGCCGCAATGTGTTCATCCCATTATTGCGAGGAATAATGGTGGCATTACCGTTGGTGGCCTGCCTTACGGTCAAACATTCATTGTCTCATATTATGACAATGATGGAACAGTTGGTATGGATTCTATTACAACTGGGAATAAAATTCTCACTAATGTTTCGCCTCATGCGGGAGTGATGGTATATCGTCATAATTATTTGCCGTGGATCGCACCACTTACACTGCAAAATGTCACACTCAATTCTCAGTATGTATTTGCAAGCAGTTTTTATGCTGGTAATCAAATTGATCCTTATCGCACAAGCGGGGATGTCAAGGTTCCGGCTGGAACAGACTACGAGGTTGAGTTCTTCAACGAGGCTCGATTGCTGCCCGGTTTCCAAGTTGAAAAGGGCGCTGAATTTAAACTTTTACCAAGTAATTACTAAAATAGTTGGCAGATGAATATATTATTTATAATTTTGCAACAACTAAAAAAGACATGAAATTATGAAAAAGAAAGCAATAATAGTTTTATTAGCAGTGTGCTCCGGTTTAGCTGCCAACGCCTATGTGCCGCTTGTGCGTGAAGGCGTTAAGTGGGTGTACTACTATTATTTCGATTGGGGTCCTGACCATTATGAAAAAGAATATCACTGTGAGTATTCATTGGAGATCAAAGGTGATTCCGTGATAAATGGTATTACATATAAGAAAGTTTTTTCACAGTGGCTTAAGTCCAGTATGGATGAAGACGCACCAAACTATGGTTCAGACAAGCCAGAACTATGCGCTTTGGTTAGAGAAGTGAACAAAATCGTTTATATTCATTTGGTTCCCGAAGAAGACATTTGGTTTTATGAAGATTTAATGGGTTATTATGGCTTTAATCCCATGGTTGCTGGTCTTGCCCCCAACGAATGGGTGCTATATGATTTTAACGACATTAACCGTCCATTCTCTCTCCTTGATACGCAACACCTCTATGGAATTTACCATTCAAAATATCCTGAATTCACTTATTCCGAGACGATTCAGCTGGTAGGAGAATCGGCAAAAAAATATGTAGGAAGTGATTTTCCCGCGCACTACATCATCGAAGGTCTAGGCTATGTTGATATGTATGACGGAGACTGGTTATACACAATGGCCGATTTTTATCAACCACGTTTGTCAGGGTATCCCCGCTGGGATTATGAATTATCTTATCTCGCTGATGATGATGGCGATGTGCTGTACAAGGGGAAGGCTTATACCTATATGTGCGATGTCAACAGAGATTTTAAGGTCGATGGTGCCGATCTTAACAGAGTAATCGACTACTTGCTTCAGGATAACCACCCATGGATTGACTACCTATACGACACTAACGGCGATGGGGAGGTTGACGGGGCCGACATCAACGAGGTAATCAACTTTATCTTGAAAAAGTGATAAGGTATGCAGAAATTGTCAACTTCGTCATAGGCAATGAAAATTAGTGACCATTCTACACACGCGAAATCGGAGTTGACGTGGCGGGTATCCATCAGGGTACCCGCCTATTTTCATCGCCCTACATCTCTCTTAACGCGAATTTCACGAATTATATTAATTTCTCTATTTGTTTAATTTGTTTAATTTGTTGACTAACACGAACGACCGTGAATTGACCATTAATTATTTGATTATGAAATAATTATCAAAGAAAATTTATGGATAATTTATGGATAATTCATGTTTAAAATAACCACGATGGGAGTGCGCCTAACGGCGCAGTATATTTATCAAATCTATTCAAATCAAACAAAATAATTTTTTTCTTTCAATGTGAGATTTTGTTTCAATTTTGTTTGATTTACTGCCGCCAGGCGGCTCCTTTCCACCACAAAATATCAGAGAATCAGATTAATCCGTAGTTAATTATTTGTCTGTGTAATTTGTTTAATTTGTGGTTAAAATTGGGCATGATCTGCATTGATTCTCTTGTGGATGTTAAATGCTATTTGGTAGTTTGTTATATTATTTGTAATTTTGAGTGATTAAAAGAACAATAATTATGAAAGATAGATGTTTATTGCTTTTATTAGCAGTGGCTTGCGGCATAGCAGTCCAGGCCAAGGTCTACACAATACATGACCTCGCTCAGTTCCCCGGCACAGGCATTACGGCCGATGAGAACGGCGTTTGCACTGTGGAGATGGAAGCGACAAAGAAAGACACCAGTTATTTCGACGAGGGGCGAATTGCCGTCTCTCGCCAGCAGATAATCATTCGTGAGGGCAATTCGTTTAAACTCGAGGATGGCGACTTGATAGTGTTCAATCTGGGTGGGCGCATCACCATCGAGGGCGACATCGATGCCGACCTGGCGATTGGCGCGAGGCTCACTGCTGCCGAGGGCGCTGAAAGCAAAGTGGCCGGGCTGCGCATGGGTGGCACGGGCCATGTGGCAAACCTCAGAAACGTCACCTTTGAGTACGTGGGCCTGGACAACTCGTGCGAGGACTCTCAGGTGATAGTGCATAATTGCACCTTTAAATACCACAATCGCTACCACGGCCTCGGTGCCATACGCTTTATGCGGCATAATCACGGCAACGTGATCGAGGACTGCAATTTCATTGACTGCGTGGGTGCGGCGGTGAATGTGGGCATTAATGTGCCTGGCGGCCTGATATTGCGTAACAACACGATTGAGCGCAATGTGTCGTCGGCCGACCCACTGCCTTCGATCAGTGTTGCTGCGGGCGGCGATGAGGAGATCATCATCGAAAACAACCGCGTGATTGGTCCAGGAACATCGACGATGGCAGGTGGCATCACGGTAAACAATACTTTTAATAATCCCATAACGCGCCCAGTAATAGTTCGCAATAACTACGTTGAGGGCAATTACTATGGAATAGGAACAAGTGAAAACAGTTATGTCATTGTTGAAAACAACACTATTGTCAACAACAATGTAATTGACAACTCAGGGAAGGGCGGTTATGGCGTCTATTGCTATAATCCCACGCCAATGGACTGCAATGCAATATTTACAGGCAACCACATCGAGGGCAATGCGGTGGGCATCTACATTAGGTATCGTGGCGAGAACTTAAACATCGGCAAGACCGATGACCCCACGGCCCCCGATTACAACCCTGGGAGGAACGTTTTCGTAAACAATGGCCGTGACGGCGAGTTGTGCGACTTGTGGAACGACACCCCCGACAACGTCTATGCCCAGGGCAACACGTGGAACGTAGCGGAGCAAACGCCCGAACTCATCGAAACGGTGATTAAGCACAAAACCGACGACAACACACTCGGAGAAGTGTATTTCATGCCGCCAAACCCCGATTTCGTTAACGTTACCGAAGTGCTTATCGACAATGAGGATGATGCCGACGACACCTACTACAACATCCTGGGCCAGCCGGTCGCCCACCCCTCGCACGGCTACTTCATCCACCACTCAAAAGTAATCTACATCCCCTGATTACACGCTGCAGGGGGGGAGTGCCCTTCGGGCAGAAATTAACAATAAAAAAAATTGCACGACCTGGTGGTGTAATAGGGAGTGCGCCTAACGGCGCAGAAATCAAACAAAATCTTAACAAAATCTCACATTAGCAAGAAAAAAATTATTTTGTTTGATTTGAATAGATTTGATAGATTTCTCGCGCGAAGCGCGACTCCCATAGTAATGGCAAAAGGGAGTGCACCTGGCGGCACACTCCCTTTGTGGTTGAATATCAGAATGATCAGATTAATCCGTAGTCTTGTAGTCTATTATATGTGTAATTTGTTTAATTTGTGGTCTTATTTGGTGGAGTATTTTTTGAGGACTTGGCGGCCTGTGAGGCTCACGGCATCCAACTTCTTACGAATCAGCGAGCGACGTGCAGAGACAGAGCGCGGCGTTAAGGAATCAACCATCTTTGCTATTACCGGTAGTGGCAAGTCGAGGACTTCCAGACAAATCTCTTTGAAATCCTTCTCGTTGACTCCATCGACGCTACAGATAGCCTCTCTCGCTCCTGGATAAACGTTATTGATGAATTGGTAGAGTTTCTTCCAAAATTCCTCGTCCACGTTGATTTCGATGTCGCTTCGCGACACGATTGACGACTTTTTCGGCCCGGCGAAAGTGAGCATGTTTATCACGTCGTTCACAAGGTCGCCACGGCCCTGTTGCGTAACGAGGTCGGCCTGTAGCGTCTTGGTGTCGGCCGCGCCGTCGACGGTATTGTCGTTCTCGCGGCTCTCCAAGGCCTCGGTAAGCCGCTGGATTTGGGCGTCGCTGTGCTGTCGCAGCCGCTCCAGTTGGCTGAGCAACGACTTGCGCCGGCGGCGATTAAGATAGGCCAAAACCGCAAGCACAAGCAGCAGAGCGACTACCGCGGCCACGGCGATGGTGACCCACTTGATAAGTTGGGAATTGCGCTGCGCGGCATTCTCGAGTTTCAGCGCCGAG
>CACYRK010000017.1 GCA_902776835.1 uncultured Bacteroidales bacterium
TTTTGAGGACATTTTGATTTTAAAATTAATCAATTTTTAAGAACCAAAATACTCATTATATTACAGCATCCCACTTCATTCTCTACTTACCAACTAATTCTACAACAGGTATTTATGCAAAAATTAGCCAAGTTTTATAATCAATTATTCCTCCGTTATCAACCGAGCAATTTGTCCTCAAAAGAACCGTCCCTTTGAGGACATTTTGATAAATAACCATAATTGCTGCTTGAGGTTTTTTCGGTCATAACCGTATTTTGACACACCCTCTTAATCACATCATGGGTCTCCGACCCAATCAAGGTCAACGGTGTAATATCGTCCATTAGCCAAAGTCTCAGCACTTGTCCCGCTGTCCCAAGTGTCCCGCTGTCCCAACTGTCCCACTGTCCCAACTGTCCCAACTTATTTTTTGTGGGACACTTTGGGACAGTTGGGACAGGTCAGACCAGCCCGCCAGGCGACTCCTTTGCCACTGAGGGGAGTGCCCTGACGGGCAGAAATCTTTCAAATCTATTCAAATCTAACAAAATAATTAATTTTCTGTCAGTGGGAGATTTTGTTAAGAATTTGTTTGATTTCTGCGCCGTAGGCGCACTCCTTTCTGCCACAAAGGGAGTCGCGCTGACGCGCGAGAAATCTTTCAAATCTATTCAAAATCTAACAAAATTATGTTTTCGTTAGGTCGTGAAATTTTTATTTACTTTAATTTACTGCGCTTCGCTTGCCCTCCGGGCTCCGTTCTTTCAGCATCAATGGGCTTCGCCTCAGCATAGCAAGAACAAGTTCTTACTCTGCATTCGGCTCGCGCCATTGGTCGGTCGTGAGCACCCAGGCGACTCCTTTGCCACTGAGGGAGTGCACTTCGTAGTTCCCGCCAGGCGACTCCTTTGCTGCGGAGGGGAGTGCACTTCGTGGTTCTCGCCAGGCGACTCCTTTTAGTTGGCCAGAAATCAGCAAGCCGCCCGAGATTTGTTCCCGGACGGCTTGTGGTTGAGTGGGGAGTTATGAGGCGCTCCCTTTGGGGGTTAACGGAGTTGCTTGACAACAGTCGTAGAGCCGTCGGAGTGGGTGGTGACGACGATGTTGATGCCGTCAAAAGGCACCTTGCTGGTCAGGCCAGCAGGATTCACATACTTCACACTCACGATTTCGGGCTCGGCGACGCGCTCGATGACCTCGGTGGGGATATCTGCGCTGATGACCAAGGCCTGCAGGTTGTCGGTGGCATTGGCGTCGGTGGGCTTAATGAAGCGCGGAGCGTTGGACGCGTTGCTCTCCCACGGATTAAGTAACTTGATGGCAGCCAAGATGGTGTACATCTTGCCCTCGACCATATTATAGTACTCAGAGTCGAGAAGACCGATGATGATGCCGTGGTCGTTGCCCTTGTTGGCGCAAAGAGCAGGCATGTCGTCCACATTGTAGTACCAACCCACAATTCTCACCACCTGGCAGGGCTTGGGCATCGGGCTGAAACCCTCGGAGAGCGAATAGCTGGCAATGTCGGGCACTTGTGGGTCGTCTTGGTAGAACGTGACCCAGCTGTCGATGTTGATGGTGGGCCAAGTGCCTTTGCCGCTGAAGCCATTGGTGATGGTTTGAGTGAGGTCCACGCAATATCCCGGCGAACACCTGACTCTGCAGTCTTGCAGCCACATAGAGTTCGTCCTCTATGGTGCCGCTCACGCCCTCGAGGGCATCGGCCAATGTGATTAAGCCAAATCCCAACACCGAGAGTTTTAGATTGTCACCGTCTTCGGCGATGATATACTTGAAGTTGCCGCTGGTGTTGATGATGAAGTTGGAACCCGATTCACCTTTAGTTAAGGGTATGTCGGTGCACCAGTTGTTGTGGATTTCGTAGGTGTCGCCGTTGCCCTCAGTGTCGCCGCCGTACCAGTTTCCTTCATAGTCAAGGAACTTAAACTGGTCGTTCTCTTCGGTGTGCTTTATGGTGCTATAGGTGCCGTCGCTATTCTTGGTCATGGGTTCGGGCCTCCACCCGTTGAAGTCGCCTGCCATGTAGTAGCCCTCGGTGGGGAAGCCAGCGACGGTGAGTTCGCCGTTGGCAATGGTGAGCGTGTATTGCGACGTCAGCACGACGTTGAAGTTCTTCTTGTCGCCATTCGATGTGAGAGGCGCGGTGTTGTCGTCGGCTGTGAAGGTAAAGCGCTGGACGTCGCTACCCGTGTCGGTGCCTATCCAGTTGCCGTCGTTGTCCTTGATAAGGAACTCGCCGCAGAATTCATGGGTGAGCGTGACGACGCCGTCGCGCTTGACGAACGGCACCATGTCGTCCTCGTCCCAGTAGTTGAAGTCGCCTATGAGGTAATAGTCGGTTGCAGCATCAATCTCGCCAGCAATGTTGAGGCTGAGGAAGTCGGGCGAAACGGTGAACGAGAAGTTCCCGCCATGGTCAAAGTAAATGTCCTTGTTGTTGACATTCAGCGCGATGTCACCCAGCGTCTGCTCGGTAACCCAGAACATATCGCCATCGGCGGTGGCGCCGTACCAGGTGTCGGCCACGCTGCTCAGGTTGCTGCGTTTCACCACCTGGAAACGATAGCCGGCGGGGATGCTGGTCTCGCCGAGGACGTAGTTGCCCGTGGCTTCGTCTTCCACAAGTTGGAAGTTGAGTTCGTTGCCCTCCCATTGGTCGTCGGTGGCACCGATGAGCCATGCGCTGATGGTCTCGACGGGCCACCCGCTCACGGTGAGTTCGCCGTTGACAATGGTGAGCGTGTATTCGCTTTCGTCCTTGACGTAGATGTTCTTCTTGTTTGCGGCCTGCAGGTCGGTGCAGAGCGTCACGCTGGGCCAGCCCTCATGCAGCCAGTAGTGTTGCTCGTCGGTCGCGCCGCCCCACTCGTTGCCATATTCGTCCATAATGAGGAACTCGCCGCTGAAGGTGTGGGTGAGCGTCGAGACGCCGTCCTGGTTGCTGAATGGCACCTTACTGTCGCGGTCCCAATTGTTGAAGTCGCCAATCAGGAAGTATTCGCTCGCAGGAGCATAGTTGCCGTGGATGCTCACCTCGCTGAAGTCGGGAGCCACTGTGATGGTAAACTTGCCATTGTCGGTGAACTTGAAGTCGTCGCCCAGCGTCGACATCATGGCGTAGTCGCCGCCACCGTCGGGAATCTCAATGACGTAGTTGCCCGTCGTGCCGCCGTACCACACGTCATCGACGCTCGTAAAACTGCTATGCTTGAGCACCTGGCAGTCGAAACCGGCGGGGATGGCCACGTCGACAGCGGTGTAGTAGCCCGTATTGTCGTCTTTAGTGAGCGGGATGACAGTGGCGTTGCTCATGTCCCAGCCCGGCTTGGCTGAGCCGACGAGGCTGACTGTCACGACTTCCACGGGCCAGTTGCTCACGGTGAGTTCGTTGTCGTCGGTGAGAACGAATGAATAACTGCCCTCGTTGGCCAAATACAGGTTTTTCTTATTTGCGGCGTCAGTAACGAGGTTCACCACGGGATTATCCTCGGTAATTGTGTAGTAATCCATGTCGGTGGCGCTGCCCAAGTATTTATAGTTCTCGTCAATGATCAGGAACTGGCCGCTCATGGTCTTGCCTTCGTAATCTGGGTCAATGTCGAGTGTGAATTCGCCTATCCATGCTATGAATTGTGTCTCGCCCCAGTTGTTGAAGTCGCCGGTAAGGAAGCGGGCTTCCTCAAATTCGCCTTCGAAGCCAAACTGGCGGCTGTCGATGTCGTTGTCATTCATGCTGAAACTGAACGTCCCGGAGTGGCCGATGCGGAAATTCTTGATGCCTTGACCATTGTCGCACTCTACTGTCGTACCCGGCTCCACGTTTTTGAGCAACGGCTCGCCATCGTTGGGGCAGCCATACCACACGTCAGATTCCTCGCCATATAGGTCGATGTGCAGTTTCAATTTGAATTCCGTGCCACCATATACCTCGTAGTCGTTGAGTTGCCACACGTCGCCGTCTTTGACGAAGTCGGCTGTCACGGTGTTTCCGTAGGCGTCGGTGCCACTGAAGGTGATGCTGGTGACCGCCTCGGCCAGCGATTCGGCACCGGCCGCCATGCCGATGGTCGCCAAGGCCATCAGTAGCAATAGTTTGTGTAATGTCTTAATCATAACTGTATAGTTTTATGTGAGTAAAAGTTGTCTTAGCGAAAGTCGCGTTACTAATTGTTCGCAAATTTACATTATCTTTTGCAAATTCCAATACTTTAGCCGCATTTTTTTCAAATAATATTAATTTAAAGAGTTTTACATAATTAATCCCTGGATAATTTTCATCTAACACGAATTTCTCAAATTATCAATTGACTCCCTTTGATGCAGAACAGGGCGCCCTAACGGGCGGAAAATAAAGTAAATAAAAAATTCACGACCTAACGAAAACATAATTTTGTTTGATTTGAATAGATTTTGATAGATTTCTTTCGCATTAGCGAAACTCCCTCCGTGCAATCAATCAAAAATAAATTTTCGTTGCGTTTTCTTGTCATTGCGCTCGGTTTGCAGTAATGTTGCCGCTGACGCGGCGAAATTACGCTGCACCTCGGCAAATTGCAAATAAATTTGCATTTGCGCTCGGTTTGCAGTAATTTTGCAGGCACAAAGGCATGGCTGCAGGGCATTGAGGCCCTGTGGCTTGTGTTTGCACGAATAAATCTAAAAAGAATACTTTATAAAAGCACAATATGCAAAATATTAGAAATGTGGCAATTATCGCACACGTCGACCACGGAAAGACTACCTTGGTCGACAAGATGCTTGCCGCCGGTAATCTGTTTCGCGACAACCAGAACATGGGAAGCCAAATCCTCGACAGTAATGACCTGGAACGGGAGCGCGGCATCACCATCTTGTCAAAAAACGTATCAATAAACTACAAGGGATACAAAATCAATATCATCGACACTCCGGGGCATAGCGACTTCGGCGGCGAGGTGGAGCGCGTGCTCAACATGGCCGACGGCTGCCTGCTGCTGGTCGACGCCTTCGAGGGCCCGATGCCGCAGACGCGCTTCGTGCTCGGCAAGGCACTGGAACTGGGCCTGAAGCCCATCGTGGTCATCAATAAGGTCGACAAGCCAAACTGCCGCCCCGACGAGGTGCAGGAACTCGTGTTCGAACTGATGTGTAACCTCGACGCCACCGAGGAGCAACTCGACTTCCCCACGGTGTTTGGCAGCGCAAAGAACGGCTGGATGAGCGACGACTGGCGCAACCCCACCACCGACATCACTGCCGTGCTCGACGCCATCATTGAGCACATCCCCGCGCCCCAGGTCATCGAGGGCGACCCGCAGATGCTCATCACCTCGCTCGACTACAGTTCCTACGTGGGACGTATCGCTGTGGGACGCGTGCATCGCGGCGTGCTGCGCGATGGCATGGAGGTGGGCCTGTGCAAGAAGGACGGCACCGTGTCGCGCCAAAAGGTGAAAGAATTGCGCACCTTCGAGGGCATGAGCCAAGCGCATGCTGAGAGCGTGGGCAGCGGCGACATCTGCGCCATCATCGGCCTCGAGGGCTTCGAGATTGGCGACACCGTGACCTGCCTGGCCAACCCCGAGCCGCTGCCACGCATCGCCATCGACGAGCCTACCATGTCGATGCTCTTCACCATCAACGACTCGCCATTCTTCGGCAAGGACGGCAAGTATGTGACCTCGCGCCACATCTGGGAACGCCTGCAGAAAGAACTCGACAAAAACCTCGCTTTGCGCGTCGAGCGCACCGAGGGCGAGGACGCCTGGAACGTGTACGGCCGCGGCGTGCTGCACCTGAGCGTGCTCATCGAGGAGATGCGCCGCGAGGGATATGAGTTGCAGGTGGGACAGCCGCAGGTCATCATCAAGGAAATCGACGGCGTGAAGTGCGAGCCCATCGAGGTGCTCACCATCAATGTGCCCGAGGAGTACTCGAGCAAGATGATCGATATGGTCACCCGCCGCAAGGGCGAGATGACACTCATGGAGACGCAGAACGACCGCATCCACCTCGAGTTCAAAATCCCGTCGCGAGGCATCATCGGCCTGCGCACCAACGTGCTCACCGCCAGTGCCGGCGAGGCTATCATGGCCCACCGCTTCCTGGACTACGAGCCTTGGAAGGGCGACATCGCGCGCCGCATCAACGGCTCGCTCATCGCCACCGAGGGCGGCACGGCGTTCGCCTATGCCATCGACAAGTTGCAGGACCGTGGACGCTTCTTCATCTTCCCGCAGGACGAGGTGTATGCCGGGCAGGTGGTCGGCGAGCACGCCAAGGAGAAAGACCTGGCCGTCAACGTCACCAAGAGCAAGAAACTCACCAATATGCGCGCCAGCGGCAGCGACGACAAGGTGCGCATCATCCCGCCCGTGGTCTTCAGCCTCGAGGAGGCGCTCGAGTATATCAAGGCCGACGAGTATGTCGAAATCACGCCGCACCACCTGCGCATGCGCAAGATTGTGCTCGACGAACTCGAGCGCAAGCGCATCGCCAAGGCCGCCGGCAACGACGAGGGATAACACCACACTCCGAAACCATTAACCGCAGGGCTCTGGCCCTCAAAAAGTAATACTATACATGAAAAAATTAATTTTCGCCGTCGCCATGACGGCATTGTCAACAACCGCAACATTTGCACAAATGAGCAACTTCGATTACACGGTCGACCGCTTTGCCGACATCCAGGTGCTCCGCTACCAGGTGCCCGGCTTCAACGAGTTGTCGCTCAACCAGAAGAAACTGGTCTACTACCTCACCGAGGCAGCACTCCAGGGACGCGACATCCTCTTCGACCAAAACGGAAAGTACAACCTCGACGTGCGCAAGGTGCTCGAGGAGATTTACACCAACTATCAGGGCGACCGCAACAGCGCCGACTTCAAGGGCCTGGAACTTTACCTGAAGCAGGTGTGGTTCGGCAACGGTATCTATCACCACTACGGCATGGACAAGTTTGTGCCACAGTTTGGCATCGACTTCTTTGTCGAGGAGTATAACAAGATCCCGCTCGACAGGCTGCCCATCTTCTCGTGCGACCGATGCACCGAGGAGGGCAAGTGCGACAAGGCTGTGCGCCTGCGCAAGACGCTCGAGAAGGTGATCTTCGACCCAACTTTCATGCCTAAGAAGGTCAACCAGGCCGACGGTGAGGACCTCATCCTCACTTCGGCAACCAACCTCTACGAGGGCGTGACACAGCAGGAGGTCGAGGACTTCTATGCCGCCATGAAGAACCCCAACGACACCACGCCCATCTCTTACGGCCTGAACACCAAGGTCGTCAAGGAGAACGGCAAGGTGGTCGAGAAACCTTATAAGGTGGGCGGTCTCTACTCCGAGGCCATCGTCAACATCATCTACTGGCTGCAAAAAGCCGTCAAGGTGGCCGAGACCAGCGCTCAGCGCGACTACATCAACAAACTCATCGAGTTCTACACCACTGGCTCGCTGCTCACCTTCGACGAGTACTCGATCATGTGGGCCGAGGACACCAAGAGCCAGGTGGACTTCATCAACGGCTTCATCGAGAGTTATGGCGATCCCCTGGGCATGACCGGCTCGTGGGAGAGCATCGTGAACTTCCGCAACAACGAGGCTTCGCACCGCACCCAACTCATCAGCAGCAACGCACAGTGGTTCGAGGACAACTCGCCCGTGGATAGCCGCTTCAAGAAGGAGAAGGTGACCGGCGTGAGCGCCAAGGTCATCACCGCCGCCATCCTGGCCGGCGACAGTTATCCCTCGACGCCCATCGGCATCAATCTGCCCAACAGCAACTGGATTCGCGCCGCTCACGGCTCGAAGTCGGTAACGCTCGAGAACATCACCGATGCCTACGACGAGGTGGCCAACGGCTCGGGCCTGAACGAGGAGTTCGCCTACAGCCAAGTCGAGGTCGACCTGATGAAGCGCTATCTCACCCTGGCCGACAAACTGCACACCGACCTGCACGAGTGCCTGGGACACGCCAGCGGACAACTGCTGCCGGGCGTTGACCCCGACGCGCTCAAGGCCTACGGCTCGACGCTCGAGGAAGGCCGCGCCGACCTCTTCGCACTCTACTACCTCGCCGATCCCAAACTGGTGGAACTCGGCATCTTCGACAGCCCCGACGCCTACAAGGCCGAGTACTACAAGTACATCATGAACGGCCTCATGACCCAACTCTACCGCATCGAGCCGGGCAAGGACATCGAGGAGAGCCACATGCGCAACCGCAAGTTCATCAGCGAGTGGTGCCTGCAGAAGGGCAAGAAGGACAAGGTCATCGAACTCGTCAAGCGCGGTGGCAAGACCTATGTGAAAATCAACAACTACGAGAAACTGCGTGGCCTCTTCGGCGAACTGCTCGCCGAGGTGCAGCGCATCAAGAGCGAGGGCGACTTCGAGGCCGGACGTAAACTCGTCGAGACCTACGGAGTGAAAATCGACCCGAAACTCCATGCCGAGGTGCTCAAGCGTTACAACACCCTCGACATCGCTCCCTACAAGGGCTTCGTCAACCCCATCTACACTCCGGTGTATGATGCAGCCGGCAACATCACCGACGTCAACGTCACCTACGGTGAGAACTACGTCGAGCAGATGCTCCGCTACAGCCGCGACTACTCGCCGCTGACTAAGTAACCGGGCAATCACGCCACGAAATCAAAAGGCGCGCCACCCAACCCAGGGATGGCGCGCCTCGCTATTTCATAATATCTTGATTGCCTCGATGCCTCCTTTGATATGAAGTTTAACACGAATACCCATGAATTATCCATTAATTTTTGACCCAAAGGACTACAAAAATAATTTATGAATAATTCATGTTTAATCCCACCCAGATGGGCAATTCATGTTAAGTCCCACGCAAAGCCTATTTGTGTTTTGGGATGCGTTTTGCGATGCCGATGGCGCCGGTGGGGCACACGAGGCGGCACAGGTGGCAGCCCACGCATTTCGTGCCTACGATGTGCGGCGTGCGGGCCTCGTCGAAGGTGATGGCTTGGTGGCCACCGTCGGTGCACGAGACGTAGCAACGGCCACAGCCGATGCACCGCTCGCGGTCAATCATCGGGTAGACCACTGTGGTGCGGTCGAGGTCGCTCGGACGGACAAAATATTGCAGTTGCTCGCCCACAAGAGCGTCGAGGCTGCTCACGCCACGGCTCGCCATGTAATGCTGCAGGCCGAGAATGAGGTCGTCGATGATGCGGTAGCCATACTGCATGACAGCCGTGCACACCTGCACATTGCTGCACCCCAACTGGATGAACTCCAGCGCGTCGCGCCACGTCTCGATGCCGCCAATGCCACTGTATTGCATGCCTTTCAGAATCTTGTTCTGGGCCATCTCGAGGATAAACCGCAGCGCGATGGGCTTCACGGCGCGGCCCGACAGGCCCGAGACGGTTTTCTGCCCGGCGATGCCGGCGTCGTCGCTCATGGTCACGCTCTTGATGGTGTTGATGGCGCTGATGGCGTCGGCGTTGGCAAAGTAGGCCGCTATGGCCGGCTGGCTCATGTGGGTGATGTTGGGCGTCATCTTGGGGATGACAGGGATAGATACCGAGCGCTTCACGTAAGCCGTGTAGAACAGCACTAACTCCGAGTCCTGACCCACGTCGCTGCCCATGCCAGCAATGCGCATCTGCGGGCACGAGAAATTCAACTCTATGGCGTCGACGCCAGCCGCCTCGGCCATCTTGGCCAACTCGATCCACTGTTCCTCGGTGTTGCCCATAATCGACGCTACGACGACCTTCGACGGATAGTCGCGCTTGAGCCGCGCGAGGATGTCGAAGTCGACCTCGGCAGGGTTCTCGCTGAGTTGTTCCATGTTGCGGAATGCGCCGAAGTCGCCACGCACGCCGTCGCGCGGGATGGCGTCGAAGCGCGGCGACACCTCCACGATGTCGTCGAGGCAAATCGTCTTGTAGAACACGCCGGCCCAGCCAGCCTCGAAAGCGCGTGCCACCATCTCATAGTTGGTGCATATCGACGACGAGGCCAGGAAGAACGGGTTCTCGCACGGTATGCCGCAGAAGTCGATGGCCAGGCTCGGCAACTCGCCGCACGGCTCCACCTCGGGCAATTGCCGCAATGTCTCGGCAATGCGGATGGGGCGGTCGTAGTGTATGCAAGCCTCTTGGGCGCGAGTCAAATCTTCCTCGTCGCAGTTGGCCACCCACTGCTTCGCCATGGCGTCGTTGCCGAAGCGCACGGCACGCAGGGCGCGAGCCGGGTCGCCATTGCCACACGCCTTACTACACGGAGCGTCGTTGCACAGCAAGCACCGCCCAGCCTCTTCCAGAATATTAAATTGATATTTCATAGTACCCATTTTTTTGCAAAGTTTGTTTGTAATTTGTTGAATTTGTGGTTGTTGTGGTTGTTATTTGAGTAGGGTGGTTAGGAGTTGCCAAAGGTGGCCCGTGGGGGGCTGAGTGAAGGCGGGCTCCATGCGATGGCCTATCTGTGAGGTCTCGCGGTAATGGTCGGGGGCGACGAGGGCGCGGCAGGCGGCGCGGTTGTCGCCGAGCAGTTCGTCACGGTCGCTGGTGATGATGTGTGTGTCGGGCGTGATGTAGAAGTCGATGCCGCGGAATTCGAGCAGGTTCTCCGGGCCGAAGTCGAAGTACCAGTTGCCGTCCTCGCGCGGGTTGAAATACCGCAGGTGGCCCATCATCTCGGGGTGGTCGAGCGAGTGCTCGGGGTCAGTGGCCGGGTTGACAGCGACCTTGATACAGTCAACGCGCGCACACAGCGTGTAGTAGCCGCCCAGCGAGGTGCCGATGAGCAGGTCGATGCCGTTGTCGGCAACGTAGCGCTCTATCTTGGCGATGCTCTCGGCCGGATGGTGGTTGACGTCGATGGCGTGCACCTCGCAGTCGGTGAGCACCTCGCGCAGGCGATGCACCGTGGCCGTCTGGGCCGAACTGCAAAAGCCGTGTATGTAAAGAATTCGTTTCATATCAGTTGGCGTTTTTTGATTTCAAGGTATTTGTTGATGACGTCGACGGTGAGTCCCTCGGGCGTGGTGAGCAGGGCCTGGATGCCGTTTTGGCGCAGTGTGGTCACTACAAGTTGCTTCTCGTCGATAATCTTTTGTGCTATCACGTGCTGGTATCGCTCGTGCATGCTGGTGGCGTGCGTCTCCACGTAGTCTTGCAACTCGGCATCCTCAAAGAACACCACGAGCAGGCGGTGGCGGTTGTTGAGTTGGCGCAGATAGGGCAGTTGGCGCTTCAGTGCCGCCATGCTTGTAAACTGCGTGTAGAGCACCAGCAGGCTGCGCTTGCCAATCAGGCGGTTCACCGACACGCACAGCGACGAGTAGTCGCTCTCGCTGAATTCGGTCGTTTGGCCGTAGAGCGTGTCGAGAATCGTGGTCATGTGCCCTGGGCGGCGCTCGGCGGGCACAAAGTCGTCCATCTGGCGGTCGAAGGTGATGATTCCCGCCTTGTCGTCCTTGTGCACGGCCACATACGAGAGCACCAGCGAGGCGTTGATGGCGTAGTCGAGCAGCGTCATCCCGTTGAAAGCCTGCTGCATCACGCGACCCTTGTCGATTACCTGAAACACCTGCTGCGAGCGCTCGTCCTGGTAAACGTTCACCATGAGTTGGTGGCGGCGCGCGCTGGCTTTCCAGTTGATGGCGCGGTATTCGTCGCCCTTCACATAGTCCTTGATTTGCTCAAACTCGGTGTTGTTGCCCGCGCGGCGGATGCGTTTCACGCCCACCTCCACCAGGTGGTCGCTCATCGCCATGAGCGCGTAGCGGTTGAGTTTCAGATAACTCGGGTACACCTTCACGTCGCGAGGCTCGCCCAGCGTGAAGCGGCGCTGGAGCAGCGACAGCAGCGTGGAGGCAAACACGCGGATGCGCCCGAAGCCGTAGACGCCGCGTTCGGTGGGCCGCAGCGTGTAGGCTATTGTGCGGTGCGAGCCGGCCGGCAGAGTCACCTTGAAGTCGACATCGCGACGCTGAAACACGTGCGGAATCTCGTCGATGACGTGCAGCGGCGCTGTAAAGCGGTAGCGGCTCTCCAGGCTGATGCGCACCGGGTTGTCGTCGCCGTTCGAGAAACGGTCGTCGCACTCACGGGTGGCCGTGATGCCGCGCACCGTCCACAGCGCCAAGGCCTCGGCAATCACCGCCAGCACCAGCAGCACCAGCAGGCATTGCCCCACTGTGAACAGCGGAGCGTAGAAGTGGCCGCACCCCGTGACCAGAATCACGACCGTAAACGCTATATAGAATCTACTGGTAAGATACACAATATGATATTATCAATAATCGAAAACCCAATCAAATCAGCAATCAGCAATCAGCAATCAGCAATCTGTTATCTCTTATCTGTTATCTGTTATCTATAATCTATAATCTATGATTTTCAAGCGCGCGCTTGAAAATCATTTAGGTACTTCGATTTTGTCGATCAAACTCAGCACCACGCGCATGGGCGTGTAGCCCTGCATCTCGGCTTCGGCGGTGAGTTGTATGCGGTGGTGCAGCACGCTGGGCGTGACGGCCTTGATGTCGTCGGGCGTGACAAAGTCGCGTCCGTGTAGCAGGGCGAAAGCCTTGCTGGCGTTGAGCATCGCCACGGCGGCACGCGGGCTGGCGCCGAGCAGGATGGTGCGGCTGTTGCGCGTTTGCTGCACGATAAGTGCGATGTAGCGCAGCAGCGATTGGTCCACGATTACCTGGCTCAGCATCGAGCGCAGTTGCAGCAGTTCGTCGATGGTCAGTGCCGGCTTGATGTCGTCGAGTTTCACCAGGCGCGTGTTGGATTGGTGGCGGAGAAGGATTTCCACCTCCTCGTCGACGGTGGGGTAGTTCATCACCACCTTCATCATGAAGCGGTCGAGTTGGGCCTCCGGCAGTTGGTAGGTGCCTTCCTGTTCCACCGGGTTCTGCGTGGCGAGGATGGTGTACACCTCGCCCATCGGGTAGGTGGCACCGTCGATGGTCGCCTGGCGTTCCTCCATCACCTCGAACAGTGCCGACTGCGTCTTGGCGGGCGCGCGGTTCACCTCGTCGACCAGCACGATATTGGCAAATGCGGGTCCCGGATGGAAGTCAAACTCGCTGGTCTTCATGTTGAACACCGTGGTGCCCAGCACGTCGCTCGGCATCAGGTCGGGGGTGAACTGGATGCGGCTGAACTTGGCATCGACCAACTTGGCCATCAGGCGCGCCATCAGCGTCTTGGCGACGCCCGGCACACCCTCGAGCAGCACATGACCGTCGGCCAGCACAGCGGTGAGAAGCAGGTCCACCACCAGTTCCTGGCCCACAATCACGTCGGCGATGCGGCGCTTAATCATGTCGATGCGTTGCGTGAATGCAGCCACGTCGACCCGTGGAGCCATTTTCATTGTTTCTTCGTTCTGTTCCATAGTGGTATATTCTTATTTTGTTAATTTTCAATGCTTTATTGCTTTATGCTCGCGATTATTGCATCCATCTTGTCGCAGAGTTGCGCCGTGAGATGGTCCGACGGCTGCTTCTCGTCGGCCAGCACGTTCCACACGAGTTTGATGTCGTCGGCCAACTGCTGGCGCGGCAGGGTGGAGTAGAGCGCCAGAGCGTCAACCTCCTGGTCGAAGTATGCGCTGTCGGTCAAGTCGACCATCGCCAGACGGCGCAGTTGGACGGCAAACTGGAAGTATTTCTTCAGCAGCATGTCGTGGTTGTCGTGCCGCTCGAAGTACAGCGTGCCTATGTGCTCAGCCATCTCCAGTGTGTGGTTCTCGGGCTTGTTTATCACGGGGATGATGCGCTGTCGGCGGCGCGCGGTGAACACCAGCGCGAGCAGCACGCCAATCAGCGCCATGTAGAGTGCCCAGCGCAGCGGGCGGTGGTTGAGCAGGTAGCGCAGTGGCGACTCCGACTTCTCGCCGCCGCTCGCGCTGTCGATACTGCTGTCGAGGCGCACGATGGCCTTGCCGTCGCTGCCCACGGTGAGCAGGCGCATCGCCAGTTCGCGCGTGTTGTCGTGCGAGATGCCGTAGTTGGTAAACAGCAGCGGCACCATCACCAGCGTCACGCGGCCCTTGTGGCGCTGCTGCGTCACCGCCAGGGTGTCGACTGTGTCGTCGGTTTTGTTGAGGGTGAGCAGTGTGGTCCACTTCTGCTCCTCGTGCGTGCTGCTAATGCCATATTGGATAAAAGGATTCAGCAATTCATAAGTGCTCTTTTGGTAGCGATTGTCGACTTTTTGCCATTCGACGGTGAACTTGATTATCGAACTGAGTTTGGCTGAGCCAAAGACTTCGTAGCCAAATCCCACAAACCTGTTGTCTAATAATGTGTCGAGCGTAATAATATTGCTATAATCTGTGGTGGCCACAATCAAGTTGTTGCCACGCTTGAGCAACTTCTCGATCGACTCATCATAAGTTGAGATGTCCTCTTCCACCATGAGGTAGGTGGCTGGCTCGCCGCCAACCTCATTGATTTGTGCCAGCGTTTTGCCGGTCACATGATATCCGGCGGGTATCGAGGTGGCCAGCACGCTGTCGAATAGCGCGCAGCCCAGGGGATTGTCGTCGTAGTGGCTATAGGTTTCTTTCCAGTCGTAGCGGCGAGGCATGTGCATGTCGATGAGCAGCATCACCACAAACAGCACCACGGCAAACACGATGAAGCCCTTGTTCATTTTCATGACGGCTCTCCTTCCTCGCCGTCGGGCGCATTATCGATGAGTGTCAGCGTGTCGGCTTGCCACTGCACCATTTGGTCGTAGGTGTCGCGCGAGGCGGGGCGGTTGCCGTAGCGCACGCGCAGGAATTGCTGGGTCATTGCCACGAACGACTCGCGGCTGCACTCGGCGGTGTACTGCGTGGGCGTCTTGTAGGGGCGCCACTCCACCTGCTGCGCGTCGCTCAGGCGCCGCAGCGTCTGCAAGTACACCATGCGGCACGCGTGGCGGTAGTTGCCGCCAGCCAGCGCGTCGGCAATCTCGCGGTCGAAGTCGAAGGCGTAGATATTGTCGTCCTCGATCGTGTAATCCTCCTTGTCCTTGCCCTTGCGCCAGAACAGACGCAGTTTCGAGCGCGCTATCAGCCACACTACCAGCCCAAGCAGCACGAAGCCCACACACCACCAAAACAAACTGTTGCCGGGGTCGCTTGGCTCCACGCTATTGAGCAAGTCTTGGATCCAGTCGCTAAACCAATCAAAGAACATGTCGAGCAGGCTGCGGCTCTCGTCGCCCATCAACTCATTGTCGTAGTTGTGAGCCACGCCATCAAAGATGTCGTGCAGGCGAGTCGAATCGACGGCAAGGGTATCGGCAACGGTTACTGGCATGGCTTAAAGTTTTTCAAAATTCTCTATTTCGTAGTCAAGCGATGCATCCTCGGTATCTGCCGCCACGCTGCCGTAATGGAACGTCATGGCCAGGATGATAAACGACGATGCCAGGTACATCGCAAAACTGTACAGGATTGTCAACACGTAAAACGCGATGTTTATCACCAACTTGGTCTCTACCGAAATCGAGTTGTCGAAGAGGTTGGCCTTGATAGCCATGCACACTGCCCAGGGCTGGGTCAGACAGCCGGTGAGCACGTAGTAGACGAGGAGCATGATCAATCCCAAGCCTACCATGCGCCCCCAGTCGGCAAAGCCCAGTTTGAAGGCTCGTCTTACCGAGTTTACGAGCGTCTGCCGCTCGTAGAGGTAAATGGCGGGCACCAAGGCCAGCGGCAGCAGCACAAAGAAGCCCACCCAGCCCACCAGGGGGATGAGCACCGCCAGCAGCACCGCCACGGCAATTAATGGCGAGAAAACCACCAGCAGCACAAGCACGGCACCCAGCAGGCGCGGCGCATAGTTTTTGAGCAACGGCAGCAGGTCCTTCCCGGTGACGCCGCGCAGGCGGTCGTCGCGGTCGAGATACAGGCGCAGCAGCGCCAGCGTGAGCGTGCAATTCAACACCATGGCGATAAAGGCTGCCACAACAGTGGCAATGATGCTCACCGTGCCGGGCTCAGCCAGGTCGTCGAAGAGCGAGTTCATCATCTCGTTCAAGCCCATGCCCTGGACGATGGCCAGCGGCAGCAGCAGGTAGGTGCTGTAGCGAAGCCACACGCGCCAGTTCTCCTTCACAAAGTCGAACGTCGTGTTGACCTTCTCGCTGACCTTGCGGGCAACGTACAGTTGTATTTTAGGACTCTCGCTCACGGTGACCTACTTTATAAGGAAGTAATACGTAATAATACAGGATAAACGCCGCCGACAGCACAATCACCATTATGCGCAGTTCGACGGGATACTCGACGTGGCGCGTGATAAAGCCCTCGATAAAGGCCGCCAGTATCACCACCGGCATCACGCCCACGGCAATCTTCAGCCCGCGTTTGGCCGACCGCTTGAACGACTCGATGCGGCTGTAGGTGCCGGGAAACAGCCAGCCGTTGCCCAGCACGATGCCGGCACCGCCCTCGAGCACGATGGTCGAGATCTCAAGCGTGCCGTGCTGCATGATGGCGAGAAAGGCCTCGCCAAACACGCCATAATGTGCGAAAAACGACAAAAACGAGCCCACCATGATGCCGTTGTACACCAAGATGTAGCCCGTGCCCAAACTCGTGAACACGCCCATGCCGAACGCTATGATGCCAACCCTGAGGTTGTTAAAGGCTATCATCAAAAACGACTCGGTCTCGCCGCCCGTGCTGTAGACGTTGGTGGGGACGCCATTGCGGATGTTGTCAATCGTCATGTCCACATAGCCGTCGCCCAAGATGATGCGCGCAAACGACTCGTCGCCCAGCGTCGACAGCACGCCTATCAGCAGCGCGATGCAGAACACCACCAGCGACGTGAGCATCTCGCGCCGCGCGCCGTACATGGCACGTGGCACCTCGCGCGTCCAGAACGTGAGCAGCCGCGACCATTTCTCGTGGTGCCCCTTGTAAATCTCGTTATGGAGTGTCAGCGACAGGTGGTTAAGGTACTGGGTGATGCGCGACTCGGGGAAGTGGGTCTGAGCGAAGGCCAGGTCACTCGTCAAGTCGGTGTACATGTCGGCAAGGGTGTCGGGGCTTTGCTCCGACATCTGCGTCATAGAGTCCTCATACTCTCTCCACTTGCGCAAATTCTGTTTGACAAAAACTGCTTCCTTCATCTGGTTTCCAATGGTTGCAATTTATGGGATGCGACCATTTCGGGATATAATTTTTTCAGCCTACAAAGTTATCATTTTTTTCTCAAATCCACACCATCTCCCCCATTTTTTTCCTCCCATCGATACAGAACAGGGCGCCCTGACGGGCGGAAATTAAAAAAAATTATTAAGAAAATTTCACGACCTGCTGAAAAAAAAATTTGTTGGATTTTGGACAGATTTTGAAAGATTTCTTTCGCGTCAGCGAAACTCCCTTTGTGGCAGAAAAAGCGCCCTTACGGGCGGAAATTAAAAAAAATTATTAAGAAAATTTCACGCGCCAGCGTGCCATTAGAGTCGCTTCGCGAGAAATCGAACAAATCTTAACAAAATCTCACACTGGCAGAAAATTAATTATTTTGTTGGATTTGAATAGATTTGATAGATTTCTGCCCGTCAGGGCACTCCCTTTGTGGCAGAAAAAATTTTTTGTTGGATTTTGAGTAGATTTGATAGATTTCTGCCCGTCAGGGCACTCCCTTCGCACTCCCTTCGCACTCCCATAGCAAATAAAGTATTAAACAAAGAAAAAATTCGCGACATTCGCGTAATTCGCATTAAATCAACAAATTAAACAAATTAAACGAATTAAACAAAGGAAGTTATCAGAACAATCAGATTAATCCGTAGTTTATAAATAGTTTATTAATTTGTGGGCAATTTGTGTTAAAGAGGAAGAAACATTCACCTTATATGGAATAATTGTCCTATATTTGCACTCTATAATGTAAAATCAAAAAACTACCATACTATGAAAAAAATACTACTACTATCAATGATGGCCATCCTGCACCTAACCGCCAGCGCCTTAGACTTCACTGTCGACGGCTTGGCATACAACTACCTCAATGGCCAATCCGGCAGCAAGGTGGAGGTAACAGACTATTATAACTACAGTGGTCTAACCACAGCCAACATCCCATCCTCAGTGACCTACAGCGGCAAAACCTACTCCGTCACCTCAATCGGCGGCAGCGCATTCTCTGGTTGCAGCGGGCTGACCTCGGTCACCATCCCCAACTCTGTGACCTCAATCGGCGGCTACGCATTCTATGATTGTAGCGGCCTAACCTCGGTCACCATCCCTCAATCGGCGGCTACGCATTCAGTAATTGCAGCGGGCTGACCTCGGTCACCATCCCCAACTCCGTCACCTCAATCGGCAGCAGCGCATTCTATGGCACACCATGGTTCAACAACCAACCAAATGGATTGGTATATGCTGGTTTGGTGGCATATAAATATAAAGGCACAATGCCAGCGGGCACTTCAATAACCTTGCGCGATGGCACAAAAGGCATCGCAGGTGGCGCATTCAGGGAATGCAGCGGGCTGACCTCGGTCACCATCCCCAACTCCGTCACCTCAATCGGCGATTATGCGTTCTATGAATGCAGAGGGCTGACCTCGGTCACCATCCCCAACTCCGTCACCTCAATCGGCAAATACGCATTCTCTGGTTGCAGAGGGCTGACCTCGGTCACCATCCCCAACTCCGTCACCTCAATCGGTGTAGACGCATTCTATGGCACACCCTGGTTTAACAACCAACCAAATGGATTGGTATATGCTGGTTTGGTAGCATATAAATATAAAGGCACAATGTCGGCAGGCACGTCAATTACTCTTCGCGATGACACAAAAGGCATCGCTGGTAGCGCATTCCAAAGTTGCAGCGGGCTGACTTCGGTCATCATCCCCAACTCCGTCACCTCAATCGGCGACGGCGCATTCTCTCGTTGCAGCGGGCTGACCTCGGTCACCATCGGCAACTCCGTCACTTCAATCGGAGACGACGCATTCTCTGCTTGCAGCGGGCTGACCTCGGTGCATATAACAGATATCGCTAAATGGTGTGAGATTGCCTTTAATGGTTGGTATTCCAACCCTTTGTATTATGCACACCATCTTTATATGAATGGAAGTGAAGTAACGAAACTATCCATCCCCAACTCGGTGACCTCAATCGGCGGCGGCGCATTCTCCGGTTGCAGCGGGCTGACCTCGGTCACCATCGGCAACTCCGTCACCTCAATCGGCGGCTACGCATTCTATAATTGCAGCGGGCTGACCTCGGTCACCATCCCCAACTCTGTGACCTCAATCGGCGGCTACGCATTCTATGATTGTAGCGGCCTAACCTCGGTCACCATCCCTGCAGCGGGCTGACCTCGGTCACCATCGGCAACTCCGTCACCTCAATCGGCAGCAGCGCATTCGAAAATTGCAGTGGCCTAACCTCGGTGCATATAACTGATGTCGCTAAATGGTGCGAGATTGCCTTTAATGGTTGGTATTCCAACCCATTGTATTATGCACACCATCTTTATATGAATGGAAGTGAAGTAACGAAACTATCCATCCCCAACTCCGTCACCTCAATCGGCGGCTACGCATTCTATAATTGCAGCGGGCTGACCTCGGTGACCATCCCCAACTCGGTCACCTCAATCGGCAGCAGCGCATTCTATAATTGCAGCGGGCTGACCTCGGTCACCATCCCCAACTCCGTCACCTCAATCGGCGGCGGCGCATTCTCCGGTTGCAGCGGGCTGACCTCGGTCACCATCCCCAACTCCGTCACCTCAATCGACGACCACGCATTCTATCGTTGCAGCGGGCTGACCTCGGTCATCATCCCCAACTCCGTCACCTCAATCGGCGGTAGCGCATTCTCTGGTTGCAGCGGGCTGACGGAGATTTGCAGCAAAATTGTCAATGTAGGTGACGTTTCAATGGGAACCAGCGTATTTTACGAAGTGCCTAAATCTTCGTGCACACTTAAAGTGCCTATTGGCACTGCAACTGCCTATAGAAATGCTAATCAATGGAAGGATTTCAGCAATATTAATGAGGTGATATTGATGCCTAATAGCACGGTAGGCGATCTTAACAGAGATAACGCTGTTAATGGCGAAGACATCAACATAATGGTGAACTATTTGTTGCATAAGTCGGTTTATATCGATGATGATGGGGTGGCCGACATAGATGGCGACGGCAAGCCCACAGGCTTTGACCTCAACCGTATAGTCCGCATCGTCCTCGGTGAGTGAAAAATATAAACACGAATTTATCACAAATTATCCATAAATTCAGCCACAATGAAAATTTATGATTAATTAATGGTAAATTCGTGTTCAAAAAAGAAACAAAACAATGAATAATTAATGTTCTATATATGATGAATAAAAAGAGATTTTTGTTGCAGATGCTGACAGTAACTGCATTCGTGTTGATGGGTTTGGAGGCATCGGCGCAGTTGGTCGACCGGGCGACCTTTGAGCAGCATCTTGCCAAGGCACGCTCGCTGTCCTCCCAGCGCAAGGCTGCTGCCGCCGCCTCACCGATAACGCTCACTCAGAATCCGTTTGAGATTGAGGAATTTAACATCAGCAACAGTGGCACCTGCGATGTAAAAGTGTATTTTAATACTGCTGTTATGGCCGCCTATCGCAGCGAGTGCTGTCCGCGCATCACTGAGTTTGAATTGGCATTGCCTGACGGCTTCAGTGTTACCTCGGTTAAGCAAGGTAACGACTTGCAGCGATCGCCCATCACAGTTACCGGGGCATTCGACGACGACACAAAAACACTGAGTTTCTTAGGATATGGTGTGTGCAGTGCAGCGGAGTTGGCTCAGTTGCCCACCGGGCGCATCCACTACGCCACCATCACCATCGCAGCATCCAATGCCACAGTAGGTGATTATCTTCTGAATATGAGCGAGGCACGCTTTGCCATGGCTGACGAGCCATCTGAGTTTACCATCAGCGGCACCACCAATTACCCATTCCATTGTATTATGCTTGCTACAGGTATCAGCCTCAACAGGACATCTGCGACCATCAATAATGGTGAGACGCTTCAGTTAACCGCTACAGTGTCTCCGAGCAATGCCAGTAATAAGGCGGTCACATGGAGTTCTAGCGACACAAATATTGCCACAGTTAACAATAATGGCCTTGTTACAGCCAAAAGTCGTGGAAATGCGACCATTACTGCGACCACCACCGATGGCAGCAACCTGAGCGCAAGTTGCAGCGTCACAGTGAATCAACTCGCAACCGGCATAACGTTGAATAAGACGCAAGCAACTATCAGCAATGGTGAGACGCTTCAGTTAACCGCTACAGTGTCTCCGAGCAATGTCAGCAACTCAACGGTTACTTGGAGTTCGAGCAACACAAGCGTGGCTACAGTGAGCAGCAGCGGCCTTGTAACAGCCAAAAGTCGTGGAACTGCAACCATTACGGCCACCACCACCGATGGTAGCAACCTGAGCGCAAGTTGCAGTGTCACAGTGAATCAACTCGCAACCGGCATAACGTTGAATAAGACGCAAGCCACTATCAACAATGGTGAGACGCTTCAGTTAACCGCTACAGTGTCTCCGAGCAATGTCAACAACTCTGCGGTTACTTGGAGTTCGAGCAATACAAGCGTGGCAACGGTAAGCAGCAACGGCCTTGTTACAGCCAAAAGTCGTGGAAATGCGACCATTACGGCGACCACTACTGACGGAACTAACTTGAGCGCAAGTTGCAGCGTCACAGTGAATCAACTCGCTACAGGCATCTCGTTGAATAAGACGCAAGCAACACTTGTCGACGGCACCACGTTGCAACTAACAGCCACCGTGTCGCCCAGCAACGCCAATAACAAAACGGTGACGTGGAGCACGAGCAACAGCAATGTGGCTACTGTTTCGAGTAGCGGACTGGTGACTGCTCAAAATCCCGGCACAACTACCATCACAGTAGCCACCACTGATGGCAGCAACCTGAGCGCGACCTGCCAGGTGACCGTTACGGCTCAAGTTGCCACCGGCATCTCGTTGAACAAGGCTTCGGCAAGCATTGTAGTCGATAAAACATTGCAACTTACTGCCACAGTGTCGCCAAGTACTACCACAAATCAATCGGTATCATGGACATCAAGCAACACAAGCGTGGCAGTGGTAAACAGTAATGGATTAGTGACGGCAAAAGCCGTAGGCACAGCCACCATTACCGCCACCACGCAAGATGGCAGCAACTTGAGCGCGTCTTGCCAAGTGACGGTTATGCCACAACTCGCTACAGGCATCTCGTTGAATAAGACTTCTGCCACGATTTATGACGGCACAACGCTGCAACTCGTTGCCTCCATATCGCCGAGCAACACCACAAATAAGACTATTGCATGGTCCTCGAGCGACACAAGCGTGGCTACGGTAAGCAGCAACGGCCTTGTTACAGCCCTGAAGCCCGGCACAGCCTCCATCACCGCGACTACGCAAGATGGCAGCAACCTGAGTGCCACCTGCCAATTGACAGTGCAAAAACAGTTGGCTACCAGTATAACGCTGAACCAAAACTCACTGGAAATCGGTATTGGTGCCACCGCAACGCTGGTTGCCACAGTTTTGCCAGAAAACACCACCGACAAGCGCGTGATTTGGACAAGCAGCAGCCCCAATACCGCCAGTGTAAGCAGTAATGGTCTTGTCACAGCCAATGGCAACGGACAATGCATAATCACAGCCACCACGCTCGACGGCACCAATCTTTCAGCCTCATGCATAGTGACCGTGAACGGCGGTGGCGGCGGGGTTGTTGCCGACAACTACCTCAGTGCAGCGGATATTGATGAGGTGGTTGCTGGGCAGTCGTTTGTCATTCCCATTGCGTTGACCAACCAAGACCCCATCACCGCCATTCAGGCCGATATGTATCTGCCGAACGGCGTGATTGTGCCTGACTATAACGAAGACAACGAATTTGTCGTGCTTGAGCCGTCGCGCATGGGCCGCGGCCATTCGGTGGCCACCACGGTGACGCAGATCAGCACGAGAATTTTGGTCTCGTCGAGCCGCAACGCTGCCTTCCAAGGCAACGAGGGCACGGTTATGTATATTTACCTGAAAATGGCTGAAAATGCTGGCGTAGGCATCTATGGCATCGACCTGAAGAACATTCGCCTTACCACCACAAGTGGCCAACTGATAAATGCGCCCGACGTGGTGATTAGCGTGGGCGCGGTGGCTTATCACGGCGGCGACGCCAACGGCGACGGCTACGTCGATGACACCGACTATGCCATCACTGTGAATTACCTGCTCGGCCAGACTTCGTCGGATTTCAAGTTTGAGGCCGCCGACATGAGCGGCGACGGATATGTCCTGGTGAACGACCTGCCGATGATTATCGACGCCGCGCTGGCCTATGACTTCGGCGGCAGTAGCAATGCTCCGTGCCGCGACTTGCTAAAGGCGGCCGCCAACAATAAGATGTACGTGAACGACTTCGACCTGGGCGGCAACGCAACTAAGACGCTGAATATCGTGCTCGACAACGCCACAGCGTTCGCTGCCGTGCAATGCGACATCGAGTTACCCACGGGACTGAGCATAGTGGAGCAGACCGACGAGTGGGGCGACTTAGCATACGCCCTGCCAGTTGCAGCGCGCTTCAACGGCCACGAGTCGTGGACCGACCTCACGGGCTTGGGCAACGTGCGCCTGATTATCGCCAGCAGCAGCAACAAGTCGCTCCGTAGCACAAGCGGCGCGGTGGCGACGTTCAAGGTGCGCAGCGCGGCGGACTTCAGCGGCGAGCACGAGATCGTGCTGAAGAATATCGTGTGTGCTGACGCTAATGCAGTGCGCTACGCCTTGCCCGATGCGGTATGCCTCATCAACCATTCGGCTAACCTGCCCGGCGATGTGGACGGCAACGGCGCTGTCAACGGCACCGACCTGAACATCCTCATCAATATCATCTTGGGCAAGGACAACGCTGCAAACTATGGTGGCCGAGCCAACGTGAACGGCGAGGGCGGTGTCGATGGCACTGACCTTAACAAACTTATCAACATCATTTTGGGCAAAAACTAACTTGCCCAAAATGATGATAAGTTTGTAGATTATAGATTACAGATTACAGATTATAGATTTTTAGAAAAGAAACATAAATTAGCCATGAATTAGCCATAAATTATTTGTGATAATTATTTTGAAATCAAATAATTAATGGCTAATTCGTGATTATTCATGTTAAACAAAACAAAATAATTCGTAACATTCGCGTAATTCGCGTAATTCGCATTAAATCAACGAATTAAACAAATTAAACGAATTAAACAAAGGAAGTTGTCAGAACAATCAGAACAATCAGATTGATCCGTAGTTTTTTTGTACAGCGATTTGTTTTAATTTGTTGAATTTGTGGTTTATTTTTGCTTTTTCGCTCGGTTTGCAGTAATGTTGAGGGCTTTGCCCTCGAAATTACGCTGCACCTCGGAAAAATCAAAGTAAAGTTTGCTTTTTCGCTCGGTTTGCAGTAATTTTAGATAAATTACGCTGCGCCTCGGAAATGTCAAGCCTCCGCAAATCAAAAATTATATTTTTGTTTGCGTTTTCTTGCCATTTCGCTCGGTTTGCAGTAATGTTGAGGGCTTTGCCCTCGAAATTACGCTGCACCTCGGAAAAAGCAAAGTAAAGTTTGCTTTTTCGCTCGGTTTGCAGTAATTTTGCCGCGTTTTTTAGAATGGAGGCTTCTGTGACCCGTTGCAGAGGCTATTCGACATAAATTCCGACTGCTTAAATTAAAAATTTGAAATGAGCGAAAAGAACAATGAAAAGGCTAAAGTCCAGTTCAGGCAGAGTATCGTCGTGCGCTTCTCGGGCGACAGCGGCGATGGCATGCAACTGGCAGGCAACATCTTCTCGAATGTGAGCGCCGGACTCGGCGACCGCATCTCCACTTTCCCCGACTATCCCGCCGAGGTGCGCGCACCGCAAGGCTCGCTGGGCGGCGTGTCGGGCTTCCAAGTGCACATTGGCCACGGCGTGCACACGCCGGGCGACGAGTGCGACGTGCTGGTGGCTATGAACCCCGCGGCACTCAAGCAGAATGCGCAGTTCCTGCGCAAGGGCGGTGCGGCAATCGTCGACATCGACACCTTTACACAGGCAGGGCTCGACAAGGCCCTCTACACCACCAACGAGCCCTACGAGGAACTTGGCATCAAGGCACAAGTTATCGAGGCTCCCATCACCACCATGGTCAAAGAGGCCCTGAAAGACACTGGCATGGACCAGAAATCAGTGCTTAAGTGCCGCAACATGTTTGCGCTGGGTCTCGTGTGCTGGCTCTTCAACCGACCCATGGAGGCACCACTGAAATTCTTGAAGGCAAAATTTGCCGATAAGCCCGAGGTTTACGCCGCCAACGAACTGGTGATCAAGGGTGGCTACAACTATGGCCACAACATCCACGCCTCGGTGTCGACTTACCGTATACAGAGCGACGAGGTGCGCCCGGGCATCTACACCGACGTCAACGGCAACAAAGCCACGGCATGGGGCCTGATCAAGGCGTCGGAGATGAGCGGACGCCCACTATTCTTAGGCTCATATCCCATTACCCCCGCCACCGACATCCTGCATGAACTCGCCAAGCGCCGCGACCTGGGCGTGAAGGCCATCCAGATGGAGGACGAGATTGGCGGCATCTGCTCGGCAATCGGCGCCTCATTTGCCGGTCACCTGGCAGTGACCAGCACGTCGGGCCCGGGCTTGGCGCTGAAGAGCGAGGCTTTAGGTCTGGCCGTGATGGCCGAGTTGCCCTTGGTGGTCGTGGACGTGCAGCGTGGCGGCCCCTCGACGGGTCTTCCCACCAAGACCGAGCAGACCGACCTGCAGCAGGCGCTGTACGGCCGCAGCGGCGAGAGCCCGCTCGTGGTGCTCGCGGCAGCCACTCCCACCGACTGCTTCAAGATGGCCTTCCAGGCAGCAAAAATCGCCATCGAGCACATGACCCCCGTCATCCTGCTCACCGACGCATATATCGCCAACGGCTCGTCGGCTTGGCGTATCCCCGAAGAGGGCGAGTATCCCGCCATCAAGCCCAACTATGTGCCGCAGGCACTGAAAGAGACGTGGACGCCGTTTATGCGCAACGCGCTGGGCATCCGCTACTGGGCCATCCCCGGCACACCGGGGCTGGAGCATGTGGTGGGCGGCCTGGAGAAGGACTACAACCTGGGCGTGCTCAGCAACGACCCCATCAACCACGCACACATGGTGGAGACACGCCGCATGAAGATTGCCAACGTGGCCAACGTCATCCCCGAACTCAAACTCAAGGGCGATCCCACGGCCGACACCATCATAGTGGGCTGGGGCAGTACCTACGGTCACATCCTCGATGCCGTCACACGACTCAACAACGAGGGCTTCAAACTGGCTATGACGCATTTCCGCTACATCAACCCGCTGCCCAAGAACACTGCCGAGTTGCTCAGCCGCTTCAAGACGGTGATTGTGGCCGAACTCAACACCGGGCAAATGGCCAGTTACTTGCAGAGCAAGATTCCTAACCTGAACATCTGCCACATCAACAAGGTGCAAGGTCAGCCGTTCATGGTGCAAGAGATTGTCGACGGAGTGAAAAACATTATCATGGAGGAGGAATTGTAATGGAAAATAACGATAACACTCAGGCTGCTGCATGCAAGCCTCTTGATTTCAAGAACAACCAGCCGGTGCGCTGGTGTCCCGGTTGCGGCGACCATGCCGTGCTCAACGTGCTTCTCAAGTCCATGGCCCAGTTGGGCATCCCGCGCGAGAAGACGGCGGTGATTTCGGGCATCGGTTGCAGTTCGCGTCTGCCTTACTACACTCGCACCTACGCCTTCCACACCATTCACGGTCGTGGTGGCGCGGTGGCCACGGGCTTCAAGACCGCTAACCCCGAGATGACCGTGTGGCAAGTGTCGGGCGACGGCGACTGTCTGGCAATCGGCGGCAACCACTTCATCCACGAGGTGCGTCGCAACATCGATGTGAACCTGCTGCTGCTCAACAACCGCATCTACGGCCTCACCAAGGGCCAGTTCTCGCCCACGAGTGCTCGCGGCTTCAAGTCGAAGTCGTCGCCTTACGGCACTACCGAGGACCCGTTTATCCCCGCTGAACTCACCTTCGGCGCACGCGGCACCTTCTTTGCCCGCAGCCTCGACGTGGAGTTGAACATCAGCCAGGAGGTAATGGTCGAAGCCGCTAAGCACCGCGGCTGCTCGGTGGTGGAAATCCTGCAAAACTGCATGATTTTCAACAACGGCATCCATCGCTACATCACCGACCGCGAGACGCGCGCCGACCGCACCATCCACCTGGTGCACGGCCAGAAGATGATCTTCGGTCGCGACAACAACCGTGGCATCGTGCAGGACGGCTTCAGCCTGAAGGCGGTGACCCTCGGCGAGGACGGCTACACCATCGACGACGTGCTTGTTCACGACGCTCACTGCGAGAGCAACTTTGTGCACCAGCAACTCGCCATGATGGACGGCGTCGACCTGCCCGTGGCGCTGGGCGTGATTCGCAGCGTAGAAGCACCCACCTACGAGACGGCTGTCGCCGAGCAAGTCGAGGAAGCCATCGCACAGCACGGCTTCACCTGCCTGCGCGACGTGGTCATGGCTGGCGACACCTGGACAGTGGAGTAACCCACACACATAACCAAAGAATGTCCTCATGGGAATGCCCCCTTGAGGACATTTTTGTTTTGTTGACGGCGGTGCAAGAAGGGAGCCGCCTGACGGCGGGAAATCCATCAAATCTTATCAAATCAAACAAATCTTTTTTATCATTCTCGGGAAAAGTGCAACAATGCCGTCCCCAATTGTTGGAGTTAAATGACGAATTTCATTAGATGCCTTTGCCAAAACCACAATTATTTGTAATTTTATTGAAATTTTAATTACAAATAATTAACTATGAAACGTTTCTTCATCACTTTGGCTGTTGCCATTTCAATCGTCATAGCTCCAACAACCGCAATTGCTATAAACGCAAACGATGTTGAATATTTTGCCGAACAAGGTTTCAAACTCATTAAAGAAAAGAACTATGATGCGGCCTTCCCCCTGATTATTAAGGCCGCCGAAGGCGGCGACTGCGAATCACAAGGGACAGTTGGCACTATGTATTATGAAGGCAAAGGCACCGGCATCAACTACGCAAAAGCCTTATCATGGTGGGAGCGAGCTATAAAACGCGGTTGCGGTACAATGGTAAAGCAGTATCGCGACAACCTACTTCGCACCAGGTCATTTACCTTAGACGGTATCAAATACCTTGTAAACCAAGACAATACACTCACCGTTATCAGTAACGACAGCTACAAAAGCTTAAAAACAGTCTCAATTCCCAAAAATGTAACATACAAAGACCAGGTTTACACCGTGATCTCAATCGGAGACAACGCATTCGAAGGTTGCAGCGATTTGACGAGCGTAATCATCCCAAACTCAGTGACCTCAATCGGCCGTTATGCATTCGACGGTTGCAGTGGCCTGACATTTGTCACTATCCCCAACTCAGTGACATCAATTGGCTACAGCGCTTTCTATCAATGCAAAGGTCTGACTAATGTGACAATCTCCAACTCGGTGACATCAGTCGGCGAATGGGCATTCTATGAGACAGCTTGGTACAGCAGTTTACCTGATAGTCTCGTTTATATAGGATTAGTTGCTTATCAATATAGAGGCAAAATGCCAAGCGGTACAAACATATCAATAAAAGATGGCACTAAAGAGATTGCTGGTTCTGCGTTCCAAAGTCGCAGTGACTTGACGAGTGTAACCATCCCCAACTCGGTCACCACAATCGGTGAAGATGCTTTCTATCATTGTGATGGCCTGACGAATATTACTATCCCAAACTCGGTGACATCAATCTGCGACCACGCATTTGAGTGTTGCGACTTGATGAGCATTAATGTTGAGAGTGGGAACGTAAAGTATGACTCGCGCAATAACTGCAACGCAATAATTGAGACTGCATCAAACACCCTTATCACAGGATGCAAAAAAACTATCATACCTAACACTGTGACCTCAATCGGCGACAGAGCTTTCTTATCCTGTAGCGGTATGACCTCTGTCGCTATCCCAAACTCGGTGACCTTAATAGGTAGATATGCTTTTTGTAATTGCAGCAACCTTACGAGTGTGAACATCCCCAACTCGGTGACCTCAATCGGTGATGGTGCATTCGAGCGTTGCAAAAGTCTAACCTCGGTCACCATCCCTAACTCGGTGACCTCAATCGGCGACAGAGCTTTCTATCAATGCAGCGGTCTGACGAGTGTGACCATACCCAACTCGGTGAGATCAATTGGCAAGGACGCTTTTCCGCCTAATTGTAAAATAATAAGAGAATAGATGTGATGAAACATGGGAGTCCCTGTTTCATCTCTCCACCGTTTTTACGGCTGATTTTGGCGATTTTTCCCTTGTCAAGCAAATTAATCAGCTGACCAAACAACGGCTGTCCGATAAAATGTGTACCTTTGTTCATCTTTGTTCAAGTTACCTGGTTTTTGTGACGAAAACAAAGGTAACGAAAAAGGCTGAACCTCGGCAACGGGATTCAGCCTGATTTTTTCAGCCGCTAAAAAAGTTTTAGCGGACACCAATAATTCAAATCAAACAAAATTATTTTTCTGTTACAGAGGGAGTGCGCTTCGCGCAGAAATCATTCAAATCTATTCAAATCAATCAAAATTTTTTTTTCTGCCATAGCGCAATAGGCACGCTGGCGCGTGGAAATTTTGAAATAAAGAAAATTTCACGACCTGCCGAAATCAAAATATTTTTCATTAGGTCGTGAAATTTTTATTCTTTTAAATTTCCGCCCGTCAGGGCGCTTTTTCTGTTACAGAGGGAGTGCGCCTACGGCGCAGAAATCATTCAAATCTATTCCAAAATCTAACAAAATTTTTTTTTCATTAGGTCGTGAAATTTTTATGATTGATGAATTTCCGCCCGTCAGGGCGCTATTTCAGCCACTGTGGGATTTTGTTAAGATTTTGTTTGATTTCTGCGCCGTCAGGCGCACTCCTTTCAGCCACATGGGGAGTCGCGCTATCGCGCGAGAAATCTATCAAATCTATTCAAATCAAACAAAAATATTTTTTCATTAGGTCGTGCAATTTTTATTCTCTATAATTTCCGCCCGTTAGGGCGCCTTTTCAGCCATAAAGTTTTAGTGGCGGGGGCGGGTGGTGAGGAGGACCAGGAGCGAGGCGCCGAGGCCGTAATACACGGCGTCGCCCGGCAGAGAGGTGAAGTTGGCAAGCAGCATGGCGGCGACACCCACAGGCATCGACAGCACCATGCGGCCCGGCTTGATGCGGCCCGGCCACCACAAGGAGAAGCAGAGCGGGAACAGGATGGCCACAGCGCGCAGACCTAACGACAGGAAACCCAAATCGTTGATAAATGTGCTATGGAACAGCGACGTGGCGATGACCGCCGCCACAAGGATGCCCACGATCGACAGTCGCGTCTGACTCAACTGCGACAGTGGCGATGCCGTGAGGCCCATGCGCCGCTTGACGTTGCCATAGACGTCGCGCACCAGAATCGTGGCGGCACCCAGCGACAGGCCGCTGCCACACCCCAGGATGTTGATGAGCATGGTACCCAGCATCAGGCCGCCCAACCAAGCTGGCAGATGCTTGAGGATAAAGGCCGGAAATGCCTGCGAGGAATTCTCGATGACGCCCAGTCCGGCCGGCAGGGCCTCGCCAGCGGCTTGCAGCGCCTTGAGTTCGTCGGCCGTGACATAGTGGCCGCGCATGTATATGCCCACGAGCGTACAGGCTGCGCCGATGATGGGCATGAACAGCGAGCAGAGCAAGGCGCCGCGGCGTGCCTTGGGGGTGGTCGCCGCCGACCAGATGCACTGCGCGTAACTCTGGGTGCACACCACGCCCAGGATGAGCGACAAGCAGCCTCCCAAGTCCTTGAAGACGCCACGGGCAAAGGGGCTTCCGTAGCGGTGGTGGATGCTTTCGACGTCGGTCAGGCCGTTGAACTGCGCCAGCGATGGCGACTGATAGACGGCATCCACACCGTCGCGCAAGCCTGTCAAGCCGCCGGCAATGTGCCAGACGACAACGCCGGCCACCAGCGAGCACAAGTACAGCAGCACAAGTTTGACGATGCCGCCCACTCCGGCACTGCGAATGCCGCCGAACAGCACCATCAGCATGATGAGCACAGCACCCAATATCGAGGCCCACAGCGTGGGAATGCCGAACAGGCTGCCAATCATGGCCGATGACGACAGCACCTGTGACATAATGCTGATGAAAATGCCTATTAAGAAGAGTATCGAGCCCACCGTTTCGGCTTTGCGGCCGTATTCCCGGCTCACCACCTCGAGCAATGTCGAGCACCCGCTGCGTCGCAAGGGCCCCGCATAGAACAGCCCTAACACCAGGGCGCCCAGTCCGGCCCCGATGGTGAACCACCATGCCGACAGGCCGTAGCAGAAAGCCAACTGGGCCGTGCCGATGGTCGACTGGCCGCCCGCCAGAGTGCCCAGCAGCGCGCCGCACACCATCCAACTGCCCGAGTTGCCTCCGGTGATGAAGGTGCGAGCGTCCTTAACCCTGCGGCCCGACCACCAACTGATGGCCAGCAGCAGAGCCACTGTAGCGACAACGCCAAGCAAATGTATCCAAGAAATCATGCCTAAAATATGTGACAGGGGTGTCGCATTGCTTCACCCCTGCCTAATTTGGTTTGTGGTGGGTCAGACAGGTCGGACAGGTCGGACAGGTCGGACGGGTCGGACGGGTCGGACAGGTCGGATGCTGGCCACCATCATTTTTCAGCCATTGCCTTGTGCCGATGCGGTTAGTCGACGCCGAGGTCGTGGAGGGTGCGCGGGGCTGGGGTAGTGGGGAGCGGCTTGCGCGTCTTGAGTTGCTCCATAATCACATCGATGGCCTTGTCGAGTTGCTGGTCGACGCCGTTAAACTCCTGGGTGGGGTCGTTGTCGATGAGGATGTCGGGATCCACGCCGTGGTTCTCCACAATCCAGTTGCCACGCATGTCATAGTTGGTGAAGAAGGGCACGCGGATGTCGGTGCCGTCCATGTAAGGCAGCGAGCCGCTGATGCCCACGATGCCGCCCCAGGTGCGCGTGCCAATCACGGTGCCGATTTTGTTCTCCTTGAAACTCCAGGGGAACAGGTCGCCGTCGCTGGCCGAGTACTTGTTGATGAGCAGCACCTTCGGGCCGACGATGGTTTGTTCGGGTATTGTGCCGTTGAAACTGCTTCCGCGGTACATCGTCATGCGGTAGGGCTGACGCAGCAGTCGCTCGATGACCATCGGCGAGATGTTGCCGCCGCCATTGCCGCGGTCGTCGACGATGAGGGCCTCCTTGTCGAGTTGGGCGAAGAAGTAGCGCGTGAATTCACGCAGTCCCTCCGGTCCCATGTCGGGAATGTAGATGTAGCCCACGCGGCCGCCGGTGCGTTCGCTCACGTGCTTGATGTTGTTCTGCACCCACGCATAGTGGTAGAGCGGATACTCGTCCTGGATGGGCTTGACCACCACCTTGCGCGCTCCGGCACCGCTGGCGCTGCTGGCGATGGTGAGTTCGGTCATCACATCGGCCTTGCCGCGCAGCAGCGTGTAGATGTTGTTGGTCGACGAGGTGGGGATGCCGTCCACGGCCACGATGTAGTCGCCTTCCTTGATGTTCTGGCCCGGCTCGGTGAGCGGTGAGCGTAACTCCTCGCGGTCGGCGGCGCCTTGCAGAATCTTCGTGATGCGGAAGGCGTTGCCCTCGCGCTCCAGTTCGGCACCGAGCATGCCGATGTTTTGACGCTCAACCTCGATGTGGTCGCCGCCGTTGACGTAGGCGTGGCCGCAGGCCAGTTCGCCAATCATGCCGCCAATCACATAGGTGAGGTCGAGGCGGTTTTTCACATAGGGCAAGAGTTCGGCATACTTGTCGTGGATGGCGTTCCAGTCGACGCCGTGCATCGTCTTCAGGTAGAAGCCGTCGCGATAAGCGCGCCAGGCCTCGTTGAAGATTTGCTGCCACTCCTGCTCGTAGTTGACCACGGCGGTCATGTCGCTCAGGTTCACTGCCTCGCTGAGTTCCACCTTGTGGTCGGGCAGCGCGGTGACATAGATTTTGCCGCCCTTGAAGAACATGGCGCGCTTCATGTCGGCCGAGGGGTGCATCTGCGCTCCCGGCGCGATGAGGATGTCTTCCTGCTCCTCGAGGTCGTAGACGTGCGTGCCTCCGTTGCCGTTATACCACACCTTGCTGCCGTCGCAAGCCAGCAAGCCGTAGTTGCTGGCGCTCAGGGGCAGTTTGACGATGCGGTCCTGAATGCCATCGAGGTCGATTTTCACGACTGCGTCGCCCTCGGCTTCGGCCTTGTCGTTCTTGCCGCCTTTACCGGCTTTGCCGCCCTTGTCGGCAGGCTTGTCGTCGTCGGGCGTGGCTGTCTTGTCGTCCTTCGGCAGGAAGGGCGACGGGGTGTCCTTGCTGAGCATCACCATGTAGATGCCCTCGATGCCGCGATAGGCAAAGTTCCACTCCACACTGCTGTAGATGGGGTTGAAGTCGCGGCCCGACGCAAAGAGCAAGTACTTGCCGTCGCTCGAGAACTCGGGCACGTTGCTGTCGTACCAGTTGTCGGTCACTGCCGTGGCCTGGCCGCTGGCTATATTATAAAGGTATACCACATTGTGCTGGTTTTTCGCCATTTGGTAGTAGGTGAGCCACTTGCCGTCGGGCGAGAAACTCGGCAGGGCGAACTCGCCGATGGAGTCTTGTAGCAGCGTGGTTTTGCGCTTGGCTGCCACATCGAGCATCACGACGCGGTTTTCGCGGTCGGTGTACACGATGCGGTCGCTCTGCGGGCTCCAGCCGAAGTCGAGAATGTAGGTGTCGTTGTCGCGGGTGAGTTGGATGGGCTCGCCACCCTCGGCGTCGCGCATCCACAGTTCGGTCTCTCCGGTGACATCGCTGATGTAGGCAATATACTTGCCGTTGGGGCTCCAGGCCGCGTCGCGCTCGTGGGCGCCGGGGGTGTGGGTGATGTTGCGCGTCACACCTTGCTTGACGGGCACGTCGAACACCTCGCCGCGGGCACTGATGGCCACTCGTTTGCCGTCGGACGACAAGCCGGCCTCGGTGATGTAGTCCTCGACCTTAATCAGGCTCTCGCGGGCAAAATTGTTCTCGCTGTTCATCTCCACCATGATGCGGCTGGTGGCCTTCGTGGCGGGATCGAGGCGATAGAGGTAACCGCCTTTTTCAAACACTATCAGGCCGCCGCCCGTGCTCGGGAACTTCACGTCGTAGTCGGTGAAGTGCGTCACCTTGGTGTTGGTGCCGGTGGTAGTGTCGTAGACCCAGAAGTTCATGGTCTTGTCGCGGTCGCTGATATAGTAAATCTCGTTGCCAATCCACATCGGGCAGATGTCCTGGGCAACGTTGTTGCTCACGTTGGTAACCGTCTTGCTGTCGGTGTCGTAAATCCAGATGTCGTCGGCCATACCGCCGCGGTAGTACTTCCATGTGCGGAACTCGCGGAACACACGGTTATAGGCCAACTTGGTGCCGTCGGGTGAGTAGGAGCAGAAGCCGCCTTCGGGCAGAGGCAACTGGGTGGGCATGCCGCCGTCGGTGGGCGCTGTCCACAGTTTTCCGTCGAAACTGTCGCTGATGCGGTTGCGATACACCACGCTGCGGCCGTCGGGAGTCCAGGTCATCACCACGTTGTTCGGGCCCATGCGGTCGCCCCAATCGTCGCGCGGATTGGTGGCCGTGAAGGTGATTCGGCGCGGCTCACCGCCGGTCGAGGGCATCACGTACACCTCGGTGTTGCCGTCGTATTGGCCCGTGAAGGCAATCTGTGTGCCGTCGGGCGAATAGCGCGCAAAGGCCTCGTAGCCCTTGTGGCTGGTGAGTTTGCGCGCCGTGCCGCCGCTCAGGGGCACAGTGTAGATGTCGCCGGCGTAGGAAAACGCCACCTCGTAGCCGTTGGTGGCCGGGAAGCGCAGCAGGCGTCCCTCATCGGCCATTGCGGTAAGCGTCACCGTGGCGGCGAGTGCTAAGGAAAGTAAATGTTTCATAACTTAAGGTATAATTAGTTGATTTATTGTGTTTTATGCTTTTATGTGAATGCCTATCTCCACCATAGTTGTCGCAGGCGCGCCGTGGGAGGCATGCCCGGCGGACGCACCAGGTCGATGCTGTTGTGCCCCTTGAGCAGCGTGACCTCGAGCGAGGTGCTGAACGGCGGCACGCTGTCGGGGACCACAGGCATCACAACGACGCCCTGGCGGTGAGTGTTCACCATCACGATGCGGGCGTCGCAAGCCACGGTGTCGCTGTAGGCGACGCTGAGCAGGTGTTTTCCGGCACGCTCAGCCTTGATGACGGCGTGCAGCGTGTCGGTCGTCGATGTGCTGTCGAGCGGCAGCCACATGGCCGATGTGCCGAGCACTTGCCACTGCTCGTTTTGTGGCCACGGGAGTTGGCGCGACACATGGTTGGCAAGGGTGACTTGCTGCGAGCGCGCCGGGCCCGACTGGCTCAACTCGATGATGATGGTGTGCTCGCCGGTGAGGTCGCCAGGCACAAAATTGCCCTCCTGCACGCCGCCGTCGACGGTCATGCGCACAATCTCGTTGCCTGTGCCCTTGATGGTGATATTCAGCACTGCCTGCCTGTAGTGCCAGCCGATGATTTCCTTGTCGCCATACAGGCTGCTGGGCACCATGGGATTGAACTCTATGCCCTCGGGCAGCAGCCGCATTCCGGCAAGCACGCGATAGTACATCGATATCGACGCTGCGGCGCCGGCAAGTTCGTTGACGGGGCTGTTGATGGGCATGATGTGGCGCGAGGCAAACATGGCCTGGGTCCTTAGGAGCGCCCCCATGCCGCGACGCAGGGCATTCATGTTGCCCACATGGCAGGCGGCGAGGTTCCACAACGCCTGTGTGGTGGCCCACGACGACTCGGTGAAATATGGCTCCTCGAATGTGGTCATGGGCATCACGCTGGGAAGGCCGCGATGGGTGATGGGCGTGCGCTCGACGAGGGTGTTGGCGCGGTCGTCGTCGGCAATGTCCCACACCACGGCCAGGGCTTGTGCCAGATTGTCGCTCAGCGGCGCCTTGCGCTGCGGCGACAAGCCGTAGAGCATGGCGGTGTATTGGCCGTGGTCTTCGTGCCACAGTTGCTGGTTGATGGCATTGCCCAGTTTCTCGGCCTGCTTGTCGCTGTCGCCCGGGGTGCCTGTGATTTCGTCAATCTCGCCGAGTATTTCAAGCGCCCGCAGTGCGAGCACGTTGTTGCTCAGCGCTATGGTCTGTGCGATGTCGGTCGACCGCATCCAGTCGGGGTAGAAGCGTGAGCGCATTTGGCGCCGTGTGATGCCGCCGTGCATCAGTCCGCTGGCGGCGTCTTCGAGCACTGCGTGGTCTTGCGAAATACAGCGGCGCACCACCGGGGCAATCTCCTCGAGCCAATGCTCATCGCCGGTGACCAGATACACCTCCCAGGCGGCGATAATCCACGCGCAACGGTCGGCATACACGGGCCACGGGCCGCCATGCGACAGCACATCGCCGTCGCTCACCATGCTGCGCAACGCCTGCATCGAGCGCTCGGGCTCAAGCATGGCCAGCGACAGGTAAATCGAGGCGTAGAGGTTGGCATAGTCGTCGTGGGCGTTGTAGCCATCGTCAAGATGGCCGTCGGCGATGTAGTCGCACGACATGTTGTAGACGGCGTTAAGCAGATTTTGGCGCGACACGTACTGCGGCAGGCCATGGACGCTGTCGCTGCCTTGCCACGGACGCCCGCCGTGATAACTGATATGCGACTCGGCAGTGCGCTCAATCGAGTCGAGGCGCTCCATGGTGAGCGTCGACTCGAGGTAGTAAGGCGTGCGTGCGGTCACCACGATGTCGCCCTGAATCACGCTGTCGCCCGTCACGGTGAACTCTTCGTTCTGCGACACCACGTGCTCGTTCATGCCGCCCTTGCGGCACGACGCCAACTGCGCGGCCAAGCAGCCGAGCAGCACAATGCCGAGCGTGATGCGTAGTAATTTCATGGCTTGGCGGGTTTTTGGTCCAATTCATTGCCGTAGCGGTCGGCGAGGATATGCGCTATGGGGTCGCCCACGGCGATGCGGTCGGCTAGCCATCCGGCCAGCGAGTCGCGCAGTTGCTTGTCGCGGGTCACGGCGGCACTCTCCAGGTCGGCGGTCAGCGTCGAGTCGGCGATGTGACGCTCGTAGTCGGTGCGCACGCGGCGCTTCTTGGCCAGAATCACCTGGCGCGCGTTGAGCACCGCGATGTATTCACGGTTGGCGCGGCTGTTGCCGATGGTCCACCAGTCGCGGGCTATGCTGATGTCGATTGTGCCTGGCTCAACGATGAAGTAGAACGGCACCGTGTCGGGATAAAACGTGAGGTAGCCCACGCACTTGCCGGCCACCTGGCCTTCGAAGGTGAATTCGCCGTCGGCTTGTCGGCAACCGCCCACGAGCATGCGGCGAGTATAGTCCTCGCTCACAACGTACAGCGTGGCGCTGTCGCAATCCAGGTTCTTTGCCAGATGGCACAGCACACGGTAGTGGTTGCTACCACCGCCGCCACTGCAACTGGCAAGCGCCATCGCCGTGGCAACAATCATAAAGGAAATTTTAAAAATTCGTCTCATCGGCCGTTGTGACAAAAAAAACATGCAAATATAGCATTTTTTTCGCAAAACTCTTGGCTTGCCGCCCATTTTGTTATAAATTTGCATTCTGCATTTTTTCTATCTGCTTGTGACTGACGGCTATAGATGTGCACTTTCGCACCTTCATTCCTAAGCAAATTGTATAACCAATAAATACATCTTATGAAAAAATTATTCTTATCCTTGCTATTGCTCTCGTTGGCCACCATTGGCTTTGCTAACAATGGTTTTTCCGTTTCCTCGACATTGAAGGTTGACTTCGCGCCAGGCAATGTGCAGTATCATGCCGGCACCGGGGCATGGCGTTTTGCGCCCACGCAGTATGCCGTCGTGGGTGTGTATAACAATATCAGGCTGGGCAACCCCGACCTTAACGTGTGGATCGACCTCTTCGGCTGGAGCACCACGTCGACCTATTTCGGTGTGAACGCGTCGAACAAAGATGCCGATTACTATGGCGACTTTGTCGACTGGGGCGCCGTCTTCGAGGATGGGGTGACCTGGCGTACCCCCACGCGCGACGAGTGGCAGTACATCCTCACCGGCCGCGCCAATGCGGCACAACTGTGGGGCGAGGGCGGCATCATCTGGAACGACAACGGCAACAACCAGGTGAATGGCGTGTTCCTGCTGCCCGACGACTGGACAACGCCCGCCGGCATCAACTTCGAGCCGGGCTTCATCCCCGAGATTGACTATGACCACGGGCAGAACGTCTACGACCTCGACCAGTGGGAAACCATGGAGGCCGCCGGAGCCGTCTTCCTGCCTTATGCCGGATATCGCGTGGGCGGCGAGGGCAACACCTGGAACGGCGCCAGCGAGACCACCGAGGTCAACCCTGAGACCGACTACTTCAGTTGGGTGTCGAATGTGCAGGTCTACGGCTACTACTGGACCTCAACGCCGCATCCCACCAATGCCAATCTGGCTTACTATGTGCTTGCGCCGGGTCTCAACGGAGCCATGACAGCCTTCACCGTGCCCGTGGTGTGGAGTAGGGAGTTGCGCCGCGGCAACTCGGTGCGCCTGATTAAGGAGCATGACATCGTTACCGGCGTGAGCAGCGTCTCGCGCGACGGCAACGTCGAGCCTGGCGTCGTCAAGCGTGTGGTCGACGGCCGCGTGGTAATCGAGAAAAACGGCGTCACCTACGACGTCACCGGCTCACGCCTCCACTAAACCCCGCTTCACACACTCTAAGGGCCTTAGGTCTTTAAGGATTTTAAGGCCCTTGAATGTTGTTCAGGGAGGGCTTTTTTCTGTCTTTTTTTCGTGAAAATTTGTGTTGGCACAAAATTTGCACTACCTTTGCAGCGCTTTTACCGAAAGCACACTTACGGGGCTGACTTGGCTTTGACAGCGTGTAGAGGTGGTAAGCAAGCATGCAGAGCAACGATGGCCGAGGCTCTTTAATATCAGTCATCACTAAATTTAACTGGCGAAAACACTTACGCTCTCGCTGCTTGATCGAAGTATAGTAGATCGGCTTTATCCCTGCCCAAGGATGGTAGGGACGAGACATCACCCGGTGGCCCTCTCGCCGAGGCTTATCGACAAGGTGGTGCTAGCATATCGGTGATAGGACGACGCCTGCCTCGAGCAACGTCCAAAACCTTAGAGGTTAAGCCTGGCGGTTGGTGGTCATGAGCCTGCCCCAGGACGAAAATCAAGTCACGACTAAGCATGTAGAAAACTTATTAGTTCCACGTTTGGACGAGGGTTCAAACCCCTCCAGCTCCACAACTCACAATCGCAAGTAGCTGATAAAAAGCCGCTTGCGATTTTTCTTTTTCCCTTATTCCCCCCTTTTATTTCCCAGCCATCATTATTTTATTAATATTTTTTTTAGAATGAGGCATCATTTTGATGCCATAATTATTTGACAATCTATGATGACAAAGTAGCAGTACGCTAAACATTCTGACTCTTATTTATGACATTGTCGTCTCATGACTCGATACTCCGCGCTCTGGATTTATTGCCGCATTGGGGCATTTCTGGAATGGTTGCCGAGGATTGCCTTGGGTGATTTTATACTTAGTGTGCCTGGTGTGCAGTGCCTCTGTGTGAGCTATTTTGGAACTAACCATATCATTTGGTCAAAAGGCATTATCTTACATTTATAACCAGAGGGGCACTATAGTCCAAGTCAGGCATTTTCTGCCCCGGATTAGAGTTAAAATAAGTTGGGTCACAAATAGTATAAATCCTATTACCTGTCATAAGGTAATCTCCTCTATTGTCATTGGGGATGTCAACCGCTGTAGTCAAATGACCTGGTATATATACCAAAACAACATCATAATCTAGTAAGTCTCTAACTAAACGAGCGAATAGAATAGCATGGTCTTCACAATCACTGAGTGGATAGTAAATTGTTTCTTCAGGAAAGAGGGCACGATCACACCCCCAAACTTCATCATCATAACCATAAGGGAAGTTATTATAATAATTATTATTAATAAAGTTTAGTATAGCTTTAACGGCGTCATAGGAATTCTTCCCATTTATCATATTTTTCAGCCTTGGATATAATATGTCTTTTGTTTCCTGACTAAGAGGAGTCTCGGCATACATTGCCCACCTTGTCATAAGATTATTTAGATGGGTTGATGTAGGATATTTATTATATAAATCTATTAAGTTTTTATTGTTAGGAATGTCAAACGTCCCCTCGTTACAACGAACTGATCTTGGCCTTTGATTATTAAAATCAAACTTAGGGTTACCATAATTAAAATATAGAGACATCAGTTTTTCCCCAGTGTATTCGCTTTCACTAAAAAGCCAAGTAAATTTCTGATTATCATCAAGCAAGAAAATATAACCACCGCTATAACTATAGCATGTCTTATCAAAAAGTTGATGCTGAGTGCATACACCTATATTGAGCTGACCTATGGAGTTTGCTGCCCAACGGATTTTATATCCCGATTGGCAATAAATAAATCCTGCTAAAAACATTGCTTCATTAGTGTTCTTTCCAAAGAAAGCCTCACCCATCTCCCTCAACATCAACAGATAGGCCCAATCATTCAACTGATGGTTAATCCTCAATTTCAAGCAATCTCTAATCACATTATTAAAATCAGAACTGCAACAAAAGGTCCATGCCTTACTTACTGCATCTGGGGTAGCTTTCGGTAAAGAAAAACGGTTCTTGTCTCCTAAATCAACGGTCATTTTAGTCCCAAAAAACAAAAATTCAAATTCACCTTGCTCTATCTCTTTATAAATAGGCACCACCGGCAAGGGCTGAGGCTCTGGCTCAGGTGCGGGAGGCAAGATATCCTTTATAGGTATTGGATTATCTATAGGCGCTTTATCTTTTTCCTCCTCATCGATAGGTTTTGGGGGCACTTCCTCGTCTTTAGGTTTCGGTATTACAGGTTCCTTTTTAAACTCTTTCCATGGATTTTTCAAGAACTCAGCATATTCCTCATTCACTTTTTTACGAAATGCCTCATATTCTTCACGTGAATTTTTCTTAAAATCTCCATAATCTTTTTGGGCTTGCTTCTTAAACGATTCGTAGTCATCTTTCATGTCTTGACAATAAGCATCCCTTCCCGCAAAGCCAATTGCGAAAATTATCAGAATAAAAAGCTTTAATTGTTTCATAATTAGGTGTCTTTTAAAAATATATTATTTCAGTGTCCAAGACTGCCAATTGGTCGCATTATCCGAAATTAACACTGTTGGCGTCTGTGATTTACCATTTTCAACAATCGACTTCTTGCTTACCTGGTCAATAACATACTGCGACAGGTCACCAAGCGTAACATCACCGTTGCTATCCTTTAACTTTTTGAGAATGAAATAAGTAAATATTCCATGACCTTTATCTTTATAAGCATAGGCTGTCTCATCTCCTTGCGCTGCTGATAACACAACCAAGTTGCCCTTTGGTTTATTACTTTTCACCTTAATTGAAACACCACGTGACGATGCCATCATTTTACCGTCTCTTTTTGAACCACTAAAACAAGCGTCTAGAAACGCCACACATTTTTTTGTCGGTAATGAGCTTAGTAATGAATACAAGTCGGTTAGGCTGTAACCTGTCGTTGGGTCTGAACCATAGCCGTCAACTGGCAAAAGATAGGCTTCTTTACTTGACTCATCAGGTATTCCATGACCAGCATAGTAAAATATCACACTTGCATCACCTTTATATGCTTCAGCAACATCCTTCAACCATTTCAATTCATGCCTGATTGTGTTCAATGTACCATTTTCAACATATTTTATGTTTTTGTCTGGAATACCTAACACGTTTTGACAATATTTCTTAAAAGCTTCACCATCGGATTTTGCATTAGGAACCTTTGCCTCCTCTTTATAATCCTCATTTGCGATTATTACAGCAAAGGTATTATTGTTGTTCTGGTAAGTTGATGTGGAAACAACATCTATATCTTCATAAATACTATAGTCTTTATGAATCATTGCATAGGCAAAGTCAGATTCATCTTCATTAGCATAATCAGGGTATTTCTGCTTGAGTGTATTCCACACCTTTGTGGCATCATTCAAATTGCCCATTGTCAGAAAAATATCACCTTTCCTTAAAAGCACATCATATTCGGCATATTCGTCTTTACTTAAACTTAAATACTTGTTTAAATAGTCTATAGCCTCCCCGAAATCTTTTTTTATGTAGGTATATAAATCACTCATTTCAAGGTAACAATATGTATCGCCTGCACTGATTGCCTTGTTGTAGTAGATTATCGCCTGGTCATAGTCGCCTTTATCATAATAGGCATTACCAAGATTGAAGTATGTCACACCACCATTAATGTAGCCTGCACTGATTGCCTTGTTCAAGTAGATTATCGCCTGGTCATAGTCGCCTTTATCATAATAGGCATTACCAAGATTGTTGTATGTCGCGCCACCATTAATGTAGCCTGCACTGATTGCCTTGTTCAAGTAGATTATCGCCTGGTCATAGTCGCCTTTATAACAATACGCAGTACCAAGATCGTTGTATGTCACGCCACCATTAATGTAGCCTGCACTGATTGCCTGGTTGTAGTAGATTATCGCCTGGTCATAGTCGCCTTTATAAAAATAGGCAGTACCAAGATTGTTGTATGTCGCGCCACCATCAATGTTGCCTGCACTGATTGCCTGGTTGTAGTAGATTATCGCCTGGTCATAGTCGCCTTTATAAAAATAGGCAGTACCAAGATTGTTGTATGTCGCGCCACCATTAATGTAGCCTGCACTGATTGCCTTGTTGTAGAAGATTATCGCCTGGTCATAGTCGCCTTTATTATAATAGGCATTGCCAAGATCGCTGTATGTCGCGCCACCACCAATGAAACCTGCACTGATTGACTTGTTATAGTAGATTATCGCCTGGTCATAGTCGCCTTTATAAAAATAGGCAGTACCAAGATTGTTGTATGTCACGCCACCATCAATGTATCCTGCACTGATCGCCTGGTTGTAGTAGATTATCGCCTGGTCATAATTTCCAGAATGATACGCTTGACGACCAAGGTTAAAATACTCTTCCCCACTTTGTGCAAAAGTGGAAAAGGACATTGACATCATTAATACTAAAAATACAATATTAGATAATTTATATCTCATCTTTTATTATTTATAATTTATTTATTAACAGTTAATAGTTTCTTAACAACAACCATTTGGGTATCACGCTTGCGACAATTTGACAACCACTTAGTAAAATCCTTGTAGGTTAACACAGAGATTTCATGCCCAATATCATCAGCAATCATCAGATTAAGATCATTCTCAGAAAATATAAAGTAAATATCGGCATTTTCAATTTGCTCTTCACAAGTAACCTGGAATACATCGTCGCTTGAATTGAATAACACAACATCCTCGTTCTTCTTAACTTTAACAATATCTGTCAAATTAAACACTTTCTCATCGCTATAACTATGCAAGAATACTGTAAAAAAACCATTAGTCGGGGACTTAAAATAAAGTTTCAGAACATCATTGTCTGAAAAGTTAAGATTCTCCTTTTCATCTTTTGCAACCTTTGCATCAATAGCAGACACATCCATTCCTCTGTTAATCACTTTGCAAATAAAGTCTACTTTAGCTGACTCTATCTCTCGTATTTTGCCCTTAACTTTAACATTAATAACAAGAGATTCTCCGGTATATTTAATATCAAAAATAGGTTCACCTATAGTTTGAATCCACTCCCCCTTCACATCACTTCCACCATAAGAGTATAGGTCGGTTGTAGATTCTTCGTTTATGCTTTTAATTACAGTAGCAGTTGATTGTGTGACAATAGTGCCAAATTCATCGGCAATAGCTTTAGTTTGTGCTCTTTCAAGAGCAGTCTTCTTAGCCTGTTCAATAGAAATATTCTCAGGAGCATTATAAGTATACTCAACCTCAACAGTCTTGGTCTTTTGTGCAAAGACCAAGACTGGAATCAACAAAAAAGAAATTATCAATAAAGAATTTTTCATTTGTCAAAGAATTTTTCATTTGTCGATATCTTTATCTTTAGCATGCTGCTCAAAAAGCTTGTCAAGGTCATCGTCCCCAACTTTAGAGATGCTATTGTCGTCACTTTTAGACAACTCTTCTTTAACTATCTGTTTACAGTTTAACATTGCTTGTTCCACTGAATAAGCCAGTGTTATGCTAACCTCTTTTTTGCCATTTGGGAGAGTCCTATAAAATTCACAAACTGTTATAGTTCTTCCTATTGTTTGTGAAATTAGGCTTTTGCTTTTTTTGATTATCGTTATCACACCTTGCGCCTCGTTCTCACTTACCTCCTCAATCTTGGCATTTGTCTCAACTGCACTTGTTATATCCTCTTGAATTTTTGATGCAAGAGATTGCTTAGCCAGTTCTTCACACATCATTTTTGCGGCATCAATGCTACTGCTAACACTGTTATTAGTAACAATTATAAATTGCTGCGTTTCGCTATTAATATCATTCAATCTTTGTTGACGATCAATTTGTTTTTCAAGTGGCAAACTGCCAGGGAAAATATTCCAGCCTTCTTTAGACATCTCCTTTGCTTGCTTCTTGGCATCTTTTGATACTTTTTCATTTACAAGATCGCGTTCGGCTTTACGACGTTCTTTAATATCTTTAATTTGATCTTTAGCCATTTGGGCTGAAGCGATGTTTATTCCTCCCATTACAAACATGAGACATAATAATGTCTTAGCAATTTTTTTCATAATTTTCTAAGTTTTTGTTATTGATTATTAATGATTTATTTAGTTGTCGGAAAAATAATTGACAAAGTAACATTTATAACATTATGACCACTTATTTAGGCCATACGTTTCAATCGGCAAATATAAAGATTTTTTTTTAAAAAAAACGATTTAAAATTAGTTTTTTTAAAAAACGGCATTGAATTCCATTCAGAAATGTGATAAAAGTTAGAATTATCATCTTGTCCGAAGAGAAGGAACACCCAAAAAGAGAGCCCGTGAATTTCTCCTCTAGCCTTCTACTTAAGTGGCGATAACCTGCGCCTTCCCATATCGCTGAATATCGCCGTGGTGCGGCTTAGGGCTCTGTCCGGAATGGGAAGAGGTGGGACCCTCACGCTATCATCACCATAGTTTATCTTCTTCTGGCAAGGCGACAGGCGCCGCCAGTGATGGGTGAAGCCATGTGACGGGAACGCGCAGAGCTCTCTCAAATCTACGGGAGACACACAACGAGATTTTCGCTGTGTTTCTGATGGAGTAGCCACGTTTCAGCAGCGATATAACCTCCTTGTACTCCTCACGTTTTTTATCCTCGCTCTTGTTTTCTCCCCAACTTGCCACCATTTTTCACATATTGGGCCATTTGCGATTTTCCTCATCCATATGGGGAGGATCTGCAAGTCGTGGTCCAAGTGTTGGATGTCAGGATTCTTTGATAACAGTTCACGGACAACCACAAGTTCATGCCTGCCGACTCTTTTTTGGCCAATCGACTTGAGGGCTTGGGCCAAAATCGCTATCAGTTTGTTTTTGTAGGCAAAATTCCGAGGAACAGCCCGCTTGAAAAATACAGCATGACCATTTACAATCAGTTGTCTCGATGAACCGGATGTGATGTAGAAATGGGTTACGGGAACCTGTGTGCTAAATCCGAGTATGTTTTCGGCAGTAGCACCCGACGGCAACACCTGTACATGGTCTCGCTTAGCGATGTGATTCACAACATCTTCGACTGTGGGATACAACTTGCCGAATTGAGTCTTGATGGGCTTGCAATAGATGCCATTACCTATACGTTCAATCTCACCCCGTGCTTCAAGTGCGACCATAATGCGACTGACCGCTTTATTGTCGCGACCTGCAACAAAGTCCGAAACGAAGAACAGTGTTCCTGGCTTCGCCTTTTCAACCTGCCTTGTAATATCATTTGCCATAGTAGAATTCAATTTTGTGGCAAAGGTAATGTTATTTCTCATATATTCAATTGGATTAGTCAAACAATTAACAATAATTAAGTGGAAAACATTGCAAATAATTTCTACGTGCAAAAATAATTATTGACCGTTAATTAATCTGTAGAAATATGCGCTAGTTTGAGGTCTAGAATATACTCATACATTTTGTTTAGTTTGTCTTCGTCAAAATTGTCGATAGCCTCGATGATATCGTTTTTTAGCTTCTTGCCGTTCCACTTGTCCATCTCAAGCCGCTTGGTCTCATTTGCAATCTCAATGTACGGCTTCATGCTCTCGTAATCCTTATGGCCTGTGATGGACATCACAACTGATGCTGGGATGCCGAATGCCAATGAGCAACAAATAAAGGTTCTGCGCCCGTCATGACAACTGATGATTTCATGAAACTTGTGTACTACATCATATCGCCGTGTACCAATATAATATGTGTCGATGACTTCACGGTCGAGCCCTGCCTCTTTCGCTGCCAACTTGATGTAATCATTCAATTTTTGAGCGGACGTCACAGGAAAGAGACATCCATCTTCGGACTTATAGTCCGCATATTTGTCAAGGAGTTTCTGGGCATCATCAATGATAGGTATCGTGATGTGGTCTGATGTCTTCTTTGTATACAAGTCGATGCCTTTGCTTGTGATATGCGCTTTTTTAAGCTGAGCCAAGTCTGAATAACGTAGTGCGGTAAACGACATGAAGCAAAACAAGTCGCGGGCACGTTCTAGATACTTAAGATGAGCCGGAAACTTATAGTTGAAGAACTGCATGAGTTCTTTATATGTAAGGTACGTGACATTCCTTTTAGTGACCGTTAGATGTGGTTGGTACTCAATCGCGCTATCTTGGACAGGATAGCTGTTGGCCTTCATCCAGCGCAGGAATGACTTTAGAATCCTGAACTGCTTGGTGATGGTGCGGTTGCGGTAGCCATTTTTTACGAACCAGTCTTTCAGTTCGATCATCTTGTTTTTATCAAGAGTCTCGAGGCTGACTTTGGGGTCACATTTAGTGAGCTGTTTCCATATCTGCTCATATTTATAGTGAACCTTCTCGGTCCAGTTGCGCTCGAGCGAACCGACGCGGAGAAATTTCTTGAAGATATCCTCAAGTGACTTTTCGTTTTCCTCATTATCCTCAGCAACTTCGCTCTTGTTGCGTCCGATCAATTCGTTCACCAACTCTTTCAATTCGCTAGGAGTCGGCACCTGGTTGTGGAGGGCATATTCACCAAATGCATTTTCGATGGCCTCCAAAAACTCATCGATTCGGTTGTTGATTATCCGCGACGGGATTTTCTCTTTGCCGATGATGTGGGTTGAGCCGCGCAGCGGGCGCTGCGTTTCGGAATTCCATTTTAATGGGTCGGCACACATCCCTGTCGAGAAACCAACCTCTGACTTCTTTTTGTTCCATCTCACGCGCACGACAATTTGATTGCGTGCGTTAAGAAACGTGCGGCAGTTGTACTTGATTTCAATCATAACGATGTTAAATTTTCAGCAAAGTAAACGAATAATTGGGGGGAACATGGCCACAATCTTATTCCCCCCTTTTTTGCTGTGATATGCTTTTAGATGGCGTTAATTGAATGCGAACTTTTTTGCATTACATTGGTCTAAAGATGATTACACCACTTCTTGCTTTTTCTCAACAACAGCCGACAATACCTCCAGCTCCACAACACACAATCGCAAGCGGCTAAACAACAACTGCTTGCGATTGCTTTTTTTATGCCCCACATTACATTCCACTCCATGTAACTTCGACCAATACGTTGCCTGTCGATCAATGCGTTAGCAATGCGGCGTCAGCCCAGTCTGTCAAAGCGGCAAATGATTGCCAACCATGCTGTTATCACACGCTCCTCCAGTTCGTCGGACCACATCCCCTAATTAGGGCCGTTGCGATGGCTGTTCATGGTTGGTTTTGGTTTTGGGGTTGGGAAATTTGGTGGGTTGGGAAAAAAGTTATACCTTTGCGGCGAAATTTTGTGGTAATTGTGATGACTCCGTTGTCACAATGCAAGGGAATCCTGTGAGAATCAGGAACTGTACCTGCAGCTGTAATCCCCGTAAAGTCGGGTTTCACGCATGCCACTGGCCGTTGCGATGGCTGGGAAGGCGAAACCGAAAAAGGGTAAGTCAGAAGACCTGCTACAATTATTGTAAAATCACTAAAAGTGCGACCACTCAGGAACAAGTGGGGCATGACAATGAAAAAAAAGACATATATCTTTTTATTGCTGGCTTTTTGCGTGCGTTTTGCCGCTTTCTCTCAGACTGACTCGATGCAGGTCAATCTGACTGAGGTGGTTGTGACTGGTACGGGCACTCCGCATCTGCTTCAGGACGCCCCTGTTCAAACCGAGGTGATTACGGGCAAGATGCTTCGTAACTATGCCGGCAAGAGCATCGAGGACATCCTGGGTGGCCTCACTGCGTCGTTTGCTTTCAATCAGGACGATATGGGTTCGCAGATGCAACTCAACGGCTTGGGAAACTCATATATCCTGATCCTGATCGACGGTAAGCGCATCCACGGTGATGTCGGCGGCCAGAACGAACTGTCGCTCATCGACCCGCAGAACATCGAGAAGATTGAAATCGTGAAGGGTGCCTCGAGTGCGCTCTATGGCTCAGATGCCATCGCCGGTGTGGTAAACATCATCACCAAGAAGCATCGCGACGAGGGAGTGCTCGTTGAGAACACCACCCGTGTGGGCAGTTATGGCGATGTGCGTCAGCATAATGGGTTGTCGCTCCGATATGGGAAGGTGAGTTCGTACACCAACTTCCAACTGCAGCACAGCGACGGGTGGCAGAACACCGCTGTCGAGCACACGCTGCCCAACGAAGACCCCATCACTGACTCCCGCAACAAAACGGTGAACCGCTACACCAACTGGCAAGTGTCGGAGCGCATTACCTATCAGCCGTCGCGCGACTGGGAACTGTATGCCGATGGCAGCACCTATTGGAAGCGCATCTATCGCGTGAGTGGCCGCCACCCTCACTACGATGTCAAGACGTGGGATATGGAATACCACAACGGCTCGGCGTCGGTGGGCGGCAAGTGGCAGCGCTCCAAGACCGATTTCATTTCTCTGGATGTGGATTGGAACCGCCACGCCTACTACTATTACTACACGGCCACCACTCTTGTCGAGGACTACGAGAAGAGCGCTGGCACACCCTATTACCCATATTATCCTTATCTGCCCGACCAGAAAGAACTCCAGAGCGACCAGCAACGCACAATGGCCACATTGAAGAGTGTGTTCACGCTGCCTTATGAAAACCGCTTGAGTGCGGGCGCCGAATATCGCTACGACTGGCTGAAAGCCCCTACGCGCGTTAAGGGCGGCAAGGCCAGCGACTGGACGGCAGCAGTATATGTTCAGGACGAGTTCAACCTTATCCCCGACGTGAATATCACCGCCGGACTGCGTTTCAACCAGAATGAGCAGTTCGGTGCCAAATTTACCCCGAAAGTGTCGGCCATGTGGAAGCCCGGCAACATTTGGCGCCTGCGCGCCACTTGGAGCCAAGGCTTCAAGACCCCGGCGATTCGCGAACTTTTCTACCGCTATGTGCGACAGATGAGTGGCACTTATCTCTACTTGGGCAACCCCGACCTGAAGCCGCAATCGAGCAACTATTTCGCAATCGGTGGCGAATATGGCCACAATGGATTGAACATCACCGTGACGGGGTATTACAACAAAGTGAAGGATATGATTGCCCTGGTGACCATCCCCAACTATCAGGCTCCCGACGAGTACATCGCGCAATACGACCCTGTGAAAACGCGTCAATACCAGAACATCGAGGATGCCAAGACGGTGGGCGTGGATGTGAATGTGCGCTACAATTGGCGAGAGTTCGCGTTCGGCATGGGCTACAGTTACCTTGATACCGACGCGCATCAGTACGACACCAACCATGACAAGATGCGCCAGGTGACCATCGACGGCACAGCGCATCACAAAGGCAATTTCTTTGCTACGTGGAGTCATCGATTCACTCCTGATTACCAACTTGGCATTGGTCTTTATGGCCGCATGTCGAGCACCCGCTACTACCAAGACGACGGCAATGGCAAGGGCTATCAGATTTGGCGCATCTCCACCAGCCACACCTTTGGCCACTCCACGGCGATGAGTTATCACATCGAGGCCGGAGTCGACAACATTTTCAACTATTGCGACCGCACGCCTCATGGCCTGCACTTGGGCACAACCACACCGGGCACCACGGTCTACGCATCGTTCACCATCCGGTTCAATCATGGAAAAAGGCTTAACAATAAATATAATATTAACACAAAAAAACAAAATGATGATGAAGATTAAATCATTGATGATTGCCATGCTGGCAATCTGTATGGGTTTGGGCATGGTCTCTTGTAGCGACGATAAGGACGAGCCCAATAACGAAAACAACTACACCATTTACCAAAAGGCTGTCACACAGACCGTCAAGTCGCAAAAGAAGAGCGACAAGGCCATCCTGCTGGTTGCCTTTGGCTCGACTTGGGAGCAGGCTTACAATGCCTTCGATGCAACCGTTGCAGCCTACAAGCAGGCTTTCCCCGGTTATGACGTGTATCTGTCGTTCTCATCTGCCATCTGCATCAACCGTGCCGCTGCCGGTGAGAATGTTGATCCCCGCAACTTCTACGCTCCTCCTTTCTGGCTCAATGCATTTGCCGAGGTTGAGTACATGGAAATCGTTGTTCAGTCGCTGCAGGTGATTCCCGGTGAGGAATATACCCGCGTGATCAACTATATCAAGGACTTCGCCAATAACGCTAACGGTGACATCAGCGACAAGTATCTGTCGATGGTTGAACTCAGATTAGGTGTGCCCCTGTTGCAAGATGCCGAGTCCGACGTCAACAAGGTTGCCGAAGAACTCAACAAACTTTACAAGAACCAGGCTGCTGAAGGTGTTGTCGCATTCATGGGTCATGGTAACCCCGACTCTTATGATACCTACAAGGCTAATGTGCGTTACACTCAACTTGAGGAGGCACTGCAGCAATACAGTACAAACTACTTTGTGGGTACCGTCGACATGATGAACAACTTCAAGACCAACGTTTACGCCCGCATGACTGCCGCCGGCATCACCAGCGGCAAGGTGTATTGCCACCCCTTGATGTCGATTGATGGTGACCACGGTCACAACGACATGGCTGGCGACGACGATGACAACTGGGACGGCTCGAAGTTCACGCCCAACGACGAGGGCGAGGTTGAGGACACGTCTTGGAAGATGTACTTCCACCACCTGGGCTACACCTGCGACAACTCGACCATGATCAACAAAGGTCTGCTTGAACTCCCCACCATTCGTCAAGTGTGGATGAACCACACCAAGGCCGCTATCGCCGGTGAACCTCTGGACTACTATCACAGCAAGAATCCCGAATAATTGGGTTTTTAATGATAAAAAAAATTCTTTTCCTTACAGTGGCACTCTCGATGGGGAGTGCCGCTTTTTCCCAAATCCACAAGATGGAACGTAGCGACTCGTCGATGATGGGTCGCACTTATACTTTAAACCCGGTGGTCGTGACAGGCTCGGGCCACCATCAGCGTTTGAAGAGTACAGCCACGCCAGTGCATGTGCTCAGCAGCCAGGAAATCCGAGAGCAAGGCATCACCACATTTGACGGTGCTATCACCCGCATGATGCCGCAAGTGTCGATGTCGCCCAACTCGATGGGCACCTTCTTGCGTCTGAATGGCTTGGGCAATAAGTACATTCTGATCTTGATAAATGGTCAGAAACTTATAGGCGACATCTCAAGCAACATCGACCTGAACCGCATCAATATGGATCGCGTGAAGCGCATCGAGGTGCTCGACGGCGCCGCATCGTCGCTCTATGGCTCGGACGCCATAGCCGGTGTGATCAACATCATCACCGACCAGCCCACCCAGCAAATGGTGAGCGTGACCAGCAACACCCGCGTGAGCGGTCATGGCATCTTCACCGAGAATGTGACGCTCGACATCTACAAGAATGGCTTTGGCTCCTACACCTCGTTCTCTCACGACCGTGCCGACAGTTACCAGAACAACGACCTGGAATACGTCAAAGGTTCTGACACCGAAACACAGCAGACCATTGCTCCCTTCTTCACCGGCTACCGTGCCAACAACGTGGGACAGAAATTCACTTACTCTCCCAACGAACACTTGGCGCTGAACGCCGGAGTGGACTTCATGCGCAAAATCACCGACCGCCCCGACACACGCCCCGACATCACCGGTGGCACCGACTATGAGATGCGCTACCGCGGATTGCGATGGAATGTGGGAGGAATCTATAAGTTCACCAACCGCAATTCATTGCAGGCCGACTTCACGGCCGACCGCTTCCGCTACGGCAAGCAGTATGATGTCGAGACCAAGAATTTTGCCATTGGCGACTATGTGGAGTCGAAAAAACAGAAGTCGTTGGAATTCCAACTCAAAGCCATCTTGGGCCTGATGAAGAATTCCACAACGATTTTTGGAGCCGACTGGCGGCAGGACTACCTTACAGCCACCTCGGGCAATATCAACCAGAATGCTTACACGCTGGCGGCTTTTGCCCAGCACGAGATGACTTTCTTCAACGTCCTGACGGCCACCGTTGGGCTACGTCTTACTCAGCATGAGACCTTCAACACCCATCTCACCCCCAAGGTGACGTTGATGTACTCTCCTGGCAATTTCCGCCTGCGCGCCACCTATTCGGCTGGTTTTCGCGCTCCAGGTCTTGATGAGATTTACTACCACTATTTCTCCATCAACCGTGGCAAGCCGCAAATTATCTTCGGCAACGAAAACCTGTCGCCCGAGAAGAGCAACTATTTCTCGCTCAATGCCGAGTATCGCACCAATGTGCTTGCCGTGAGCGTGACAGGTTACATCAACCGCATCAGCGACATGGTTGTGCGCCAGAACATCGACGTGGACGCGGCAACGCTTGCCATGCTGCAAACTGAGTTTCCCGAGATGACAGCCGACCAGGCTGCAAAATTAGAACGCTACTCGCTGTATCAGAACAGCGACAAGGGCGACGTGAAAGGTGTACAAGTCAATGTGTCGGCCAATATATTCCGGGGCTTCAACCTCTCGGCCAACTATGCTTACACCTATGCCCGCACCAAGAGTGGCGACGAGTGGACCGTGCTCGAACGCAGCATCCGCAATGCGGCCACCGTGGCTGCCAACTATTACCACCAGTGGAACAATTATGGGCTTAATGTGAACCTCAACGCCCGCTTCCAGTCGAAGACTTACTATCCTGACTATGAGGACGCTCCTGGCTACGGTATCTGGAACCTGAACACCACTCACACGTACACTGGCCTGAAGCATGTCTTGATTGAGCCAAGCATCGGTGTCGACAACATCTTCAACAAGGTAGACCGACGCATCGACTCGTCAAACCGCAAATACGCTCTCTACACCCCCGGACGCATGGTGGTTGTGGGGCTGAAGTTGAAATTCAAATAAATATCTTATCTTTGCAGTTGATATGGGAAAGATAATAGTAGCAGGCATAGGCCCTGGCAGCAAAGACGACATTACACCCGCTGTGCTCAAGGCATTAGGGCAGGCCGATGTCGTTGTGGGATATAAGTACTATTTTCAGTTTATCAACGACATCGTGCCACAGGGGTGTGAATGCATCGACACCGGGATGAAAAAAGAGCGCGAGCGCGCCGAGCAGGCATTTGAGTTTGCCGAGCAAGGCAAGACGGTTGTGGTCATCTCGTCGGGCGACGCAAGCATCTATGGTATGACACCTCTAATCTATGAGATGCGTCGTGAGCGCAAATCGAGCGTTGAAATTGAATCACTGCCAGGCATCTCGGCATTCCAGAAGGCGGCATCGCTGCTTGGTGCGCCCATAGGGCATGACATGTGCATTATCTCGATGAGCGACCTGATGACGCCCTGGGCGGTGATCGAGCGCCGAATCCAGGCTGCCGCAGTAGCCGACTTTGTCACTGCCGTCTATAATCCCAAATCAATAGGCCGTTATTGGCAACTGTACAGGTTGCAGGAGTTGTTTCTGCAACATCGCGCGCCATCCACACCAGTGGGCTATGTACGTCAGGCTGGCCGTGATGAGCAGGAGGTTAAAGTGACCACCCTTGGCGAGTTTGACCCCGAAGACGTCGACATGTTCACGGTGTTGCTCATCGGCAACTCACAGTCCTACATCGGCGACAATCGCATCATCACCCCTCGCGGCTATTATCGCGAGGGCGACGATGCCAGCATGAAGCCTGGCCAGCAAATCATGATAAACTCATTCCGCACAATCGAGAGTGAGTTGAACAATCGTGACATACCCCTTGACCACAAGTGGGCCTTGCTGCATGCCATACACACCACAGCCGACTTCGATATGGAGCGCATTCTCTACACCGATCCAGGGGCTGTGGCATCGCTCTATGATAAGATTGTCAGTGGCAAGTTGACCACTATCGTTACCGATGTCACCATGGTGGTGAGCGGCATCCGCAAGGGTGCGCTCGAGCGCCTTGGCGTGGAGGCGAAGTGCTATCTGCACGACCCACGTGTGGCCGCGATGGCCTCGGCTCAAGGCATAACCCGCACTCAGGCGGGAATCCGCCTGGCCGTTGAAGAGCACCCCGATGCGCTGTTCGCCTTCGGCAACGCCCCCACGGCACTAATGGAACTGTGCGCCCTCGTGCGCAAGGACAAGGCTCACCCGGCAGGCATCATTGCCGCGCCGGTGGGTTTTGTGCATGTGTGCGAGTCGAAACACATGGTTAAGCCGTTCAAGCACATTCCAAAAATAATTGTTGAGGGTCGCAAGGGTGGAAGCAACCTTGCCGCCACGCTGTGCAATGCCATCTTGTGCTTTGACGATGCCGCTCAACTAAAACCCGGACGTGACTTATGAAATTCTTTGTGATTGGCATAACCGATGCACCACAGCCTTATTTCCCACCCGAGGTGCTGGAAATCATCAAGCAGGGGCAACTGTTCTCGGGCGGCAAGCGACATCACGAACTGGTGGCTGGGTTTTTGCCCGAAGGGGCGCAGTGGATCGACATCACCGTGCCGCTCGATGCTGTGTTTGAGAAGTATCGTAATCACGATGAGGCAGTGATATTTGCCAGCGGCGACCCCTTGTTCTTTGGCTTTGCCAACACCATCAAGCATCGCCTTCCCGAGGCTGAGATAGTTCTCTACCCGGCGTTTAACTCATTGCAAACTTTGGCTCATCGCCTTGTGATGCCTTATCACGACATGCGCATCGTGTCGCTCACCGGCCGTCCTTGGCCCGAATTTGACACGGCTCTGATAGAGCGTGCTACCAAGATTGGAGTTCTTACCGACCGCGAGCACACGCCTGCCGCCATAGCCGGGCGAATGCTTGACTACGGCTACGATGGCTACACCATGCACGTGGGTGAGCATTTGGGGAATCCCGAGAGCGAGCGCATCACCACGCTGTCGCTCGCCGAGGCGGCTACACGGACGTTCGACTATCCGAATTGCTTGATATTGACAGGTAACGATCTGCGGCCACGCCGATTCGGCATTCCCGAGGGTGAGTTTGCCCTTCTCGATGGCCGTGAGAAGATGATAACCAAGATGCCCATCAGGCTGCTCACGCTTCAGGCACTTGAGTTGCCCCGCCGCCGAGTGATGTGGGATATAGGCTTTTGCACCGGCAGTGTCTCGATTGAGGCACGCCTGCAATTTCCTCACGTTCACATCGAGGCCTTTGAATGTCGGCCCGAGGGCGAGGCGCTGATGCGCGAAAACAGCCGCCGGTTTGGTGCGCCAGGCATCAATTGCCACATTGGCGATTTCCTTGATATTGATATCAGCCAATTGCCTCAACCCGATGCGGTGTTCATCGGCGGGCATGGCGGGCATCTTAAGGAAATCATGAAGAAAGTGCTAACGACCCTCACTCCCGACGGGTGCATGGTGATGAACAGTGTTACAAGCGCCGCTGTTCACACCGACAGCCACCGGCTCTTCAATGAGGCGTGCGAGGAACTTGGGTTGACCCAAGAGCCTCCCATGCGCATTATTATCAACGATAACAATCCAATAGTCATACTGAAATGTCGAAGATAGCCGTCATCAACATCAGCAAGGAGAGCGTGAAAATTGCACGCCTCCTGCAATCAGATTTAGGTGCAAAATCCATTAGTCGCTCCCAAGTGGGCAAGAACTGGAAAGATTTCGATGTCTTTATCTTTGTTGGGGCGATGGGAATCTGTGTGCGCACCATTGCTCCTTTCATCAAAGACAAGCATGAGGATCCTGCCGTGCTGTGTGTCGACGGCATGGGTAAGAATGTGATTTCGGTGCTCTCGGGCCATGTGGGTGGTGCCAACGAGTGGACACGGCTTGTGTCAGCAGTTCTTGGTGCCAATCCTGTCATTACCACTTTGAGCGACAATGCTGGCTTGTGGGCTTTAGATACACTTTCTAATCGTTTCAATTGGCCCATTGCCAGTGATGACGATATGAACGCTTGCATCTTTGCCTTTGTCAACCGAAAGCCAACCGCACTATTTCTCGAGGTGCGTGATGAGGGCACAGAGTACTTGGAGAGCACGCTTCCAAGCCATGTCACGATAGTAGATGATTTGAGCGAGGTGACGGCACAAAAGTATAAACTCGTCATCATGGTGACGCCACTGCGAGAACGCCATATCGATGGAGTTCTCACCCTGCACTTTGTGCCAATGGTGGGAACCATTGGGTTTGGCCTGGCTCATCACCCCGATGATTATGAGCAAATCCACGACCAGATGGATGAGGCCATCGCCATGCGAGGCTTGCTGCCATGTGCCACAAAGTATTGCACTATTGATGTCAAGGCCGACGAGCCCTTCATTGAATTATTGAAAGATAATGACAATAAGGTGGAATTCTTTACAGCCGAGCAACTCTCAGCAGTGGAGGTGCCAACGCCCAGTGCAACTGTTGCACGACATGTGGGCACGCCCAGCGTGTGTGAGGCGGCGGCGATTCTGGGCTCGGATAATGGCAAGTTGATTATTCCCAAGATAAAAGGCAAGAATTGGACAGCCGCCGTAGCCATCGACCGCAAGCATCTGCGTGACCAGCAGGGCCACATCGAGATTGTGGGCGCCGGTCCTGGCGACCCCGACCTGGTGTCGGTGCGCGGCCGCAAAATGCTTGAAAAGGCCGACCTAATACTCTATGCCGGCTCACTCGTGCCGCGCGAACTCACCACATGCCACAAGCCTGGCGCTGTGGTACGCAGTTCGGCGAGCATGAATCTTGAGGAGCAATGCGCCCTCATGAAGGAGCATTACGACCGGGGGCATTTCATCGTGCGACTGCACACTGGCGACCCCTGCATCTTCGGCGCAATTCAGGAGCAGATGGCATTCTTCGACAAGCACGGCATGGACTATCACATCACTCCAGGCATCTCATCGTTCCTGGCCGCTGCAGCCGAGCTTCGCAGCCAGTTCACCATCCCCGAGCGCACTCAGACCATCATCCTCACCCGTGGCGAGGGTCGTACGCCGATGCCCGAGAAGGAGAAGTTGCATCTGCTTGCACGCAGCCAGAGCACGATGTGCATCTTTTTGAGTGCGTCGATAGTCGACGACGTACAGCGCCAGTTGCTCCAGGAATATCCCGAGGACACTCCTGTGGCGGCTTGCTACCACCTCACCTGGCCCGACCAGAAGATTTATCGCGGGCAACTGAAGGATTTGTCGAAGATTGTTCGTGACAACAACCTTACGCTCACAACAATGATTGTTGTGGGTGAGGCTATCGACAACCGAAAAGGCTTGTCGGAACTCTACAACAAGCATTTTACTCACTTATTCCGAAAGGGCGAAGAATGATTCTGGTATTTGGCGGCACAACCGAGGGACGCATGGCGGCAAAGGTGCTCGACGAGTCGGGTGCCATTTACTACTATTCAACCCGTAGCGATAAGCAAGACATCCAACTTGCTCATGGTGTGCGCCTTACCGGAACCATGGAGATTGCCCAGATCGAGGCGTTCTGTCGTGAACACGGCATTGCCCTCATCATCGATGCCACACATCCGTTTGCGCAAAATTTGCATCACAATGTGGTGAACCTGGCGCAACAGATGTCGGTGCCACTCATTCGCCTGAACCGTATTTTCCCGCCCCACGATGCCGATCTCGTGTGGTGCCGCGACTATGACGATGCCATCAACCAAATCAACAAGCACAATGTCAAGCGCCTGCTTGCCTTAACCGGTGTCAACACCATCGGCAAGTTGAAGCACTATTGGCAGCACAATGAGTGCTGGTTCCGCATTCTCGACCGCGACGAGTCACGTGATGCGACGGTAGGCGCTGGTTTCCCGCAAGATCATCTTGTGTACTACGAGACTCATGGCACCGAGCAGTTGCTCGAGCAGTTGCAGCCGCAAGCCATCATCACCAAGGAGAGTGGCATCAGTGGCGGTTTTGTTGAGAAAGTGGATGCGGCGCGAAGCAAGGGAGTGCTCACCTTTGTCGTGGAGTGCCCATCTTACCCCTCGGCACCCGGCTTGGCAATTGAGCATGTCAATGGCCCTTATGGCTTGCGCCGGGCGGTGGAGAAACTGTTGCCGAAGTTTTATCCATTGCACAGCGGACTCACCACTGGCACATGCGCCACTGCCGCGGCGATCGCAGCAACGACACGGCTCACAACCGGCAAAACGCCATCGGAGGTTTCGGTGGTATTGCCAAACGGCGAAACGATTCGTGTGTCCGTCGCTTATGGCGATGGTTATGCTGCGGTTGTCAAGGAGGCTGGCGACGATCCCGATGTGACCAATGGCATAGAAATTAGGGCCAGCGTCAATCGTGGTGAGCGGTTTGAGATACTTGGCGGTGAAGGCGTAGGCACATTCACTTTCCCGGGATTTGATTTTCCTCCAGGCGAGCCAGCCATCAACAAAGTTCCGCGGCAGATGATGCGCGACAACATTCGTGAAAATGTTGAAATCACCATCTCAGTGCCCAAGGGGGCAGAAATTGCCCGACGCACATTTAATCCACGCCTGGGCATTGAAGGCGGCATCAGCATCATTGGCGTGTCGGGCATCGTCAAGCCATTCTCGGAGGAGGCATTTATTGAAAGTATTCGCAAGTGCATGCAGGTGGCCAAGGCTTCGGGCGCTGAACGTGTGGTCATCAACAGCGGTGGCAAGAGTGAGCGCTTTGTGAAGACTCTTTATCCCGACTTGCCGCAGCAGGCATTTGTGGAATATGGCAACTACATCGGCGAAACACTAAGCATAGCCAACGAACTCGACATCAAGAATGTGACACTGGGTGTCATGCTTGGCAAAGCGGTGAAACTCGCTGCCGGAAACCTCGACACGCACAGCCGCCGTTCAACGATGGACAAAGATTTTATTTCCTCCATGCTTCACGAAGCGGGTTGCGACATCGACATCTCAGGTATCACTCTTGCCCGTGAATTGTGGGAGATCATACCGCAAGATAAGTTGCAGGCCTTTGCCACAGTGGTCATTAACCACTGTATGGAGCATTGCAGCAAGTTGCTGCCTGGTGGCAATTTGTTGATATTAATGATTACCAATGACGGTATTATATACGACTAAAGCGTGCTTTTTTATAACTTTGCAAACTATTAATATTGATAAAAATGAAGAAATTATTTGGGATTCTTTTGATGACTGTTTTGCTTGCTGCATGCGGCAATAACAGTGCAAAAAACGGCAATGCCGAAGGTGGTGCTCATGAGGCAATCGCAGTGAAGTATGCCAAGGGATTCACCGTGCGCGACTCGGCTGATGTTAGACTTGTAGATGTCGGCAAAAAGGACCATTTTGCTTTGGTGAAAGACGCCAACGCCGCCGTTCCCGAGGGATATACCAAGGTGACGGTACCCATCAAGAGCACAATATGCATGACTTCGCTTCAACTGTCGAATTTCACTATTCTTGATGCCCACGATGTGGTGAAAGGCATTACCGGCACCAAGAACCTTTTTGACGAGGACATCAAAGCACGCGTGAAAGACGGGAAAATCGTCAAAATTGGCATGGAAGGTGAGTTTGACAACGAACTTGTCATGGCTGCCAATCCCGATGTTATCTTCATCTCGCCATCGAAGCGCGGCGGCTATGAGTCAATCAAGGAAACCGGCATCACGCTGGTTCCGCATCTTGGATACAAAGAGTTGGACCCGCTGGGACAAGCCGAATGGATTAAATTCATAGGCATGTTTATTGGCAAGGAGAAAGAGGCCAACGAGATTTTTGCCGGCATCGAAAGCCGCTACAACGACCTTAAGGAAAAAGCCTCCAAGGTGGCCAGTCGTCCAACCGTAACCAGCGGCGAGATGCATTATGGCAACTGGCATGCCGTGGGTGGAAAGAACTACCTGGCTCAAATTTTCCGCGACGCGGGTGCCGACTATGTCATCACCGACGATGAGGAGTCGGGCGAAGACTTGGAGTTTGAGAAGATGTATGCACTCTCGGCCAACGCCGACTATTGGCGCATCCTCAACAGTTTTGACGGCGAGTTCACTTATGATGCCCTCAAGGCAAAAGAGCCTCGCAATGAGATGCTCAAGGCTTTCAGGGAGAAAAAGGTGATTTACTGCAATATGAAGCAGACTCCTTATTATGAGATTGAGCCTGTCAAGCCCGATGTTCTGCTCAAGGACTTTATTGCCATTTTCCACCCTGAATTGGTCGAAAAAGATTACACCCCCACATTCTATCGTCTTCTCAAATGAAACGCACACTGCCTCTGATGCTCGCTCTCATTGTTGGAATCGTCGTCATGGTGATTGTCAACTTGTTCATAGGAACCATTAAGATTCCTGTGAGCAGCATTTGCAGTATATTGATGGGGCATGGCAGTGAGTCGGAAATCTGGACCAACATCATTATGAGTTCACGCTTGCCACAGGTGCTTACAGCCATTGCAGCCGGCGCAGGACTTGCTGTGAGTGGACTCATGATGCAGACCATCTTCCACAACCCACTTGCGGGACCTTCGATTTTGGGTATTTCTAACGGTGCCAGCCTGGGAGTGGCTTTTGTGATCCTACTTTCGGGACAGATAGGTGGTGTGGCGTTGAGCACGATGGGCTACCTGGGCGACGCCGCGGTAACAATGGCTGCTATCATTGGAGCCGTTGCGGTGATGATGCTCATCGTGTGGATTTCGGGAGTCGTGAAAGGCAATGTCACGCTATTGATTATCGGCGTGATGATTGGCTACCTGGCTACGGCCATCATCGGCGTGATGAAATTCCTCAGCCCCGAGGAAGACGTGAAGGCATTTGTGGTGTGGGGCTTAGGGTCTTTCTCGCGTGTCTCGGGCAACCATCTCACCCTGTTTGTGGTGCTGATGTGCATCATCACCCCGCTGAGTTTCCTTTTTGCCAAACCGCTCAATGCCATGCTGCTCGGCGACCGCTATGCTGACAACCTTGGCGTGAACGTAAAGCGCATGCGCACCTACATCATCATTTGCTCGGGTGTGCTGGTTGCCGTTGTGACAGCCTATTGCGGTCCCATCATGTTTATCGGTATGGCGGTGCCACATTTGGCCCGGGGTCTTTTCCGTACCAGCGACCACTGGCGGTTGCTTCCGGCAACGGCGCTCTGCGGCGCTTTGCTGGCCCTGGTGTGCAACATCATTGCCCGCGCCCCAGGCTTCGAGGGTGCGATGCCCATCAACAGCGTGACGGCGCTGATTGGTGCCCCCATCATTATTGCGATACTCTTCCGTCGACACAAGACTAATTTCGAGTGATTTTTCTTTAAGAATGAAGACAATGGAAAACGACAAGCACTCTATTGGATGGTATCAAAACCTGTGGGCGGCATTGATTTTTTTCACCCGATTGCCATTTTGGCGTGTCTATCAGCCGCCGCAAGAAAGTTATAAGGCCGTGGTGGAATTTTGGCCGCTGTGTGGCTGGCTCATTGGTGGCATCATGGCTGCCACGCTCCATTTTGGCAGCATGGTTTTTCCCTGGCCTGTGGCTGTGGTGATAGCGATTGCGACACGCTTGCTCGTGACCGGCGCCTTGCATGAGGACGGACTTGCCGACTTCTTCGATGGCATGGGTGGTGGCACCGACCGTGGCCGCATTCTCGCCATCATGAAGGACTCACACATCGGCACCTACGGAGTGATTGGGCTGATACTTTATATTCTGTTGCTTGGCACCACGCTCTGCTGTATGCCGCCGCGCATAGCCACTCTCACCGTGCTTGCCGCCGACCCGTTTGCCAAGTTGGTGGCTTGTTCGCTGGTGCTGCTGTTGCCTTACGCACGACGCGAGGAAGAGGCCAAGAACAAAACCATCTATCGCACGATGGGCATTCCGGCTGTCATCGGCCTGTTGCTCCAAGGCTTGTTGCCAATGTCGCTGATGCTTTGGTCGACAGGTATTCGGTGGTATGTCGTCGTTGCGGTACCGTGCATCGTGATGGGTTTTCTGTATCTTCTCATCAAGCGCAAGATTGGCGGCTACACAGGCGATTGCTGCGGTGCTGTGTGCCTGCTGGTGGAATTGTCGGTTTACATTGTCATAAGTTCATTATTATTTGTGAAATAGCATGGAAGTTGTTTTGGTGCGACATACCAGCGTCGACGTGCCCCGAGGCACATGCTACGGCCAGACCGATGTGCCTGTGCGCGACACCTTTGAGCAAGAGGCCCGCGCCACGCTTGCCGAATTGCAGCAGCACATGCCCTTCGACCGGGCTTACACGTCGCCACTGACGCGAGCCCGCCAGTTGGCTGCATTTTGCGGCTATGCCGATGCACTGTGCGACAACCGCCTCATGGAGATGAACATGGGCGAGTGGGAGATGCAACTTTACGATGAGATTCAAGATCCGCACCTCGAGGAGTGGTACCACGACTATATGCACTTGCCCACCACCGGCGGCGAGAGTTTTCCACAACTTTATCGGCGTGTGGCGAGTTTTCTCGATGAGTTGAAGGGGCTGGGTTACAGCAAAGTTGTGATTTTTGCGCATGGTGGAGTACTCATCAGCGCAGGGCTTTATGTAGGGCTGTACTCCGAAGAGAACGCCTGGGATCACTTGGTGCCTTTCGGCGGTTTATTGAAAATAACGATTTGAAATGAGCAGGATTATTTTGATAACAGGCGGCCAACGCTCGGGCAAGAGCAAGAAGGCCGAAGAACTGGCCCTGAGTCTTTCTGACAGGCCGGTCTACGTGGCCACAGCGCACATCTGGGACGAGGAGTTCCGTGAGCGTGTGACGCGCCATCAGGAACGTCGTGGCCCGCAATGGACCAACATCGAGGAGGAGAAATTCCTCAGCCGTCACGACCTCACCGGCCGTGTGGCCGTGATTGATTGTGTAACGTTGTGGCTCACCAATTTCTTCTTTGAAAGTCATAACGTCGATGAAACGCTCACGGCTGTCAAGGAAGAATTTGAGCGTTTCACGAAGAACGACGCCACCTACATCTTTGTTACCAACGAGATAGGCAGCGGTGGCGTGAGCGACAACACCGTGCAGCGCCAGTTCACCGACCTCGAAGGCTGGATGAACCAGTACATTGCCAGTCGTGCCGACGAAGTAATACTAATGGTATCAGGAATAGCAGTAAAAATCAAATGAAACAGTTCAATATACATCCCACCGACAAATCAATTGCCGACAGTGTTCAACAAAAGATCGACCACCTGAACAAACCTAAAGGCTCACTGGGCCGATTGGAGGAACTGGCCATGCAAGTGTGCCTGATTCAGCACACCTTGTCGCCCAGCCTCAACCACCCCTGCCACTTGCTGCTCGGCGGCGACCACGGCATCGAGCGCGAGGGCGTGAGTGTGTCGCCACGCGAGGTTACGTGGCAACAGATGATCAATTTCACGCATGGCGGCGGTGGAGTGAACATGTTTTGCCGCCAGCATGGCTTCGACTTGAGCATTGTCGACGTGGGCGTTGACTATGATTTGAGCGATGTTGAAAGTGTGATCAACCGCAAGATTGCCCGTGGCACACGCAATTTCCTGCATGAGCCCGCCATGAGCGAAGAACAGTTCAATCGCACCATCGAGGTGGGATGCAATCTGGTGGACGACTGCGCGAAAAAGGGATGCCAAATTCTGTCGGTTGGGGAGATGGGTATTGCCAACACTTCGCCATCAAGCATCTGGATGAGTCTTTTCGGCAATATTCCGCTCGACGAGTGCATCGGCGCCGGGGCAGGACTCAACAATCCCGGCATCGAACACAAGCGCCAGGTGCTCAATGCGGCATTAAAGCATTACAACGAAACTGTGGTGCCAAGCGACGTGAACGCCATCCGCTACTTTGGCGGCTTTGAGATGGTGGCGGCAATCGGGGCCATGCTGCGCGCTGCCGAGCGAGGAATGATTGTTCTTGTCGACGGCTTCATCATGACAGCGTGTGCCATCGCTGCCATTCGCCTGTATCCTGCCGCACAGGACTACATGATTTTCACTCACTGCGGCGACGAGAGTGGGCATCGAAGGATGCTCGACATTGTCGGTGCGAAGCCCCTGCTCAACTTAGGGCTGCGCCTGGGCGAGGGCACCGGTGCACTGTGTGCGTTTCCCATCATCGACTCAGCCGTGCGAATGATTAACGAAATGAACAACTTCGACACGGCGAAAATCACCAAGTATTTCTAATTTTCACGTCATGCAATAAATGCGCAACTAATGGCTAAAGGTTTTCTCATATCGGCACCGACAAGTGGCTCTGGCAAGACGACTATTGCCCGCGGACTGATGTCGCTTTTCACGGCAAAAGGCTATAAGGTCCAGCCGTTTAAGTGCGGCCCCGACTATATCGACACCAAGTTTCATGCGGCAGTGTGTGGCCGTCCAAGCATTAATCTCGACACATTCATGGCCAAGGCCGAGCATGTGCGCGAGTTGTACAACCGCTACGGCTCTGCTGCCGAAGTGTGCGTGGTCGAGGGCATGATGGGCCTCTTCGACGGCTACGACCGCGATGCTGGCTCGTCGGCCGAGATTGCCCGTGTGCTTGGCCTGCCCATAGTGCTCGTGGTTGACGCCAAGTCGGCAGCCTATTCGATGGCGGCGCTCATTTCGGGCTTTGTGAATTTCCGCGACGATGTGCACATTGCCGGCGTGATATTCAACCGAGTGGGGTCGGCACGCCACGCAGCCTTGCTCCAGCAAGTGTGCGACGACCTCAACGTTGAGTGTTTCGGCTATCTTCCCAAGGATGCCGCGCTTGAGCAAGGGTCGCGTTACTTGGGGCTGGATTTCAGTACGACACCCGAAAATGAACGGTTGGTTGAGTTGCTTGAAAAGAACGTGAGGTGGCAACGGATTTTAGAATTCTCTACGCATAATCCACAATGCATAATTGATAATGCCGAATGTAAAAAGAATCATAGCACTCAGCGTACTCTGATTGCCCGCAATGCCGAGTCGTTCTCATTTATCTATCAAGAGAACATCGACTCGCTTGATAATGTGGCGTTTTTCGACCCCGAGACCGAGGTCCCGTGCCTCGACGACGTGGCGCTGCTTTACTTGCCCGGCGGTTACCCTGAGAAGCATCTCGAGGCGCTTGTCAACGCCGAGGCGACGCGCCGTGCCATCAAAGCCTATGCCGAGCGTGGCGGGCGCATCGTGGCCGAGTGCGGCGGCATGATGTATCTGTGCGACAAGATTGTCACCGACGAGGGCGAGTTTCCCATGTGCGGTGTGCTTCCTTACACGATTTCCGCCCGTAAGACCGACCGCAAACTATCGCTCGGCTATCGCCGCTTCGTGCTCGACGGCAAGGAGTATCGCGGCCATGAGTTCCATTACACCCAATTTCTGGGTGAAGCGCCCCGATCGGCGGCACAAGTGTATAACGCCAAAGGCGAGCCCGTGCCAACGCCAATCATACGTTACAAGAACGTGTTTGCAAGTTATACCCACCTCTACAACATAAAATGAAACAGATTTACACCAAAACCGGAGATAACGGCACCACCAGCCTGCGCGATGGCGTGAGGGTTGCAAAGGACGACCCTCGCATCAACGCTAACGGGCAGATTGACCAGTTGAACGCCCACTTGGGCATCGTGCGCTCAATGCTTGAGGATGACGAGGCTAACGCCAAACTCATCCATGCCGTTCAGCGCGAACTGATGGTGGTCATGAGCCACATTGCCACACCCGAGGGTAGCGTCAATCCCCGCGAGTTGCACGCTGCCGACTTGGTTCAGCAATTGGAAGATACCATTGACCGGGCCGACTACAAAGGCGGCTTTGTGGTTCCTGGCGGCGGGTCCACTCTTGCCGCGTTCATCCATCTGGCCCGCACTCAGGCCCGCACGGTGGAGCGCACCTTGTGGACATTGAATCGCCAGTATCCAGTCGAGGAGTCGATACTCGTGATGATGAACCGACTGTCGGACTATCTGTTTGTATTAGCCAACGAGAAAGAATGAACAACAATAAGAAACCATTACACCCACTAATGATGGTGGGCACAGGCAGCGACGTGGGCAAGAGCGTGGTGGCAGCCGCTTTTTGCCGCATCTTCAAGCAAGACGGCTATAATCCGGCACCTTTCAAGGCCCAGAACATGGCGCTCAACTCATTTGCCACCCCCGACGGGCTTGAGATAGGCCGTGCTCAGGCCGTTCAGGCCGAAGCCGCAGGCACACCCTGCCACACCGATATGAACCCGTTGCTGCTCAAGCCACAGAGCGACCACACGTCGCAAGTGGTGCTCCACGGCAAACCCATCGGCAACAAGAATGCCTACGACTATTGGCGCCGAGGCACTTCGGATATTGATTTCCGCGGCGAGGTCAATGCCGCCTTCGACCGCCTGGCATCGCGCTATAACCCCATCGTGATGGAAGGCGCCGGCAGTGTGTCGGAGATCAATCTACGTGACACCGACCTGGTGAACCTTCCCATGGCCCGGCATGCCCATGCCGACGTGATACTCGTTGGCGACATCGACCGTGGTGGCGTGTTTGCCTCGGTCTATGGCAGTATAGCGTTGCAAACTCCCGAAGACCGCCGGCTAATCAAAGGCGTCATCATCAACAAGTTCCGTGGCGACATGCGGCTCTTTGACGAGGGTCGGAAGATGCTCGAAGACATCTGTGGTGTGCCAGTGCTGGGCGTAATCCCTTATTTCAAAGATATTTACATCGAAGAAGAAGACAGCGTGGCGCTCGCCCGCAAGTCAATGCAACTGCAACAAGGCAAGGTGAACGTGGCTGTTGTTATGCTCAGGCACTTGTCAAACTATACCGACTTCGACGCCCTCGAACGCGACCCTCGCATTCACTTGTTTTACACCAATAACACCGAGGACATTAAGAATGCCGACATTATCATTCTGCCTGGCACCAAGTCGACCTTGCACGACCTTTACGAATTGCGTCGCAACGGATGTGCCCAGGCTATCATGCGGGCTCATCGCGAGGGTGCCTCAGTGCTTGGCATCTGCGGTGGCTATCAGATGATGGGCATCGAGGTGCTTGACCCCAATCACATCGAGGGCGACATAGAGCGCCTGCCCGGCTTGGGACTTTTGCCCACAAGCACCACAATCACCGAGGAGAAACAAACCCGTCAAGTCACGAGCCAGTATGGCCGTGGCTATGAGATACATCAGGGCGAAACCGTGCCTCATGGCGATGCCAAGCCCTCGCCACTGTTGCGCCTTGATGATGGCCGCGACGACGGCTATGTGGTCGACGGCAAGTGCATGGGCACCTACGTGCATGGCATCCTCGACAATGCACCGTTTGTCGATTATCTCTTACGGCCTTTTGCCGATAAGTTGAGCAAGGCGTCGGGCAGTTTCAACTATCAAGAGTTCAAAGAGGAACAATACGACCGACTCGCGGCTCATGTGCGGCAGTACGTCGATATGGAACAAATCTATAAAATTCTCACCAGCGATGATTGAAGGACACGGCGACGACCTGTATCAATACAACGGCATCAAGATGAATTTCAGTTCCAACATTTATACTGGAACCGACTTGAGCGCACTATATTCGCACCTGAGCACGTGCATGCCGGTGGTGGGCTGCTATCCCGAGCCGTCGGCAACATCGCTTGAGCGGATGATTGCTCAGGAGAGTGGCATCAATGCCAATGAGGTGCTTGTGACCAGCGGTGCTGTGGATGCTATTTACCTTATCGCGCAAGCCTATCGCCACCTGGGCACCTGCAAGGTGATGACGCCCACGTTCAGCGAGTATGAAGACGCTTGCCGGGTGTTCGGCTACAAAGAATGCGACGATGCCGCACTTTGCTGGCTCTGTAACCCTAACAATCCCACGGGCAGCGTGATGCCGGCTGGCGATGTGCTCGACCTCGCCAAGCGTTATCGGTTGCTCATCGTCGACCAATCCTACGAAGACTACACCCTGGCTCCCTTGTTGTCGGCCCGCGATTTGGTGCAGCGCGACGACATCGTCCTGCTGCACTCCATGACCAAGCGATATGCCGTGCCGGGACTGCGATTGGGCTATGTCACCGCCTCGGCATCAATCATCAAGCGGTTGCGTGAGCAATATCGCCCGTGGGCAATCAATGCCTTGTCGCTCGAGGCTGGCAAATGGCTCGTGGCACACCAGTTGACGGCCATCCCCAATCTTGCTGAATACCTTGAGGAGACACAGCGCTTGCGCCGGGCGCTCAACGAGATTGAAGGCATCGAGGCTCATGATACTATGACCAATTTCTTCTTGTGCACCATAGCCCAGGCCACAGCCCGAGAGTTGAAAGAGTATTTGGCCCACGAGCATGGCATCCTGATTCGTGACGCATCGAATTTCACAGGCCTTACGCCGCATCATTTCCGCATCGCCGCTCAGTCGCCCCGGGCAAACGATGCCCTTGTCGAGGCCATCAAGCAATTCACATCGCAATGGAAGCATTATTGATTTTCATATTGCCCCTCATACTCGGCTACTTGCTCGACCTCATCTTCGGTGACCCAGAGCGCTTGCCGCACCCCATCGTGTGGTTTGGCAAGATGATTTCGTGGGGTGAGCATCGCCTCAACCGAGGACGGCATCGCATGGCCAAGGGTGCCGTGATGAGCATCGCTTACATCTTGCTGGTGTTCTTTGTGTTGTGGGGATTAATTAGACTCGTTCCGAACGCGATATTGTGGTGCGTTCTCAACACCATCATCATCTTTTACTGCCTGGCCGGGACAACGCTTATCCGCGAGGTGCGAAATGTGTTTCTTGCTCTTGACGAGTCGCTTGACGCTGGGCGTAAGCAGGTGGCACGCATAGTGGGTCGCGACACGTCGCAACTCACGGCGCAGGAGGTGCGCACAGCCGCCCTCGAGACGCTGGCCGAGAACCTGAGCGACGGTGTGATAGCGCCGTTGTTCTGGCTGGCATTGTTAGGCGTGCCGGGAATGGCAGCCTACAAGATGGTGAACACGCTCGACTCGATGATTGGTTACCGCACCGAGCGTTATAAAGACTTTGGCTGTTGGGCTGCCCGCATCGACGACATCGCCAACTACATTCCAGCCCGATTGACCGCCGTGCTCATGGTGATAGCCTCGGGCAAGCCCAGACTGCTGAAATTTGTGTGGCGCAATGGTCGCAAGCATGCCAGCCCCAACAGCGGATATCCCGAGGCTGCACTTGCCGGTGCGCTCGAATGCCGCTTCGGTGGCCCGCACTACTACTTTGGCGAACTCTTCGACAAGCCTTTCATCGGCGAAAACGACCGTCCACTTACCACTGCCGACATGCGTCGTGCGGTGCGCATCAACCGCATCGCCGAAGTGCTGATGATAGCGTTATTGATAGCGGTTGCCGGTGCTGTTTGGATAATCTCCTGATTGTCAGCATTATAAAACATTCACTTTTGCGCTTACTTAAATTGACAGTTCACAGCACATGAGATTTCTTTTCGATTTAGACGGAACGGTTACTCAGCAAGAGACTTTGCCCATCATTGCCCGTCGTTTTGGTGCCGAGGCCGATATGGCACAACTCACCGAGCAGGCAGTGAGTGGCGCTGTGCCTTATGAGCAGAGCCTGAGAAATCGGGTAATGATGTTGCGTGACTGCTCGGTCAGGGAGGTTGCAAAGTTGCTTGCATCGGTTCCGCTTTACGAAAAGATATACCAGTTTATAAGCGAACATAAGGCCCAATGTGCTGTTGTGACCAGCAATCTCGACTGCTGGTGCTCGTCGCTAATACAGCGGTTAGGGTGCCAAGGGTTTTGCTCACAAGCCATTACGTGCGACGACAAATTGGTGGAAATTGCCAGCATCATCAAGAAAGAAGTAATCGTAGATCATTTCAAAGACCAGGGCGAAACGGTGGTCTTCGTTGGCGACGGTCACAACGACCTCCAAGCCATGCAACACGCCCACATCGCCATCGCTGCCGGCCTCTCAAATCCTCCAGCCCCAAGCCTCATCCCAATAGCCCACCATATAGCCAAAACCCCGCAATCCCTATACAACATCCTAACGTCATTATTTCTAATGACCGATTTGGCTGAAAATCCCTAATAATGGGCATTGTGCGTGCCTGCATGTGGGAGTAATTTTGCATGTTTAAACTTTCAAAAGACATGCATATTTTCTTGCGCTACATTTTCGCAGCCCTGCTTTTTGTTTTATCGCTTGGGGCTCAGGCTGTTGGCACTGGTGTGCATCGCACAGCCATCACATTATCCAATGGGACTCAGGAAATTTTCCCTGATACCGTGGTTAGAGAATTCAGATATACGCATTCGGTGCAGAATGGCCAAACCGTTTATTACCTGAACGTCATCCGCGACGGAAAGGCCGCTATGACCATCCCCGTGGCCGATATCGTGGAAATCAATTACCGTGAGATGACTCCCTACGAGCACTTTGCCGGAGACTGGTATCTGGTGGCCAGCCCCAATGGCGAGCCTCTTCCCGGCACGTCGATTATGGTAAGCACCGCGGTGTCAATACCTTATCATGCCGTGTTGCCCGCGCCGGGCACGCCGGGATATGGTCGCGAAATCTATTGCCACATCGACTCGATGGCCCACCGCAAGGGTCTGAAATACGACGCTGATTTCAAGATGTTATACGCATATGATGAGACGTCGCAGCAGGGGTCTGTCGCCATGATCCTCGACGACGAGCACCCCGTGAGCACGACACAATATACGGGCGACGCGTCGACCTATGCCTATTGGGACGCCAACAGCACGTGGTACAACGGTGTGTCGCCGCAGCATAATGGTGGAGACACCGGCGGCCGACACATGTATTTCCTGACCCATAACTTGGACACCTGGGCACTCGAAGGGCACCAACTGGAATGCCAATGGACCTTGACCGACGCGTGCGACAGTTCACACGAGTATGCATTCCCCTCGATTTACGAGATTTGCTGGGTTGTGGGCCTCGACATCCCCTTTGTTTACGCTGAGCACGACCTGTTGGGTTATATCGACATTTTTGCAAGTCCCAGATTGATGAACCATCCCTGGGTCAAGCCGTTGAGCGAATGATGAGGCTGAAGTCAATATGGGCTCTGCTGTGCTGCTTTGCGCTCTCACTGCAAGGCCAGGTGGTGTCGCTGACCGGAGTGGTGACCGAGCAGGGCAGCGGCAATCCCGTGGAGTTTGCCACAGTAACCTTACAACCCGGCGAACAGTGGTGCATGACCGACCATCAGGGAATGTTCACACTGCGTACCCAGGCAGGAGGCACTGCGTTGCTGCGTGTGACCAGCGTCGGCTATGAACCTGTCGAGGTCACGGTGGGGATGGCCGATAGCGGCGACACGCTGCGCTTGGTCATGCATCCCACCAACCTGCAACTCCAGCAAGTGATTGTCACCGCTCAGCGCAAGAGCGAAAACGCCACTACCAGTTATCTTGTCGATCGCCAGGCACTTGACAACCAGCAGATTATCAACGTGAGCGACATCCTCACTCTGTTGCCAGGCGGCAAGACCGTGAACAGTTCACTAATCAACGACCAGCGCATCGCCCTCAGGGCCGAGGGCAGCGAGAAGGGCAATGCCGCCTTCGGCACCGCCGTCGAGGTGGATGGCCTGCGACTGCAGAATAACGCCGAACTTGGCGAGACCACCAGTGCCAGCACGCGAACCATCAGTTCGACCAACGTGGCAAGCATTGAGGTCGTTCCCGGAATCCCCTCGGTCGAGTATGGCGACCTGAGCAACGGCATTGTCAAAGTGCATACCAAGCGCGGCCGCACGCCGTGGGAAATTTCGCTTGCCACAAATCCTTATACCAAGCAGGTGGGCGTGAGCAAGGGCTTTGACTTGGTCACCGGCATCTTGAACGCCTCGTTGGAGCACACCCGCAGTTACAGCAACCTGGCATCGCCCCACACGGCCTACCAGCGCAACAACCTGTCGCTCAACTACAACACCACGCCCACCGTGGCATCGCGTCCGCTGATGATCAACGTGAAGGCCGAGGGCAATGTGGGTGGCTATAACAACGAGGCTGACCCTGACCAGTTTACCGATACCTACACCCGTGTGAGAGACCGCGCCTTCAGGGCTTCACTGCAAGCCGACTGGAACCTTGACCGTAGAGGTCTTGCCGACTTGTCGTTGCAGGCCGATATCTCGATTGCCGACAAGCGCCGTGAGTCCCGCGTCAACGCCAACAGCAGCAGTTCACAGGCCCAGATTCATGCCACCGAGGCTGGTTATTATCTGGCCACCGACTATGACCAGGACGCCACGTCGCCCATCATTATGGGGCCAACCGGATACTGGTACATCAAGAGCGTGCGCGACAACAAGCCCGTCGGTTCTCTCATCAAGGCCAAAGCGCGTTGGAACCAACGAACTGACCGCGTGGCCAACCGAATCATGGCCGGTGCCGAATGGTCGGCTACCGGCAACAACGGGCGCGGCCTATACTACGATGACCTGCGTTATGCGCCCACGTGGCGGGAATACCGCTACGACCAGTTGCCCTGGATGCACAATGTGGCCCTCTATGCCGAAGACCGCTTGAATCTCACCACCAGCGAACACGGTGGCGAACTGCAGGTCATGGCCGGCCTGCGTGCCGATATCACGCATATTAACCGGTCGGACTATGGCACCGTCTCGTCGTGGTCGCCTCGCGTCAACCTCAAGTACACCCTGTGGCGACAGCGCGCCCAGTGGTGGGTGGAAGGCTTGAGCGCATATTGTGGTTGGGGCAAGAGCGTAAAACTGCCGTCGTTCGAGGTGCTATACCCACAGCCGTCGTATGCCGACAGGCTCGCCTTTGTGCCCCCCAGCACCGCCGACAACAAGGTGTACTACGCCTATAGCGTCACCCCGTTCAAATCAGTTGCCAATCACTCGCTCAAGTGGCAATATGCCCAGCAACTGGAGTTGGGCGTGGAAGCCAAGACCCGCGTGGCAACCATCACGCTGGGCGCATTCTTGGCCAAGACCCATCGTCCCTACTTGAGCACCAACGTGTATACACCGTTCACCTACAATTTCACGTCGCAGTCAGCCCTTGAGCATGATTTTCCCATCGCGTCGGCCGACCGCATCTACCAAATCGACCGTGAGACGGGAGTCGTCAGCGTGATTGACCGCACGGGGCAGGTGCCCGTCCAGGTATTGGATCATGTGAGCCGCAACACCTTCAACACCAATAACACCTATGTCAACGGCTCGTCCATCTCACGCTCTGGCATTGACTGGGTGATTGATTTCAATCAGATAGAGTCGCTGCGTACGAGTTTCCGCCTCGACGGCTCGTATTACCATTACCATGGCGTGGAGCACACGCTCATCGCCTCGCAGCCCACTGGGGCGCAATGGATGAGTGACGGCGTCACACCGTACCAGTACGTCGGTTACTATCAGGGAACCGCCTTGGGCAGCGGAGTAGCCGTTCCTACCGTCCCCAACGGTAGCAAGTCCGACGTCGTGAACGGTAATCTGACCATCGTCACCCACATTCCGGCCATCCGGCTTGTGGTGAGCGTCCGCCTGGAGTCAACCCTCTACGATGCCCGCCAATCTCTCAGTCAGGGGCTTAACGGGGCGACAAGGGGATATGTCCTTGATGACCCTGCCGACTACTTCGGGCAGCCCTATACCGGCAAGGAGCGGGATTGCTATGTGGCCCTGTGGCCCGAGTATTACACGACATGGGACCATCCCGATGTCAAGATTCCATTTTCCGAGCGCTTCATCTGGGCACGCGATAACGACCCAGCCCTGTTCAACGAACTCGCACAGATGGTCATCAAGACCAATTACAATTACAACCTGAATCCTGACCGCATCTCGGCATATTTCTCAGGTAACATCAACATCACTAAGGAAATTGGCGACCACGTCAACATCTCGTTCCTGGCCAACAACTTCTGGAACTCGATGGCGAGGGTCAAGAGCCGCCAGACTGGATTGCGCACCACCATTTATAACGGAGGTTATATCCCGCCGTTCTATTATGGCATTTCGATACGATTAAAACTGTAATACATGATGAAACGATCATTCGATATATTTATGCTGCTCATGCTCTCGCTGTTAGGCGTGGCTCTGACATCGTGTGACGACAGCATCAGCGACCCTGACCAATACCTGACTCAGGAGTTGCTCGTGCAACTGACGGGCGACTTGCCGGCCAAGCAAGGCATCCTCGTGCGTGCCGTTGACGATAAGGGCATGGTGTTTTCCCAGCCTACCGATGCCAGTGGTGTCGCCACCTTCCATGTGCCTGTGGGCATCTATGACATCACCGTGTCGCACGTGTCGACGCCCGACAATGGCTGGCGCACCGTATATAACGGTTCGACGAGCAACGTCGTGGTAAGGCAGGACAGCCCGGCCACGGTCAGCCTGCCGCTTGCCACTGCCACGAGCAGTGCCATCATCATCCGTGAGTTATACGTTGGCGGTTGCCAGCGTGACGACGGCTCGGGCTGGTTCTACCGCGACAAGTATGTCATCATCGCCAACAACAGCCCTGAGCGCGTTGTCTTGCCCGCTCTGTGCCTGGCTATTGCCACGCCCTACAATAGTTACGGCGACAACAAGAACTATGACGACCAGGGACATCTCAACTATGAGAACGAGGGCTTTATCCCCGCCGCCAGCAGCATCTGGTATTTTCAGGGCGAGAACGTCGTGTTTGAGCCTTGGCAGCAACGGGTGATAGCGCTGAATGGTGCCATCGACCACACCCTTACCTATGCCAACAGTGTCAACCTGGCAAATCCCGATTATTACTGCACCTATGACATCGAGCATTACACCAGCACCAGTGCCTATCCATCGCCCAGCGAACTTATCCCCACAAGCCATTACCTGAAGGCCGTGCGCTATGGCGACCAGATGGAGTCGGCCTGGCCGTTAAGCAACACCTCTCCGGCATTCTTCATCTTCACGCCTCCCGAGGGGATGACACCGTTGGAGTTTGGCAACGATGCCTCTAATGTCTGGTATGACGAAGGGCGCGCTTTGCCCACCTTTGCCTGCCGCAAGGTGCCTGTTGAGAACATACTCGACGCCGTAGAGGTGTTTTCTACATCGTGGGACGAAGCCAGCAAGCGCCTGACGGCAAGCGTCGACGTGGGAGCGGTATTTATGACCGCACGCCATGGACATTCGGTTGAGCGACGCATCGACGAGCAGGAAAGTAAGCGGCTCGGGCATACCGTCTATATCGACACCAATAACTCAACGCTTGACTTCTATGAGCGTGAACACTGCTCGCTCAAGCAACAATAATGATGACAAGTCATGAGAAAGAATATCTCTATCACATATCGCCTTTTATCGGCAGTTCTGCTGTGGGCAGCATTGCCGGCGTCGGCTCAGTCGTGGCTTGATTACGATCAGGCCTTGGCCCGCTACCCACTGCTGCACACCAGCAATGCCGCAGCACTCACTACCTACACCCCGAGCGATAGCACGCAGCACCTGCTGGGTGACGCACGATTGACCGTAGGCACCGGGCAGGGGCATCTGCTGGGACCCGACGTCTCGCCGCATGCCTGGACTACCGAGGCTCAAGTTCGCTCCATCTACCGCATGAGCCAGCGCGTGGTCGTGAGCGGATTAATGCACTATAACTACAGTTGGGGCTCGAAAAGTGGAGGGTCGGTATGGGTAGCCCCTGAAAGGATGCCGTTTGACATCACCGAGACCAACGACACCACCCTTGGCAACATGAGCGTGGAAACCTACCGGCTGATGGGCGACGTGGGTGTCGACATCGGCGGCGGTGTGAGTTTGGGAGGACGCTTCGGCTACACCACGGCAAGTGGCGCCAAGAGGAAAGATCCCCGCCACACCAACACCCTGATGCGTTGCGAGGGCAGCGTGGGAGCGATTTGGCAGACGGGCGCTGTAACCTTGGGCGCCAACTACTTGGCTGAGCGCAGCACCGAAGCCCTGAAGTTCAGCACCGTCGGCCGCACCGATCAGATTTATCACTACCTGATTGACCACGGCGCATACTTCGGACGTGAGGAATCGACCGATGGAAATGGCTACGTGGGAACCTCTAACGAGCATCCCTTGCTCGACATCAAGCATGGCGTAGCCATTCTGGCCGATTACCGTCGGGGCACGTGGGAATGGGGGCTTGAAGGGCAATGGCGACACCGCCATGGACACTATGGCCTGGAGTCTCCCTCGCTGATTGACTTTAACCGCCATCATGGCGACGAGTGGAACCTCAAGGCGTGGGGCCGCCACGATGACGGCAGCAGCGTGCAACGCTTTGGTGCCTACTATAGTCACCACAATCTCAAGGATTATGAGCGCACCTATCGCATCATCACTGCGCAGGGCGTCACCGATGTCAACTACTACGACGACCGCCTCATGAGCGATAATGGCATGAGCGCAATAGGCTTCAGTGGAGAAGCGCAATGGGGCATCAAGCGAGAGTTGGCCACGTGGACGTTACAGGCTACCGTGCAGCACAACTGGCGCTCGATTACCGCCAGCGTTTACCCCTTCTATCGCCAGCAGAAGAGCCACCTTACTGAGGTGGGCTTGCGTGGAGAGCGCAACTGGCTCACCTCGGGCGACCACATCTGGTCGCTGATGCTGATGGCCGGGTGGGGTGGTGGCGACGGAACCGCTGCTCGTGATGGGGCATATCAGACACCTGATGCCGATGCGTCGGCACCGAGCGATTATCTGACCTACAGAATGCGCGACTTTGAGCATCTCACGGCCAGCCGGCTGCATTGCGGGGCACGGGCGCGATGGTCACAGCCCATCGCACGTCACAGCATGAGGCTCTACGTCGAAGCCCTGTACATATATAGCCAAGCCTTCGACATTCATTACCTGCAGGACGGTTACTGCCAGCAGGCGGCATTGTCAATCGGATGCCAATTTTAGCGAAAACGATATGATTCATTAATTATAAACTTAAAATCAATATTTTATGAAAATTTCTACAAAACTGAGTACTTTAGCACTGTTGGCTTGCGCCATGATGAGTATGGGCGCACAAGCCGAAACGAAAGAGAACGTCTATGACTTCGCCACCAACAACCTCGACCTTGAGGTCGCCACACCCGCCGATTGGGAAAACCCCACCAAGGGCGTCATCAGCGGTTTGGAAATCCGTCAAGGCGACGTGGTGCTGACTTCGGTTGACGGTGCAAAGGTTAACCGCATGTGGCGCACCAATGCTGGTGTACAGTATCTTCAGGTGGGCGGTAAACTTACCATTACCGCCGATGAAGGCCGTGCAATAACTGGCGTGACCTTTGTAGTTCAAAACTACAAATTCTTCCTTGAGTCACAAGAGGGCAACGGTGCCCTTGACACCGAGAACTACGTGTGGACGGGCAATTCTACGGCCGTAACCTTCGACAACGAGAATGCCGCCAACGAGTACAACACCCAGTCTCTGCTGCTCAGCATGACGGTAACCACCGAAGACGCCAATGACGACACCTACACCCCCGGTGGCGACACCTATGCCGAGTGTGCCAACATCGCCGAATTTTTGGCACTGGAGGTGGGTACCGCTGCACGATTGACGCTTAACGACGCACAGGTCAACGGCACCTATTGGGGCGGCACCTTCCTGGAGGACGCCACAGGCGCTGTGCAAGTCATTGCCAACATCAATGTGAACCGCAACGATGTGCTCAATGGTGTCATCAGCCTGAAGCGCGCTCAAGACGACTTTGACGCCGACCACATCATCCCCACCGCCGACAATGATGCCAATACGTCGCTCAACGAGGTAACCATCACCAGCGACAACCAACTCTCGCCGACGGTAATGAGTGTCGATGTCCTTGCCGACAACAGCAACATGAGCAAACTGGTGAAAGTGGAGGAAGTGACCATCACAAAGCCCGGACGCTTCTTCTTCATCACGGCCTCCAATGGCGAACAGATTCAATTGGTGGATCAGATGAACGTGGGCGGTTATGACCTGAATGACTTTGTCGACAAGACCGTGAACGTTACAGGCGTATTTACCTGGAACATGATGCGTTGGGCCATCTTCCCCACCGACGTCAAAGAACTGAGCGAGACGGGAATTGAGGACATCACCCACAGCACCAATGCCGACAGCGATGTTTACACCATCACGGGCATCAACCTGGGTAATGTGGATGTGAACACCTTGCCTGCCGGAATGTATATCAAGGGTGGCCAGAAGTACATGAAACGTTGATTTTCATCATTTATTTCCACTTATGGTGATATTTGTGAATATTTATACTCAACAATGTATCGGGTAACCCGATAATAGCCATAAGTTTACACCAGAAGTGTGGTCAAAGGGACTGTCCCTTTGACCACACTTTTGGCATAAATATATATTGGTGTCCGATAAAAACCAGGGGTGGCAGATGTAGACGCAATTGGTTCTGTCACCCCTAACGGGGCTAAGAACACACGATTTAGATGTCTGGAAACATTGCCTTCATGGCGCGTCCCTACAATTGTCTGGAAACATTGCCTCCATGGCGCGTCCCTAAACCCTGGCCAGCCCAAAAGGGCTACAAAGCAAGCCCATTATTTATGAACTTGATGTTTTTGCTTGACATTCAATGAATTGTGAGCGTTTAATAAATATTCCTCACGGTGTGAACAACTTATACAAACTGATACACACAAACAAATGCACAATAATAAATTATTGGTGTCCGCTAAAACCATTCAAGGAGGCAAGTCGGTAGACTTGCTAATGTGCGAAACACATTGTGCGTGCCAGTTTGAAGAACTGGTGCGCACTGTGTGATTAGGTCA